>JAZNLU010000001.1:0-7676 GCA_045579245.1 Akkermansia sp.
GCCTGTATCCAGAGTACCTCCCGTCATTTCCAACGTCGCACCCGAACTCAGGTAGGCACTACTAAGAGCCACATCGACATTCTTCAGCTGCATCTGTCCGCCGTTCTCAACATACAGATTGGCCGGCGTGCCGCCCTGCGACTTACCAGTGATAGTAATTACCTCGTTCTCGGACTCAGCCACCAGCTTGCCCTTGACAATGAGATAAGCGCCACTCATATGCAAGCGGGCACCCTCCGTCAACGTCACTGTCTTGTTGGCAGCAACCGTAACGGCATAATAACCGACATTCTTGTACCCACCGGAAAGAGTCCCCGACACACCAACAAGCGTGCAGTCTCCCAGCTCTCCAACCCCAATGTAGGCGCCCTCTACCGCTGAGTCAACCAGGGAAAGCAACGCAGCCGTGCTGCCGGTGAAAGTGTCACCGATACGGAAGGCCACCTCACCGGTGAATTTGTTGCCGCTGCCGTGTACATCATTACTGTTCGACACATAGAGATATGTCTGGAATTCCGAATTCGAAGCATGCAGTGATGCATTATTCGTGATAACAGCAGAGACAGTTGCCCCATCAAGTGTGAGTGTGCCGTTGTTGGTGACAGAGCTTCGCAGATGAGTTCCGCTCAGTTGCGCCTGACCGCCCTTGTCAATCAGTACATTGTAGTGATTGGCAAAAAGCTCGCCACCCTTCATGAGCAGTTTCGATGTGTCGTACACATGCACCTGCCCCCACAGACTGCCGGAGCCGATTTTGATGGAGGCATTCTCGAGACTCAAAACACCACCGTTTCTGATATCCAGATAGGCAAAATCCCCCGTCGTGGTCAGCCAATCGGTTGCTTCTGAGTAATGAGCAGTCAGGGAGCCTTCGACGCTAAGATGGCACCCCTGCATGTCCATGGTAAGCCTATCCTCCAGAATCACCTCTGAGTCGGCTGCAATGGTCGTATCACCCACCAACTTGTATGGAAGGAGGGTTCCTCCCAGAACAGACGGCAGAGTGCAATCTCTCAAAGAACCTGACACGGCAATGTAAGCACCATCGGCCGTGGCCGTGATACCGGAGAAATCAGCGTTGCCGGACCAATTATTGAAGCGGATAGCTTCCGTTGCTGTAAGCTTCACATTTTCCGTCACCAGAGAAGCCTCGTTGGTGAGATAAATCTCTGGCAACGTAAGATTCCGCAGCGTCACTCCTGACTGAATATCCAAAGGTCTGCCGGTCAGGGTAACTCCGGCGCCCTCAATGATGACATCGGAGCGGGTAATAGTGGGCAGATTCGAGGAGAGGGCAATGGTTTCACCCTGCAACTCTTCTGCAAACTTAATCGTAACCTCAAAACCGGGCTGGTAGGTGTTCAGCAGCGCAAGAGCGGCACGCAGTGACCCCTCTCCGGCATCATTGGTATTGGTCACCAGGATGCTGTGTTCCTCCTCCGGGGGAACAACATCATTTATCACCACGTATTGAGCATATTCGCCCAGGCGTTCTCTGATGGCAGCAATATCATCCGTTCCCCAGGCATTACCGGAGAGGTCGATGGTCTTGCCCTCTGCCAGATCAGTCAGCACGATAGCCGTGTTGGTAAAATCATTGCCGGTAATCGTGCAGTCGGAATTCAGAGAAATCGTCAGTTGGCTGATAGTATCGCAACCGCTGATAACCGCTGACGAACCGCTGTATACATTCACCCTAGTCGAGTCGAATTCACAGTTGGTGAGGCTCAATGCGCCATAGCTGTTGATGGTATCCTTCACCGTCACGCCATTCAGGGTCGCGACAGCCCCGGAATTCACCTCCAGGCGGCTGCTGCGGGTATCCAGCGTGCCGCCCGTCATCTCCATGCTGCCATTTGATACGAGAACATAGTTCAACCCGACCAGATTGGCATTCTTCAGGCTCAGGCTGCCACCCTCACGAATAGACAAAACCCCGGAAGCAGAGCTGCCGACAATGGCATCTGCCACCGTCTCATTCTCCGCCACCAGCACGCCATCCACAAACAGGCGGTTCCCATCCTGCATCCGGATGCAGACATTCTCTTCCAGCGTCATCTCCGCACCGGCGGCCACATACACGTCTCCATTGCTCTGATATCCGCCGCCGAGCAACCCTGACGGGATAGCGGCCAATGTGCAGGTGCCCAGATTACCGTTCAGGCTGATGTAGGCCTCACTGTTTGTTGCAGAGTCAATCGTTGCCAGCAAATCAGCCGTGTTACCGGTATAGTACTCCATCAGTCGATAAATCTCCGTCCCGGTGAACACATTGCCGCTGCCGGATACAAGAGCCGCGCCTCTCACCCAAACGATAGACCCCAGAGAACAGTCATTGATGCTCAGCGTACCGCTATTGCGGATTTCATCCTGCACCGTCACGCCGTTGAGGATTGCCGTTGCACCCGACTGTGTCCACAAATAGCCGCGGGTATCCAGCGTGCCGCCCGTCATCTCCAGCGAGCTTCCGGTATAGATATCCACCTTGCTCACGTTGTGAATATCAGCATTCGTCAGCTGCAGGCATCCGCCGTTGCGAACCTCAATCACGGAAGATGAATTCGTACCCGTAATCGCTGCCGCAGCCGTCTCATTCTCTGCTGTCAGCGTACCCTCCACATACAGAGCGTGGCCATCCTGCATCTGCAGGCAGACAGCCTCCTCCAGCGTCATGGTGCTGCCGGAAACCACCGTCACAGTATTGCTACTGCGATAACCGCCGGAAAGCAGCTCTGCCGGAACTGCCACCAGGGTGCAGCTTCCCAGCTCACCGTTCAGGCTGATGTAGGCCCCATCAACGGCAGATTCCACCGTGGCAAGCAAGTCAGCCGTATTGCCGTCATAACGCTGAGTCAGGCGATATGCCTCGGCTCGATTGAACACATTGCCGCTACCGTTCAGCACAGCACTACCGTTCATCTGCACCGTCATCTCCAGCACACAGTCTGTGATATTGACCGTGCCGTTATTGCGGATTTCATCCTGCACCGTCACGCCGTTGAGGGTTGCCGTTGCACCCGACTGTGTCCACAAATAGCCGCGGGAATTCAGCGTGCCGCCCGTCATCTCCAGCGAGCTTCCGGTATAGATATCCACCTTGCTCACGTTGTGAATATCAGCATTCGTCAGCAGCAGGCATCCGCCGTTGCGCACCGCAATCTCGGAAGATGAATCCGTACCCGTAATCGCTGCCGCAGCCGTCTCATTCTCTGCTGTCAGCGTACCCTCCACATACAGAGTGTGACCATTCTGCATCTGCAGGCAGGCAGCCTCCTCCAGTGCCATGGTGCTGCCGGAAACCACCGTCACAGTATTGCTACTGCGATAACCGCCGGAAAGCAGCTCTGCCGGAACTGCCACCAGGGTGCAGCTTCCCAGCTCACCGTTCAGGCTGATGTAGGCCCCGTCAACGGCAGATCCCACCGTGGCAAGCAAGTCAGCCGTGTTGCCGGCATAACGCTGGGACAAGCGATACGCTTCGGCTCGATGGAACACATTACCGCTACCGTTCACCACGGCACTTCCGTTCATCTGCACCGTCACCTCCAACACACAGTCAGTGATATGGAGCGTGCCGTTGTTGCGGATTTCATCCTGAGCCGTCACGCCGTTAAGGCTGGCCGTTGCACCCGCATCTATCCACAGATTGCCGCGGGAATTCACCGTGCCGCCCGTCATCTCCAGCGAGCTTCCGGTATAGATATCCACCTTGCTCACGTTGTGAATATCAGCATTCGTCAGCTGCACACTGCCGCCGTTGCGCACCACAATGGCTCCGGAAGAATCCGTGCCCGTAATCGCCGCAGCCGCCGTCTCATTTTCTGCAGTCAGCGTACCCTCCACGGTCAGGCTGTGGCCATTCTGCAGCTGCAGGCACGCGCCGGACTCCAGCGTCATGGTTCCCGCAGCGGGAACCGTCAGATTCGTGACACTCCGATAGCTGCTGAGGCTTTCCGGCAGGACGGGCAGAGTCATATTGCCGGAGATAGCATAAATACCCGCATAAGCATCTTCTGCCGTGGCGGTGATACCGGAGAAATCCGCCGCACCCGACCAGCCGTTGATGCGGATGACCTCCGTATCTGTCAGCACCACATTCTCCGTCAACACATCAGCCGCCTGGAACAAACGCAGCTTGGGCAGGGTGATGTTACGCAGCGTGATATCCGCCTGCGCCGTCAGCTGCCACCCCGTCAGTGTCACGTCGGAGCCATCAATAACGATACCGTCTCGGGTAATGGTCGGCAGCTCAGAAGCGAGAGCGATGGTAGAGCCGCGCAGCTCCTCCGCAAAGCGGATGGTGACCTCATAACCGGGCAGATAGCTGTTCGCCAGCGCAATGGCGGCGCGCAGCGAGCCCTCCCCGGAATCATTCGTATTGGTCACGAGGATGGAATACTCCTTTTCCGAAGCCACGAGGTCATCAATGATGACATAAGGAGCATACTCACCGAATCGAGCCAGCACCTCATTGATATCATTGGTACCCCAGGAGTTACCGGAAAGGTTGATTGTTCTGCCCTCAGCCAGATCCGTCAGCACAATCCGGGTATTGTGGAAATCATTGCCGCTGATGCTTGTCACCGCATCAAGGGAAACCGTCAGCGTGCTGATGTTCTCACAACCGTTGATGACGGCGGAGGAACCGCGGTACACATGCAGGGTGTTGCCCTCCATATCACAATCCGACAGCGTCAGCGTGCCATAAGATTCGATGACATCCTTCACGCTCACGCTTTCCAGCGTTGCAGTGGCACCGGAGTTGATGTTGACATTACCGCGCGTATCCAGCGTACCGTTCGTCATTGACAGTTCAGCGCCGGAGCGCAGGTTCACACCGCTCACTCCCATTATATTGGCATTGACGAGCTTCACAAGGCCTCCGGCAGAGACATACACATTCCCTGAGGTGCCGCTGCCCGCAACAGCATCCGCTACGCTTTCATACTCAGCTACCAGCGTGCCGCGCACATCAAGATCATGTCCGTAGCTTACATTCTGCATCTGCAGACAGACTCCTTCCTCCAGCGTCACCGTCTTGCCGGCGGCAACAACAATATGACTGACACTCTTGTACCCACCGGCAAGCGTTTCCGGCAAAACGGTAAGAACAGCATCATTCAGCGAGCCGGTGACTCCCACATAGGCATTTTCCGCCGTTGCGTTCCACACCATAGAGCTCAACAACTCCCCGACATTTCCGCTGAATCCGGCCTTGAGCTGAATAGCCTGCTCACCCGTCAGCGTAATCCCCTGCTCACCCGTGCTCACCAGACTGTCACCCAGCACCTCCAGACGCAAGGCTGTCACATTGTTGAGCTGCGAACTGCCGCCGATTGATATGTGGGAATTGCTCTGCACATTCTCCAGCGTCAGACTGCCCTCAGAGTTAAGATAATGCTCCAGCGTGCAATCCTTCATCACCAATGTACCAAAGTTCTCGGTATAGTCCTTCATCGTTACGCCGTCAAACGTGACGCTTGCACCGGGATTCAGGTACAGATAGGTCTCCACATCCACCGCACCTCCGGTCATGGACAGGCTTGCGCCGTCATAGAGGAATACGGCGGACATACCACTGATATTGGCATTGACCAGCTGCACACTGCCTCCGTCATAGATTACCAGAGCCTTGGTGCCGCTATTTCCGATAAGGGTATCCGTCAACTCCTCATTATCAGCCACAAGTGTGCCATACACATGCAGATAGTGAGAAGCCTGCATCCGCAGCGTCACGTCATCGCCCAGCGTCAGGATACCGTCTGCGGCAATCGTGATATTGCCGGCACTTCTGTAGCCACCGCTCTGCAAACTTTCCGGCAGCGTGGGCAGGACACTGTTACCAACCTCGCCCAGCACACTCACATATGCACCCTCTGCCGTAGCCGTGATGCCGGAGAGATCCAGCGTATCCGTCCAGCCATTGAGACGCAGCACCTCCGTTCCGGTGAACACCACGTTTTCCATGACGATATCCACCGTCTGCTCCACGCGGAGAGCCGGCAGGGTCAGGTCACGGATGGTGAGCCCCACCTGAGTGGTCAGATTCCCGCCCGTCAGCGTGATTCCGGCACCCTCAATAATGCCTTCACGGAGCATAGTCGGCAGATTCGAGGAGAGGGCTATGGTTTCACCCTGCAACTCTTCCGCAAACTTAATAGAGACATCATACCCTGTCTGATACGTGTTCAGCAACGCAATGGCGGCACGCAGCGAGCCCTCCCCGGAATCATTCGTATTGGTCACCATGATGCTGTGTTCCGTCTCCGGTGCCAGCACCTCATCAATGACCACATACTGTGCGTAATCACCCAGTCTCTCCTTAATCGCCGCAATATCATCCGTTCCCCAGGCATTGCCGGAGAGGTTGATGGTCTTGCCCTCCGCCACATCCGTCAGCACGATGACGGTGTTCGTGAAATCATTGCCCACAATCGTGCTATCGGAATTCAGCGAAATCGTCAATTGAGTGATGCTGTCACAACCGCTGATAACCGCCGTTGAACCGCTGTTCAGATTCACAGTGACGCCGTCACATTCACAATTCGTGAGATTGAGCGAGCCGCTGTTGTTGATATTATCCGCCACGGTCACACCGCTCAGCGTGGCAACAGCTCCGGACTTCACCTCCAGGCTGCTGCGGGTATCCAGCGTGCCGCCCGTCATCTCCAGTACACCGCCGGCATTGACGTTGAGTATATCGCCACCGATGATATTCGCATTCGACAGCTGCAGTTTGCCGTGGTTGTTGATGTTGAGAGAGGAGGAATCTCCCGTATCGGTGATGGCATCTGCCACGTCCTCATATTCGGCCACCAGCGTACCATCGATGTTCAGGGAATGACTCGAGTTTGTCAGCGTCAGCTTCGCCCCCTCTTCCAGGCGCATCGTCCTGTCCAGGGCAACATTCACGGAGTTTACGCTCCTGTAGCCGCCCGTCAGCGGCGTATCGGCCAGTGAGGACAGCGTACAGTCGCCCATATTACCCGTCACGCCGATGTAGGCACCGTCTACAGCGGAGCCGATGGCAGGCATCAGCTCTGCGGTATCCCCCGTGAACCCGCCGCCGATGCGGTAGGTTTCCGCACCGCTGAAGCTGTTACCGCTGCCCGCGATGGCGTTCGCACTGTTGGTCACGTAGACATAGGATTGGAAGGTGCTGTCCGTGGCATTCAGTGTACCGTAGTTGTTGACATAATCCGCCACCGTCACACCACTCAGCGTGGCAACAGCTCCAGACTTCACCTCCAGGCTGCTGCGGGTATCCAGCGTGCCGCCGTTCATCTCCAGCACACCGCCGGCATTGACGTTGAGTATATCGCCGCCGATGATATTGGCATTCGACAGCTGCAATTTGCCGTGGTTGTTGATGTTGAGAGAGGAGGAATCTCCCGTATCGGTGATGGCATCTGCCACGTCCTCATATTCGGCCACCAGCGTACCATTGATGTTCAGGGAATGTCTCGAGTATGTCAGCGTCAGCTTCGCCCCCTCTTCCAGGCGCATCGTCCTGTCCAGGGCAACCTCCACGGAGTCCACGCTCCTGTAGCCGCCCGTCAGCGGCGTATCGGCCAGTGAGGACAGCGTACAATCGCCCATATCACCCGTCACGCCGATGTAGGCATCTGTTGCCGTCACTGCGTCCATCGTTACCAGCAGGTCTGCGGTATCACCCG
>JAZNLU010000002.1:0-6981 GCA_045579245.1 Akkermansia sp.
CGGTGGCAATTTCTGGGGTGGGGATTTCACGCTGACGTTCACCCTTAATGAAGGTGCGCTTTCCGCTGATGATACCACAGACGTGCTGGCTCTCTACTGGGGCACCTACAGCTCTGCTAATTATAACTCGAATGGCATTACTCTTACATGGGCCAGCGATGATGCAGTGACGCTGTATATCGGCGATGGTGCTATGTCCAATGTGGGGGAAAGTGCTGATGTTGCTGCTATCTCTGAAGCAACTACTTTCACCGGTGGTCGCGGTGCCACGTTCACCACCAAGCTTAGCATGGGTGAAACCTATACGCTGGTGAATGTGGGTGGCGATGGAAATCAGAGTGTTTCCCTGTATGCCGGCGCATCTGCCACCGGTGCAGCTTTGGAAACTGTGAGCTACAACGGTAACATGAATGGCGGTAATGCTGATACGACGATGGGTTCTGTGGTGAACGCTCAGTACGCTGTTGCTCCCGCTGTTCCGGAGCCGACCACGGCTACGCTGAGCCTGCTGGCTCTGGCCGGTCTGGCTGCCCGCCGTCGCCGCAAGTAAGACGAGGGTACATAGCAATAATAACTTCAACGCAGCAGCCCATCACAGGCTGCTGCGTTTTGCACGCTCAGGGATAAAGTTCAGGGTTAAAGGGAACTCCAGTTCGCGTTGCGAGTAGAGCCGGAACGCTGTATTTTGCCTTTCTTCATCAGGCTGTTGAGTCGGTTAGTCAGCGTGCGGCGGGATATGTCAAAAGCCTGCAGCAGTTGAGAATAGGTACAGCCTGTATGGTGGCTGATGAAGCTCAACACTTCTTCTTCTGTCACACTTACTCTTTTCCCTTTATTAGCAGAGTGTACATATTGTTGAGCTTTATCTCCGGATTGGTTCCTCCTGATGGTGACGGTGATTCCCATGTCATCAACATCATATTCGGGAATTGCCATGTTCCGTTCCCTGTATGCTGCAAAAATTCGCCCTATGCCTGATCCCCAGCGTTCCACGATATTCATGCGGTGGAGTATATCTGCCAGCTGTGGATTACGCAAAGATGAGCTGTTTCCCTGCAACATTCTCTCTTTTGTCATGCTTCCATGTAACGCACCGGGTGAAAAGAACTCTATTCTGTCCGGATGGATGGATATTTGAATGAATGATGGGGATAGATAATTACGGTGCAAGATGGAATTGATAATAATCTCTCTGAGTGCAGGCAGGGGGATTTCATGTAATTCCTCACGGTATAAGCCGTTTATTCTGTATTCTACGCGAGTATTTTTCAAGACATAGTTGATGGCTTCTTCTGCCATCTCATGAACAGGTCCTGTCAATTCCCGACTGTCAAGAAAATGACTACGATCGTGGCTCAAAAAGACGGCACATTGTATTCTTGAAAAATGAAGAGCGGCAGGGCGGGCGAACAGGCAGAATGTGACACTTGGGAGCAGTTGCCCGTTTGTGTCCGGCATCAGCACCCCCCAACTGATAAGGTGCTCTCTGGTTACTTCTATTTGCTTTTTGTTTTGTTGGGTTACCACAGCGCACAGCTGGCGTATTTCTTGCTCAGTAGCCGGAGGTTGGTGAAAAGCAATGTGTTGGTCGTATGTCATTCCCTTGCTGCGAAGCAGTAATTCCATGCGAACATGCGGCTCTGCCAGTCGGGTCGAGGCTGCCACCCGCACATAGGTGCCATCTTCTATACCCTGTTTTGTTAAATAATACGGTGTGTTTTGTCCGGGCTTAATTTCCACAACAACGACATACTTGTCCGCCATGATATCGACTCGCACATCCGGTATGATTTGAGGAGTACAATTTTTCAGAATAATGTCCGTGATACGATCAACGGTGCGCGCAATATTTTCAATATCAATCCCCACTACCATGTGAGTTTCATCATCTATCCCAAAGATAATCTGCCCTCCTTTCCCGTTGGCAAAAGCGACAACGGTCTTGAGCCACTTACGATCATCTGAGGGAATTTCGCGCTTGTATTCGAGGATGTTGTTCTCTGTCAGGTTGATGGATGACATAACTGGATTGCTTCTCAGTAGCAGTATACGAAGAATTAGGGAAAAGTCAAGCGATTAGGGCAAATTAGGGCAATTTGCCCTAATTTGCCCTAAATGTTCAACTCTATTTCCGCGTAAAAGATTTTATATGAAGTTATATTGCCAGCTCAAAGGGAAGGGTTTTGTTTATATTTGCATGTCCTGAAAAAATCAATTAGTAAAGGCGGGCAGCATCGCATTCGAAATGCGATATACTCGCCCCCGGCGAGCGCGGCGCGGGTCTCTCAGCGTTCCGACGCGCGTAGAACTGGGTATCCCCGGGCTGCTCGCTGTAAAACAACAAACAGATAGAAAAGACAAAACAAATGAAAAAGACGATTATCGCTCTTATGGCTCTCGCCGGTGTGGCTTCCGCTACAACGGTGTGGGAAGACACGACTCTCCCCAAAGGTGGTAACCTGTATGCCGGTGCCTTTGATTTCCAGTTCGTTATCACTGAGGATAGCACCGTCAGCGGTGACTATGATATCTTGCTGGCCTACTATCAAGTCAACGGCAATAGCTTCAACGTGAATGCTTTCGAGCTGAGCAACGCCGGTGTGCTGACGCTGAACCGCGGTGGTAGCGTGTCTCTGACGGATGGTGTTCTCACCAGCGAGTCTACGATGGACTCCTCCGATCGGTCCAAGTTCGTTGACGCTGAGGGTGATGACTATGTGCTGAGCACTCCCGGTCTTTACTCGGTGGACTACCTGGGTGGCGAGAATGGTTCTGCTGCTGCTAATCTGTACCTTGATGGTGTTAAGGTTGCCGGCTTCACCGGTGGTAACCACAACATGAATGGTGTTCAGCAGGGTGGTGAAGATCTGACCTTCAAGGTGAACAGCGCTTATGTTGTACCGGAGCCGACCACGGCTACGCTGAGCCTGCTGGCTCTGGCCGGTCTGGCTGCCCGCCGCCGTCGCAAGTAAAGCCTGCCTGACAGCTGAGTCAATTTCCAACGCTGCCGCCTTTCATGGGTGGCAGCGTTTTTACACCATGCAATCGGACAACATCTCAGAGGGTGTTGATTTGATTCTTAAGGAAATAAGAGCTAGTTTCAGTTAATGCTTAATCCATAAGCCGTGGCAGCGTCCAAACTCTGAATCAAAGTTTTTACGAATCAGATTGTAGCATTCATCATCCCCGTACTCAAAATATCGGTATATCGAAAAGGCAATCAAATCGGCCAGCTGAATCAATCTGGATGAGCGAGAATCGAGGAACAAGGGGACTTCAGCCATATTTTTCAATTTTCCCCATGTATGACCACGGTGCTTAAAGTCCAGTGATAATTTTTGAATTTCGAGCTCTTTCTTTGCTTTATCCACAATGAGAATACCTTTTTCTTTAATGGGCGTTCTCTTTTTGAAATTGATGCGGCTCAGGAACAAATCAAAACGACTGGTGGTTTGTTCAAAAAGCAGTTTCGTGAGGTCATCTTCAGGCGAACAGGTAGTTTTATCGATGACTGCCGCAAAGAGCCGTAGATTGTTTTCGGTGACGAGTGATAATGCAGATAATAGAATCTCTTTTCGTTTTTCGTACGGAAGCATCCTCCAAATCTTGCGTCCTTTATCCCGCATATCAGTCCCGTGAAATTCCCAGGAATAGACATCCTCACCTGCATAAGGTCGCACGAGCTCATTCATTCCTTTGTCAATCCAATGGGTCTGTTTTTCATTGACGCAAAAGCCCGCCAAGACAACATAGCGGTCTGTTTTATCCGATACGGAGCCGGAATCATCAAGATAAAGCAAGTGCATAGGTAAAAAAAAAGCGAACCAGGTCTGATTACTCAGAACGCACCGCAACTGGCAGCACTCCCGATCCGTGCTTTCATTGTACTTTGCTATTTCATATTGTCAAGTAATTTTTTTCAAAATAGAAGAAAAAGAAAGCGTGCTGAATCACAGAAACAGTTCGTGTTATTCATATCCTCCCGCAGCATCGCATTCGAAATGCGATATACTCGCCCCCGGCGAGCGCGGGTCTCTCAGCGTTCCGACGCGCGTAGAACTGGGTATCCCCGGGCTGCTCGCTGTAAAACAACAAACATATAGAAAAGACAATACAAATGAAAAAGACGATTATTGCATTGCTCACTTTGAGCGGCGTAGCGTTTGCTGCCGATTTCACAAATGATGAGTTCGGCACTTGGTATACAAATGCTATTTCAGACACCTTATATCAGGCGGGTGATGATTACACTCTCACTTTTACGTTAGGTGCATGGCCGCAGGCTACTGATAGTGACGCCGGTAATGTCGGTTACCGTTCTGGTATGATTATTACTCTGACAAGTGCAAAAAATTGGGGTTTGTTCACACAGGCCGGTCAGTATTTAGCGTTTGACAATAGCGGCACAAATGATCGAGGCAGTTTGGTCACCTCCTCCAGCACATATGCTTCCAGCAACACTTCAGAAGCAACCGGTTCTGTTGCTCAGGGGGTTGAGGGATGGTTCTACTCTTTGGGTAGTGCCGGTAATCAGGAAGGGGTGACTTTTACAATTGCTCGCGCAAATCTGGTAGATACCATCACCATCACAAAGGGAGCAGTGAAGATTGCCAACTTTACGATTACCGGTGATAGCGCTTTAGACGCATCAACGTATGAAATGCCCGATATTTACACAAATAACGGAAAATCTTTCGGCTTCGATGTTAAATCCGCTACATTCACAGCCAACGGAGTGACTCGCGATATTTCAACGCCGACTCCCGCCGTACCGGAGCCGACCACGGCTACGCTGAGTCTGCTGGCTCTGGCCGGTCTGGCTGCCCGTCGCCGCCGCAAGTAAATCCTGTTTGACCGCTGAGTCAATTTCCAACGCTGCCACCTCTCCCGGGTGGCAGCGTTTTTTTAGGTACGACCGACGCGATATGCGCACTACGGTGAAAGTCCGCGCGGAGCCGCGATGATGCGGAATCCCAGACCTGAAGAACAACTGCGGGGAGGTAACAAACCGTGGGAAAGGAAGTTCGAGGGGAAATCCCGACTGTACGAACAGGAACTGCATATAAGGCCGGATGGATGGACGAGGTTGCCTAAAGTGCCGAAATCCGATACATCATCAAGAGTCCATAAGGTAGATGCAGACGGCGCGGGAGGAAAGTAGCATAATCATATTCGGTGAGAACCTACTAAGGCCTGAAAGGGTAACGGGGAAGAAACGCCCGGAAGCAGGTAGTCAGCAGAGGCATAGTACCCAACCCTTGGTGGGGAAGGCCGAAATCCAACACAGCACAGTACAGCCTGAAACTCATGAACGTGGAGAGGCAGAACCAAGACACCTTATACCAGATGGAGTTCGACTTTGACACTTCATCGGGGGAGGTGCGCCCACATGGAAGCGGCGAGGGTGCGACCCCCACAGCTGCGCCACAGCGGGAGCAACAAGCGTTCGCGGCGTGGAGGGAGGAACTGAACTGGGAGGAGCGCATACTCGAGAATATAGCACACCTCTACAATCTCAAGCATGCATGCCAGAGAGTGAAGAGCAACAAGGGAGCCCCGGGGATAGACGGCATGACCGTAGAAGAACTGGAGCGATGGCTTAACACTCACATGGCAGAACTGAGAGAGCACCTACTCAACGGCAGCTACCAACCACAGGAGGTAAAGGGAGTGAGCATCCCTAAACCGAATGGCGGACGGCGGCAACTGGGCATACCAACGGCGATAGACCGACTGGTGCAGCAGGCATTTGTGCAAGTGCTCACCCCTATACTCGACCCGCAAATGAGCGAATCGAGCTATGGATTCCGACCGAATCGAAGTGCACACCAAGCACTCAAGGCTGGCTCTGCGTATGTGGAGCAAGGCTACAAAGTAGCCGTAGACCTTGACTTGGAAAAGTTCTTTGATAAGGTCAACCACGACATCCTGATGTCGAGACTGGCACGTCGTATCAAAGACAAACGCGTGCTCTACTACATCCGCCAAATGCTCAAGGCGGGAATGATGGACAACGAAGGCATTAAGCAGAAAAGGGAACAGGGAACGCCACAGGGCGGCCCACTCTCACCACTGCTCGCCAACGTACTGCTGGACGACCTTGACAGGGAATTGGATAAACGCGGGCTGCATTTTTGCCGCTATGCAGACGACTGCATCATTTTCGTGAGAACAATGGAAGCAGGAGAACGTGTGCTGGTAAGTATCAGTCGCTACATCGAAGAGGAACTGAAACTCAAGGTAAACCAACAGAAGAGCAAGGTGGACAAGGTGTGGAACTGCGTCTATCTCGGCTACATCATAGGAGTGGAGGGTAAGCTGAGAATAGCCCCGGCAAGCGTGAAGAAGTTAAAGGCGAAAATACGGATAATAACCCGAAGAACGCGCCCGACTCCCTTACGCGAAGTAATATCAGAACTCATCCCTGTGATAAGGGGATGGACAAATTACTTCAAACTGGCGGCAATCAATAAACTATGTCAGGAACTCGATGAATGGACACGCCGCAGACTGCGGTGCCTGCGCCTCAAACAGTGCAAACACCCCAAAGGCATACGCCGATTCCTGGAAAATCTGGGAGCCAAGCGTAAGTTATGGAGCGGAATAGTTGCAATGGGGACCCGGTGGTGGAGGATAGCTCGCTCGCAACCCGCGAACATCATTATGGATAACGCATGGTTGAGAGCAGAGGGATATATCTCGTTTTATCAACTCCTCAAACGCTGATTGGAAACCGCCGTATGCCATAAATGGCACGTACGGTGGTGTGAGAGGGGGCGAAAACCCCCTACTCGATTACGTCAGGCATGACACGCAACTGGGGTGAAAGTCCCCAATGAACCGCTGACAGGGCGGAATCAAATAGCCAAAGGCAACTGCGTCACAGTAATGTGGGGTGGGAAGGAAGCCGGAGGCGAAACACAGACAGGATGAACAAGAACCGAATAGAAGGCCAAAGCGCACGAGGTGAGGCAGCTATGG
>JAZNLU010000003.1:0-31092 GCA_045579245.1 Akkermansia sp.
CTTTTTCTAGAGAGAGCACCCCAATCTTCTTGGGTGCTTTTCATCATCATTAAGTGTTGTTTGTAGTTAAGTTTTCACAGGCATTATGCCACCTACAACACCGAAAAGCACCTCTTTTTTGTTTCATCGCGGCATACGGGGTAAGGACTCATTGCCGTCCTTCCCCCGCACCCCCATCCTGCTAGAGCAGTTTAGGCACCTATGGTGACTGTTTGGGGCGCTTTCCGGTGTCGCATTTGATTTTACAACTCGCATTCGGCATTCCCGCGCAGGAATTGCGTTGACACGCGTGCCAAGATTGTGTAAAATAAGTGCACCATGAAGAAAAGACTCCGCAAGAAGTATCGCGTGGGCGAGTTCAAGGAACTCTGCTTTGGTTTTTCCTTTGATTACAAGGGCGATGTGGAAGCTCCCGAGTGTGAGCAGTTCCTGCACGCTTTCGTGGAGAACTGCATTGAGGCCAACGGGCTGAACTGCGATGGCAACATCACCGAAAATGGTTGCCACATCTTCGCTACGTCCGTTGACCCCACGCAAACCTCCGAGGCTCAGCGTCAGGCGGTTAAAGCATGGCTGGAAGCCCGTGAGGACGTGGAAATCAAGACCTTCGGCGAGCTGGAGGATGCCTGGTACGCCACCTGCTGAGACAGCGGCAGAGCGCTGGCAGACATGCCCTGCTCTGCAACATTTACAACGGCTCCGCAGGCGGCCTGAACAGCCTGCATCTCTTTACCGATACAGACCATGAATGACAACCAGACACCGCAGAAACCCATCTTTTCCAAGGGGCTTAAAGGCGTAATCGCCAACGAGACCGGGCTGAGCGATGTTCGCGGTGAGGAAGGACGCCTCCTCTACTGCGGTTATGAAATTGAAGACTTGGTAGATCTTTGCAGCTTTTCGGAGGTTATCTACCTGCTGCTCAACAAGCGCCTTCCCAACCGGGAAGAACTGGAAGGGCTCAAACTGCGTCTGCGTCATGACCGGGAGCTGCCCCAGCCTATACTGGACTTCTTCAAGTCTGCCACCAAGACAGCTCGCCCCATGAGTGCCCTGCGCACGGCGGTCTCCATGCTGGGCATGTATGACGACCGCACTAAAGACCCTTCTCAGATGAAGGAAATCGGGCTGTCTCTCATCGCCAAGATTCCCGTCATGGCGGCATACTACTACCGCATCTGCCAGGGGCTGGATTTGCCCCCCATCCGCACGGATCTGGATGAAGCCTCCCACTTTCTCTGGTTGCTCAAAGGCACGGAACCCGACCCGCAGGAAGCCCACATTCTGGATGTAGCCTACATTCTGCATGCTGACCACGGCATGAATGCCTCCACGTTCTCAGCACGCGTGACCGCCTCCACTCTGTCGGACATGTATTCTGCCATCACCGCCGCTATCGGCACGCTCAAGGGGCCGCTGCACGGCGGAGCCAACGAAGCCGTCATTGAGATGCTCAAGGAAATCGGCAGCGAGGACAATGTGGAAGCCTACATCAACGAGAAGCTCGCCAACCGCGAAAAGATTTTCGGCATGGGGCACCGCGTGTACCGCACGCTTGATCCCCGCGCTCCGCAGCTGCGCCGCATCGCCATCCGCCTCACCCAGACCATCGGTGAACCGAAATGGATTCGCATGAGCGACATGATAGCCAAGATGATGCGCGCCCGCAAGAATCTCAACGCCAACGTGGATTTCTACTCTGCCACGGTGTATTACAGTCTGGGTATTCCCACCCGCATGTTTACCACGCTGTTCGCCATTGCCCGCACGGCCGGGTGGGTGGCACAGATACTGGAGCAGCTGGAGGATAACACCCTCTTCCGCCCGCTTTCCAAGTATACCGGGCCGGATGAACCTCTGCTCGTCCCCGTGCTGGACATGCGCTGATTGAATCTTTCTTCCATTTTAAACAACAATACAATAATATGGCAAACAAACCCGTAGTACTCATTATCCGCGACGGCTGGGGACGCAATCCCCGGGGTCCCGAGGCTGCCAAACAAACCGGCGATGCCACCGTACTGGCCGACACTCCCTTTACCGACAAGCTGCTGGCCACCTGTCCGCACACTATGCTCGGCGCTTCCGGTCAGGATGTCGGCCTGCCGGACGGCCAGATGGGCAACTCCGAAGTGGGTCACCTGAACCTCGGTGCCGGTCGCGTCGTGTTCCAGGATCTCTGCCGCATCACCAACGCCATCAATGACGGTTCCCTTGCAAAGAACCCGGTCATCACAGAAGCCTTTGCCAAGGCCGCAGGCACCCGCCTGCACCTCATGGGGCTGGTCTCCGATGGCGGTGTACACTCCCACATTGACCACCTTATCGGTCTGGTGCGCATCGCCGCAGAGGCCGGAGTGAAGGATATCTTCATCCACGCCATCACAGACGGGCGCGACACCGACCCCAAGAGCGGTGCCGGATTCCTGCAGCAGCTTCAGGATGCCGTGGCTCCCTACGGTGCCAAAATCGCCACCGTGGTGGGGCGTTTCTATGCCATGGACCGCGACAAGCGCTGGGATCGCGTGAAAGTCGGCTGGGATGCCATCGTGCTGGGGCGCGGTGAGCAGTGCAGCTGCACTCCCGCCGAGTATGCCGAAAAATGCTATGCAGAGGGCATCACGGACGAGTTCCTGAAACCCGGTATCTTCTGTGAGGGCAACACCCAGCGCGTGCGCGATAATGATGTGGTGTACTTCTTCAACTTCCGTGCCGACCGCGCCCGCGAGCTTTCCCGAGCCTTCATCTATGATGATTTCGACGGCTTTGACCGCGAGGCACAGCCGAAGGTGAACTACGTCACGATGTCGGAATACGAGGCCTGCTACCCCACGCCCGTGGTATTCGAGCAGGAACAGCTCACCAACATCCTCGGTGAGGTCATTTCCGCCGCCGGACTCAAGCAGCTCCGCATCGCGGAAACGGAAAAATACGCTCACGTCACCTTCTTCTTCAACGGTGGTGTGGAGACGCAGTTTGAGGGCGAAGACCGCATCCTCGTTCCCTCCCCCCGTGAGGTGGCCACCTATGACGAGAAGCCCCAGATGAGCGTGGGCGAGGTGGCCGACAAGTTCGTGGATGCCATCGCCAACTACGATATTGCCATCATGAACTTTGCCAACCCTGACATGGTGGGTCACACCGGATATCTGGAAGCCGGTATCGCTGCCTGTGAGGCGGTGGATAAGGCGCTGGAGAAGTGCGTAACCAAGATTCGTGAACTGGGCGGCTGCTGTCTCATCTGCGCCGACCACGGCAACTGTGAGAACATGATTAACCCGGACGGCTCCCCCAACACTGCCCACACCACTAATCTGGTAGACCTCATTTACTGCGGTCCCGATCAAGACAGCATCACCATGGAAGACGGCATTCTTGCTGACATCTCCCCCACCCTGCTGCACCTGCTCGGCATTCCCCAACCCGCTGAAATGACCGGTCACACGCTGGTGAAATAAACCTTTACCACACCCGCTTTTCTCAAAGCATCAGGCATCCTTCCACCCGGAGGGATGCCTGATTTGCATCCATTCGGTCGCGTACTGAATAGAGAAACAGTTCTCTGCATATCAGCACACGCATCTCAACCCCGGCTTCCCTAACCGTTCACAAGCAAGCTTCTTCACCTATTTTTCTCATCGCTCACTACCAGCCGCAGGCATCACCTACCGCCACGTATTCCGGGTACAGAATGCTTCCGTGAATGTGTTGGAAGTCAACAGCGGCGATGTCCGTCTGCATAACAAGGTACAATCCGGCAACAATCATTTTGTCTATGAGGACAAAGACTCCAAACAGGTACGTATCAAACAGGCTCTCAATATCAACGGCGGCGACACTGTCATCAACCTCAACCAGCTGGATTCCAATAACGGGGCAGATGATACCCGTGTGTTCACCAGTTTCGGTTCCATTAACTTCATCAACCCGAGTTACAGTTGGGGCAGTCTTACCAGAGCCGATAGCGCAGAAATCGCCAGTTCCCAGATTACGCAGACAGCCGGTAATCTGACTGTTAACGGCAAAACAGCCTCTGTGGGTGGTCTGAACATCAACCAGAGCGGTGTCACCATGAACATCTCCACCGATGGCAGCAGATATCATTCCTGGCACATCCTCTCCGACTACGGGGACAGCACCATTACCCAGTCCGGCGATGCCTCCTCTGAAATCAGCGAAATCAAGCAGAGCGGCAGCGGCATCATCAACGCTTCCGTCAACATGAGCGGCGGCACGCTGGTGGCAGCAGACGACAGCACAATAGCCGGCATCACAGCCACCGGAGGTAAAATTCAGGTGGAGGGTGGTTTCACCATGACCGGGGATATGATTCTGGACGGCGATGCCGTACTGATTTTCGGTCCTGACTTTTTTTCCGATCCTTCCGAGTCTGACTACAAAACAATCAATTTGGGAGGGAACGATTTGGTGCTCTCCGGCATCAGCAGCATTGCTCTGACTCTGGGAGACGCAGATATCTCTGAAGTAGTACTCTTCTCCGGAGCCGCTAACGATACCTACTCCGGCTATAAAGTCACGCTGCTGGACGAAAACAACAACTTCAAGGGTACTGCCGTGCTGGAGTACAATGAAAACGGTGACGTGAAGCTGGGCACAGCCGCCGTTCCCGAGCCGACCACGGCCACGCTGAGCCTGCTGGCACTCGCCGCGCTGGCTGCACGCCGCCGCCGCAAGTAATCGGGTCTTTCATGGCAAAAAAATCACCCTGCCGCGCATGTTGTGGCAGGGTGATTTTTTTGTTCACACGCTCTGAATCATTCGTACCGGAGGGTACAGCCAAGCTCCGGCGGGGCGTATGCGCCATTATGATTGCTCGGAGGGCAAGCCCAGAATGGCACCGGGCATAATCCTGTGCCCGGCAAAGAAACTTTCCGCATTCATCTTGCGCGCGCCGGCTGGCTGCATGGTCATGATACGGATAGCCCCGCCGCGGCTGCCACCGCAGGAAACAATCATCCCCTCCGGGCCGGATTCCAACACCATGCCGGGACGACAACCGGAGGGTTTCTTGTAGCGGGTGAACACATCCACCGGGGGATAAATCTTGAGCGCTTTATCCACGCCCTTGTGGACGGAGGGGTAAATGGTAAACGTACCGGGCCAGGAATGATAGGCACGAATCTTGCGCGCCACCTGGAAGGCGGGTTGGTTCCAGTCAATGCGACCATCTTCACGCAGCAGCTTGGGGGCATAGGTCATCAGGTTCTCGTCCTGCTCCACGCGCTCGGCGGTGCCGTTGCGGAGTCCCTCAATAGCCTCCAGCACCACGGAGGGTGCCAGCTGTGCCAAATCATCATGCAGGGATTCCGCGGTTTCACGCCCCTTCAGCGGAATGACGGAGCGGCAGATGATATCGCCGGCATCAAGCTTTTTCACCACATGCATCACCGTGATACCAGTTTCATCATCACCGGCCTCAATCGCCGCCTGAATGCAGGCCGCACCGCGATGACGGGGCAGCAGAGAGGCATGTGCGTTGATACAGGCGAGCGCCGGAACATCCAGCACCTCCTGCGACAGAATCTGACCGTATGCCATCACCACCACAATATCCGGCTGCAAATCGCGCAGCGCCTGCACCGCCGCAGCATCGCGCATCTTTTCCGGCTGGAGCACGGGCACCCCCGCTTCTTCCGCGCATACCTTGATACGGGGGGGAGTCAGCACCATGTGCCGCCCCACGGGGCGATCCGGCTGCGTCACCAGCCCCACCAGCTCACCCGTTTTCTCCAATGCCTGAAATGTGGGGATTGCAATATCCCCGGTTGCCATCATGACAATGCGCATAACCCTTTTTTATGATAAAACACCCGTTCGGTCAAGACCTTTCAGCTATCTACCCCGGATAAATCAGTCATTCCGGCATAAAACTTACGCAATCCACAGCAAAAGCCGACAGATAAAAATCTCATCTTGTATTTGCATGCTAGATATGCTATAAACTCCGCATCAATTAACAAACACCCTCACCCACACCATGAAAACTGCCTGTTCAACTCTGTTGGTCCTCAGTTCCCTGCTGTTCAGCTCCTGCCAGCTCGCGGAGCAGTGGCAGGAAGCCCGAAAACGCGATGAAGAATATGCCCAATACGTCGAGCGCTGCGAAAAGGAAAACGAATCGCTGGTAAAACTGAAAAGAGCCGCTGCCGAAGCCGCCGGTGCGCAGATTCGCATCATGCATGCCTACGCAGGCAAGAGCGACACCATCATCCCGCTGAGCGCAGAGGAACTCGCCACGGTGCGTGAAATCATCCCCCACCTGCAGGACATGCCCGCCCTCTGTCGAAAAGCCTGGGACAAGCAGCAGGAGGCCTTCCAAACCATGTCGC
The DNA here is from genome assembly GCA_045579245.1 of Akkermansia sp. GTDB lineage: Bacteria > Verrucomicrobiota > Verrucomicrobiia > Verrucomicrobiales > Akkermansiaceae > Akkermansia. The sequence goes on from JAZNLU010000003.1 coordinate 6,351, forward strand.
ATGCCAACTACTTTCGCTTCATCGACCTGGAGTTCCTGAACGAAAAGGGAGAAAAAACGGACGATCTCATGCTGACAGCCGGATTCGGGACAAGTGAACACGCAGAAGACTACAAACGCGAGTTCCGTCTGGGATCCCCGCTCTACATGCTGCCCGCCGATGATATCAGACGCTTTGAGGCACTTCCCTCCGTCAGACAAGCGGAACATCCGTGACATCCGTAACAACCAAACCGAAAGGGGAATAAGCTTGAGTCCTGATACTTTTTCTGCTAGAATCGGCGTGAGCTATGAAATTCACGGAAAAACTCTCGGCACGAATCAAGGAGACGCGTTCTGCGCTGTGTGTGGGACTGGATCCCCGTCCGCAGACGGAAAACATGAACGAGCTGGCAGACTGGCTGCGCAAGGTGGTGGAGGAGACTGCCCCCTACGCCGCTGCCTACAAGCCCAATATTGCCTACTTTGAGGCCATGGGGCTGCCCGGGCTGCAACTGCTGGAGGAGCTGCTGCCGGATATGCCCAAGCACATCCCCGTGATTCTGGATGCCAAGCGCGGCGATATCGGCGAAACGCAGAAATACTACGCTCAGGCATACTTTGACCGCATGGATGTGGATGCCGTGACGCTCAATCCTTTCATGGGCTACGATATTCTTGCGCCCTTCCTGGACCGCCCGGGCAAGGCGGTCTACCTGCTGGCTGTCACCACGAACCCAGGTGCAGCCGACGTGGAGCGCCAAATCCTGGCTGATGGCCGGAAAGTCTACCAGCTGGTAGGCGACATGGTGGAACGCTCCCGCGCAGAAAACAGCGCCACGGAAGTGGGCATGGTTGTGGGGCTCACCAATGCCAGCAGTGAGATTCTCACCGAGCTGCCGGATGCCCCCCTGCTTATCCCCGGGCTGGGCGCTCAGGGCGGCGACCTCTCTGCCCTCACCGGCGGCACACGTCAGGCGCCCCCCACCATCAATGTTTCCCGCGGCATCCTCTACAAAGATACCGAACTGAGCTTCGCGGAAAAGGCTGCCCGCTATGCGGAGCAGATTCGCGCAGCACTCGGGCTGTAAATCCTCACCACCTCTCATGAAACAGTATCTGGAACTGCTGGATGACGTGCTGACCAACGGTGTGGGACGTGAAGACCGCACCGGCACCGGCACCATCGGCGTGTTCGGACGGCAGGCGCGCTTTGATTTGCGGCAGGGATTCCCCTGTCTCACCACCAAGAAGCTGCACCTGCGCTCCATCATCTACGAACTGCTCTGGTTTCTGAAAGGCAGCACCAACGTACGCTACCTTCAGGAACACGGCGTGAGCATCTGGGATGAATGGGCAGATGAAAACGGCGATCTGGGGCCTGTGTACGGCTCCCAGTGGCGCGCCTGGCCGGATGGTAAGGGCGGCAGCATTGACCAGATTGCCAAGCTGGTGGACAGCCTGAAAAATAACCCGTGGAGCCGCCGCCACCTGGTGACGGCCTGGAATGTGGCGGAAGTGGACGGCATGGCGCTGCCTCCCTGTCACTGTCTTTTCCAATTCTGTGTGATTCCTGCGCAGCAGGAGGGAGAAAAACATGGACTGAGTCTCCAGCTCTACCAGCGCAGCTGTGACCTGTTTCTGGGGGTTCCCTTCAACATCGCCAGCTATGCCCTGCTGCTGCAGATGATGGCACAGGTCTGCGATTATGAGGCACGGGAGTTCATTCACACTTTCGGTGACCTCCACCTCTACAACAATCACCTAGAGCAGGCGCGGCTGCAGCTCACGCGTGAGCCCCGCCCCCTGCCCACCATGCGTATCAACCCGAATGTGACCGAGATTGACGGGTTCGACTTCTCTGACTTCACGATGGAGAACTACGACCCGCACCCGCACATCAAAGCCGCTGTTTCCGTATGACCCCCTGTTTCACCGGAGTCGTTGCTATGGCGGCTGACCGCGCTATCGGCATCAACCAGAGCATCCCCTGGCGACTGCCGGAGGATATGAAACTCTTCAAGCGCCTCACCATGGGACACCCCATCCTCATGGGGCGCAGGACATGGGAATCTCTGGGGCGTCCCCTGCCCGGGCGACAGAGCATCGTCCTCACCCGAGATACATCCTTCACAGCAGAGGGAGCCACGGTCATCCACAGCGTAGACGAGCTGGCCGGGCTGGAGCTGATGGACCGTGAGGTCATGGTCATCGGCGGGGCGCAGATCTACGCCCACCTGTTACCGAAAATGCAGAAGCTCTATGTCTCTGAGGTACAGGGAGAATATGCGGCTGATACGTGGTTCCCGGAGTTTGCTCACCACTTCCTCCGCAGCACCCCGGTGGAACAGTTCGACGGATTCCGACTGGTTCTCTACGAGAAGTAATCCCCCCGCCCTATGAAAGCATCCCTTCTGTTCCTGACAGCCTGTCTGGCGGCGGCTCTCACGCTCCCCGCCGCCGCAGAACCAATCCCGACAGCAACAAACGGCGGTCTTCAGTCAGGGCAGAAGCAGCTCTCCCCCGTTGAGGCATTCAAGTATCTGGATGCCCTGCATGTGTTCAATCAGAAAGAATACGCCCTGTTGGACGAAACTGTTTACCGGGATGCTGCCGCGAGATTTCGCCAAAACATGCAACTGTGGGAGAAAAATCCGGAAGCGGTGAGGGATTACCCTTGGACGGCGGAATTACTCAACATCGTGCGCCAGAGCCGCACGGCGTTTCTTGTCCGCCCGGATATTCTGCAAAGTTTCATCGGCATTACCGCTGACATCAATGCGGAGGATGCCTACGGGTACACCGCTATGGATTATGCTATCCGTGAATGTGTCACACAATTTTTTCAGCCCCTGCAGGCAGCCGGGGCAAAGGCAGATGTGACCCGGTGCGATGAAGACGGCAGAACGGCTCTGTATTTTGCTGTTTTTGAGGGCAACAGAAGCGCAACGGAATACCTGCTGCAGCAGGGCAGCTATGTCAACGATTTCAGCCATGACGGCACCTCTATTCTTTCCCTTGCTCTGGGTCAGGGGCAACAGGCAATTGTTGACATACTGCTGGCAGCCGGGGCTGTATTGAATCCCGATTGGGAAGATGATGACGGATATACCCTGCTGCATCATGCAGCCGCCGGCGGCTGCACGGAGCAGGTGCAACAGCTGATTCAGAAAGGAGCCGATATTTCTGCGGCAACCACGGAAGGCAAATGGACGCCGCTGATGCTTGCCGCCTTACACGGGCATACGGACACGGTGGACAAACTGTTGAAGAACGGTGCTAATCTCCGTCAAAAAAACGACTTCGGTACAACGGCTCTTGAAGTAGCCCTTGATGAGGAATCACCCTGTTTTCCGACTCTTTTTCGGGAAGCAAGGAAACAACGCTTGCTCACCGGGCGTAAGTTATCCGAATTGCTGGAAGAAGCCATCATCGGGCAGAAAGACGAAACAGCCTGCTTCCTGCTGCAAAACGGCGCGGGCTTCAACGCGGAAGACATGGGGTGGCAATACCTAGGATTTGCCCTCAGCCGGGGAAATACGCAGCTGCTCCGGCTGCTGGAAAAAGCAGGGGCTCAATATGATGCCTGCACCCCGGACGATGAAGGGGTAACTCAGCTCATGCTTGCGGCACAACAAGGATACCGCGAGCTGACGGAACAATTCCTGGAGGACGGCGCAGACGTACATGCCGAGGATAATGAAGGAACCAATGTCATGACATACGCCCTCATCGGCGGTAATGAGCAAATCATTGAACTCCTGCGTGAAGCCGGGGCTATTCTTTCCCCCCATGCCGCCACGCCGGACGCAGAAAACCACCTGATGCTGGCGGCGCGTCATGGTCTGATTCCGCAGATAAAAGACCTGCTGCGGCAACGGGCTTCCGTCAACGCCCGCTCCAAAACAGGAAAAACCGCTCTCATGGAAGCCCTCAGTCATGGGCAGGAGGATGCCGTAAAACTACTGCTCCAATCCGGTGCCAAGTGGAAAGACAACCCTGTCCCGGGCAGTCCTACCCTGCTCATGTGTGCAGCGCAGGGTGGGTCAGAGGGTTACGTCCGCAAACTTCTCGGAACGAGGAGTGACCCCAACGCCGTCATTTTCCCGGCATCCGATGCGGATACCCCCGCCGGGACAACCGCCCTCATGCTCGCTGCGCAGCACGGGCATGAACATATTGTCCGCCTCCTTCTCAGTGCCGGAGCATTCCCGCACATCCGCGATGAAAACGGACAAACCGCCTCTGATTTGGCAAGAGAACAGGGGCACACCCAACTGGCTGATTACCTGCAAACACTGCCATGAAACTGCTTACCCTGCGGCAAATATCTGCTGCAGCGCATGCGCTTCCGCAGACCGATCGGGAAAAACAAAGCAGCGGAGTGGATTGATTATCTGCATACCCGCTACCGTGCATACAATTTCAATCAGTGGGAGAAGAAGCATCATCCTGCCCGATAAAATAACGCACCAGACCGATGGGAAACATGACCAACTCCGCCGTCATGGCTCCCGCCGTAGCCGCCAGGCTGACGGGAATATCCACTCCATAGCTCAGCACCGCAGCCAACGGGCGGCGCAGTTTGTTACCAAGGCTGCGCTGCGTCGGGGCATCAGGCAGGAACTCCAGCGTAACCCAGCTCAGGCTGTCGGATGCAACCGACCACGGTGCATGATTGATACGTTCCGTCTTTGTTTTCAAATGCTCAGAGCTGAGCCGCGAAAACGCTTTCTCTGTCAGCACCGGCGGCATGACGTCAGCAGGCGGCGGCACTTCCACCCCTAAACGCGTGCGCACCTCACTCTCCGAGAGCAGACAGTAGATGTAGTCACGGTGATTATCCGACCGCACTCCCAGCCGCCGGCGGCGGGGAACGGCGGGAGAATCACTGCTGCTCAGCCAATGACTGCCGAGCTCTGCATACTGCACAGGCACCCTCATGTAGTAATGCTGCCCGACCCGGTAGTAGGGGGTATCCTCCGGCTGCGCCCGCATGGGCACGGTATCCTTTCTCCCCCAGGCATCCAGCTGCCCGCCCGTATTCACCAACGCAATACAGGAAGTAAGTCCCAAGAAGGGCAGTATGGCAGCAATACCCATCCTCATGCTCACATTGTAGCAGATAAATGAACTACTTCAAGTTGATTTTGAAATGATTGATATTTTGCTAACCTCAAACATTCCTGTCTCCATTCCCGTAAACATGTGCGGAGGCTTATACTCCGGAGTCAAATTTTCTGTGGCATACGGGTAAGTATGCCCTGATTCTCACTTTGTGAATTACGCATTCTGTGTTATAAGAGGGGAAAATTTCACTATGGAAACCCCTAAAAACTACTATATACCGACAGTGATTGAGAAGACGAGTCAGGGCGAGCGTGCCTATGACATCTATTCCCGCCTGTTGCTGGACCGAGTTATCTTCATCGGCACCGAAATCGATGACACGGTGGCCAACTCGGTCATTGCTCAGCTGCTCTTTCTGCAGATGACAGATCCGAAGAAGGATATTCACATCTACATCAACTCTCCCGGCGGCTCCGTCACAGCAGGGCTTGCCATCTATGATACGATGCAGTTCATCTCCTGCGACATCAACACCTATTGCATTGGAATCGCCGCCTCCATGGCTTCCGTTCTGCTGGCTGCCGGCACCAAGGGCAAACGCTTCTGCCTGCCCAACTCCCATGTGATGATTCACCAGGTGCGCGGCGGGGCTCAGGGCACAGCGGCGGATGTGGAGCGAACCATCAAATTCATGTTCAGTCTGGACAAGCGGCTCACCGGCATCCTGGCACAGCATACCGGCAAGGATTTCGACACCGTGAAGCAGGATCAGGACCGTGACAATTACATGACGGCTGAGGAGTCCGTAGCTTACGGACTCGTTGACCGCATCCTGGAACACAACCCGCAGCAGAAGAAGTAAGCCGCCATGGCCAAGCAGCACGACAAGACCTGCCACCTCTGCGGGCAGAAACAGGCAGCCAACCGTCCCATGCTCTCGCTGGGGGAGCTCAATATCTGTTTTCCCTGCATTGAGAATCTGGACTACCACATGTTCGTATCTAACATGGGGGACATTGCGGCTGACCGGGTGCTCTCCCTCATCCGCAACACCCACCCGGAACTGCTGCCCACGGATGATTCCGACGGCTCCCCGGTGCTGGAGGTGGAAACCAAGGCGCAGGATGAGCTGCCCACGCCGGAGGAAATGCACCGGCAGCTGGATAACTACGTCATCGGTCAGGAGCACGCCAAACGCACGCTCTGCGTAGCGGTCTATAACCACTACCTGCGTCTGCGTCAGCCTAAATCCGATGACGGTACGGAGATTGAAAAGAGCAATATCCTGCTGGCGGGCTCCACAGGCTCCGGCAAAACCCTGCTTGCCAAGACTCTGGCTCGCATTCTGGACGTTCCCTTCTGCATTGTGGATGCCACCACGCTGACGGAAGCCGGATACGTGGGCGAGGATGTGGAAAATATCATCCTGCGGCTCCTGCAGGCAGCGGATATGAATGTTGCCAAGGCAGAACGCGGTATCATCTATGTGGATGAAATCGACAAGATTGGCCGCAAGACACAGAACGTCAGCATCACCCGAGATGTCTCCGGTGAAGGCGTGCAGCAGGCCCTGCTCAAGATTGTGGAGGGCACGGAGTGCAACATCCCGCCCAAGGGCGGTCGCAAGCACCCGAATGAACAGTACATCCGCGTGAATACGGAGAACATCCTCTTCATCTGCGGCGGTGCCTTTGTGGGGCTGGAGGGTATCATCCGCAAACGCATCGGCTCCTCCGCCATGGGCTTTGCCTCCATAGAGGAAGACCGCAACACCAAGGAATACACAGAAGAGGAAGTGCTCTCCAAAGCCATGCCGGAAGACTTCTTCATGTTCGGCATGATTCCCGAACTCATGGGGCGTCTGCCTATCTTTGCCCCGCTCACCACGCTCACGGAAGACCAGCTTATCAAGCTGCTTACCGAGCCGAAAAACGCGCTGGTGAAGCAGTACAACAAACTGCTGGCCATGAACGGCGTGAAGCTCAAGGTAGAGGAAGAAGCCCTGCGTGCCATGGCTCGGCAGGCCATTGAGCGCGGCACAGGCGCACGCGCCCTGCGCGGCATTTTCGAGCGGATGATGCTGGATGTCATGTATAAGGTACCCAGCGACAAGACCATCGACACCGTCACTATCACGGAAGAAGTAGTGACAGGCAAAGCCGAGCCGAAAATCAAGCATAAAAAGTCGAAAAAAGCCTGAGTCATGCTGGTACTGGGTATAGAATCGAGCTGCGATGAAACGGCGGTTGCCCTGCTGGAATCCTGTACGGGCTCCCCGCAGCCGCGCGTACTCAGCTCGGTTATCTCCACCCAGATTCCCCTGCACCGCATGTACGGCGGCGTGATTCCCGAGCTGGCTTCCCGCAACCACTCCACCAACCTGCCTGTGGTGCTGCGCGAAGCACTGGAAAAAGCCGGGCGAAGCATTCACGAGGTGGATGTCTTTGCCAGCACGGCGGGTCCCGGTCTGGTGGCAGCCCTGCTGGTGGGCAACACCGCCGCCAAGGCTCTGGCTCTGGCGGCAAAAAAGCCCTTTGTTGCCGTCAATCACCTGGAAGGCCACATGCTCTCCCCCTTTATCACGCGAGCCGGCGGGTTGGTACCGCATCTCTCTCTGGTCGTTTCCGGCGGGCACACGCTGCTGGTGGATGTGCGAGGCGTAAGTGATTACACCCTGCTGGGACGCTCTGTGGACGATGCCGCGGGCGAGGCGTTTGACAAGGTGGCCAAGATGCTTGATTTGCCTTACCCCGGCGGACCGGAGATTGACAGGCGAGCCGAACAGGGAGCCCCTGACCGCTTCTCCTTCCCCCGCCCGATGCTGCACGAAGACCACCTCAACTTTTCTTTCTCCGGGCTCAAGACAGCAGTGCTCTACACCCTGCCCAAGCTCACACCCTCCGGCAATCCGAACGATCTACCGGAACAGACGCTCTGCGATATCTGCGCCGGGGTGCGGCAGGCAATCATTGATGTCCTGCTGCACAAAACCATGAAAGCACTCCGCCGCACAGGACACAAAGTGCTTGCCGTTTCCGGCGGGGTCTCCTGCAACGCAGCCCTGCGCACACAGCTGACGGAACGCTGCCGCCGCGCCGGGGTGGAAGCAGTGCTGCCCCCCAACAGCCTGACAACTGACAACGCCGCCATGATTGCCTACGCCGGCATGCTCCGCGCGCAGCACGGTGACTTCTCCCCCCTGGAAACTCCCGTAGATCCCAACCTCAAACTGGCGGGCATGCAGACCCGCGCCTGATTTCCCACATGAGCCTCAGAGAACGACTGACGGAGATTCTGCCGACACTGCTGCCGGAGCGGGAGGAAAACGCCATCAAAGGCAAGGAACTCATCTCCCGTGTACGCGCTGTGCTGGGCGATGCGTACTCCGACCACTCCCTGCGCTCCCAATTCTCCTTCATGGCACTGGATCCGGAATCCTGTCTCGCCCGTGTGCCGAATGGTCAGGGCTACTACCTGCGCGGGGATGAGGATGCCACCCCCTCTCTGCAGCACATCTTCGGTTCTGGTGCCCGGGAGGGTGAGGATGCTCTGAACAAAGCCATGGCTCTGGCCGTGCGACTGTTCGACACCGCAGGGCTCGGTGTGTTCGTCTACCCTGTAGATGGGGAAGAAAGCTGGGAACACCCTGATTTGGTGGCGGTTCAATGGCCTGCCGGGTGCCGGGATGATTCCGGTGCCTATGTCCCTACCCCCACGGAACAAGCGCTCCAAGTAGCTTACCGCGCCGTCTGTGTCGGATTCGGAGAATCGGCGGAAAGCTGCCGCCGTGCCTTTTACCGGGCACTCGCCTGCGGCAGCTGGGCAGAGCAGACCGAGCTGCTGCTCATGCCGGGCTGTGATAATGTGGAGGAACTCGCAGACCTGGCATCTCTGTACGGCGTGGGGCTGCGCTGTATCGGGCTGGATGACGATGCGCTGGAATCCCTGCCCCGCGCCGATGAGCTTTTCCGCATGGATGAACTGAGTGCCCGAGAGCTGCTCAGCCACATACCCCAGCACACCGTGGCTCACCCCCGCCGCCGTGACTTTTCCCAACGCTCTGCCGCCGCTCTGCCGGACACCGCTGTAGTGCTGGAGTGGGCGCAGGGCTGCCTGAACCGCGGGCGGGTCGAGCCGTATGAAATGCGTGTAGCCGTCAACTGAATTCTACTTTTCCATGAAGCAACTTTTCCGCAAACTGGCAGGACGCCGATACTACCGCCTCTTTCTGTCGGCGGGTTACCTGCTTGCCGCCTGGGCTCTCTACCAGCTGGCATTCACCGCCATGTTCGTGCATGAATGCGTGGAAGTGCCCGGCGTGGTGACGGATGTGAGACAAAAACCCTACGATGATACGCTGGAAGCCCTGGTTCACGGCAGCGGCTCCTGCACCGGAGACACCTCCTACCAGCCGCTGGTGCGCTTCTCCCTGCCCTCCGGGCTTGTCATCAACCGACTGATGACCGATGCCGGCAACACGGATTACACCATTGGCCAGGATATCAGTATCATTACCCCCAAGCTGGACCCCAGCGGAGCCCGCATCAATGAGTGGAAATACATCTGGGGCACACAAACGCTGGAACTCGGAGTCGGAGTCCTGCTGGTACTGGTCGGCTATGCCCTGCGCGGCACTCTCTTCCGCCGTAGAGTATCAGCTGCCGCAGCGGAAAAACCACAATCCCGCCGCAAAGATAACACCGGCAGACAAAACAAATCCGCATCCTCACGCCGCCGCAAATCCGGCACAAGCTCAGAGACACCTGCCCCCAAACGCCGCAGCAAAAAGAAAAAAGAGGCGTAAAGAGGGCAACATTCCTGTAATATCAACAATAAGTTTGCCAATTTCGGAAAAGTTGGTAGAATAGTAGCATGAAAATTCGCCCGATTCTCCGTTATCGTCGTTTTCTTCCGGCTTCAGTTGTGATGCTGAGCGGACTTGGTGCTCCGGGGTGTGACCAAAAACTCGGCGGGGATGTTCCTGTGACTCCGAAAATGCAGGAGCAATGGCAGAAGGAGCAACAGAAGCAGGAACGACAGGTTCAACAGTCACAGTCAGCCATCCTGCCCACGGATGATTCTTCTACTGAACAATAATCATTTTGCTTCCCATGAAAATCACCCCCATTACAGACAAACCGAGATATCTGTTACCGGCAGCAGCACTGCTGACCAGCGGTGCCGCCATGATAAGCTGCCAGCAACAGACGGGGGGACAGGTGTCTCCCGGAGCCCCACCGGCCTCTTTTACCGCAGATGCAGCCGCCGCGTCTGCCGAATGTACAATTCCGGCATCTGTCCGCTCAGCCGACAAAGGTCGGCAACGACTCGCCGGCAAAAATTCCGCGCTATGAGCCGACCCCTGCTGCTCACGCTCTGTCTGACACATGATTGTACCCTGCGCTGCCGCTACTGCTACGCCGGGCGTAAATACGCGCATGCCATGTCACAGGAAACGGCTGAGCAAGGCATTGAGCTGGGGCTGGAGGAAGCCGCCCGCACCGTCGGCAGACTGGATATATCTTTTTTCGGCGGGGAGCCGCTGATGGAGTGGGACTTACTGCAATACTGCCATGAGTACCTGAGCACCCGCGCCGCAGAACGCAGCATCCCCGTGCGCTACGGCATCACCACCAACGGCACGCTGCTCACGCAGGACAGGCTGAATTGGATGGCTGAGCGGGATTATCTCATCGGACTTTCTCTGGATGGTTCTCCTGCCATGCACGACACGAACCGCCGCTTCGCAGACGGACGCGGTAGCCACGCCGCCGTGCAGGAAGCGTTGGAGCGCATCAACCGCGTGCCACAGCTGCGCAGTAAGGTCATCTGCGTGGTGAATCCCGCCAACCACCGCTACCTGCAGGAGGGTGTCCGCTGGCTGCACGAACACTACCGCGGCGATATCGGGTTGAATTTTGACTACTGGAGTGAGTGGACAGACGAGCTGTTTGACAGTCTGACCGAACAGCTGAAGAAGCTCACCGCAGACATGCTGGACTCCTACCACGGCGGGCAGCCCATGCGGGTGGAAGCCATTGAGGGTAAAATCCGCAGCCACCTGTATGAGCAGGGCGGCTTCTGCAACCACTGCCGCATCGGTGAGCAGGAAATTGCCGTCTCCGTGGACGGTGCCCTTTTCCCCTGCTCCCGCATGGTCGGCGTGGGTGATGAGCCGGAAATTACCTTCGGTGATGTCCGCAGCGGCATTGACCGCGCCAAACAGCACTACTACATCGCCACTCGCGGCAATGCCACCCCGGAATGCCGCATCTGTACCCTGCGCCGCCGCTGCACCAACACCTGCGGATGCACTAACTACGCGGGCACGGGCACCATCAACCGCGTCTCCCCCTTCCTCTGCAACCTCCAGCAAACCCTCATCCGTCTGGCAGATGAACTGGCAGAAACGCTCTTCCTTGAAAAAAATTCTGTCTTTTTGAGCAAATTCTACGGAGACTCCTCCCCACAGACAGATTAACTACGGAGCATATTTCTCCCGCTTATGATATCGCTTCCCAAACGCGGTGTCGTTTTTGCTGTTGATAAACAATCAATTAGCTAACATGTGACATTGAAGCGTTCCTTTACCGAAAGCGGGAGAGAACGTATCAACCGTACTTTTTCAATGATTTACAATATTTGCAATTGACATAACATTTAAAATGAGATAGCATGTGGCTCTTTTTTTTGAAAGAAAAAAAAGAACACACGCCAATATGAAAAAGACACTCATTACAGCAATCTTGCTGCTCAGCGCCGCCTTTTTCGCTCAAGCGGAAGAGGAAGTTCTTAATCCGACCGTTGAAGTGTATAACTTCCGAGCGGACGGTTCTTTAATGATTTGGCAGGGAGCTCACCTTGCACTGAATGATTTTCGCGTTGTTACCTCGAATGGTAAAGACACTGACGTTGACAAAGACTTTGCACTGTTAGGCAGGGAGGAACAATATTACGATTTTCTGTGTCCGGATGTCAATCTGGATAACCCAAGTTTGGATGATCCATGGTGGCATCTCTCTTACACCGTAGAAAATGTGTCCAATGACAAGGTACAAATCACCAGTCTGTTGCTTAATATGTACGGGATGCACGGAACGCTGGACGGAGATCCACAGCCGATTAATGATAATGTGACCGCCTATTTGACCCCGGGGTGTATATACGCCAATGATACGTTCAGCTCCACACAAACGGAGATTACACTCACCGGCACCGGAGATCATGGTATTTCCGGCGGGAGTATGACGATGAAATTACCCTCGGGATTCACGCTGAATCCCGGAGAAGACATCACCATTTTCATGACGGTAAGGGCTCCCCACAATTCGGCAGCCGAGCACACCAACCTGTTCGTTGGTATCAAATCTTTCGAATTAGCCGGCTACTACACACCGGGAGAAACAGTTCCGGAGCCGACAACGGCAACGCTGAGCCTGCTGGCACTCGCCGTTCTGGCCGCACGTCGTCGGCGCAAGTAAACGGCAACTATCAAATCTTTTCATGTGGCAGGGAGGCTGTTCTCTGCCACTTTTTTATTCCGGAATCAGCCTGTCTGTTTGAACAATATCGGGCAACAGCATCGCTGCCGAAAAAATCGGACTTTTTTTTTGCGGATTTGCCCCGCAAACGGATTAACATTTGTGTAACCACACGCAGATATGACAACAAGCACTCCACGGAAAGCTGAGGACAAGCCGCATCGCCAACGATTCGGCTGTATTCTGAAGTTCATCTGTGGGGTGTTTCTGCTGCTGCTATTGGCAGCGGGCGGCGGCTATGTGTGGCTGAGCAGCTGGAAATGGCATCCCCTGCCCGCTTTCCATGAGTCCTGGACGGCAGAGGAACGCTCCGCCCTCAGCCGCTTTGACTCCTACCTGACGGGCGGTGGGTTCGAAAAGGATTTCCTGAAGGGAATGAACACCGTTTCCGAGAATATCGACTCATTGCGGGCGGAATTAGGTTATGAACGAGCATCTGCCGCTGAACGATTCCGCATCCGCTTGGAGCAACAGGCAATCACACTATACACAAGCTATATGTTGGGAAAGCCCATGCGCCGGGAACTGGCAGCCATTGTCTCAAGCGGCTCTGCCAAACGGGAACCGCTGACAATACAGGCATCGGTAAAAGACACGCCGGCACGCTTTGCCCTCTATACAGGAAACACGGAGGCCGCCAAGGCCATGATTCGCCACGGAGCGAATGTGAACTTCCACGATGCAGGCACAAAAGAATCGCTCCTGAGTTGTCTGCTTGGCAACAGGTCATTGCATGGTATCCACCCCTTACCCCTGCAGGAACGACTGAACACAGCCGACTGGTTGGTGAAGCAAGGAGCCGATGTGCACAGACTACGGGAATGCCTGCGCTATGCTCCGCTGCTCGCCGGGCAGGAGCAGGAAAGTATCCTCCGCTGGCTCCACGCACACGGCTTCGGCACAGAACCGTATGAGGATGGCTGCCCCATCTATGAACACATGAGCCATGCCGTTGGGTATGGTTTCTGGAAAGAGATGTTCGCCTCCGGCAGGCTGTCACTCAACGATAATCGCGGCAACAGGACACCGCTGCAGGTGCTCTGTTCGCAGATTTCCACAGAGGAACAGGTTGACATGCTGGAATGGATGCTCCTCCGGGGTGCTTCCCCCAACATTCCCGCACAGCAGGAAGGGCTCTTTCCGCAGGAGCAACCGCTTGAGCTCGTACTGTCTACTCTCTGTCTGCTGTCCGATACCCCGGAGGAAGCAGCCCCGGCATTCCGCGCCGTCCGGCTCCTGCAGCGTCACGGTGCCGTTATTCCGGGTCAAGAAGCGCAGCCGGACACGGATAATATGCAGCAATTTCTCCGTCAGCTCCGTGAAGCAAACAGAAGAAAACGCAATAAAGAGCAGAAAGAGTAAACGGAAACGCCTACAGCTCAAAGGCATTCGAAAAAAACTCCTTCACAAGCGGTTCCTGAACGGCAAAGAGTGACTCTCTGTCAACAGGATCATAATCAAGATAGCCGTGCAAATGAACCATTCCGTGTACCATATAACGGAACAACTCTTCCCGGGGATTGAGTCCGTGCGTCTTCGCATAGGCGGCTGCCGTATCGCAGCTCACTAAAATTTCACCATAGGGAAACGTAATAGCGTCCGTAGGTGTGGGATCGTTGAGGAATTCTCCGTGAACCCGGGAGATAGTCTCATCATCCACAATGGAAATTTCCACCATCGGCAACAGAGAAAGCACATGATCCGGACCCTCGGGCTGTTTTAGTAACTTCGGCAGAAGCGCTATAAGCGCCGCCCGATACCGCTCCGCAAGCTCTGCTGTAACCCACGAGGATTCAGCATTCAGGTAAATTTCAATTTCCGGTATCATCCGTTTGGAGACCTCCCTCTCGCAAAAGCCGTTTACGCCGTTTTGCCTCTGCCCTGGCCGCACGAAAAAAGCTCTGAAACTGCTCCAGACATTCTGCCCCCAGCACCCCTCCCAGCACCTCGCAGCGGTGATTGAGCGGCGGGTTGGAATCCAACAGGTGAATCCAGCCGCCACAGGCTCCGCCCTTCGGGTCAGGAATCCCGAACACCACCCGGGAGGGGCGGCAATGCACCATCGCTCCGGCACACATGGGGCATGGCTCTTTGGTCACATAAACCGTGCAGCCCTCCAGACGCCAATCACCCACAGCAGTCTCGGCAGCCGTGAGCGCGAGCATTTCCGCATGGGCAGTAGCATCCTTGAGAGCCTCCACCTGGTTCCAGCCGCGGGCAATCACGCGGTTGTCCCTCACAATAACACAACCGCAGGGAACCTCGCCGGCCGCGCGGGCTTTCTCAGCCTCGCGCATGGCCAGCATCATAAAATGTTCGTCCTCCGTCAAAGAAATTTACTTGATGGTGACGCGGGGGTCGTTGTCCAGAATATCCTGCAGCTCCGGCCAACCTTCCTCGGTCTGATTCTGGAACATGTGCAAGTAGACGGAGACGGCACCGGCGGGATATTTTTCAAACAGGGTGTCCACAGCTTCCTTCAGCTTATCGGCATCCAGCGTCTCAGGCAGCACATCCACCACACCGTGACCATTGTGCTCAATACCCAGCTTCTCGATGAAGCCCACCAGCATACCCTCATGCTTACGAATCAGCCACACCTGCAGCAGGTGATCAGCAATCGTCTCTGCCGGCTTCCATGCCAGCATCTTCTTAATCCAGGCGAACTGCTCGTCCACACTCTTCTGCTGCATAAACTGGGGACGCAGTTTCTTGAGCGCGCCCAGCTCACGCAGAGCTGCACGATATACGCCGCGCTCCTGATTGCGCATCCAACTCAGGAATTCATTCACGGTTTCGTCATCCGACTTCTGGAAAATGGTATAAGATTTCATAGTGCTATCTGTTAACGGTGCAAAAAGCTTGCATAGTTAAGCATATTCCCCGGCATTTGTCCAGCTCAACTTAAAGCATCCCAAATAAAGCCGACAGGCTGTTGTGTCATACGTTTCGCAAAGACGAACGCCAGCCCATACCACTGTTTATTTGGCTCAGTAATGGCGTTTTTTCCAATAATTAGTAAATCCCCACAAGGATTCCGAGCATCATATAAGCATGAAGAATTGTGTACGAACCTGCATCTGCGCTACACTAAACGCCCCTTGGGTATACCGGAATCGAATAGGTATCATCTTTCTGCGCATCTGCGTGGGAGTGATGATGCTCATGCACGGGCTTCCCAAACTATGGATGCTGGTACAGGGAGGTGGGAGCGAATGGCTCGACCCGCTGGGCATCGGCAGCACGCTGTCACTGGCACTATGCGTCTTTGCAGAAGTGGTATGCAGCCTATTGCTCATCGTGGGGCTGTTCACCAGACTGTCCGCACTCATTCTTCTCATCAACTTCTGGGTGGCAGTGTTCGTTGTGCATGCGCAAAGCGGCGGGGCACAGGCGGAGCTTCCCCTGCTCTATCTGATATGCTACGGCACGCTCGTATGCACCGGCGCCGGTCCACTCAGTCTGGATAGTCTGCTGAAGCGGCGCCTACACTGTCGCTACTCAGAAGCCTCTGTCTGTCCGCCGGGCTGCAGCTGTGCCAATACCGCCACTTCGGCAGCAAGAGCGGCATCCGTGAAATAAGTCAACCCCCCGAGCTTACCACTGCGCAGAGCGGCAGAGAGTTCAGCACAGGCACGGGGAGTGCCGGAGAATGCCTGCCTATGCAGCTCCAAGGCAGCGGCATAAGCCCATACATTCTTATCCATGGGAAGTTGCGGATTAAGCTGCTGCATCAGACTGAGTACCAACACGGGAAAAGTTGCAGCATTGACTGACTGCCGAGCTTCCCTGAAAAGAGCGCTCCACTCCGGCTCAGCTGCGTTTTCCGAGGGATTAAGTTTAATAACAGGTTCTCCCGGCGCAGCAACACCGCCGGTCACCTGCGCCCAGACTTCGCTCATCGCCGCAGGATCCAGCGTGATGGAATCCTGCTGTTGAGCCACGGCCGAACCCACCAGTATTGCACTGAGTAATAAGCGTTTCATCAATTCTTGTTAGAGGCACGTCGGCGGAAAGAATGCACGGTGATGAGCCCCCAGGCTTCCTGCATACCGGAGGGGACAAACCACGGTTCTTTCTTGATTTTCTCCATGCGGATGTTGATTTTATTCTGAGCGCGGGCCAATTTATCCAGCTGGATTTCATTCCCGCCCATCAGCACCGGCATGGGGTCAAACATCTTGATGAGCTGCTTGGCGGCTTCCTTTGCACTCTTTTCATCCTTCGCAGAATCCACAATCGGCTCCGCTTCGGCCAGCTTTTCCATTTCCGTGGCGTACAGGCGCTCAATGCTTGCCTCATTGGAGGTCTGCTTTTTTCGCCCGCGGCGCTCCGTCTTTTCCTTCTTATCGTCATCTTTATCAGCCCAGGCCACAGAGGACGTGACAACGAACAGCCCCAGCACCAGAGCCGTCACACGAAGCAGAGGATACAGCGTTCTCATCACCGCCAGCATAGCACAGAAGTCCTTTCATGTCAAACGGGAATCTTGCCTTCCGTGCCTGTTCGCGCTACAATGCGCGCGCATGAATGCCACGCAGATTCACCAGGTACTGGAAAACACCGGAGTAACCCCATCCAAATCCATGGGGCAGAACTTCCTGGTGGATGAGAATATAGCCCGCTGGATTGTCAGTCAGCTGGAAATTACACCGGAGGATTGCGTGGTGGAAGTAGGCCCGGGTACAGGAGCACTCACCGAACACATGGCGCCGCTGTGCCGCAAGCTCATCCTGGTGGAGTTCGATGCCCGGCTGGCCGAATACCAGCGCCGGCGCTGGGCGGATTGCCCGCATGTGACGGTTCATCATGCCGACGGTGCGTCCTGGGATCCGCGCCCGCTCTTTGCGGAGCGTCCGGTCAAGTTCATGGGCAACCTTCCTTATTCTGCCGGAGGGGCTATTCTGGCCAATTTCCTGACCTCACCCTGCGCGGTGGAACGCGCGGTGGTCATGCTGCAAAAGGAATTCATCGACCGCATTCTGGCCAAGCCCGGGGATGAGGCCTATGGGTTGCTCTCCCTGCGTATGCAGATGGACTGGGTACCCAAGGCGCTCAAGACTGTGCCGCCGGAGGCATTTTCCCCACGTCCGAAGATAGATTCCACAGTCATGCTGCTCACGCCGCGCGACCCGCTGAGCCTGCCTGCTTTCGACCACAAGCTGATGGATGAGCTGATGCGTCGCTGCTTTGCCCAGCGCCGAAAGCAGATGCACAAGCAGCTCCCGGAACAGCCGGAGTGGAAGGAGGTGGCCGCGCGTCTCGGCATCTCCCCCACCGCCCGTCCGGAGGAGCTGGGGCTGGAGGAATGGGTGAATGTGACCAACGCCTACGACCCGCACCCGCTGGCCGCCGTACCGCAGAAGGACGATGAGCTGCTGGATGTGGTGGACGAGCAGAATCAGGTGCTGCGTCAGGCCACGAGAAAGGAGATTCATGATACCGGGCTGATGCACCGCGCCGTCCACATTCTGGTGTTCAACAAGCACCACGACTGCCTCCTGCAGCAACGCTCCCTCCTCAAAGACCGCCACCCCGGCGTGTGGGACTCCTCTGCCGCAGGGCATCTGGATGCCGGAGAGGATTACGAAACCGCCGCCCGCCGTGAGCTGGAGGAGGAACTGGGTATCACGGACACGCGGCTTCTGCATCTGGCAGACCTGCCGCCCACGCCCGGCAACGGCATGGAGCACGTAGCGCTCTACGCCGCCCTCTACAATGGCAAGGTTCACTTCCCCGCTGCGGAGATTTCCGGTGTCATCCCCTTCCCGGCGGCTCTCATCGACACCTGGCTGGAGCGCCGACCGCAGGACTTTGCCTGTTCCTTTGCCGAATGCTGGAAGATAGCCCGTACCATGCTGGGCAACGAGGAATAATGATTGAATGAGGGCACCAACTGTGATAGAATGCGCGCGTTGTATGAACTTAGACGAGCTGAGACAGGAAATTGACCGCATTGATGCCGGGCTGGTGGAGCTGCTGAAGCAGCGCGCCCGATGCGTGCATGAGGTGGGTGTCATCAAAAAATCCACCAACGCCCCCACCTTTGTGCCGGAGCGCGAGAGCCAGCTCATCGCCAAGCTGCTGCAGCTCAACAACGGAGCCCTGCCGGAAAAGAGCCTGCTGAGCATCTGGCGCCAGATAGTAAGTTGCTCCTTCTTCCTGGAGGGCAACATGCGCATCGGCTATCTGGGGCCGGAGGGAACCTGGAGCCACCTTGCGGCCCTCAATCGCTTCGGCGAGAGTGTGGAGCTGGTGCCGTTCACTACCTTTGCCAAGGTATTTGACGCCGTGGAGCGCGGCGAGGTGAACTACGGGGTCATTCCCATCGAAAACAGCACGGACGGCTCCGTTTCCCAGGCCATGGACAACTTTGCCAAGGCTGATACCTCCCTGCGTATCTGTGCCCAGATGCATCAGCATGTACAGAACTGCCTCATGGCCAACTGTGCACCGGAGGACATCCGCGTCATCTATTCCCACCCGCAGGTGCTGGGGCAATGCCGGCTCTGGCTCATGCAGCATTATCCGAATGCTGAACAGATTGCCATGCCTTCCTCCGCTGCCGCGGCCAAACAGGCACTGGAGGAGACCGCCAACGGTGCCGCCGCCATGGGCACTCCCATGGCAGCAGAGAAATACGGGCTGAAGCTGCTGGCAAAAAATGTGCAGGACAAGGCGAGCAACGCCACGCGTTTCGCCGTCATCGGTAAGCAAAAGACCAAACCCACCGGCAAAGACCGCACGACCATCTGCTTCAGCGTGCCTGCCCATGTGGCGGGCAGTCTGGTGGATGTGCTGCTGCATTTCAAGAAACACGGGCTGAACCTCTTCTGCATTGATTCCCGACCCACGCGCGACACGGCATGGGAGTACCTGTTCTATGTGGATGTGCAGGGGCATGAGGATGCCGAGCCGCTGCGCACCTGCCTGACAGAGCTGCGCGAGCAATGCCCCATGGTAAAAGTGCTGGGCTCTTACCCGGACGAAGCCTGATTGATTCACCCTGCTGCCTATGTCCTTTACTGCCGACCACGCCCGCAAGCTTCTGCTGCATGCCCGCCGCAGCGGACGCATGCCCCACGCCCTGCTCATCACCGGCACCCGCGAGGCCGGCACGCACGACCTCGTGCTGGCACTGGCCAAGGAGTTCAACGGAGCCGTGGCCGACCAGCCGGAGAACCTGCGCCACCCCATGTGCCGCATCCTGCGTCCCGGCTCCAAAAGCCGCCGCATCCTCATCGAGGACGTTCGTGCCGTGGAACCCTTCCTCGCGCTGCGGGCAGAGGCGCACGAAACCAAGCTCGTGGTCATTCTGGAGGCTGACCGCATGATGGATGAACCGGCAAATGCCTTTCTCAAGACGCTGGAAGAGCCCCCGCCGCAGACACTCATCATTCTGGTGACGGAACAGCCCAGCAGGCTCTTGCCCACCATCCTTTCCCGCTGCGTGCGGTTGGATTTGCGCAGCGCCACCCCCGGGCTGCACCTCAGCCGCGTGCAGGAACTCTTTCTACCGGCAGTCTGTCAGGCTCTCTCCCTCCTCGGCTCCGATGTGGCCGCGCTGGCCCTGCGTGCTGATTTTCAGACCCTGCTGACCAATCGGCGCGAAAGCATCACCAAAAAGCTCACTGCCGCCATCAAGGCAGAATCAAAAGCCATAGCGGAAGGAACGGACATCCGCGACTGGGAAGCACGGCAGAAAGATGCCACCGCCGCGCTCATTGAAACGGAATATCTGGCCGAACGGGAACAGATGCTGGAGCTGCTCACCCTCTGTCTGGGACAGGCCGTGCTGCTGGCCTCCCACGCGCCGGATGTCCGCCCCGTTTCCCTGGTGTTGCAGGATGTGGCGCAGAAACACAGCGTAGAAAGTCTCCTGCGCCGCATGCGTGCGGTGGATGCCCTGCGCACCGACCTCAACTTTAACGTAGCCGAAGCGCTGGCGCTGGATTCCCGCCTGCTCGACATCATCGGCAACAATTCCCTCTTATGAACAGCATGACCGGATTCGGGGCTGCCACCGCCCCCCTTGCCTCCGCTTCCCTTCGCGTGGAAATCGGCGGAGTGAATCGCAAACAGACAGAAGTAGCCGTCACTCTCCCCCGCGCCTGGGCTGCGCTGGAAACCACCGTCCGCGAGCTGGTAGCAGGCGCAGTATCTCGCGGGCGCGTCAATATCAGCATCAGCCTGCAACAGACGGCCGGCGGGGCAGCCCCCATCACCATCAACCGCGAGCGTCTCGCCGCCCTGACAGCACAGCTGGCAGAACTGGAAACCACCCTCGGCAAGCCCGTGGATACCTCGCTGGACGCTCTGCTGCGGCTGGGAGTCCTTGCAGAAGAAACGGAAAGCGATTTACCCCTCGAAACCGTGGAAGCAGCCGTTGTTCCCGCCGTGCAGGAAGCACTGCAAGCCTTCCTCACTCTGCGGGCGCAGGAAGGTGCCAACATGAAACAGGATTTGCTCACCCGCATCAACACGCTGCGCGGATACCGCGTGGCGCTCATAGAGCGAGCCTCCGGCGTGGCGCTGCGGCACAGGGAAGCGCTTCTCAAGCGACTGGAAGAAAGCGGACTGCCCATCCCGGCGGATGATGAGCGCATCATCAAGGAGATTGCCCTCTTTGCCGACCGCTGTGATGTGACAGAGGAAATGACCCGTCTGGAATCCCACCTCAACCAGTTCGAACGCATCTGCGACAAAACGGAAGCGGTGGGGCGCACGCTGGATTTCCTCTGCCAGGAAATCTTCCGCGAGCTCAACACCACCGGCTCCAAGGCCAATGATGCGGAGCTGGCTCAAATGGTCGTTTCCGCCAAGACCGAACTGGAAAAAATCCGCGAACAAGTACAAAATATCGAATAACATGACCTACGGAACACTTCTCATCGTTTCCGGGCCCTCCGGCTCCGGCAAAACCACCCTCTGCCGCCGTGCAGAAGCCGCCGGGCTCACCGGCTACTCCATCTCCTGCACCACCCGTGCTCCCCGCCCCGGCGAGCAGGACGGCGTGGACTACCACTTCCTCACTCCGGAGGTCTTCGCTGAAAAAGTACAGAACGGCGAGTTCCTGGAGTACGCCACCGTGCATGGCAACTCCTACGGCACGCTGAAGGCAGACATCATCGAACTGCTGCAGGCCGGAAAGAACGTGGTCATGGACATCGACGTGCAGGGAGCCGCCTCCATCCGCGCCTGCGAGGATGCCATCATCCGCCGCTGCTATGCAGACGTGTACATCCACGTCCCCGCTGCAGAGCTGGAAGCCCGACTGCGCGGCCGACAGACAGATTCGGAGGAGGTCATTGCCCTGCGCCTGCGCAATGCCGCCGCAGAAGATGCACGACAGGGAGAATACATGTTCGCCCTCGTCTCCGCCGACCGTGAGAGCGACTACACCCGCTTCACCGCCCTGCTCTCCGCCCTCTCCATGCGCACCACGCTGAGCTGAGCCAAGCTAAACAATTGTTCTTACCTCCCGCTGCTTTCAAGTCGCAAAGCAGCGGTTTTTTATAGCTTCATAAGACATCCTATCCACCATGCCGCGCTTTCTTCTATAATAAAAATCTCTGTTGAGATTTGTGCTTGACTTTTATGACAAGACGATGGGGCTGGTTCATGATACCGACATAGATGAGCGGCTGAGAGGTAATCTGTTGCTGAATACAACGCTGCGCTGGACTGATGCGGAGGTTGAAGACATCATTGATATTGCGTGGCAAACGGCTGACGGAGAACCGAGCGAAACACCGCTGAGCCTGACCGGTTCCGGCAAACTGACTGTGGAGACATCCGAATCAGGTAAAACACTCGGCATTTCCAACCTCCCGAACTCATTATATCTCTGTCTTCCCTATGCCCCAACCACCATCGGAGAAGACATCACTATGGAAAACCTCCATATCGTCACCTCCCACAAGGGGGCAACCATCAAGGGCACGCTCAAGAACTGTTCCATTGAACCGGATTTTGAAGCTACGGTAGATTTGACACGGGCTACCCTCTCCGGATGCCGTATCTACTTCTACTCCGATAGCTCAACAATCATCGCCCCGGAACTGAAGCTGGACAGAATATCTGCCATTGAGGTGGAAGGTGAAGGCAATACAATCCAAGGCAACGTAATCATGATGAACGCCGGAGTCAATTGGGTTATTGACCTGAACTGGAGCTTCGGGGCGTTCTACAATCTGGAAATTACAGGCGACCAAACAGACCAATCCATCAACGGTTCCGTTCGCTACAGTTTCTGATTATTCGCAGACGCTTCAGCAACCACCGCCGCAGCCCTGTAAGGTTGCGACGGTATTTTTTACTCACGTGCAAAGATACGGTCGGGGGCGCAAGCCCCCCTGCCTGTTTCCCGGACAGGCTGTATAAAAAACTCTCAGATAAACAGTTTATCGTCTGCTGCCCGAATAAACACGTTGTGATTTTCTCACTCTTTTTCTCCCAATAATTTACGAAGCTCAAACATTTCGTCACCACGTCCGGGAATCATCTCATAGGCATAGTATCCGTCATCACTGACAATTGTCTTATCAGCCCCAAGTTTCAACAGCTCAGGCAAAACCGTGTACCCGCTGTGACGGGCAGCTGCCTGCAAAGGGGTGATTCCACATTTTTTCTTGTCGTTCACTTCCGCCCCGGCGCTCACCAGCATACGGACATTTTCCACATGATCATTACCGGCGACCAAATGCAGGGGGGGCCGTCTATATCCTGAGCCAAGATATCTGCTCCGTGCTTAATAAGCATATCTGCCACGGCACTATAGCCGACATGAACACCCGCCTTTATATACAGTTCCATCAAATCCCCTACCGTATTTCCCCACACCGGATGAAAGGCTGTCTACCTCCATAAGCACGCTCACAAGTCCATTGTAATTCAATATTAAAAAAGCGCAAGTAATTGTCATCCAATTAAGTAACTCTCTATTGGGAATATGCGTTTTGCTCAATTATCACCCCTGTATCCCGCCCTACGGATTTTTTCTCACTTCCTTTCAACTCATTACACAAATTAAGTAACTACGGTACAAGTATTTAACAAAAAAATATCCACCATGTCAGATTTGTCACATTGAGGCATTGACTTTACATATAAAAGCGGCTATTATTCAAGCCGAGTTAAACATCAGGCTTACTGAAATAATCCATCATCGATCATGAAGACCACCGCCATTCTAACTGCAACCCTGCTGAGCTGCTCTCTGTTGGCACAGGAAACGATCGTTGTCTCTTCCGCCCACATCCCGGCAGTAGAAATGACGGAGCAGGCAAAGAGCCATCTGCAGCTTAGCCGCAACATTTTATCGGTACTTCGTGAGCTGACCGGCACGCTGGAGTCAGTCAAAGACCAGACAACGGCAGATGCGGCTGCTGTCAGGGTGCAGGAGATTGCAGTAAAGATGCAGGCTTTGCAACTGCAGGCTGACAATTACCCTGCACTGAATAAGGAGCAGGAAGCCTTGGTGAAAGCAGCCATCAACGAGCAGGAGGTGCAGGAAACTGTACACAACTTTCTTGTATCAGTAGTGCAGATAGCTCAAGCAAACTGCTATGAGTCAGACTCCATGAATCAGGCTCTTTCCAAAGTACTCCGAAAAGCCGCCAAAGTTCCCTCCGAAGCAACAAACTAAGGAAGAATTGACAGGTGGAGTTTCTTTCCGCCATGCGCATTGGGCGGGACGGGTGCTTTTCGTGAGATTTGACAGAGACGATACCCCGCATAGTCTATGTGATGCCTGGCAATACCTGACATATATCAAATGGAAAAATGGACTGTGTCAGGTAGCATCTTACGTTTATTTTCTTTTCCGAAGGCATATACATCGGATAGGCATCACGAGCAAACAGACACCTAACTTTCACACCTACTGCACACCACAGAAACACCCGACATTCTTCACGGATGTCGGGTGTCGTGTAAAAAGGAATCCTGAGAATCAGTAATCGCGCTTCAGCAGGTAGTCGCTGATGGCGAGCAGGTTCTCTGCGCGGCGGGCAGAGAACACATCCAAATCCGCGCGCGCGGCTGCGGTGAGAGCGCGAGCCTCTGCGCGGGCATTTTCCATCCCCACCAGTGCGGGATAGGTGGCTTTCTGCTCGCGGGCATCCTTGCCAATGCTCTTGCCCAGCACCTCCG
>JAZNLU010000004.1:0-2379 GCA_045579245.1 Akkermansia sp.
TTTTCTATATGTTTGTTGTTTTACAGCGAGCAGCCCGGGGATACCCAGTTCTACGCGCGTCGGAACGCTGAGAGACCCGCGCCGCGCTCGCCGGGGGCGAGTATATCGCATTTCGAATGCGATGCTGCGCGGGCGTATGAATGTGGCGATTACTTTATTTCGGACTTTACTGTAATGGATACTGCTCATTTTGTCCGGGCTATTTGTACTTGATGCACTCTCATATGTATGATATGATGCGGAGGATGTCACAAAAGAAGGAGTTGAGCGATTTGTTATCACAAAATGAAGGACGGAGATTGGAATTCAAGTCCAATTTACCTACAAGTGCAGAACTTGCTCGAACCGTCATTGCATTTGCTAACGATGCCGGGGGTGACTTATTGATTGGGGTGAATGATGATAGGACAATTGCCGGGCTTCCGGAAAATAATTTGCCGCGCCTTGAAGAGCAGCTAAGCAACATGATTTATGATAAATGCTATCCGGCAATTCTTCCGGAGATTTCCTTTATGTGCGCAAATGGCAAACATCTTATTCGCGTCCACATATATCGTGGGAGCATGCCTCCCTACCATCTTAAATCTGAAGGTCGAACGGATGGTACATATGTTCGCGTTGGTTCTACCAACAGAAAAGCAGATGCAGAACTCATCTCCGAATTAGAGAGAGCTCGCCACCATGTCGCTTATGATGGCGAAGCGGTATACGCCAAAAAACTCTCGGAGCTCAACATACAGAGTTTTACAAAACTTTATAAAGACAAAACAGGAGAAGAGTGTACCACCAACGTACTTCACAAGTTGGATTTGGTGCGTACAGAACAAGGCAATGAATACCCTACACGGGCTCTGATTCTTTTATCTGATGATGAACTTCGCCATCGTCTCTTCCCCAATGCAAAAATCGAATGCGCCCGTTTCAAGGGCATATCAGCAGAAGTGTTTATCGATCAGAAGAGCATAACCTCCTCCATTGCTTTACAGGCAGAAGAGGCTTATGACTTTATCTTAAGACACATTAATGAACAGGCCTCCGTTAGTGGTGTTTATACCGTAAGACGCTGGGAATACCCTGTTAAGGCAATCAGAGAAATTGTTCGCAATGCTGTTGTTCATCGGCAGTATGCACGGGAAGGCATGAATGTGAAAGTAGCCATATATGACGATATGGTAGAAATTACCAGCCCCGGAGTGCTGCCCCCATCCATTAACTACTCTGATATGACCAGCCGACAGTCCGATGCAAGAAACAAAACGATTGCAACTGTATTTAAACGATTAGGTATCATCGACCAGTGGGGAAATGGACTGGCTCTCGTTGCGGAGGAACTGAAAGCTTATCCTGAAATTGATTTTCAGTGGAAAGAAGTTGGTATGTCGTTTCAGGTACAATTTATCAAGAAAAGTTCCCCATCGATGATAATCTTTCCTCAAGAGAACGATTCTGTAGAACTCTCAGTCCTTCAATGTATTAAAAATAACAAGTTTGCAACAATTCGCTCCATCGCTGAGTCACTCGGTATTTCAAAATGGCAATGCGAAACTACCATAAAGCAACTTCAACATACTGGGAAAATTATTCGTACGGGGTCAGCTCGCAAGGGTGAATGGTTCGTAAGAGAAGATAATTGAGTGCCCTTTGCGGCATGCATCAGACAAACTCAGACAAACTCAGACAAACTCAGACAATTTCCGTAATTATAGATTTTTGTATTCTTTCACACCGCCGCATACACTACCATCTATGGCATACGGCGTTTTCCTCAGCTCAGCAGTAGGCTTCCGGTCGTGATTCCTGACGTAACACTAACTCGTTTTAGTTGGTGCGATCAGGATAAGGCTTGCAGCTTTCACTTAGTGCAGACCGAATATACCATGCACGTTCTTGATAACTTATCAGGAGAAGCAGAACCGCCGTCTTTACAGACGGCGGTTCCTCTATTCGCGGGACTTGCCCCGCCTTACTACTTACATTGTCGAATGTAAATAGCCAATGTGGATTTTTACTTGCGGCGGCAGCTTGTCACGCCATAGCTTTAGCGGCGGCGGCGACGGGCAGCCAGACCGGCCAGAGCCAGCAGGCTCAGCGTAGCCGTGGTCGGCTCCGGAACAGCGGGAGTGGTCGTGAAGCTAAGCCCCGAAATACCCGTTATATTGCTACCAATCGTGATATCGCTCGCAGTCAGACCTCCGTCAATATCCAGCGTTGCAACATCAGTGGTACCCTTGGTCAAGGAGAGCGTTGACTCCGTGATAGTAAACGTAAGAGTATTCAATCCGTCAACCTTATAGAACCAGCCCTCATCGCCAACACTGATTGTACCCTGAACCTCATTTTTGTTAGAGGAAGAATAAGTGGCTTCAGAAGTAGTAAGAC
>JAZNLU010000005.1:0-68584 GCA_045579245.1 Akkermansia sp.
TCATCCTGTCTGTGTTTCGCCTCCGGCTTCCTTCCCACCCCACATTACTGTGACGCAGTTGCCTTTGGCTATTTGATTCCGCCCTGTCAGCGGTTCATTGGGGACTTTCACCCCAGTTGCGTGTCATGCCTGACGTACTATTAAAAAAGCCGCCAATCCCATGAGAGATTGGCGGCTTATCATATGTACAGAGAAGAAATCAGTGCTTCTTGCAGAAGTCTTCCAGGCGGTCAAGGCCTTCCTTGAGCACATCCAGAGACGTGCAGTAGGAGATGCGGATAGCCTTGTCATTGCCGAAAGCAATGCCGGGCACGGCGGCCACCTTGTAGCGCTCCAGCAGCTTGTCGCACAGCTCCAGCGAGCCCATGTTCAGCTCCGTGGTATCGATGAAGAAGTAGAAAGCGCCCTTGGGCTCCACAACCTTAATCTTGGGCATCTGGCACAGGCGGCTGTAAACGTACTGGCGGCGGAAATCGTACTCCTCGCGCAGGTCGTCGATGAAGCTCTGGTCACCGGTCAGAGCCTCGATGGCACCGTACTGGCAGAAGGTGGTGGCGTTGGAAGCGGTGTGGTCCTGAATGAGCTTGATGCACTTGGCAATGCTCTCCGGAGCTGCGGAATAGCCGAGACGCCAACCGGTCATGGCATAGCCCTTGGAGAAACCGTTGATGGTGATGGTCAGGTTATAAATCTCCGGGCTGAGGGAGGCCATGGAGACGTGCTTCTCCTCACCGTAGATGAGATGCTCGTAGATTTCATCAGCCATGATGAGGATATCCTCGTCCACTGCGATGTTGCCGATGGCGCGCAGCTCTTCCTCGGAATAGACGGCACCGGTCGGGTTGTGCGGCGTGGTCAGGATAATCATCTTGGTGCGGGGAGTCATGGCGTTCTCGAACTCCTCCGCCGTAATCTTCCAGCCGTTCTCAGCCTTGGTCTCCACAAAGACGGGAGTACCACCGCAAAGCTGCACCATGGAGGGGTAGCTCACCCAATAGGGAGAGGGGATAATCACCTCATCACCCTCGTTGATGGTGGCACGCAGAGCCTCGTACACGGCGGGCTTGGCGCCGGAAGTCACGCAAATCTGGTTGATGTTGTACTCCAGCCCGTTGTCACGCTTCAGCTTGTCGCAGATAGCCTGACGCAGCTCGGGCAGACCCACGGAGGGGGTGTACTTGGTAGCGCCGTTGTTCAGGGCAGTAATGGCAGCCTGCTTGATGTTCTCGGGGGTATCCTTATCGGGCTCACCGCCGGCCAGACCGAACACCTGCTCGCCCCGAGCCTTCATCTCCTTGGCCTTGTTCGTCACAGCCAGAGTGAGAGACGGAGAAAGCGCAGCTACGTAATCAGAAATAAGTTCCATTGCAGGATGTGTGGTGTAATTCGTTAATAAAAAAGTTGTCGAGGAGAGACACGCACGGGGCATGTCCGGGTGATTCTACGCCCATAGCCGCCGCTTGGCAAGGAAAATATGAAGCATTGACGCGCTTTTGCGAACGCTCAGGGGGTCTTCCTGCCCCTCTCCAGTTTTACCCCAGGCATCATGCCGTAGGAGATACATTTTTTCGGACACGCAGACACGCAGCTCATGCACCCAATGCAGTTGGGATGGCGAACAAACTCCGATTCTTCCACCCGGATATTCATCGGGCATTTCTTGGAGCACATGCCGCAGTGCCCGCAATTCTCCTCGCGACGGCGGATACCGAAGATGCGCAGCACACTGAAAAGCCCCTGCCTCGCTCCACCTGTGCAGAAATAATTGCAGAACGGCCTGTCAATAAACAAACCCAGCAAGAGGAACAACACGATAATGCCGGAGGCCAGCGTCCAGATGTCACCATGGACCAGCTTACTGAAGTTATACGGACCCTTGAGCAGCTCTATCACCACACCCGCGCTCAGCAGCATGAAAAAAGCATAGCGGCTCAACTGCAGCCAACGCTGCACACGATAAGGGACACGCAAGCGCGGCAGTTTAAGCCAACGCCCCAGGCGAGCCATCCAATCCTGCACCGCCCCCAGCGGACACATCCAGCCACAGAAAAACACCCCGAAGAGCAGAATGGCGGGTAGCAGCGCATCAGCCGCCAGCTTGGTGTTAAACCCAATAAAGGCCATGGCCGCCAAAAAGGCCGCCTGCACCAGAAAACGCAGCAGCTGTACTTTCTTCCTCATCACACGCAGCATTATACCATCACCAACCGTATAACACAAACACAAAACACGGCAAAAGCCCCCGGCCGCAACGGCAGAGGGCTTTTGAAAACAAATGTGTAACAGTAGAAAATTTACACAGCAGCCTTGATGATGGCGGCGAAGGAGTCTGCCTTGAGAGCAGCACCACCCACAAGAGCGCCATCAATGTCGGGCTGGCTCATCAACTCGGCAGCGTTGCCGGGCTTCACAGAACCGCCGTACTGCAGACGAACCTTGTCGGCAGCCTCAGCACCGAACGTCTCTGCCAGCACGCCACGGATGAAAGCGTGAGCGTCCTGAGCGTCGGCGGCGGAAGCCGTCACACCGGTACCAATGGCCCAAACGGGCTCGTAGGCAATCACGATACCGGCCACCTCGTCAGCGGTCAGACCTTCCAGACCTTCGACCACCTGGCTCTTGAGCACGGTCTCCAGCTGACCACCCTGGCGCTGCTCCAGCGTCTCACCGATGCAGTAGATGGGGATGATACC
Organism: Akkermansia sp.; assembly: GCA_045579245.1. Classification (GTDB taxonomy): domain Bacteria; phylum Verrucomicrobiota; class Verrucomicrobiia; order Verrucomicrobiales; family Akkermansiaceae; genus Akkermansia. Next base: position 2,694 of record JAZNLU010000005.1, read on the forward strand.
GGCAGCCAGAGCCTTCTTAATCTTCTTGTTGATGTAGGCGTTCGTCTCGCCGTGGTACTGACGGCGCTCGCTGTGACCCAGCACCACGTAGGTGCAGCCAAGCTCGTTGAGCATCGTCGTGGAAATCTCACCGGTGAAAGCACCGTTGTCGCGGTCGCTCACGTCCTGAGCGCCAACGCCGATACACTTGCAGCCATTCAGCGTATCCATGACAGCGGGAATCGTTACAAACGGGGGAACAATTACCTTGTCAACAGCGCTAGTGCACTCGCAAAGCTCGTTCTTGAGAGCTGCAAGGAACTCCTTGGCCTCCTTCGGGCCGATATTCATCTTCCAGTTAGCGGCAATGATGGGGGTACGGGACATAGTTATTCAGTGTCTTGTTATTGACGCGCCAAGCCTACCTCTGAATCCGTCGAAAGTCAAGCAAAATTGGAGACTCTGTTACCGGAATATGATTTTTGAGAAGGGAATGAACAAAAGCAACACCTGAAAGCTCCGGAAAAAACTCCGATAGAGCACAAACTGCCCCGGCAAAATGGAAGTCCCCGGAGGAAGGGCAGTTATGAGTCTTCCCCTATTGCCGTCATAACACAAAAAGTTGGCCTTCTTCGGAATCGTAAGCGGCAGCATCCCATGGAAAAAACAACGAACAAAAGCGTATTTCGCACATTCTTACTCTTCATTTGAACGAGACAGCAATAAAGAATGCAAACCGTCTCATCAGACGTATCCTATTTAAAGAAAGTACGTTTAATGTGCTAGAAAAAAGTATTATTCAAAGTAAGGCTCGCCGAATGAATACAAGCGTTTCATTTAAACATGCCATTCTTCAGGTTACGAGGGATTCGAGCATCTGACAAAGCTCGATTTCTCATCCAACGAACAGCCTCTTGCTCAATTCCCCACCTGCTGCCGGAATGCCTCTGCATTGCGCTGAATATCAGCATTCCCGCGAATGCCTTCGGTGTACTTGCTCTTGTTGCCCAGTGATGCCGCCCTGCGGAACATCTCGTCAGACGCTGCAAAGTTCTGTGCATGGCGCTCAATCAATCCCAGCAGATAATAAGCCTCTGCCTCATTCGGATTGACAGAAAGAGCTTGTTGTGCCAGCTGCCGACCCTGCTCCCAGTTGCCGGCAGCGCACGCGCGAGCCCCCTGCCCCAGCGCGGGATTCTGCTCATTCTCATCCACGTACTCACAATAAGTGGAAACGTGAGGCGTCAGTTTTTTCATTGTCTTGCGCGCAATGTCACGCGCGGCATCATACAGCTCTGGGTGGCCGTGACTATCCCGGGACAGGTAGACATCCTCCCGGCGGCGATAGAGACAGCGGTACCCGGATTCCACCTCAATCGTTGTACAGAGACGAGCAGTAGGATGCTCTCCCTCCCCTGTATGATGCACATGCGTATCATACATCTCAATCCGCGCATCTGCCATCCCACCCCGGGCAACAGGTATATAGTAGCCATCCTCTGCCATCTGATGCCGGAAAGCCCGGCACAATGCTCTTGCAGCATCGCGATTCATCGGACTGTGAGCATGCGTGCTATCTCTCACCTCCACGTGCGCGCCCCGGCCCAGATTCACCTCTGCGGGTACCGCATTCTCCAGCTGAATCTGAATTCCGCAAGAGCTCAGCACGGCACACAAAGCCAATATCCGTATACATCTCATCGTTTTCAAGCTGACCATAAAACACGTCGGAGCATTCACCGTCCCGTGCACGCCATTCTAACAAACCAGAAGAGGGAATTCAATCCCTTTTGACGAAATTCCTCAACATAAAAGCGCTTTTACAGTAAACGGAAAAGCAAAACGACGGAATGGGGAAGAACGCCTTCCGACCTTCCCCATTCCTGTGGCCCTTTATGCCACCTTTTTAACCGAGATTCGCATTATTTTGCCCAACCGAGAGCTTTCATTCGGTTCCAGATGCGCGGGGCAAAGCACACCCGGGCCTCCGAGCCTCTGCCAAGCCCATCGAAATAACGGCCATAGGAATTGCCGCGCTCCGTTTTCATGGATCTGATGTGGCCTCTATTGACCGGGCCAAGCGTCAGGTCATCCACATACACGGCATTTTCATCTGTGCACCCCAAATCAAGTGCACGTTGAATGATGCCATGAATCAGGGAATCATCGGCGTAGACGCCTTCCAGGCGGCTCAGTGCTTTGGCACAGGAATCATCCTCAGAAGCCTTGGGCAAAACCTGTTTGTTTTGCTGCGACTTATCGCAACGCGGTAACTCCAGCCATTCAGCAGGATAGTTTTCCGGCTTTGCCGGAATCTCCTCTTCATCCGGCCTCCAACCGAACAACTCATACGCACGGTACTTCAGACACGCTTCCACATGCTCATCATAATCCGTCAGCGAATGAATGGCTGCGGGGATATAGACCAAATTGGCAAAGCATGTATGATAGCGGACATCATAGCAGGTATCCGGCCAGACATGGCACACGGTACAATCCTCCAGGCGTACACCATAGCAATTCCTGACCATGGCTTTCATTTTGGCATTAGGTCTCGAATTGTCATCGTAGATGATGCCGTCACGCTCCCCCCGAGGCTCAAAATGTCTTTTGCGTCGGCAATTCGGCACTCCGGCATACACGCCATGACCATCATGGCACGCTTCATGAACTTCCCGAGGCGCCCAAATGGCACACCGTGCAATAAGAGCAGCAAAATCGATGTTCAGTTTCTGACCGGCAGCCGTCTGGATTTCTTTTCCTGTAATGGTAATCATGTTGTTATAGGTGGGTGACTGCATATATACTACTACCATTCATCCACCCCATCTTATTTATTATAGGTCTCTCGTTATCAACAATTTAACCATTTTCACTAGAAAACTCCGACGGCTGGCAGCGGAGAACACTTGCCAGCCCACGGGTGCTTGCACCGGCTGCGAACAGGAGCTTCAGGCACTCCGTATGCCCCTTCTCCGCCGCTCGCATCACGACACTGTACCCGGAGCAATCCTCCGCATTCACATCTGCTCCGGCATCAATTAGCAGCTTCACGCATTCGGCATCTCCCCGCTCTGCGGCAAACATCAGGCTGCTCCAGTCGTCTGCCGCAACTGCATTCGCATCTGCCCCGGCAACCAGCAGCAGGCGCACACATTCGGCAGCCCCACCTCGTGCAGCCAACATCAGGCAAGTATACCCCCATTCGCTTTTTTCTTTTACATTTGCCCCCGCTTCCAGCAACAGTTTCACGCATGCTGCGTGACCGCCCTCCGCAGCCGGGAACAACGCCCTACCGACAGCCGTGGCTCCCGCCCCGGCAGACAGACACCGGAGGACTTCCTCTGCATCCCCTCTCTGTGCCGCTTTCGCCAGAACATGTTTCGGAGCAGCCTCCGCCGCTCGCAGAAGCGAGAGACAATCCTCATTCCCCCCGTCGTCTGCCAACGTCTCACAGATATCTGCCAATACCTCATCATCCGGCACATCTGCCCCTGCTTCCAGCAGCAGCTCCACGCAAGTCACATCCCCATGCCACGCCGCCTTTTTCAGAGCAAAATCCAGTTGCTGGGAGGTATACTCCACGCCAGACTCCGCACAGAGCTGCCATTTCAGGCAATCCACGCTCCCCACATCGACAGCCCAGGCGAGCACATAGCCCATGAAATCATCATCTGCCGTCCTGAGCCTGCCCTCGCACAGCAGCTTCAGGCACTCCGCATGGTCATATTGCACCGCCCACATCATGGCCGCTGCGTATGTCCCGCCATCCTCATACACATCCATCAGCTCCTCATCCACCCAGTGCGGGTCAACCTTCGTGCAGCCCTCCTCCCACTTTCCGCCCTCGCCCACAGCCCCGGCGGCCAGCAACAGCTCCACACACTCCGCATGCCCTCCGCCGGCAGCCCATTCCAGACTGCCGACACCGTAGGCATGCGCATGGACATCTGCCCCTGCCTCCAGCAGCAGCTTCACGCATGCAGCATGCCCATGCCGCGCCGCCATCATCAGTGCCGTCGCCACAGACTCCCTGGCATCTACCTCTGCCCCGGCGGCAAGCGCAGCCCGCAGTCCCGCTGCGTCCCCGGACGCAGCGGCTGCCGTCAGTTCTTTGTTTAATTGCTCCTTAGTCATGATTTGCTTATGTATTATCTGCCTGTAATTTAAGCTAAACATCTGCTCTCCTGCTCAGGCTTCCTCTGACTGAGCGGCGGCATTGAGCTTCCGCGCGCGAAGCTGCGCGCGCCGCAGCTCTCGCTTCCTTGCTTTTTCCTCCCGCTCTTGGCGGTCGCGCTCCGCGCATTCCTCCATGGAGAACCCGAGCAGATCCATCAGCTTCTGACTCTTCAGATTGTATGCTATTTTACTGTGATGGCTGAAGTTCCCGTGGGTATCCGCCACCGCACCGTATTGGAGCAGCAGCCCTACCATTTTCAGTACTTTTCTAAGGGAATGACCGCGGGTCATGGCGTACTGCAAAACCGTGTGCCCCATCATGCTGCGGGCATTGGGGTTCGCACCGGCTTTCAGCAGCGCCTCCAGAATAACAGGGTTGCCGACAATGGCTGCCGCATGCACCGGAAAAATCCTCAACCGGCAGTTCGGATCCGTTCCCTTCTCCAGCAGCGCCAATACAGTCTGAGTGTCGTTATCCCGCGTAGCCTGCAACAATGTTTCCTGGTCGTTTGTCATGGTGTGTTTTTTGAAGTTCGGAGATGCCGGAAAAACCATTCTTCCGGTCGCGCCCTATATATATACAACTACACCAATTTTTCAAAGAACGCTTAACGCTTCCAGACTGTTGTATTTACAGCGCATAGAGCTTTTTACATACTCTATGAAGCGATTCAGGCTCCTGGCAACCCCGCCTTTCTGTATTCCCGAGAAACCGGGGCTCTCCTGCACCAACCGCTCAGACAGCTGCACCAAATCATCCTCTGCGTTACCGAATAAATCCCTATGCAGCAAAGCCTCACACTTACGCACCTGAGAAACGCAGGTAGCCCGGCTGGACGCACTCAACATGCCACTCTTGTGTAAATAAATCCGGAAAACGCGTTCATCCATATCCTCCACATGGTCTGACAGAAAATCCAAAGTTGTCTCACGCTCAACCAGAAATCCCTGCGGATATTTTTGCCCCGAAAAACGCGCAAAAAAATCCGCAGGTTTCCCGCACAACTCCGACAGCGGCCCCTGCACCGCAGAGTTCGGATTCGCACCATTGGCCAGCAAAACATAAATCAGCGGAAGGTCCCCCCGCATACAGGCCAGATGCAACGGAGTCACCGGAACCCGCACCCCGGCCAGCGTGCGGCGGTGATTCCAAAACAGCAGACTGAAATCCTCCGTATACCGATTGGCTGCATGGTGCACAATGATATCCTCCGTCAGCACCGCCGTCTCATTCACGGGAGCCCCATACTCCAACAGCGCCAGCACATTATTCACCTTCGCAGAAAGCACCGCATGCATCAGCGGCGACAGCCCGGCGGCATCCGCCGCCGCCACATCCGCCCCCGCATGAATGCAGCGCAGCAGCGCCTCGCATGAGTCGCACGTAGCAAACTCATGGATGGTACTCTTCCCCGCAGCAGCCCCCCGCCGCGGCCGCCGCCCACGGCGGTGCCCCTTTGTCCCGCGACCGCTCGGCCCGGTCGGTTGTTTACTGTTAGTAAGCATTGGTGTTACTCCGGCATTTATTACGGATGAGTTCCTCACCCCCGTTGGTCTTAATACGCCTGTGGCAAAATATAACATAATATGAGGACAATGTCAGTCATATTGTTCCATAAAAGTCTCACTTTTTACTCTTTTGAGATTTGTGGATGTATCTTTTCGGCGCAACACCAGTTCAACGTAGCGAGGTTCATTTGCCATACGCACACAGGCCATCCACTTGCTCGGAATGCTCTGCGGACCATGCACCGCCGCCAGCAGGGGACCGGCGATGGCGGCGTTGGTGTCCGTATCGCCGCCGGAGGAGACGATATCCACCAGCGCGGAGCGGAAGTCACGCGCATGCAGAAGCTGGTAGAATGCACTCTGCAGTGCGGTGCGTACCCGGCTGGCATCTTTCCCGGCATAATCAGGGCGCTCCGTAGCGGCGCGGCGGAGGGTATCGATAACCTCCGGAACAATCCCATGCGCCTCTGCCCAGCAGAGGGTGAAGGTATAAATTTCCTGTGCGCTCATGGAGCCTTTGATTGCAAGGCACAGGGCGTACACATACACCACGTTGCAATCCAGATTCACGGGATGAGGATGGGTGAGAGCGGCATCTTCACGCGCAGCGGTCTCCCAGTCGAACCCGGGGTGCTGAGCTGCCCAAAGCGCCAGCGGCATCACACGCGCGAGCGAGGCGTTGTCCTGCGCTTCCGGACGGCGTTTCCCCAACATAAGGGCCTGCTTGGTGACTTCCCCGGCGTCCAGCGGACAGGTGTTCATCCACACCAGATAGTAAACCCATGCTTTGTTCAGTGACCAGCCACCGGCAGCCTGAAGAGCTTGGTGCAGGAACCATGCCATCTGAGTATCATCCGTCACTTCCCCGGCCTTGCGGATCGAACGGATGCCATATCCCGCCACCATGCGATCCAGTCCGTTCGGGAACAGCTTCATCACGTCGCCGTAATACTTAGATTCCGCAGGAGCGCCCAGCGCATCCCCCACCATCAACCCGGACCACAGGGTGCGGGACATGATTTCAAAGGAAAGGGACGCTTTAGCGTCACTTCCCAAGTGGCTGTGGATATTTTCAGGCAATTTATTTTCTGACACTTTATTGGAATGGGACAGGTTCATGGCAAATTTATAATAAATTAGTTCTAAAATAATAAAAAAGTATTTTTTAAAAATTGCCATTTATTTTTAATGAGTTACAACTTTTAACCTCATCAACAGCTCAAAAAAATGAAAAAATACCTTTTCCGGCAAATCGTTTGCGACAAGTTCGGCTTTTCATTCCGAAAAGAACGGTACCCTGTTTCTATTCGGAATCGAGTTCATCATCATCTTCTTCAAACAAGTAAGAAAGCAGCAGATCCTGTAGCATTTTGTTGTTCTCTATATACCCGGGATTCGCCGCTTCCTTTTCTCTGTGATATCTTTCATGAAACGTCGCATCTCCCGCCACGATTTTTTTACTGTCATCTGCCCCGGCTTCCAGGAGCAGTCGGCGGGGACGATCATGCTCACCCCAGGCAGATGCCACCGACAATGCTGTGGTACCATACGCATCCGCAGCATTCACCTCCGCTCCGGCATCAAGCAGCACCCTGAACGGTCCCGAACTACAAAAATGTCCGGCCGCAAGGATAATCGCTGTGCAACCACTCATACTGCGAGCATTCACATCTGCCCCGGCATCAATCAGCAACTTCAGGAAAGGAGCTCCCACCCCGGCAGATGCCAAATGGTGCAATGCCGTACAACCGCATTTATCCGCAGCATTCACATCTGCTCCGGCTTCTATCAACAGCTTAATGGACTCTTCCCTTCTCGCCTTCATCAGCGCCGTGCAGCCATCCTCATCGCGGGCATTCACATCTGCTCCGGCAGCAAGCAGCAGCTTGACTGCCTGACGGTGCGCATATTTTCCAACGGCCAGCATCAGCGGGGTAACTCCTTTTCGGTCTGCGGCATTCACATCCACCCCGGCAGCGATTAGTATCTCGATAGACCGCCTCCCCGTCCGTCTCCCGATAACGGCATATTGCAGGGCAGTCAAGCACTCCTCCGGATGGACAGCATTGATATCTGCCCCGGCATCCAACGCGGCTTGCAGTATTTCAGCGGAGGAGAAATCCAGAGCCCTCCACAATTCGCGCATTGCATCTACCTTTGTCATGTTTTTGTTGTTCTCAAGATTTGACATTGTATCCATATTCCGATGCCCAACCGGGTCGTTGGTAATAGCCGTCTATTACCAACGACCGGAAGGGCAGAATCACGCACGCTTCGGCAGAAGGCAGGTGTAGCAGGAATCGTTCACGCTGCGCACCGTGACCAGCCAGGGGCGGGGTACGCTCTCCATTCCGTGAGTCAGTGCCAGCAGCGCACCGGCCAAAGCGGCGTTTGTGGACGTATCACCGCCGGCATTTACGATGTCTTCCAGCGCGCTGCGGAAATCCACCGCATGCAGTAGCCGGTAAAATACATTCTGCAGTGTCACCGGCGCGCTGCTGCGGTTCACCCCGTCGTATGCGGGACGTTCCGTGGCTGCGCAGAGCAGCGCTTCCTGCACCGGAGCGCTTACTCCCAGCTCCGCAGCAAAATCCAGCGAAGCCTCGTAGATGCCTTGCGGCGTGGCTCCGGGCTGCATGGCCTGCAACACGGCATTCACGTATACCATGTTCACCTCGGCGCACACCGGATTCGGGTGCGTGACGGCGGTGTCCTCGCGGACAGCGGTCAGCCAATCGAAGTCCGGATGCTCCGCTGCCCACAGAGCGAGGGGCAGCACTCTTGCGAGCGCGCCGTTGTCCCGGCTCGCTGCATCCGGCGCACCGCTCAGAGCATCACGCTCCACCTTCCCCATAGCGGAAGAAGGCTTCCGGTATTCGGTGAGGACTTTGCTGAGCAGCCACCCCTCTGCCGCATGCAATGAAGCATGGAGGGCGTACGCCCGCTTGGTGGTGCCTGCCACCGTACCGGCTTTCCGAGCCGCGAAAGTGCCGCCGGCCTCCATTTTTCGCAGCCCCAGCGGATACAGGCGCTGCACTTCTGCTCGGCTGCAAGTCGCAACCGGAGCGCCCAGCGCATCCCCCACCATGAACCCGGCCCAAGCGGCCTGAGCCCGGAGACTTCCACGCTCGGGGGCGCGGGTTTCCTCCTTCTCCGGTAAGGAGGGGAATAATTTCTCCAGCTTCGGACACTTCAGCGCCCGAGCCAGCTCGCTGTGATGCAGGAACGAGCCTTTTTCATCTGCCTTTGCACCATAGTGCAGCAGCAGCGTGACGAGCTTGTACACCAGCTCAATCGGGCGCTTGCCGGTCATGGCAAATTCCAGGGCTGTATGCCCCGTGCAGCTGCGCTGATTCGGGTTTGCTCCGGCCTTCAGCAAGGCTTTCAGTATCTCCAAATCCCCACGGATTACCGCCGCCTGAACCGGAGTGATTTCATACCGGCAGTTAGGGTTCACACCCTTTGCCAGTAGTTCAAAAATCTTCACGTTTTGTTTTTTATTCTGTATCGCCTGCAATAATTCGGATTGTTTGGGTGTCATCACAAAATTTTAAATAAAAGTTCTAATTTTTTTTAGTAATACTTTTTCCCATTTTTGCAACGAGCTATTTTTACCCGTTACAACCTAAAAGACAATATTTAACAAGCCCCAACTCACAACCTCGGGGGCAAATCCCCCGAGGTGCGCGTGTCTTTTCGGCGCAGCATCAGTTCAACGTAGCGAGGTTCATTTGCCATACGCACGCAGGCCATCCACTTGCTCGGAATGCTCTGCGGACCATGCACCGCTGCCAGCAGCGGACCGGCGATGGCGGCGTTGGTGTCCGTATCGCCGCCGGAGGAGACGATATCCACCAGAGCGGAGCGGAAGTCCCGCGCGTGCAGGAGCTGGTAGAACGCGCTCTGCAAAGCCACATGCACCCAACCGATGTACTCACCATCGTAATCCGGTCGTTCCGTAGCAGCGCGGCGGAGCGTATCGATTACCTCCGGCAGAACCCCCTGCTCCTCTGCCCAGGAAAGGGTAGAGGTATAAATTGCCTGCGGGCTCATGCCGCCCTTCATGGCAAGCAGGAGGGCGTACACATACACCACATTGCAATCCCCATTCACGGGGTGCGGGTGGGTGAGTGCGGCATCCTCGCGTGCAGCGGTCACCCAATCGAATCCGGGGTGCTGTGCTGCCCAGAGTGCCAGCGGCATCACGCGCATGAGCGCGCCGTTGCCCTGAGCATCCTGTTGGGGATTCCCCAAGAGCGCCTCCTTGGTAGCATCCCCTACATCCGCCGGGTCAGTAGCCAGCCACTCCTGATAGCGAGCCCATGCGGCCGACGGCGACCAGCCGTCTGCATCCAGCAGGGATTGGTGCAGACACCAGGACATCTGCGTGTCATCCGTCACCACCCCGAGCCGGCGATCCGTGCAAATGCCGAATCCCTCAATCATGCGGTCCAGCCCCTCCGGGAAGCGTTTCCGTATATCAACGGCATAGTTAAACTCCACGGGAGCGCCCAAGGCGTCCCCCACCATCAACCCGGTCCACAGGGTACGGGAAAGAAGATTCATGGATTCAGAGGTAGTGGTCATATTAGCGGATTTGTGATGAGTATGCATGTGGTATTGTTGGTAGAAACGAGGGAGTGAAAAACTCATTGCCCTCTATATATAGGTGTAACTGATGTAAAAAAAATAAAAAAACGCTCATTTTTTAACACAACTTCTTATGTTTCTAGAGTTTTTTACTTTTGCACATTTGTGTAATTTTAATTTCGACACGAAGCTCGCCGCTTACACTGAAGGTCGTTATCCCGAGCCGCCTGCAACAATGTTTCCTGGTCGTTTTTCATGGTGATTTTTTTGTGAGGTCCTGAACTGCCCGGAAGACCCTTTCCTCCGGCCGCTTACGCATTTATTTATATACTATTTTTCAAGAAGTGCTTAACACTTCCAGACTGCTGTATTTACAAAGCTTAGAGTTTTCGCATATTCCTTGAAGCGATTCAGACGCCTCCCTCCTCACCGAACTGCCACTCTATGCTGTCTCCCAACTGAAAGCGCTTATTGAGCGACCGGATTCCTGGTTCGGCTAGTTCGCTTTCTTGCAGGCTCGGTGACAACGGCGAGCCTGGCGCATAGTCCATCCCCAACACAAGGCACCCGAATCCGGGTGTCTTTGAATTAGTTACAGGACAAGTGATTTTATCACACCGTTTTTCTACTCACTTCTTAATCTTTTTTATCTTTTTGAGATTTTTCTATTGACTACTTTTCGCTTTTCTATATAATACAACTCGCCAAAGGTCGCATACCAGGCATCAGCTGCATCGACAGCTCACCTAGCTTACCAAACAGCCAATGAAACAGAAAAATAAGCAACCATCCAAAAGGCACACCTTCGACTTTGAAGGTGGGGATGATTTAACCACGATGGGTGCATCCTGGTTTATTTCCTATCTCTACCACATCGAAATAGACTCCAACCACCGAAATTGGGAGGCACCGAAAACAAAAAACGGGAGAGTCAGCGTCTTCTTGCGCACAAAATGTCTCTCGACCGCAAAAGGCGTTGCCATGCATCGGCACTATGTTGAACAGGTATGCTTAATGTCGCCTGCGTTACTTTCCAAAAACAAAATCGGTATTCGTGGCGAGCGCTTAATAGCTATGGCTAAAGAACTGCTCGCTCTTATGGATATTCACCGATAAACCGTTGATTCCCAAGCATCTTCCCACAAAACCGTGGAAAGCCGGCTTTGCCGGAAACAAACCCAAACCAATAGAAATCAAAATCATGAGCTATAAGAAACCCGAAATCGTTGCCTCCAGCGAGGCTACTCAGTCCTATGTCGCCGGCTGCCCGACGGAGCGAGTGCAAAGTACCTCTTGCAACCCCTATAACGATCAATGCATGTGCGGTCCGCTTAAATAAAAAAGCCGTCCTACCCGGCAGGCGGGGATATCCCCCGCCTGCCGTTTCTTCCTGACTCCTTCAGATTTAGAAGATGGACACCATCATCCAACAAATACGGCAGTTTCACCAAAGACCGACGACGGCAAAATTGCGCGAGCGACTGCGGCAGAAGTCGATTCTTGACATCTGGGGAGTAGGAAGGCGGGAAAACGGCCACAGCAACTTTCTGGCATGGTTTTTAGCCCCGGACGAGAGCCATGCGCTGGGAAGCTTCGCCCTTCAGAAATTGCTACTTCTACTGGCCACCTGTCGGCTCACGCCGGATCAGCAACTGCCGGAGGCTCTGCACCATGCCATCCTGTCCGGGAAAAACATCATCCGCTCCGCCGGGGTGGAGAGAGAAGTCTCCATTCCTCCGAATGGACGCGTCGATATCATCGCCACCATCGAATTGACACAAGAATTGGCGAAAATACGACGTTTACAGATTGTCCTGGAGAATAAAGTGACCGCAGCAGAGACGGCCAGTCAAACCATCCGCTATTATCAACATTTCAGTACCAAGGCCGAAGACGGGCTTTACCCCATCTTTGTGTACCTGAGCCCCGGACATGCGCAGCCATGCCGGGATTCTCACTTCATCCGTATTGATTACCAGCAAATTCTGGATTTCCTATTAACACCGGCGCTTCAACGTCAGAATATGCCGGAATACACCCGGCTTCTGCTGGGGGAATATGTGAGCCACTTATCTTTTTTCAACTCAGATTCTCCCTTTATTGCCATGAACAACCAACAACGAAAACTACTCATTAAATTCTGGGAGGAAAACTCCGCGCTCATACGGGCTTGCGCTCAAGCCATCTCGGAAGACCCGGATGCCTCCCCCGAAGTGCAGGAAAGCGCCAGGAACATCGTGGAACAGTGTAAAAACGTGAATCAGCGAGACCGCACAAAGTACATTTGCAACAATCCCGACGGTCATTGCTCAGAACCCATGGGCAAGGGGCGTATCGTTCTTCACGTTGTCAGAAGCTACGCCGAAGAAACGGATTGCTCCTACTCGCAATTAAGAAACGTGTTCTCTCCCAGCTGGCTTAAAGAAGCCAGTGAAATAGATAAGACAGCTCGCCCCAAGAGATATTTTATTTCTGAAGACGAACTCATCACCTTGAAATCCGGAGAGACAATCGCCGTATCAAGTCAATGTGGCGACAATAGAGCGGTCATCTGTTTTGACGATTTTGTGAAAATAGCAGCTAACCTCGGCTTTACCATTACCCCTCAAGCAGATTTGTCCTGACATTATGAAATATTCCCTCAACGAACACACCTACCTCCGCCATGCGGGGGGAGAGACGCTACTCTGGAACAAGCGAACCTATGCCTGCCGCATTCTGAAAGAGGCACAGGCCTTTTTGCATCCCATCGCACAGGGGGAGATAAAGGAGCTGTCTGAAATTGTGGCCGAGGTGGCGCAGGCATATGATCTGCCTCCGCAGGAGGTGGCAGATGATGTGCGAGACTTTTACGCAGAACTGGCAGCGGCAAGTTTTCTGTATCTTGACGGCGAAGAGAACGAGGTTGAAGCTTCCATGCCGGGCTCAGCCGCACCGTCAACAGTCCCGCAGGACAAGGAGGAGGAAGAAAAGCCCTTCCCCGTCGGCTTGTTTTACGAGCGGCATGCCCTGCCCGGCTCCCTGCATATTGATTTGACAAATGCCTGCACAGAACGCTGCATCCATTGCTACATAGCAGATTACAAACCGCGATTTCTGCCATTGGAGACAGGGAAGCGCGTGCTGCGTGAGTTCCGCGAAGCCGGGGGACTGACGGTCATGTTTTCCGGCGGTGAGTGTATGCTGCACCCTCAGTTCCGCGATTTCATCCTCTATGCCAAGGGGCTGAACCTGAATTTTATCGTGATGTCGAACCTGACGCGCTGCGATGCGGATATGGTGGCCTTTCTGGCAGAGGTGCAACCGCAGTTTGTGAATGTGTCTCTCTACAGTATGAAAGCGGAGGAACACGACAAAATCACCACGATACCCGGCTCGTGGCAGAAAACCATGCGCGCCATTCTGGCTCTGGAGGCGGCAGGAGTGCCGGTGCGGCTGGCCTCCCCCATCATGCAGGCCAATCGTCATGCGCTGCCTGAGTTGCGCGAATTCGCCAAAGCTCACCGCATGCACCTGATACCCGACTGCGATATTTTCGGGCAGGTAGACCATGATTGCTCGAACCAGTCCTGTGCGCTTTCCCCGTCAGAAACGGAGTGTGTCTGGTGCGAGCACCGCGATTTATTCTACAAAGCTCCGGCATCACCCGAACGCTGCGCCCCGGAAGCCAAGGTCTGCGACATTGGCAAGCAGAGCATCAATCTCAATGCCGAGGGGATATACTATCCCTGCGACGGATGCCACGGCATTGTGCTGGGCAATGCACACGAGCAAAGCTTTGCCGAAGTGTGGAACGGAGAGAAAATTCAGGCACTGAGATCATTAAAAAATAAGGATTTCGGTGAGTGTGCTCATTGTGAAAACCGCCCCTGGTGTAAGGTATGCCCCACCCGCAATTTTAATGAAACCGCCAATATGTTCACCCACACAGAGGCTCGCTGCCAAGCGGCACAGATAAGACGAAAACTTTTCAGCAACAACTAACATTCAATTTCTATGCTTCTTCGACTTTCCAACCAGACTTTCAAACGCCAATTTGGCCCGTTTACTTATTTCTTTCATCGGCTCAATGCCAGCGACCGCGTATTCCGCGATGCTGTGGTGTTCTGCGAAAAACTGACCCGTGTTCCCACGGAGAAATCCGAGATATTGGATTACATACTCTCCGTCTATACGGATGGCGATGCAGAGGAAATCAGCCGCGATTTCGATGAATTTGCCGGGCTGTTGTTGCAAGAGGGCTATCTGCTTGCCGGGGATACGCCGGAAGCACTGGATGCACAGGAGCAGCGATTCACCTACAATGTGGAAAAGCCCAAGACGATACCTCAGAGTGAACGCCGGATGACTACCGAGGGGGGATTTTCCAAAATATCGCAGGATGTGCTGGGTGAGTATTTCCGCGAGCACCCGACGCTGTTCTCGCTGCATATAGATATCACGCAGAACTGCACGGAACGCTGCCGCCATTGCTATATTCCGGCGTATAACCCGCTCTATCTTTCCTACGAGAAAATATGCTCGGTGCTGGATGAGTTCCGTGCCATGGGTGGCCTGAGCGTCTCCCTTTCCGGCGGCGAATGCATGATGCACGCAGATTTTACCCGCATTGTACAAGCGATACGCGAGCGGGATTGCACGGTGGGTGTTCTCTCCAACCTGACAGTTTGCACGGATGAAAAAATCCGCGTCCTGCGTGAGGCGGATGCTACGGTGCAGGTGTCTCTGTACAGCATGAACCCGGAAATTCACGATGCCGTTACCTGTCTGAAAGGCTCGTGGAAACGCACGGTGGATGCGATTATCCGTCTGCGTGCGGCGGATGTGCCGGTGCGTATCTCCTGCCCCTGCCTGCAAATCAACTATCAGGGCTACCCGGATGTCATCAAGTTTGCCGAAAGCCTCAAGATGTCCGCCCAGACGGATTTCATCATCATGGCAAAATGCGACGGCGATTGCTCCAACCTGTGCAACCGCCTGACGATTCCGCAGACGCGCGAGCTTCTTGAAGATATTGTCTTACGCGCCGTGCCGACGGAAAGCGAATATTTCGCCATTGGTAAAAGAGAGATGATGCCTACCCCGGAGGCCTGGATGAAGCAGAAAGCCTGCGGTGCGGGAGTCGACTCCCTGTGTCTGGCGGCCAACGGCGATTTCTACCCCTGCCCGGCATTTGGGGATTATGTCGTGGGCAATGTGCACGAGCAATCTCTGAAAGAGGTGTGGCTGCATTCCAACAAGCTGAATGAGGTTCGACACGTCACCAAGGCTAAGTTCCCGAAATGTGCGGTGTGCAAAGACCGGGATTATTGCTCCATTTGCCTGTGCCGCAACTACAACGAGACCGGCGACATGTTTACACCAGCAGAGCATTTCTGCAAAGTGGCCGAGCAAAACCACATCGTGGTGGATATGAAACATGAGCAGATGCGCCGAATGAGACCCTGATTCGTCATGTTTGATGCCCACGTCCACATGGGATATTTCCCGCGTTGGGGCAAAGCCGAGCCGTATTACTACTCCCCCCGGCGAATATTCGGCGCGCTGACGCGCGCCGGGGTGGATGAATTTATCGTTTCCTCAACCAATGCCATCTGGGATGCAGAGGGCACAAGCATGCACGCCGAAGCACGGGAAATGAAACGGCTGGCCGGGAAACGGGCGCACATTTTCTTCTGGGTGGGGATGCGTTATCTGGCACATGACCCCGATTTGGCACGCCTGCCGGAAGGGCTGTATGAGGGGATGAAATTGCACGGTGGAGAATCTGACTGGCTGCGTAATCCGGAGCTGCTGGTGCGAGTGTTGAGTATCGCTCGTGAACGTTCTTTTCCGGTGCAGATTCATACGGGTATGAACGATAAAGGAAACAGTAATACCATCAGCGAGTATGTGCCGTATTGTCGCCAATTCGCGGAATTATCCATCGACCTCGCGCACGGTAAACCGCATGAGGATGTACCCGGTGTATTAGCAGAATTGCCCCACGTGTACGTTGATACAGCCTTTGTTTCCCACCAAACGGTGAATGCCTGGCTGGATGCCGGAGCAGACGAACGGCGTATCATGTTCGGGAGCGATATTCCGGCTCCGCAGCGGTATTCAACCATCAGCCTCTCCGCCTATCTGCGGCGCGAGGGCGGACGCTTTTCTTCTCAGGATATTCTGTCCCGCAACGCCATGAGATTTCTGGGAATGGATATCCCGAAGACCTGAGTCACGGAGCCACCTGCAAGCGCTGCAGATGCTTCTGCGCGGAGGAGTGGCCCTGACGGGCGGCTTTACGATACCACTCGATGGCTTCTGTCTTATTGGCGCGTACTCCCCAGCCGAATTCCAGACAGGTGCCGTAATTGCTCTGGCCGAAGGCATTCCCCTGCTCGGCAGAGAGTCTGTACCAGTTAGCCGCCTGATTCAAATCCTTGCTGATGCCCCAGCCTTGGTGATACATGTGCCCCAGATTATTCTGCGCGGCAGCATGCCCGGCCTCTGCCGCTCGGCGATAGCAAGCCACGGCGTTCTCCTCATTTTTCTGCCGTCCATTCCTGCCGAATTGCCACTCCAGACCTTCAGCATAAGCTGCCTCTGCATGGGTGTTGACTGATTGCTCATGTGAACCATCATGCTGCGGAGAGGCTTGCTCTGCGGCTTCCTTCGGTTGATGCTTCCTCTCATTCTTGTTGATGTACGCTTGCAGCAGGTTGACCAATTTGCTTCGATTTTTCGTACCGATGCACCACATCGGAGAATAGCCCTTGTCTGTTTTTGCAGTGGGGTCAGCCCCATTCTCTAGCAACCATTCGGCAAGTTCCATATCCCCGATGGCACAGGCATAATGCAGCGCCCTGTTGCCTTTTGTTTCCGGCAACGTCACGTCAATATCGCCACTCTCACGAATTCGGCACAACAGCGCCTGCAGATGTCGCCGTAATCTTTCCTCTCCGGGAGCAGACTGCCCCTCATCTTCCAGACGTGAGATGAATCGTGATAGCGTATCCCCTTTGGCCGATAAGGGTTTCTCCTCTTCTTTTGCTGCAGGAGGGGGCACCATCAGCTCCTGCTCGGAAATCGGCTCCGCAGTTCGCCCGGATTCTCCCAGTACAGCGTTTGCCCCATGAATCAACCCGGCAATCTGACGCTGCACTTCTTCATCGGAATCGATATTTCGCACCTGAGCCTCCGCATAATAGACCTCGACAGAAGAAAGTATCTGCTGATGCCATTTTTCCAGCGAGGTCAGACGCTTCTGCTGCTGTGATCTCCACTTCTCGTAGAATTCACTTTGGGAACACTCAATCTTGTTCTCACACAACTCGTTCAGCTCCGCAAGCCGCTTACGCTTGGCATCCATGAGAGCCACATTCTTACTGACAACGGCATATTCGCCCAGAATCTGTTCCCACTTGCTGTGCAGCAGTGGCAGATATTCCGCAGAAAAACGCAACACTTCAGCCGACACACGCAGCGAACCATCAACATGATTCGGTAACGACACTTCCCGCATTTCCTCAAGATAGAGTGCCATGGCCTCCTCGCGGTTGTTCTCTTTTACTTTCGCTTCAAGGCTGTTATAGATATTCACAGCAACAGCCAGACCGATGAAGCCCAATATAATGGAGACAATCTGTACCATATCTGTTTTACTGTCGGCTGATTTTCTCCACCTCATCCATGACAGACTTCACCGTCTCCAGCTCTCGCTGCACTTCCCCCGAATAATCAACACCGGCACTCAGCCCCTCTCCCTCCAGAGTTTTGGCGTAGTTCACCAGCAACTGCTCATAGGCATAGTGCTCCAGCTTCGAGCGAGTGCCATCCAGTCTCCTGCACTGTTTCTCCAACTGCTCTATTTTGCGGTTAAATATCTGTCTGGCCTGTTCATTTGACATCTGTTTACTCTTGTTTCGGAGATTATCTATCGTGCTCCGTATCTTATCCCGATTTCGGTAAATATCCGATAAGGAGAGGTAAAAAGTTTCCAGCTCGTCGCGATACTCTCTTATCAGGATATTTTCTTTTTCCTCTTTCAGAGCCTCAACGGCAATCTCCCGCATTTTCTCATCATCCACGTGGCATAACTCCGCCGTCCCTATCAGCGTGCAACCAATAATCATCAACAGAGGGCTCACCAGCATGGAGACTACCTCTCCTCCCATGGAGATAAGGAAGGTGATTACCGCGCCGATAACCAGAAGCACTCCCAGAAAATTCAAAATTGCAGCCAGTATTTCCATCGCCGTAAGCACACAGACTCTCTCCGACACACCGAGACATCCCGGGCGCCGGAGAGAGGGGAAATATGATAATCTCTATCAGAAAGAAGAAAGGTTCACATCGATAGCCGCCTGAGCACGGTCGCAATCCTGCTTGATGGATTCCTCCAATGCCCGCGCCCGTTCCAGGCGTTCCTCCGACTCATCCTCCATGAGGTCATCGCCCAGATTCCCCATGGAGCGAAGTGCTGCCACCTCATCCTTCAGAATATGAAGTGCCACCTTTTTCTCCTCCATCTCCAGCTGGAAGGTCTTGAACGCCTCCTCCACCTTCACCTCCCGTTCCTTGAACAAGGCTACACGGGAAGCAAACTTCTGTGATTCCTGCTCCTTGAGCACCGCCAGATTCTCCTTTCCGGCAGCGCGGTATTTGGCAGCAGCCTCTGCGGCCTCCTTGGAGCGCCGCTCATAGCTGATGCTCAGCTGCTTCATTTTAATCCAGTTCTCGCGGCGCTGGTGCAGCTCCTTCTTGTAAAGCTCCAGGGCCACATCAGCCTTGCCCACCTGCTCCACCAGGGCATCTACGGCCTTGTCGTAAGTGACCTTAGCCGCTGCTTTCTCCCGCTCACCGCAGCTGAACAACAGTCCGGCGGCAAGGGCCAGCATCATGATATTCACAGTTTTCATAGTTATTTATCTGTCAGAATCCATATTATCCTCATCGTATTCCTCGTCGCCCTCCAGCTCCTCGTCTGAGGAGGCAACGTACTCATCATCTTCCGCAGGGGAATCATCGTAGTCCCCTTCTTCGTAGACTTCTGAATCATCTTCTGCTGGGGAATCATCGTAGTCCCCTTCTTCGTAGACTTCTGAATCATCTTCCGCAGGGGAATCATCGTAGTCCCCTTCTTCGTAGACTTCTGAATCATCTTCTGCATATTCATCTACGTCGGCATCCGCATCATCAGCAATCGGCGACAAACCACCAGCCAGACCTTCCAGTCGATCGCTACAGAACGACAGCAGATAAATCAGGAATAAGCAACTCTTCCACAAAAAACGAAAACACTTACCGATAAAGACAACAAAACGGATAACACCGCGCCAGAGGCTTTTCAACCATGCCACAAACTTCCGGCGTATTTCCGGAGCGACCCTTTTCCATCTTGCCCTGGCCTCCTCTTTTGTTTCCGTGCGCCAAAATTCCTTAATTAAGGCCCACAGAATAACAAATGAGATGGTAAGCAGTTTCCAACAAACCCTCAGCGAACCAGAAATAAGACAGAGTCCTAATATCCACACAAACCTAAGCAAATCCAGAGGGATTTGAAAAACAATGCGCAGGGTGTCCAACAAAGCAAGCATAGAAGCCCGGACCACATCCCCCGGTGTTACACACACATTACTGTTCTGAGTCATAAGTTTTCTGAAGTTTATAAGTTAAAAAAGAATCTCCGTTATACGCGAAAAAGCGCATTCCGAGCCCTGAGCCGCCGCGGCAATCCCGCAAATACCTACAATGAAAAGCACAACTTCCGTGATGCCGCGAGCCATAACGGCCCGCAAATCATTTGACCGGGTATTAGTCTTGCACAGATAATAACAATAGCGGCAGCAGTATAAGCAATACAAAACGGCAAGGCCTAATGCACAGGCGGCCACACCACCACGCAGGGTTGCATCTGCCGGGCTCAACAGAACAACGGCGAGCACGTACAACAGCATGAGCAGCATGCCCAAACACACAAGGCTCACCCGAACATGATCCGCCAACGAACCAAAACGTCCAATCAGCTGCGCCCGTTTGTTACCAAAGTTATACAAATAAATAGCCACGGCACAACATAAACAGGCAGTAAACCCACCGCCCTGCAGCGCGCTCCAATCCTGTTCTGCCATTTCTCCGGGTATCGGCCATGACATAACCGTAGCCATTAACTTCACCACGCTGCATAACACCAGAATCTGGATGCTACGCATCACGATGAAACCTATATTACTTTTGTTTTCTGTTTTCATTGGTTTAATTGTATAAAAGTCAGTTAATCACGGTCAGAAGTCTGCCAACGCGTTTGGTTTCCTGAACGGAATGCGAAACCGCCTTTTTGTTATCGACAGAACAGAGCGCGCATCATCCTCTCACTTTTCAAAGGTATTTTATCTCTTTTAGCGATATTGTCAACAACAAAATATCGAAAAGATAATTTACAATCAAACTTTTTCATGGTATAACTGAGGGCGTGAGCAGTGAACACAAATCTTTGAGTGCCATGTATAATATAAACAATAAAACCCCAGAGCAACGCCCGGACCAAGCGTCAACCAGAGAGGGGACAAGCCCTGACAATACTTCTCTTAATGAGACAAAAAACAACACCATTCGAATAGAGCTTCCGGTGGAGGAGTACGCGGTGCTGGCGAAGCGGGCGGCACAGGAGGGAGTATCGGCTGAGGTGCTGGTGGCACAAGCGGTGGGAAAGTTGTTGCATTAACCGGTTTTGCATCGCGAACGCAGAGTGAGAGAATTCTTGACTTTGCGGGGCAGTGTGCTAGAATTCGAGTCATGACGCAGGAGGCGGATCAGTCGGAATTCAAGGTGATGGTAAAGAAGTGGCTCAAGAGCCACAAGTTGGACTATCGCTGGGTGGCGGAGCAATGCGGCGTATCCGAGATAACGGTGCGCAACTGGATGAGCCAGAAGAACATCCCGCCGCTCAAGCTGCAATTATTGGAAAAGGTGATGGTGCAGATGCCGACATTAACTGCACCCGCCGGAGCGTCTGCCGTAGAGGTGCCGGGGGTGAGTGTGAACGCCACGCTTTCTCTGACGGTTCAGCTGGCACCAGAGCTGTACACCCGGCTGGCGGAACGCGCAGCGGCTCAGGGGATGACGATGGAGACGCTGGTGGCACAGGCGATTGCCTCTCTGGTGGCAGAAAGCAGAGATAGTGCAGCCACGGCGGAACTGCGCAGCCGCAAGGTTATTCTGCCCACCAACCGCTAATTATCTTTCCTTGACAAATGACCAATTCGCCTGCTCTGCCGGAAAAGACTGTACTGGGCAGCTGCGAGATTCGCACGGTGCTGGGGCAGGGCGGCGGCGGCATCAGCTATCTGGCATACGACCGGGCGCTGGAGCGCGAGGTAGTCATCAAAGAGCATTTCCCCATGGGGCTCTGCATGCGGGCAGAGGGCAGCGCAGAGGTAGAGCCGCTGGATGAAATACTCTATCCCCGCTCGCTGTCAACGTTCTGCCGCGAGGCTCGCATTCTGGCCGGGCTGAATCACCCGAATGTGGTGAAGGTGCATGATATTTTTGAGGGGTCGGGCACGGCGTATCTGGTGATGGAATATGTGGAGGGCAGCACGCTGAAAGAATGGATGCCTAGCCACGCCGGGGACGTTTCAGCCGTACAGCGGGTTCTGGAGCAACTACTGCACACCCTGCACTACCTGCACGGCAACAGCGTGCTGCACCGTGATATCAAACCCGGCAATATCATCATCCGCGAGGACGGCATCCCCATCATCATCGATTTCGGCTCCGCGCATCTGGGCACCGCCAACCACACTCTGACGCCCGTCGGCTCGCCCGGCTATGCCGCGCCGGAGCAGTTCAGCCCAAAAGGGCGAGTGGGTGCATGGTCGGACTTGTATGCGCTGGCGCAGTGTTTCATCCACCTCCTGCCGACGGAGCAAAAGAAGCGCTATCCACGGCGCTTCCTGAAATCCCTGCAGAAAGCCGCCGCACCGGAAGCGGCGCACCGCTACCGCACTGCTACCGAATGGCTGGAGCAGCTACGCAAATCATCCCGCCTCACAGCGGCACTTCTCTTCCTCGCAGTTTTGGCAATCGGCGGTATCATCGGCGGTCTGGGGCTGCATGTGCTCAATGAACACAAACAGGTACCCGCGCCGCAACCACCCGCAGTGGACATGAATAACACCGACCCCTCTACCCTCCCCCCGGAAACCATCGGCTTGCAAGACGGCACCATCATCTACGACTCTTCCGGGCAACTGGCCTCCAACGACCCACGCATCAAGGAGCAGGCAGAGCGCCTGTATGCTCAATACACACAAGCAATGCTTATCTACCTCGGACAAGCAGAAGCACAAGGCATCCCGAAGCAGGAACAGCAGCAGACCATAGAAAAATTAAGAGCAGAATGGGATAACAAGCTCCGCGAGCTGCGCCGGAATTGATTGTTTTTTCTCCTTTCTCCATGCCCGCCATCGGCGGGCATTCTTCACCACACGGTATCGTGTTCTTCGCCCACTTCGCCGACAGGCGAAGTTTCTTCGCCACAGGGCGAATGCCCTGTTCTTCACCGCGAGCGACTAGCGAGCTCAAATTCTTCTTGCCGGCACTCCGTCTGATTGTTATCATCGTCCCATGGCCAGTAAATTATCAGCCTTATCCTTGCAATTTGCTACGGATGTCATACTCATGTGCGATGGAATACACCACAGAGCACATATCAAAAATCAAATTTTGCGCTCCGCTTGCAGTATTGGAGCTAACATACACGAAGCACAATATGGCTATTCTCGCAGCGACTTCATCTGCAAATTGCAAATAGCACTCAAGGAATGCAACGAAACGTTTTATTGGCTGGAGCTGTTGAAAAATGCGGCTACCATTACCGCAGAGGAAGCTCAACGCTTTGAAAACGCCTGTAGTCGTATTCGCTTTATGTTGATAAAGTCAATCAACACAGCTAAACAAGGCGGTGAGTGATTTTTAGCTCGCTAATCGCTCACGGTGAAGAACGTCCTGTCGGACGTGGCGAAGAATCAGCTTTGCTGATGGTGAAGAAAAGCTCCCTCACGGTCGCTTGGGTGAAAAATGCCCGCCAGCGGCGGGCATGGAGGAATCAGGAACGAAGAAGCAGCGCGGCGTAGGCGCCGTCTGCCTGCTCGCGGTGCGGGAGGGCGAGGTAGTCTTCTTTCAGGGTAAACTCAGGGTGGGATGACAGAAATGCATCCACCACATCCCTATCTTCCTGGCGGTCAATGGAACAGGTGGAGTACACCA
Source organism: Akkermansia sp. (assembly GCA_045579245.1). Classification (GTDB taxonomy): domain Bacteria; phylum Verrucomicrobiota; class Verrucomicrobiia; order Verrucomicrobiales; family Akkermansiaceae; genus Akkermansia. The sequence continues at coordinate 26,202 of JAZNLU010000005.1, forward strand.
GTCGACCGCCGGGACGCACGGCTTCGGCGGCGCGCTCCAATATCTGCAACTGGAGGTCGGAAAGACGTTCAATCTCCTCTTCCTGCATGCGCCAACGGGCATCCACGCGGCGCTGCAACACGCCGGAGTTGGAACAGGGGACATCCAGCAGGACGGCATCAAATGCGCTGCGCCATTTCGGTGGGCAAGGCTGCGTCCAGTCGTGCTGCGCGACTTCGATGCTCTCTCCCCCGGCACGGCTGAGGTTCTCCCGCAACTGAGGGAGTCTGTGCGGTTCCAGCTCTGTGGCCAGCAGATGCACCTCTCCCATGGTGGCACCAATGATGGCGGCAGACTTACCGCCGGGGGCGGCACAGGCATCCAGTATTTTCTCCCCTTTCTGCGGGGCAAGCAGCCGGATGCAATGGCGGGTAGAGGGGTCAGCCACGTAGAGCTGCCCTGCGTCCAAAGCTTCCAACGGCAGCGCCCCGTGAAGGCGATACCAGCCGGGAGCCGCAGGATGCGGAGTCCACTCTGCCGGTACTTCCATGGGACGGAGGGGGTTCAGACGGGCGTAGACAGGCGGTGTTTGCAGATTCCACTCCATCATGGCGCAGGCTTCCGCTTCCCCGAACTCGCGCGCCCAGCGGGTCGCCAGCCAATCCGGCATGGAGTAACGCACCGCCGGGGGCAAGGTGGGCAAAGCGGCTTCAAACTCCGCACGGCGGCGGGTGGCATTACGCAGCATGCCGTTGACCACGCCGCGTGCACGCGCCGGTGCCAGTTTCACGGTTTCGCTCACCACGGCATGCTCGGCATGATTCAGGATAAAGAGCTCACAGAGTCCTGCCAACACCAGCCAATGAATCTTTTCCTCCAGAGCACCGGGACGCAGGGCATAGCGCCAATGCTCCAGCAGACGGAGGTTGCGAAGCGTGCCGTACACGATGCTCTGCATCAGCCCGCGGTCAGACAAAGACAGCTTATGCTCAGCCGCCGCGCGGGCAAGCAGCGTTTCGGCAAAGACGCCGCCGCGGTTCCAGCGCAACAGCGCTTTCCATGCAAGAGAACGGGCATTTTCGGGTTTGGGCGGCATGATATCAATCCATCTTGAGAGCTTGCGGCAGGGGGATTCTGCCATTCCATGCCATGACAGCGCCTTTGATTCCCGCAGCATCTGCAGGGGTGAATTCCAGCACGCCTCCGGCGGCTTCCAGTATGACCCGCGCCGCAGCAAAATCCCAGAGCGAGATGCGCCCCTCTACGTAGGCATCCATTCGCCCGGCGGCTATATAACAAATGGCCAGCGCTGCCGAGCCGAGAATACGGATTTTCCGCACTTGTGCAGAAATGTGAGCAAAGCGACGAATCCCTGCCTCGCCGGAGCCATCGTGGCGGCCGTGGCCGATGAATACCACGGCCTCTGCCATGCGCTCACGGGAAGATACGCGGATGGGACGGGAGTTGCACATGGGAACCCCGCCCGCCAATGCGGTGAAGCACTCATCCTGCATGGGGTCATACACACAGCCCAGCACCGGCCGTCCCTCTGCCCGCAGCGCAATGCTCACACAGTAAATGGGGATGCCGTAAAAGTAGTTGACTGTACCGTCTATCGGGTCAACAATCCATTGCAGGGGAGATTCCACCCCGGAATTTCCCTCCTCTCCCAGTACGCAGGACTCAGGAAAATCCCCCAGCAGCTCATGGGAGATGAGGCTCTGGCTCTCTTTGTCCAGCTGCAATTTGATGTCCGTGGGCAGCTCCTCATCCACCACCTTGATTTCATGGAAACGGCGGCGCAGGAATGCTCCGGCGGCGCGGGCGGCGCGCTCAGCGGTGCGGAGATGGGCGGAAAAATCGGTCATGACTGTTTCTGAGCGGTCGGCTGTTGATTTTTGAGCTCAGCCTCACGCCGCAGCTCAGCGCGGGCGGCTTCATAGACCTCTCTCGCAAGATTCATGGAAGCACGCTTGAGAAGGTTCGCCATGCGCCCGGATGCCGCCACTTCCGCGGTGGGGTCATCAAAGCCCATCCACACAAAAACGGCCACGCCGTTGGAACGCAGCACCATGGAGAACTGCCCCGTGTGACCGGGCAGCGTCTCATTGAGCACAACGGGGAATCCCTCACTCACGGAAAAGGGCGGCAAATCCATGACGGCGCGGGCACTCTGACGCAGGATATACTCCGGGGCTTTTTCCGGCTCATAGGAATACAGCAGCGAGCGGCTGCTGCTCCAAATGGTACTGATAAGATTGAGCTTGTAGCCCCTGCCCTGATTCTGTACAGAGAATAGGATGCGAGCCAAATCAATTTTGCGCATCCCGAATTCTCCGTTGTAGAGCGCCTTTTCATTGTCTTTCTCCGGGTAGGTGCAATCCAGATTCAGGGTATCATAGAACGAGCGTACCACCGGGTAACCCAAGCGCAGTCCGGTCACCTGAGTGTCACGCGCCACGATATGCATGTCCTCCCCCCCGGGGAGACATGCACAGGCAAACAGAAGCGGCGCAGCAGCACGCCCGGGCTGCACTCTTGTCTGCCAGCGGTCAATGCCGTCTACCGCGCTGCGCCCGGACACCAGCGCCAGCACCTTGCCTTTGTGGCGGTTGCGGTTATCCACCACCAACACACAGCTCTGCAGAAGCCCGGTCAAATCATTGGTTTCCCCACGGACGCGCAGCTTTTCAGGGCGGCGCATCTTCATGAAACTCCTGCGGCGTTCCTCTGCTTCTTCCTTATTATCACCGGAGAGTGCCAACCATGCCTCGGGGTAGGTCTTATTATCCTCCACCGCCGTGAGGGCGGCTTCCACAGCCCCTTCCAGATACTGCTGAAGAGGCAGGCGCAGATTGGACACAACATACACGCCGCCGCTTCCTTTGCCGGCTTCCTCCTGCAACTCGCGCAGCTCCATGCGTGCCCACATAGAGGCATAGGAGCTGACGGCGGCATCCACTTTGCGCCCTTTCACCAGCTCAATGGGGGCTGCTTCCGCCTCGCGGCATTCCTCCTCGGAAATCATCTCACACTCCAGCATGCGCTCCAGTGTCTCAGATTTCACGTCCAGCGCATTTTCCATGCTGTGAACGGGGTTGAAGATGGAGGGAGCGCGCACCAACCCTGCCAGTGTGGCGCACTCTACAAGATTAAGCTCACTGACTTGTTTACCGAAATAATGTTCAGCCGCCGCGCGTATCCCATAGCAGTTCTGACCATAATAAATGCGGCTCAGGTACTGCAGCATGATGGTCTGTTTATCAAAATTGCGCTCAATGCGCTGCGCCAGCATCACCTCCAGAAGCTTGCGGTCCATGGACTTGTCCCGCAGTTCATAGACATTGCGGGTAAGCTGCATGGTGATGGTGGAGGCTCCCTGCTCGTAGCGCATGGAGGTCAGATTGCGCAGCACGGAACGCACCACAGACGAAAGAACTACGCCGTTGTGCTCAAAGAATCGGGCATCTTCACGCGCAACAAAGGCGTTGATGAGGTTCTGCGGGAGTTCCTGCCAGAGCAGCGGCCGCGCCTCCGTGCCTGAAAGAGAAGCAATGGGACGATTGGCAGCATCATACAGCATACTGCTGCCGGATGTCAGCTGCACCTGCTGCATGTCATACTGCATGGCACGCCAAGAGTATACCACCACTATGCCCAGAAAAGCCAGCACCGCCCCCCCGACCAGAATGCCCAGAGCCAGCAGTTTTTTCTGACCGATAGTCAGTACCCTGTACCAACGCTTGCGCTTGTTTTCTTCCTTTGCGTAAAACATGCAGTAATCGTTCCTTCAGAAACCAGCATTTAACTCTGCGGCTGAGCCGGAGCGGGTGCGGCAGCCCGTTCTGCGCTCTCCACCAGCAGCATGGTAGCGGCATCCGGCACCCAACCGGGAAACTCCGTATTGAGGTTCTGCTCATACTGGGCAGCCTCCCCGGTTCTTCCGCAGAGCTGCAATGCCTTCATGATTTTGTACAGAGCCGTGGGTTTCAGCTCCTTATCACTCACCACATTGGCAGTACGCCCGTAGTATTTGGCAGCCTCTGCAAATTCGCCGTCCGCAAACCAGGCATCACCCAGCGTGATAAACAGCGTGGATTTGATTGGACCGTCCACCCCCATGGCGATGGCCTGCTCGCAGAGTTTGCGAGCCTCAGCGGCGCGGTTCAGGCCGATAAGAATCTGGGCTTGATCACGCAATCCTTCAGCTTTGCGGTACGGCTGTTCCTCCATGGAAACGTAGAATTCCGCCGGCTGAAGGGCCTCCGCAAACAGACGAAGCTCCAGACGTGCGCGTGCCAGTGTTTTCCAGACGATAGGCTCTACCTTGGGACGCTCCTGCTCCGTGTTATCGGAGGCGGTATATTTTTCACGTGGTTCCCGCACCAGCGCATCGGACAAATACTTGTTGGCATCCGCATAATTTCGGCTCTGGAAGCACGTCCACCCGCACCAACGCAGGATGGCGGGAGGAAGCGCATTGTAGGTACCGACGTTGGTATTCTGCAGAGTTTGAAGAGCCTTGCGGAGATTGTCCGCGTCCTTCATTTTGAAATAGCAATGCACCAAACGCAAATCTACCAAAGAAGCATACTGTTCCGGATTCATGGTGCGGGCCTCACGGAAATGCGGCACAGCATCAGCCGGTTTCGTCTCATAGAGAGCGCAAGCAATGTTGTAATGAGCTTCCGCAATAGCTGCCGGTTTATCCTTTCCACCATGCTTCACCAGCTCCTGATAATACTTGATGAGTCCCTCGTAGTACTCCACCATCTTCTGCGGATTGGTAGCGGCGCATACTTGAGCGGCACGCTGCCAACAAACACCTATAACCTCTGCCTGAGGGAACTCACGGATAACGCGGTCAAAGTCTGCCAGAGCCTGCCCGGCGCGAGACTGCTTCACCAACACCGTTCCGCGCAGTGCCAAAGCATCCGGCAGACGGGGGTCATCCTTGAACGTATTGATAAAGTAATCAAGTGCGGGCAGAGGGTCATACGTGTCCCCTTGAGCCGCGCACCACGCTTTCTTGTACACGGCATCTGCCCGAACTGCTTCAGGAAGTTGCTCGATGTTGAGTGCCTCAAACTGGCGGGCTGCGGACGCGGTATCATGCAACATCATTCGGTCAGCGTACATGAGTCGCACCAAATCTATGCAGGGGCGGGAAGCTGTAGCGCTTCCGGCAACGGCGTATGTGTTGAGATATTTTTCTGACAACTGGAAAAGATTAGCCCCCCGCACCTGCTGGGAACATACGATGCGACGATACCCGGCATCTGCAGCCAATGCTGAGCCGGGTAGTGTTTCCTCTACCATGCGGAACCATTCCATGGCTGCAGCATACTGCTGAATTTCCATGTGAGACTGTCCTACAATCAACGCTCGCCGAGCCTCTTTCTCCTTATCTTCCAGCGGGGTATAATTTTTGGTTACACGGCTGACTACGTCTTTGTATTTTTTCTCCCTATACAGCGCAAGAACCGTTTCCATCTGTCCCTCCGCGGCATATTTTTCCATTCCGGGAAGTTTTGTCAGCTTGTTATAAAGCTCTTGCGACTCACGGCTCTTACCCAATCGAGCCGCCAAACGGGCAGCCTGCAAGGTGGCAATCCCCTGCACCCGGCGGTCGAGTCCCGGCATGCCCAACAATTTGCTGAAAAGCTCAAATGCCTCCGCATCCTGACCGTCCTCTGTCTTCATCTGAGCAATGGAGAGTATGGCAGACTGGGCAATGGCGGGTTTCACGCCTCTGATTTCCTGCAAACTGCGGAAGGAAGCCTCAGCCTCCGCACGCTTGCCCAGTTGAAGCTGCGAACGCCCTTGACGGTATAAAGCATCATTTCGCAAATCCTCACGGCGTGTCTCTTTCACCGTGATGGCATAGTACCCGAGTGCCTTGTCCCAGAGCTGGCGGTCGGCCGCCTGTGTAGCCAATTTATAAGCAGCGGCTGCGGCGTATTCTCCGTGCGTATTGTTCGCCAGTTTTGCCAGATTATTGTTGGAGGCAGACTGCTCACCGGCCTCTGCTTGACAGAGCGCCTGAAGGTAAAGCGCGCGGCTGTTGTTAGCGGCTTTAGGAAACTTGCGGACATAGGTCCCGAACAAAGCGGCTGCACGCCCCATGGCTGCAGCGCGAGCCGCCGGCTCCTGTATACTGCGAGCCTGCAGATACACCTGATTGGCAATTTCGTAAGAATCAGCCTCCTCATTGGCAACCAAGGGGCCATCTGCAGCGGCATTGGGCTGCTGAGCATGTGACGGAACCACCAGCAACGCACTTACGACCGGCACACAAAAAAAAGGAATCTTCATCATATCATTAATACGGTGAAAAGTTGTAGAGTTCTATCCTTGAAAAGGTTTCCCATCTGCGGGAGATGGGAAAGAGGAAAAAAGACTTATTTTTGTTCTTGGGGCATTTGTTTGGAGAAAGAAACATTCCACACACCTGCCTGGGAGCAGGTGGAGATGACATCTGCCATCTTCTGCCAGCTCATGTCGGCATCCCCGCGGATGCGCACGGGCTGGTTGGGATTCACTCCGACCATGCGCTTCATGAGTGCTGAGAGCTTCTCTCGGGTAAACACCTCGCGATCAATGGTGATGACCAGTTCCCCGTCCTCTTCTCGGGCGTTGATGATGATTTCATCAATGGCTCGTGACGTTTCCTCCGTGGATTTCGGAGCTGTGGGTACCTTCACCTTGAGATCCTGCTCATTAAGAATAAACTTCTGCGTCACCACAAAGAAGATAAGCAGCAGGAACACCACATCCAGCATCGGCGCGAGCTGGAAGCCTATCGGCTCCGGTAATTTTGCTTTCAGCTTCATCGGCAGGGAGGATTATCAATAATCGTCATCATCCATCATCTCCTTGGCCATACCGCGCTGGTATGTACCGGAAAGGCGCCGCTCACGATCCATTTGCACGGCAATCACCGAGAGAATATGCGTCACGGCCACTTCCATGTCCGTGATTCGTTTCTGAATCCTACTGCGGAAGAACACATAGGCTGCCATGCTGGGGATTGCCAGCACCAGGCCACCGGCGGTGGTGATAAGAGCCTCTGCGATACCCTGGGCCATCTGCATCTGCTTCACGCCTTCAAAGTTACCGGCAGCCATCTCCATGAAAGTCTTCATCATACCAATCACGGTGCCGAGCAGACCAATCATGGGAGCAATGGCACCGATATCGGAAAGCCAGTTAATCTGTCGGGTCAGAATATTGGCCTGCCGAGTGCCTTCCGCACCGGCCACCTCACGCACTTCCTCAATAACCGCGCGGGGGTTACGCTGCAGAAACATCACAATCACATGTACCGTGAGTGCAAAACTGGAGCCATCCCGCTCGCACATACTCATGAGCCCTGCATAATCCTTGCGACGAATGCAGGATTCCACAGACATGACCATGCGCGGGGGTAGCACGGCAGACTGGCGAGTGGTCCACAGACACACAAAAAACACCATCAATGCGAGAACGGAGAGAAACAACAGCGCCCACATCAGGTGACCGCCCTTATCAAAAAGCTCCAACACCCCCCAGCCGTCAGCGAGGGTTCCTATATCAGCAAGCATATACGTTGGCATCATTACACACACATTATAACGCATCCCCTGCCCGTTTTCAAGAGCGATGGCTGTCTGTATGTGTTTTTTTACTTTTAATCACAGGAAATAAGTATTGCATTTGCCCGCGCTCAGGCATAAAATATCCGCATGCAGGATACCAATCTCTTCCGAGCATGGGCTGAAATTGATACTGCCGCCATGCGCCACAATCTCTCTGTCGTCGCCCGCGTATTACCCGCGCACAAACGCATGGCTATCGTCAAGGCAGAGGCATACGGTCACGGTCTGGAAGGCGTGGTTCGTGCGCTGGATGAAGAGGATATTGAGTTTTTTGGCGTTGCCACCCCAGGAGAAGCTGCCCGCGTGAGAGACGCAGGATGCCGCACCTGCCCGTTTATTCTAGGTCCATGCTTCCCGGCTGAGCGTGAAATTGTGGTTCAAAACGGCTGGCGTGCTGCACTCTGCAGCATCGAAGAAGCGGAGCATTTCAACTCTCTGGGAGCCCTGTACGGTAAAAAGGTCAACCTTCACATCAACGTAGACACCGGCATGGGGCGCGCCGGGCTGCTGCCTAACGACATCCCGGGGCTGCGGGACAAGCTGGCCGCCTATGAACATCTCAACATCGAAGGCGTATACTCCCACCTTTCCGCTGCAGCGGAGGATATATCCTTCACCCACCGGCAAATCCGCAGCTATGAACACGCCGTGCAGGATTTGAGTGAAGCTCTGGAGCTTCCCTACCGGCACCTGTGCAGCAGCTCAGCCGTATTCAACTACCGCGCCCCGAGTACCAACATGGTGCGGCTCGGGCGCATCCTTTACGGCTACTCCCCCATGCCCTCCCCTTACAATCGTGAGCTGCTGAACACCCTGACTCTCTACAGCCGTGTCACCCTGGTGCGCACACTACCCGGAGACCATGGTATCTCTTACAATCACACCTACATCACCACCGGACCAACCCGCGTGGCTACTATCGGCATCGGGTTCGGAGACGGCTACCTGCACTATCTTTCCAACACCGGAGCGCGCGTCTATCTTAACGGCTCCTACTGCCCGGTATTGGGGCGCGTCACCATGGATCAGATTATGGTGGATGTATCCCATCTGGATGAAGTGCAGACAGGTGACGTAGCTGAAATCATGGGTGCAAACGTTCCTTGGGGAGAGCTCACAGCCCGAGCAAAAACCATCCCCAGCAACATCATCACCAGCATCACCGGGCGCGTGCAGAGAATATATAAATAGTCACACATACTTTCACGTTCCGCAAACACTTCCTGCGTTAAGTGCTGATAGTCGATAACGAATCTCGCACATTTTCTCAATTGGACAAGTATAAAGTCCAATCAGGCCAAAAGGATATAAACGTGTTCCAAAACTGCTTCTCACCCGTTTAATTACCCGGAGGTCACAAATCGAAAAGCCCGTTTCCGTATATGCTCAGTCACAACAGATACATCTGGCGGCATGCCGAGTTCTGCGTTCTTTCCTAGTGTCTCGTTTAGCTAGTCCTACACAATACTCTCAACACGTAAGCATTTGTATTATAAAGAATAAATAAGCTTACTTATTGTAATGAATTAACTCGACAAGACACTAGCCCCCACACAAAAAACGCAGTTTAGGCATCTGCTCAAGCTTCTTCCGGAGTGTGCTTTCCTCATGCAGCGATAGCCCCCCCAATTACTCTCATATACCTGTGATACCACACTGAGATTACTGCCCATCATTCGGTATTGGCTGAATACAAAATCGATTTTCAATACAGCTGCCGATAAAAGTCTATAGCGTTATTTCGAAATCAGGTTTACTCTGCAATCGAAACTGCTTTTGGAAAATGATGCCATAGGGCACCACATGAGCCGAAATGCAGACCATAACAACCCATTGTTCATTATTTGCAGAGCCAAAATACATACGGAAGTTATTATCTGCATACCCTGATGCCGTGTTGTAAGAGTACGGATTATTCGTTGAGGCTAATCCTGAACCATACTGATTAGCCCAACCGGAAGCCATAGTTTCTACCGTCAGCGTAAAAGTTTCACCATCTTTAATGGCTGCGTCTCCGAGATTGATGGTGTAGTTACCATTCAGCGTTACACTATACGTAGCAGTTCCGTTTCCATTGTCAACGAAACTCCACTACGGCGTGGTTGCTGCTACGGCAGCACCGGCGAGAGTCATAAGTGGAACGATTGCCTTTTTCATCGTTCGTTATAAGTTTTGTTAATTTACATGTGGAGTAGCAGCATTCTCCCTCTCACCTCGAGCGTTGGTTGAGATGAGAGAAGCATACCCGCCGTACAATATAACAAACTAATACTTATTACACAACAACAAAAAAGCCGATTATAGCTCTTGTTGCGCTTGCCGGAGTTGCGAAGGCCGACACAACCATCACCGGAGCAGATCTCACGTGAAATACGAGCGCCCCCCACAAGGATTGCACCACTGTCACTAACGGCAATCCGGAATACAGAAATGGAGGCTGGTGGGTAAGCGGTCCGACCGGAACACTCGCAGCCCCTATTACGCTGTCTCAGGATCAGGTGCTGGAATTCTCCTATTCCTGCAGCTTCAATAAAACCGATTCTGTGCTCACACTGGCACTTGCTAACGATACGGGAGCAGTGGTAATGGGCAAGACGTATGCAGATGATGTGCGTCTGGCAACAACTACGGAGACCGGTGATGCCGTAGCCCGTGGTTATGCTTTCGGCGGTACCAACAATGACGCTCAAGTTGCTAATACCTCTGACTACACCACACTCGGGAGGAACTTTACCGTCAACGAGACCAACACTGTGACCTTCACGGTCGCCTATGACTCTGCCAAGTCCGAGTTTGTCGGCACTCTGACCTATGACGGCGCATCGAAAAGTGTTGATTTGGGCGATTCTTTCGCCGTTAATGCCATTACCGCAACATTTGACGGCGACCGCGGCTATTTAGGTTATGTGAATGACATTAAGCTGACGGTTTCAACCGTGCCGCCCCCCGCCGTACCGGAGCCGACCACGGCTACGCTGAGCCTGCTGGCACTCGCCGGGCTTGCTGCCCGCCGACGTCGCAAATAAGGCTTGACATAAACCAACTTCAAACGCTGCCGCCTTTTACAGGTGGCAGCGTTTTTTGATACAGGATTTAAGCTGCTTTTGAAACTGTTTTCGGCGGTGATGCTATATTGGTTGAATTTTCAGCGGGGAAGCGGTATCATACGCGCAGCAACATGAGCCAGTCCGCAGAAAACGACACGCACGGAATTCCCTTTTTCAACGAAACGGTAGCCGCCGGATTTCCCAGTCCTGCCATGGGAGAGCTGAACGGCACGCTCGACCTCAATGAGCTGTGTATCCGCCACCCTGCCGCCACTTACTTCATCCGCGCACGCGGTGAGAGCATGGTTGGAGCCGGAATCGGCGATGGAGATATTCTGGTGGTGGATCGCAGCCTCTCCGCCCGCAACGGCGATATCATTATTGCCGCAGTCAATGGAGAATTCACCGTTAAGCGGTTGGAAAAGCGGGCGGATACCCCTATCCGACTTCTTCCGGAAAACCCCGTCTTTTCCCCCATTACCCTCACCCCGGAGCTGAATGCTGAATTCTTCGGCGTTGTCACGCATTGTCTCAAAAATCTGCGGAATTAGCTCTTACGAGATTTTACCAAGCATATTCCCTTACGGACAAGGCTGCTGATACAGAAGTAACAGACTAGGGCGAGAATGAGGATAGCCGCCGTTGATTGCCCGCCGACATTTGATTCTTTGAACACCTCCGGATCGGAGAGCAGCTCCAGTCGCTCTATCAGACCTTTTGCCGCAAAAAACAGGATGATTAGCGCCGGGAGTAAACTCCATATGGTCGGTCGCTCTGCCGGGGCAGTTTCGGGCACCTGCAGCTTGGGAGGAGCATCCGGCAGGTGGGTATGTATAGCATACTCCAGTTCACGCACGTTCTCTACAAAGAGAAAGCCCAAGGGGATGCATTGCCCGCCATGCGCCCAGAACTGCTGCATGACAATATCACCGCAACCGCGGCCGTATTCCCGAACTTCCTTGATTAAATCATGCGCCAGCGGATAGCTGCGGACGACGGAGCGACGACGGATGGTGGAGGGACGCAACACCAGCGCGCGTTTATCAGTAAGCACATACACCGTGCGGCGGTCCAGCTCACGCTCCCACCATGGGCTGATAAGAAGCCCTACACCCACTAGGACAAAGGGCAACAGGATAATTGAACACACAAGAAGCGGCAACCGGTCAGCCTCATCATGCCAATGGGATGCCATACCGAGATAAGCAAGGGTCAGCGCACCATTCCAGAGTACAGCGAAGAACATACGGTAGGCATAGCCCGGTTTCCAAAGCCGGATCATGGGCTTACGAACCAGCAATAAACGCTCATCTGCCGCAAGTTCCCGTTCCACCCACGCCCTGTCCTGTACGGGCAATTCCTTATCGCTGAGTTTCATTGGTACTGTCATTTTTCCGTATTTGTCCCCTCCTCGGTCGCAGAAGTTGTGTAGGCCTGGTCTTTATGGGTTGTTTCAGCATGCAACCTGGTCAGACGTCCGTGTCTAATCAACGGAGCAAGGCAATTATGTCTTAACGTATATGCGGCTCTATCCAGCAAAACGCTCATTTGCGTCAAGCTCACATAACGCCCCTTACACAATGACAAAATCATGGAATCCGTCTCCTCCGGATGATGCCGGGGCTTTTTCCTGAAAACCGCCAAAGCCTGACATAATTCATCCGGCAGGCAAAGCTCCCGTACCATTTTTTCAGCCCGAGTAACCACAGAGTCGGCATCATTAACCACAGAGCTCTTTTCCGCATTAACCACAGAGATGGGGGAGTTAACCACAGAGCTTTTTTCGGTATTAACCACAGAGTCGAGGTTCCTTTTCTGCCTCTCAACAGGAGGGAACTCCTCACCCACAGTTTTTACCAATTTTGCCAGTCTATCCACTAATCCGTATCTGGTTGCAATACTTCTACCTTTGCTTTGCAGATAGCCCTCTTCCCGGAGATGCGACAACATTCTACCTAAATCAAACGAGTGCAGACGGGGAACGAACAGGCGTAGTTCCTGATTACTGACATATCGGTCATACGGTATCATCATCAACAGTATTTTTTCAGAAGATGACAAGCGTGCGTATTTTTTGTATCCAAGAAAGTCCTGCTGTATCAGCATCACATTCTTATCCAGCATGGCCAGATACGGTAATTGCCACACAACCTTAAGAGCTTTTCTATCTTCCTGCAACTTGGGTACGCACAAAAAATTCTCAGACCACCCATTCATCAACACATCTACACCGGAACCTGCATCCTCCACGATTCCTATCAGCTTGAACATGGTTTGAATATTCTTGTTGCGGCACAAGCTCTTGCCACCTGCATATACCTCCTCCTCACTCATCAACAGAGTCCCTGCATTCTCCAACAATAATCCTTCCGGTTGCTTTGTTATTTTAACGCCTCCGGCTTCCCTGTAATCTGCATGAATAATGGCGTTTGCCAATGCTTCACGCACGGCCTCATACGCCGTGGAATCATCCTTACGGGTCAGATTAACACCTAATTGAAAAGGACGTTTCAGATCTGATGTCAAACGCGGCAGAACCTTAAAGAAGAACTGATACAAGTTCGGCTCCCACGTACCGTCAGCAGTAATACGGTCAATCCAGCGTTTGCCGGGAACAATCTTTTCACTCCCGTCCAGCTCAAAGTAATCCAGCCGAAAAATCGGATGCAACTCGCGTATCGTTTCCGCTCTGCCAAACATGAGCAATCCGGCCGGCGTCAACCCATTCTTCCCGGTTTTTCTATCTCTTCGATAAGCCCCCAGTTTCGTTAACAGCGTCTCATCATCCAGAGCAGCCCACGGATGTTGTTTTCTATTTGCCGTCAACGAATCACGATAATCTTTCAACGTTTGCTCATCTAAATCATCGAGACTGCTTTCGGGAACGATTTCCGCATCGGCAGAATACTGTTGGGTAACAACATCCTTATCCCGCAACATGCGACTTACCTCATCGGCCTTACACAAACGGTCTCCTTCCCCGACTCGCACATAACAATTCATCGGCTTACCATCCAGATAAACAGGCTTCTGTGCCACAGATGCAGGTTGCACGCGTATCGCCAACACTTCCTTATCATCCAACGCAACAATGGCAATATCATCAGCCCCACTCAGAACTTCACTGCACTTTGTACCACTACTCAGGACATTGGAAAAATGCTCCCGATATAAAGCAGCCTTCTCTATTCCCTCAGGATTTCCCTCATTATCAACCCCCACTACAATAATACCACCATCCGTATTGGCAAAGGCACTATATGACTCCCAGAAAGATTTAGGAAACCCAACCCTCCCGCTCTTAAACTCGAGAGTCCACACCGTCTCGGTCCATTTGTTACGATTAGCGTACAACCCGCATACAACATCGGCAACCGTTTGATTCTGCCCCTTTCGCATGATCATATTCTATCATGTAATGCGCCGGAATCAATAGCAGATTTCGTTTCCATTTCCCGTCAGAACGCCTTGGGTTCTTTCGTGATGTTGCGGAAACGGCGTTGGAAGGCGGGGGGGAGGGTGTGCCAGGGTTGGGTGAGGAGGGTGGCAGTATAAGAGTCTCGTGCACAGGAGGTGATGATTTCCAGATGTCCCGGGCGGTGCCGGATGCGGATGAGTCCTTCTTTATCCCGGTAGGTGAGGCGGATGTGACCAAAGCGGGCAGCACGCCCGCCGGTCTCTCTGCAAATGCTCTGCAGAAGCTCCTGAACATCTGCCAGGGTGGTGCCGGGGCGGGAAAGCTCGGCGGCAAGTTCTATCTGACGGCTGACGAGGTTGCCCATGGCTTCCGGGCGCGCAGAGACGCTGTGCACGCGGCCGATAACGGCAGGAGCAGGACGGGAACTCAGAGTGACACTCAGCGAGATGTTTTCTCCGGCACGGAGGAGTTGCAGCGGCAGCTGCTCCCCTGCTCCGAAATGCCGCATGCGCAGGAAAAGGGTTTCACGGCTCTGCACTCGTTGTCCGTTCACGCTCAAAACGATATCGCCCTGCCGAATATCTGCCTGTGCGGCGGGGCTGCCCGGGGCTACTTCCGCCACCTCCAGACGCTGCGTCCGCACATCTACACGGGTGCGGATTCCCAGGAAGGTATCGCTCGTAATCATTTTCTGAGGGGAGGACACAGCCCGGGTATCACCTGCGCCGGCGGTGCAGACGGCGATGAGGAATAGGCACAAAATGATTAAGAGACGATTCATGGTATCAGCTCAGGTTAAAGGTAACAGTCATCAATAGTAAAGGGCAGGTCTTCCTCTGTCTCCACCATGTATTCAACGCCGTTGCGGGTTACAATTCCGCGCTCGGACTCGGTGGGGAAATGAGAGTCCCACTCAGCGGCAGGGATTATTTCCGGAGCCACTGTAAGAGGGATGGCAGGTTGGTGAGATTCCGGCAGGTTGAGCATGGTCAGGCAGCCAAGTGACAACAGGACAGCGGCTGCGGCGGCACATGCCTGTCTGCGGGTGTAGCCACGGTGGGACAGGCGGAGGAAGCGATCCTCCAACCGGGCTTCCAGCCGCGCAGCCATGGCATCATCCATCCTCACGGAACGGCGCTCACGGGCAGCCAGCTCACAGAGCATCTGCTCGATTTCGTTGCGGTGATGTTGCGGATTGTTCATATTGATTACGAAAGAGGTTATATGTCTTTTACCATTTGTTTCATTTTACGGAGAGCGGCTTCATAACGCATACGGACAGTGGATTCTCCCACGCCGAGCATGCGACCGATTTCCGCAAAGCTGAGTTCCTGCCAGATGTGCAGAGTCACCACCTCGGCCTGATTTTCCGGGAGAAGCGCCACACAATCAGCCAATTTTTGCTGAAGGTCGGAAGAAGTGTGTGAGGCAGAAGCCGCATGAGTCGGGAGCGAATGGCTGTACCGAGCTTCGGCTTGAAGCCGGCGGTGCTCAGTCAGGCCCATTTTAATGACTTCATTGCTCAGAGCCCGCAGGGTATAAGGGAGCAGAGATTCTTCATTCACAGGCAATCGACCGTGGTATACGGCATCAGCCACGCGCTCCAGTGTGCGGGAAAGCAGCAACTCCACATCCGCAGCCTGTCCGGCACGCCGCAGGGCATAGAGGTAGAGGCGGTGACGCACGGTGCGGAACCAGCTGAGGCACTGCTGCCGCGCTGCTTCATCACCATTTCTGTTCCACCGTCCGAACATGAGCTGTATGAGTACTCTGCAAGCAAACTACCACGCTGCAAGCCCGACCGCTCCTCAGGGAGCGAATCGGGGCTTGTCTTGCAGCGACGGCGTTTTCATGGGTATGGCGTGTGACTCAGGGTAGAAATGTTAGAGCAGGTCCTGCACCACATCCGGCAGGGTCTGTACCGGTGCATTCTCATCATCCTTCCAAACTTTGATTTTCAGCATAGGCTCGGGAAGTTTTTCTTCATCTTGTTTCTCGGGTGCCGTTCGGGGTGGGATGTACCAGGACTGGGCGCGATGGTACGCCTCCTGAGCCCCGGCAAGAAGATTCATCATTTCACGGCGCCGCTCCGCTTCAGACTTTTTGCGTTGCTGTTTTTCCGCTTCCAGCGCGGCTACCGTCTCAGCAGGCACCCAGAAAGTCCAGCTGCGGGCGGGGGGAATGTGCACCGCCATGCGGCGAATGGCTTCCGGCAAATCCTCAAAGCGCATGCGGCGGGTGGTGCGGGTGTAGAAAGCAACACCTGTCTCACGCGTGCCGCGATTCAAATCCGCCAGCGCATTCTCACCGGGTTCCGTTTCCATCTGCACCCCATTAGGCAGGATGGTGATACCCGCACGTTTAGCGTTGGCAGCCAGAATCTCCCGCTCTCTGTCAGCCTCACGCAGACGCAGTACCGGGCGATAGGCTGCCGCCATGCGGTCGTAGAGTTTCATGTAGTTCTCCCACTGCTGCTCCTTTTCCTCATCTGTGGCGGGTGCAGGCTGTGCCGCAAGCTCGCGGATGCGGCTCAGGGCAGCTTCAGTGTCAAAATCCTGCGGAGCAAAACGTTTCAGCACGCTGTTTGCTATATCAGCCGCCATGGGACAGCGGGTTTGGGTGATATCCTCCACCGGCTGCCCGGAGCGCAGCACCACCGCCAGCGTTTCTTCAAACACACCTTGGTTCAGTGCATCTGCCAATCCGCTGCGCAGCCGCTGCAGGCGGGCAGCCGTATCCTGCGCTACCACTTCCGTAATGTCTCGCCTCAGCTCCGCGGTGACCGCCTGCTCTGCCGGGAGTTTCCCGCCCAGCAGGCACAGGGTGAGTATTGCTATCTGAAGTCGCTTATACATGGTTGTGCAAACCTATCTACTGTAGTTAATCTTTCCCACGGTCAAATCCGCAACTTTTTTTGAATTTTTTGAAAAAAAACGCCGCAGATGACCTGCGGCGGTGTAAAAAAACATTTTCAACGGAATCAGGAACTTTATTCGTCTCCCTCTGCATCGAATTCCTCGGAATCGGCATCGAAATCCTCTTCCTCGTATTTCCTGAACTTGCGCACACGCTGAGCGGCAGGCAGCGGAGCCAGCACCATGGTGACAGTGTTGCCGGCAAGCTTGGCAGGCTGGTCTACCTGCCCCATGGTCTTCATATCCTCCACCACCTTGGCCATCACATCCAGACCGAGCTCGCGGTGGGCGTTCTCTCGGTTACGGAAGCGGAGCTGGAAGCGGACTTTATGACCGTGGTCAAGGAACTGTTCCGTGCGGCTCATCTTGACATTATAGTCATTGACATCCGTACCGACGCGGAGTTTGACTTCCTTCATCTTGACGGCTTTGGTCTTGTTATTCTTCTGCAGTTTGGCCTGCATGTACTTGTACTTGCCGTAGTCAATGAGACGGCAGACAGGCGGGTCTGCATTGGGAGCAACCTCTACGAGGTCGAGACCGATTTCCTTGGCCTTGGCGAGAGCATCGCGGGTGGCCATGACACCGAGCTGGTCACCCTTGGCGGTGACTACTCGTACTTTCGGAGCGCGGATGCGGTCGTTGACACGAATCTGCGGAGTTTTGCCGGCCTGGTCGCGACGACTGTTGCGGGGGGCGGGCTTGGTTGTTTTCTGTGGTGCGGGCACGTGTGTGTGTTCTGGTGTTTAACTGCTCCGGCGGTGTCGGATGCGCCTGTTTACGAATCCGGCGCCGGAGCGGAAGAGAGTTACTATTGGTAGATTTACTGCTTATCGGCGGGTTTTTCGGGTTGCAGTGCGGGGCGAATCAGACGTGCGGATATTTCAGCCGTCACAGCCTCTACAAAGGCATCCACACTCATGGAGCCGATGACATCCAGCTCCCGATGACGTATGGAGACAAGCCCCTGCTCAGCCTCACGCTGACCGACTACGACCATGTAGGGCACGCGGTCCAGACGTGCATTGCGAATCTTGGCACCAATCTTGTCCGGGTCGGCATCCAGCTTGACGCGCACATGTGCCTCCGCAAGCTTGGTGCGTACCATTTCCGCAAAGTCTGCCACTTTGTCGGAGATGGGCAGCACACGCACCTGTTCGGGAGCGAGCCAGGTGGGGAACTTGCCGGCAAAGTGCTCAATGAGCAAGCCGGTGAAACGCTCCATGGAGCCGAAAGGCGCACGGTGAATCATCACCGGGCGGTGTGGCTTATTGTCCGCGCCCGTGTAGGAAAGGTCAAAACGCTCCGGCAGGTTGTAGTCCACCTGCACGGTGCCCAACTGCCAGTCGCGACCAATAACATCGCGCACGATGAAATCAATCTTGGGGCCGTAGAAAGCGGCTTCATTCTCCGCCTCAATGTACTCAAACCCACTTTCGGTAAGCACCTCACGCAAAGCAGTCTCTGCAAGCTTCCAATTCTCGTAGGTACCGACATACTTCGGGTCAGAGTAATCCTTGTCGCGCAGGGAAAGACGTACTCGGAAGTCTGTCATCTCCAGCGTACCGAGAATGTGTTTAACGATTCCGATGCACTGAGCTACCTCAGCCTTAATCTGATCCGGGCGGCAGAAGATGTGAGCATCGTCCTGAGTGAAGCCGCGCACGCGGGTCATGCCGCCCAGCTCACCGCTCTGTTCCCAGCGATACACGGTGCCGAACTCTGCCAGACGCACGGGGAGGTCACGGTAGGAATGCGGCTCGTTGGCATAGATGCGGATGTGGTGCGGGCAGTTCATGGGCTTGAGCATGAAGCCCGTGATGGTGCGGGTATCCAGTGCATTGAAAAGGTCGGCGCAGCTGGCGTTCTCATCGCGCAGCTTTTTGAAGTCATCCGGGTCGGGAATCGGCGGGAACTGGCTCTCCTTGTAATGCTCCCAGTGACCGGAGGTCATGTAGAGGTCAAGCTTGCCGATGTGGGGGGTGAACACCTGAGAGTAACCAATGCGGTCCAGCTCCTCTGTGATGAAGTCCTGCAGCTCGCGGCGGATGATGGAGCCCTTGGGCTTCCACAGCACGAGCCCCTGCCCCACCATCTCATCAATGGTGAAGAGACCCATCTCACGCCCGAGTTTGCGGTGGTCGCGCTTGCGGGCTTCTTCCAGGCGGGCGAGGTGCTCGTCCAGCTGGGTGCGGTTCGGGAAACAGGTGCCATACACACGCTGCAAACGAGGACCGTTGGCATCACCCTGGTAATAGGCAGAAGCAACACTCATGACCTTGAATGCCTTGCAATTGCCGGTGCGCCCTACGTGCGGTCCGGCGCAGAGGTCGGTGAAGTCCCCATTGCGGTAGATGGAGATTTCCTCCCCCTCGGGAATGCGGTTGAGGAGGTCTACCTTGAACTTGGAGGCCACCTCACGCGGGCCGACGGAGCCGAGCTCACCGCTCTGCGCCATCTGCATGGCTTCATCGCGGGAAACGGTAGTTCGCTCAAAGGTCTGGTTCTCCTTGACAATTTTCTTCATCTCCGCCTCAATCAGCTCAAACTCGGCGGTAGTGATGTTGTGATCCAACTCAATATCGTAATAGAAGCCGTTCTCAATGGCGGGGCCGGCAGCAAGCTGAGCCTGCGGCCAAATACGGCAGATGGCAGCGGCAAGAACGTGTGCGCAGGAGTGACGCAGACGCTCCAAATCGCTCGCCTGATTTCTTTCCTCCAGTGTCTTTCTTTCTTTCTGTTCAGACATATTATACTTGGTGAGCCTTTACTATGGCGCGTTTGCGCTCATTTTTCAAGCCAAATCAGAGGCATAGATGCAAAAATCACAAAAAAAGCTAAAAACTCTAATTATTTTTCTTCTTTTTATAACCGGGAAGCCCCCCGCGCAATGCACGGCGGTGTGTTCTCACAGAATTGAGCCTGTGCTTCATCTTCAAAATCCACGGACAAATAAAGCGGATGAACCCGGCAAGGGAAAAAGCACTCGCCGGGGGAGTTGAGCAAGACATTGCCTCACCATCCATGCTGTTTTGACCAATTTCAGAATATTCATCGCTCTGCCGTCCCACCATAGGGTAGAGAGCGTAGATTTTCATCCCGGGATGCAGCGCAACATATTCCCGGTAGAGCACATCTACCGCCTTGTGAATCGACATCCATTCCCACACGTTCCGCTCCGTCGGCAGATAGCTCAGAATCAGCTCGTATGCGGATTCCGGAACCAGATAGGCATGCGTTGCCAGCACGCCGGATACGTGCCAGACATCACATTGATTTCCTTTTATTGTCTTGATTCCAAGCGGATTCGGCTTATTATACCCCAGATAGAGCATATACGTTCCCTTCAACTCACGGAGTGCTCGGGAAATGATATCCGAAGCCTCGTCACTCGGCAGCAGCCGGACATCATCCTCCAAAATCAGGACGTTGCGCCACCGCTGCTGCCGGGCATACTCTATAGCCCTGCGGTGCGAAAGCGCACAGCCGGCAGTTCCGCCCCAAAAACGAGCCCTCTCCCCCGTGTTTTCCGTAAACCAGGGGAGCTCACCATACCCCGGCAACTCCCTGCCAACCACGGCACTGATCCGATGCAGCTTTCCGGGAGGAATAATACCCTCATGCTGTAATTGGAAACGAGCCAAACGCTCCGTGCTAGCATCCATATTGATGACAAGCACCCCATCCACATCATCCCAGAAATCATGCATAGCAACGCGTACCCGGATTCAAATCATCCCGGTTTATTTACCGAGGTTTTCGCGTATGGAAGTGGTGGAACGAGTCGGCAGCGAACCATGCGGAATGCGGGAGCTGGTCACATACCTAATCCCCTTCGACTCCACGAAAGCTTTCTTCTCATCACTGGTTCCGTCCGCATTCACGAAAAAAATGTCCGGCTTCACCTCATCTAACAGAGGCGCAAAATCAAGATGCTTTCCGGTATCAGGACCAATGTAAACCTTTTTGACATGGCGGATGGCCTCCAGCATATATTTACGCTCATCCTCCGTATACATGGTCTTTCGGTTCTTGAGTGCCATTACCGTGGCATCCGAGCCAATGGAGACATACACATCTCCATAGCTCGCGGCTTCTTCAAGAAAGGCGATATGCCCGCTGTGCAGGACATCAAAACAACCGGATACAAATACTTTAGGCATAATGTCAGATATCAGAGAGAAAATATTTATTCGATAACGCCGCGTTTACGCAGACGCTCCAGATATTTGGGAGCCCACTCCACGGGTTCATCCTTGCCAAAGGTACGGCAATATGGCTCAACGGGGTACATGTCCTCACAAGCTTCCAGAGCAGCCTCACGGGCTTCCGGGGTTTCATAGAGATAAACGGCATAACCGCCATGCCCGCCGCCGCAATACTTGTGCGCCAGACAATCACCTATTTTGGGCAGCGGCTGCATCCCCTCCTCCAACTGGAGTTTGTAGCTCATCTGCACGCCGATGGCAAGTACCGTGATATCCTGTTCCTGCACACCGAGACGCGCCACACGCCCCGCCTTGGCTATCTTCTGAAAATTGCGCTCCAGGCAGGCAAGACCGGGCGTATTATGCTCTATGCGGGTATCGTACACCGCCATGCGACCGCGCAGGAAATCACCCGTATTTTTAAAATCCAACACGGGTTTTTCACCGGATTTCCAAACACAGGCACCTGTTTCAGCAATGACGGCAGGATCCTGCCAACCTACTCCCAAACCGAGTTCAGAAGCCACGGGATCCCAGCCGTTGAGCACGCTCCAGCCACCGCTGCCGCCCATGCCGGCTCCCTTGCGGTACAGCCATTCCTTCAGTGACACCGTGGGGGACACGGAGCAGTTGACCACATATTCACCGGGTATAGCATTCTCCGGCACATCAAGCCAACCGCCGGCAAAATCCACACGCAACGGCACATGAGTCGGCGCCTTGATGCGATCCAGCATCGCGGTACTGCCGGAGGCTTTACCATTTGGAGCAGACTTTTCAAGAATCACAAACTCCACGCCGTTTTCTTCACAAAAACGGCGTTTCGCCTCCTTGTAGCGGTCATCTGTGGTAACCGCCAAAACGTCCGGTTTTACCTGCAAAAATGCAGAGCGGAAAGAAAGCGCCACATCTTCGTCCGTGGAGAGCACGACCTCATCCACCTGTTCGAGGGAGGTAATTACGGCCAGCTTATCCGCATCATCCAACAAAGATTTGCGACCGTATAAGCGCCACAGCAAATCCGCAGGAGGGTACGACACAATCAAATAATCACCCAGAGCCCTCGCATCTTCAAAAAACTTCACATGCCCAGCATGCAGAACATGATACGCACCCGTAACGAAAACTTTCTTCATAATTCACGAATTCTATTTCATTAACTTTATTTCTGCAACCCCAGCCAGCGATAAAACATCTCACTAAAATCCGGAATCCTTGTTTTTTTACCAGTCGGAGACTCACACCTACCTGCTGAGGGACGCTGCTCCGAACCACCGACTACCAACCAACGCTGCAACAGAGGAATTGCCACGGCTGACAGCGCATGCAACGCAACGGCACGCCCGTTCAAGTCAGATTTAGGCTGCGCTTTCTTTTTCTTTCCAATAAGCTTAGCCGCCACTACGGCAGAGAGCGCAAGCCCGCCCACAGCAACACCCGCCATCTTGAGCGCCGTTGCTGACATCGGAAAAGAACGCACACAGCCCTGAACCCCACTCCGCACAGCTTCCACCGCATCTACCACACGAACACGGCTGGCTGCCACACGGGTCAGGCTTTGGCGGAGGGTTTCATCATCAACGTGAGACATTGCTTATCATTCTTTAATTCCTGAATAGTAGCGGGTGCAAAGGGCTTGCGACCGCACTTCACAGCCAATCGGACCAGCAACAAAGCACCCAGCAGGTGCAACCCAAGCACCACGCCCAGCGAACCAATCCATCCTAACCACAGCTGCAGAACAACACAGAGCAAGGCACAGCCCAACAGGTACGCCCCGGCGAGCAATACACAGGCAGCCGCGAGTAAACAAACGCGGCGCACCTGTGCCTGCATATACTCGTGAAGCTCTGCAACAAAGAGTTCTGCAAGCGCACCCACATGCTCAGAGACCTGCGCAGCGGCTGTACGCACACCTTCAAAGGCAGACAGAGCCTGCCGCTTATATTCAGCAGGCGAAGCCGATTTTTCTCTGAATAATCCGAACATAACAGCTGCATGCGCACGTTGAGCAATCAGGTATTCCTGAATTGCTCAACGGCAGAAATGATGCTCACTTTCAGCGTTTGGAGACACCAAGCAGCAAGCCCACGAGAACACCGACTCCTAAAGCCCCGAGCACGGAGCCGGTCGGATTCTCCTTCACATATGCCTCACCGGCTTTGTGCAGTTCCTTTGCTTTGCTGCAGGTCACATCCCAGCCCTCATTCACCTGACGCCGAGCCTGTTCCGTATAATGGCGAACGCTGTCCATCTGCTCTGAGGCAACTGTGCAGAGCTTCTCATACTGCTCACAGGCATACTTACGAGCAGCTGTAAGACGATCGCAGGCATCTGTCGTGGGAGCAGGAGCCGGCACCGGAGTCTCATTTTTTTCTTCGTTTTCCATGATATGGGTTTGATTTGATATGTTATCGTAAGAGCTTACATGTACGGAGAAAAGTTCCCCATTTCTTCGTCTTATACCACATACCGCTGCAAATTGCAAGCAAACAAAATAACATAACACCATTTTCATGCCAAGGAATCCTCACGCATACCCCCTGCCCCACAAAAAAAAGAAACCCTCGGAGCGAATGCGTCCCGAGGGTTTCGAAAAGAATTTGGGTGGGCTAATCAGTTATTCACACGTCCCAGGTAAGTACCGTCTTCCGTCTTCACGGAGATGCGCTGACCGGGATTGATGAACAGGGGCACCTGCACCACCAGTCCGGTGGTCATCGTGGCACTCTTGTACACGTTGTTAGCAGAGTTACCTTTCACGCCTTCGGGAGCCTCAGCTACTTCCATGGTGATGGCGGCGGGCAGCTCAATAGAGCACACGATTTCATCGGTAAAGAGCAGCACATAAGTTTCACCTTCAATAAGGTAATCCTTCACCGGCTCAACGATATCCTCACTCACGCACACGTCCTCATAGGTCTCTGTGTTGAGGAAGTGGTAGCCCATGCCGTCCACATAGGAGAACTCCATCTCCTCACGGCTGAGCATCACACCCTCCAAGAAGTCGTTAGAGGTGAGACGCAGGTTGTAATCCTTCTTGGTAGCAATGCTGCGGATGGTCATCTGCACATAGGAAGCCATGCGGGGGGGAGTCTTGAGCTGGCTCTCACGCACAACGCAGATATCGCCGTTGTAGTTCACGGCGTGACCCTTGCGGAGCTGAATAACAGGAACTTTTGCCATAGCGCGCGGAGACTAACAGAACCCCACACTTTAGTCAAGCTTTTTCTCTCACCACAAGCAAAAAACAGCAAATAAAAGCCCTTGTATTGAATACATTTTCTTCCTGTCACGCCAAAAAAGCGAACCAACAGAAAATTAATCGGAACAACAATAGTATACACGAGAATAGCTGTTTCATTCCGATTTACCGATTAAAGGCTCCCTCTGACAGTTCAGGACAGAGAGCAGGCATCACTCCACACCATCCTTTCACGCAGCCCTATCACACGGAACAGATTAAGCAAAGCGACAAAATTCCCCGCTAAGCTCTTCCGCGCACGGGATGCTCACCGCAGAAATCACAGCAACTCAGGCAAGAAGTAGAACTTGAGCAATTCAATCTGGTCTTCCTTCGTGACAAAATACCCGTCTTTCGGGTCAAGCCACTGGAAGGAATGAATGGATTTGCGGCAGGAACCGATGGGGTCTTCCGGGTGGGGAGTCGGCAACCTGTCCAGCAGCTGAGGGGCAAAGAGTTCAGTCAGTTCCATGGTAGTCAGCTCCGGCATGGCGGGTATGATGGAGGGGATACCCAAGGGGATGCAGCGCTCAACATCGCCCATGATTCGCTGAGGCAGGTAGAGCTGATGCCGCTCCAAAGGCGCAAAAGGAAGTTTAGCTTTTTTTGCCGTATCGGGATTGAGCAGGGTATGCAGCAGCGGGTTAAACTCTGGCCGCGGATTTGCAATCTCTGTCAGATGTACGTTCAGCACGCGCCCGAACTGGCGGTTAACCGCTTCATACATATTGATACGGTTCTGAACGTACGGATCTTCACTGCTGCGGATAGCGGGCGTGTTCTCATCCGCATCATGCGGGAGCATGTCTGCCGTGGTGACGAAAACGGTCAGCTCCGGCTTGATATCGCTCAAATGGTTGATAAGATAGTTGGTTGCCTTGGTATCCGCTTCAACATCCTGACGCACGGCTGCGGGACCGTTTGCCACAGCATTATCCAGATACACCATCATCCGAAAACTCTTCCCAAATGACAGACGAAAATTTTCCTTATCAATCAGGTAATCGAAATAGCGGTGCCGGGTCCAGTACTTGCCGAAAATGGTACTCGCGCCGAAGAATGCCGTATCGTGACTCATGACGAGGGGCATTCTACCCGATTTTTCAGAGCATTGCAAGCAGGAAGAGGAACAGATAAACAAAAAACAAAACCCGGAGCATGAAACACCGGGTTTTGTCTGAAAACAGACCTCAGCCGCCTTAAACTCGGCAGAAGTCCTCTCGGCAGCTCTTACTTCACCACCTTTTTGGCAAGCTGAACGGGAGTCGTGTTCTTGCTATTCTTGAGGATTTCCTTCTGGCGCTTGATGTAAGCGGTACGGCGGCGACGCTTGGTCTCCTTACGATGCTGTTGACCCATGGTTGGTTCTTGTGTTTGTAGGGCGGGTAACAAACCTGCCCGGGTGTTAATAAGATGTGCGTATGTTAATAGCCTTTTCCGTGAGACTTGGCAAGGCTAAAATGTGTACACCCCCTTTTTTATTGCCAATTTATGCCACACATGATACAATTTCGGGCATGAAGATTGCCATATTAGGTGCCGGGGCTCTGGGGTGCTACTACGGAGCAAGACTGGCAGAAAGCGGACAGGATGTTAGCTTCATCGTCCGCTCCGCATACGAACCCGTCAAGAGCAATGGACTGCGTGTGGAAAGCGTGCACGGGGATATTTTTATACCCAATCCGCGGGTATGCCGCACGCCCGAAGAATGCGGACCGGTGGATTTGGTCATTGTTTGCTGGAAAAGCACCTGCAATAGCGGGTTGGATACCGCACTCCCCCCGCTGTTGAAAGAGAATACAGAGGTCATCACTTTCCAAAACGGCATGGGGAACGCCGAGGCAATCTCTCGCAGCGTAGTGGCTGAGCGCATCTATATCGGGCTCTGCTTCGTGTGCTGCATGATGGATACTCCGGGCGAAATCCGGCATCTGGAGGGAGGCGATATTCAGTTTGCCCCCTTTGTAAGCAGCGATTCGGGATTAAAACGCGCTCAGGATTTCGCAGACATGTTTACGGCAGCAAAAATACCCACGAGAGCATTCCGCGACGCAGAGCGGATACAATGGTGCAAGTTGACGTGGAACATACCCTTCAACGGGCTTTGTCTGGCTCTGGGAGGCATCAGCGTGCGGCAACTCTTCACCATGCCGGAGCAGGTGCAGCGTGCACGCGCTGTCATGGAAGAAGTGTGTCACACAGCGGAAAACCGCGGTTATCCCCTGCCCTTGGACATTGTCAGAAACCAGATGGAGCGTACCGCCGCCATGGGTGATTTCGTCCCCAGCAGTGCGGTGGATTACCTCCGCCGCCGCCCTGTGGAGTACGATGCCATCTGGGGGATCACTCTGCAGCGGGCGCTGGAGTCCGGCACCACAGTACCTCATTGGCAGAAACTGGCGGAGGATATTCGCACGCGCCTTTCGGAATGATGATGCATGCACGTACCGGAAACATGCTGAGCTCCGGCATGAAGTGGGGCGGAGCGCTGTTGTTCCTGACGCTGGGTGGGCTCGTGCTGGGGTCTGCGGCACAGCGCATACACCGTCTTGAGCTGTCACTGGGTTTGCAGCTGCCCCCCCCGCCGCCTGCTACGGATAGGCAGAACAAACTCAGCCGCCAACTTTCTGTCTTTGCCATGGGAGGTTTGCGCACTCTTGCCGCCGAAATACTGGCCATGGATGCCACGAGCGCGTGGTTGCAGCAGGACTGGCCGCGCGCTCGCAGCCGCTGGGAACAGATTACTACCCTCTGTCCTCACCGCCCCAGCTACTGGTCACGCGCAGCAAGGGACATGGCTAAAAACGCCGTGGCTCACGTCAACAGCCTCAAAGGACTCTCGGAGCACGAGCGTGCAACACAGGCAAAGGAATATCTGGACAAAGCCGAGCAGTTCTATCTGGAAGGTCTGGCAGCCAATCCCGACAGTTTGCTGCTGCAACTGGATTTAGCCGGATATTATGAGGATTTGGCGCGTCGCCCGCAGTTTTCCAAAGCGGCGGAAGCTTACCGCAAAGCGCTGGACATGGGGGCTTCCGACATGTATGAGCGCTGGGTGTTCTACAACCTGTGCCGCATCCGTGGGCGGGAAAAGGAAGCCTGGGCACTGGGGAGAGAGCTCTTCAAACGCCCGCGCCACCACACGCCCTCCGTGCGCTGCCTGCTCTTCACCCTTCAGAACAAGTTACAGCTTCCGCAGGGAGAACGGCTAAGCATAAAAGATTTGTTCAAAACAGATGAAAGAGCCCGCAAACAACTGCGCTCCTATCTGCACAACACCCTGCGATTCCCTGTGTACGGAGTAGCGGAATACCTACAAACACCCGAAAAATAAATCGCCACGCTGAAAACAACAGCGTGGCGGATAAACGTTGGGGAACTGCTGAAAATATCAGTCTTTCCTGTCGCCGGCTATACCCATGGTGTAACCGTTGAACTCACGGGTATTGTACAGCGGCTGACCCTCCGGCACGGCGTAGCCGATGTTCTTGCGAATGGTCAGGAAGTCAGCAATACCGGCTTCGTTCACCTGATTGAGCTTGCCGCCGTGCATGTCGGCATAGAGCACCATCTTACAGTAGGCATCGGCGTTCTCCATGAACCACTCGGCTTCCTCAATGTGGCGGGCACCGGTGATAACGCCGTGGTTCTCCATAAACACCACCGTGCTCTGGCGGGATGCTTTGGCCACAGCCTCAGCCGTTTCGGGGGAACCGGGTGTACCATAGGGAGCCAGCGGAATCTGCCCCAGGAAGATATCTGCCTCAGGGTTGATACCGTTGGGCGGCACCATGCCGGCAAAGAGGAAGGCATTGCAGCAGGGAGGATGCGCGTGGATACAGGCGTTCACGCCCACTTCCTTCATCATGGCGATGTGGGTTTTCACCTCGCTGGTAGCGGGACGATAGCCACAGAGCTGCCCGGCATTCATATCCACCAAACAAATATCATCCACGGTCATGAAGCCCTTGGAGCAAAGCGTTGGGGAGCAGAGAATGAGGTCTTTTGCCACACGGACGGAGAGATTGCCGCCGTTGCCGTCCACATATTCACGAGCCCAGAGACGGCGGCCCATGTCCACCATGCGCTGTTTAATGACGAGGATTTCCGGGCTGTTGAAGAAAGCGTCAATTTCTTCACGGGTCTGCGGGTCGTAATTTTCCCAAGGGAAGATACGGTCAGGCAGAGCAGGTTTGATATAGAGTTCGGGATTAGCCATAGTTGTGTTTATTGGTAAAGTTCAGCGTAAGCAGCCTGCTGCTCACCGGGGTTGATAGTGGTATAGGTGATGCCGAAGGAATCGCGGCAGGCTTCCGGCGATTCAAACACCCCTGCACCGGCAAAGGCGTACATGGCAGCTCCCAACACAGTGCTCTCAGAGACGTTGGAAATGCGGATGGGCAGGCCGAGGATATCGGCACGCATCTGCGTCCACACCTTGTTGCGGGCACCGCCGCCCACCAGCAGGAGGTCGGAGGATTTGAAACCGCCCACCTTTTCCAGCTTCTCCAGGCGCTGTTTCAGGCGCAGGGTCAGCGCCTCCATGGCGGCGCGGTAGATATGGGCGCGGGTACGCCCCAGCACCAGCCCCTGAATGCTGCCGGGCACGGCATCGCTGGGCAGGAAATCGGGTATGAGCTTCACGCCGTCGCAGCCGGGAGCAATTTTTTCAGCCTCTGCATCCATGGTATCAAAGCTCTCCCCATTATAACAGGTGGCTTTCACCCACTCGATGATACCGCTGGCAATCCACTGCAGGCCGGGATTGAGCAGACCGGTGCGGCTGTCGTATTCCACTGTGGCACCCGCGGCATAGTCAGAAGGCTCCAATGCTGCTTTTGCCGTGCGCAGCATAAGGATTTCCCAAGTTCCGCTGGAAAGGAAAGGCTGATTTTCTTCCACCCCGCTGCCGAAGAGTGCAAATTGAGTATCATGCCCCGTGGAAATCACCGGCACTGCATTCGGCAAACCAAGCAGCTCACAGGCAGACGGAGTGAGCGTGCCGATGGTCTCCCCGGCATTCACCATGGGCGGGAAAAGACTCCTGCGGATACCGATGGCATCCAGAATCTCCTGAGACCAGTCTCCCGTGAGCAAATCGGTCATCTGGGAAGTTCCGGCCATAGTGCGGTCAGTTGCCATCACCCCGGTAAGACAATACGCCAGAAGGTTGGAGATGAAAAGCCATGCGTGTGCCTGCTCCAGCAGTTCCGGGCGATTTTCCCTCAACCAGATGAGTTTGTAAATGGTATTGAAAGCAAACTCACCCACTCCGGAAACGGCATTGAGCTTCTCCTGCGGGATGTACTGCGCCACGCGCTTCATCACTTCTGCCGTGCGGGGACATTTCCAAGAAATGACCGGATAAAGCAGCTCACCGGATGCATTCACCAAAGCACCATCCACACCGAACGTGGTGATGGTGACGGCTTTCACCTCTGCGGCATCAATCTGCGGCAGAATCTCGCGGGCACAGGAAGCCAGCTGGTTCAGAATGCGGTCTGCATTCCATACGTGAAAATCCGGATTTTCTGTTCCGGCATCAGTAGAATTGGGCTGGCTGGATTTGTCCACCAGCTGCCCCTTATCATCAACAAGTATGGCGCGCACATTGGTCGCACCGCAATCTAAGCAAAGTACGTAGGACATTGTTCAGATAAAAACGGGCAGACTGCCGGGAAAGCATCCCGGCAGCCTGTCGTGGATTGAATTAGTACTTACCGTAAATCGGTCCGAAGTTGGCGCAGGCGCGGAAGTCAGCGCTTTCGGGGCACTCGGTGCCGAAGAGGCTCCAGGCAGCCGGGCGATACACCTGCTCCTCCGGCACGTTGTGGGCATACACGGGGATGCGCAGCATGGAAGCAAGGGTGATAATGTCGGCACCGATGTGACCGTAGGTCCAGGCACCGTGGTTGGCGCCCATGTTGGCCATGACGGTATACACGTCCTTGAAGCCGCCCTTGCCGGTCAGACGCGGGGCGAACCAGGTGGTCGGCCAACCCGGGTCGGTGCGCTGGTCGAGCTTGTCATTCACCTCCTGCGGCAGGTCGCAGGTCCAGCCTTCCACGATGGTCAGCACGGGGCCCTGCCCCTTCACCAGATTCATGCGAATCATGGTCACGGGCACATTACCCTTGGAGACGAAGTGCAGGGAGTAACCGCCGCCACGGAAGTATTCGCGGTTGGCCGGGCACCACTCGGAGGCAGCCATCATGGCTTCAATATCGGCCTGCGTGGTCTCGCCGGTCTTCTTCATGATGGGCGTGCCATCGGGAGCGGTGGACTGCATGTTGCCGTCCAGAGCGGTGGAGCCGGAGTTGATGAGGTGCATGATACCATCCTTGGCCAGACCTTCCATGGTGTAGCCGGTCACACGCTTCACGGCATCCGGGCTCCAGTAGGTACGGATATCGGAGAAGCAGGCGGCGCGCCCGGTCAGCTGGTGCAGCAGAAGCATGCACACACCGTTCATGGCATCATTTTCCGTGGCAAACGGGATGGACTCACGCGAACCGTTCCAGTCGAAGGTGCTGTTGAGGAGAGATTCTGCCATATCGCCGTTCGGGTAGAAGTCCGTCCAGTGGCGCTGCCCCTGGAAGCCGCCGCAAATGGCGTTGAAGCCCAGTCCCTCTTCCTCGCGGTCAATGGTCTTGAGGTAGGGGTTGCCATGCATCATGTCGCGGAAGATGATGGTCATGAGGATAGACTCACGCAGGGTACGCTCCTTCTCCTCCGGAGAAAGCACGAGATCGGGGCGGTTGCGATCCGGACCAATCTTCACGTACTTCTTAGCCCACTCCATGGCCAAATCAAACTCAGCTTTGTCGTAGATACCCAGCTCCATGCGGCGGCGAACCTCAGTCATATCCACCGGCTGCACGCGCATGCCCAGATAGGCTTCCCAGAAAGAGTGGTCAATGATGGAACCGGCAATCCCCATGGAGCAACCGCCGATGGACAGGTAACCCTTACCACGCAGGGTAGCCACGGTCAGACCGGCGCGGGCAAAGCGCAGAATCTTTTCAGCCACGTCCTCGGGGATGGAGGTATCATCGGCATCCTGAACATCATGCCCATAGATGGAGAATGCGGGCACGCCCTTCTGAGCGTAACCGGCAAGAGCGGCGGCCAAATACACAGCACCGGGGCGCTCCGTGCCGTTAAAGCCCCAGATAGCCTTAGGCGTGGTGGCATCGATCTCAAAAGTCTCGGTAATGTAACACCAGCAGGGAGTCACAATGAGGGAGCATCCCACATTGTTCTCGGCAAACTTCTGATTGGCAGCGGCAGCCTCAGCAGGGCCACCGATAGTCGTATCAGCGATGATGCACTTGACCGGCTGACCGTTGGCGTGCGTCACATTCGCTTCGATAAGCGCGGCTGCAGCTTTGGCCATGTTCATGGTCTGCTCCTCCAGAGATTCACGAACGCCGAGGCGGCGACCGTCAATCGTCGGGCGGATTCCGATAGTCGGTAATGTATCGTATTTCATATTAGTATCAGATTAAATAGTTATTATTTGGTAGAAGTGGTGGGCTTGCGGAAAATAAGGCTGTACAGCAGCACTACCGCAAAACAGATGGCGGGAACAATGAAAGATGCACGCACAGCAGCAGAGCTGGTACCCAGATTGGTGTCCCATGTGCCGTCAAAAGCACTTGTCAGCACCAGCCAGCAGGACTCGGCATCTCCCAGGATTCCTGCCATCCACGGCGTAATAAGTGCCCCGCCGAGAATAGCCATGATAAGCCCGGCAGCACCCAACTTCACATCACGCCGGTTCAAGCCCCCCAGCGCAATGCCGTATATGGTGGGGAACATGAGGCTCATGCAGCCGGACATGGCAATGAGGCAAATGACATTGGCAGAGAATCCAAGTCCTCCGATACTGAAGAGGATATCAGACGGCAAATAAATCACACCGGCGCAGCAGGCGATAGCAGCCACTGCAAACAGACTCATCATGCCGGCAGGGTTGAACTTCTTCATGTAATACGTAGCCACCCAGCGGCAGACAATGAAGAGGATAAGAGAAATCAGGTAATAGGAGGCAGCCGTAGCCGGGGTAACCCCCAACTCCTTGCAACAGTACACATTCAGATATGTCCAGGCGGCAATCTGCACACCCACATAGAAGAACTGGGCAATCACACCGCACCAGTAGCGCGGTTGACGCAGCAAAGAGAAGAGCATGGCGCGGTAATCACCAATCAGGAACAGATAAACAATGGGACCAAGCGTGCCGTACAGCACCCAATGCACCTTGTCCATCTCCGGGAAAAGAATGTAAAGTACCACCAGCGGGACAACGGCAAAAAGAGCCGCCACCAGTACACGCATACTGCTGCCGCAGCCCTGCGACTCTTCCTGAGTTTGAGCAACATCCGCCCCGGCAACAGACTGCGTTTCTTTTACCCGCAGAAAAAACAGCCAGATGAGGAAAGCAACACCGCAAAGCCCCACATAGGGCGCGCAAACCCAGAAGAGCTCACCGTTCACAATTTCTTTCAGCTGTTCGGACGGCATTTGAGCACGCTGCTCAGCCGTGGCAGGGTTCAAATGACTGAGAATAAGCTGCTGAGCCAACAAAATACCGCAGATGGAACCCACCGGATTAAATGCCTGAGCAAAGTTCAGGCGCCGCACCGCCGTTTTCTCCGGTCCCAGAGAAATCACGTACGGATTACAGGTTGTCTCCAACACGGAGCACCCGCAGGCCACCACGAAAATGGCGATGAAATAAATCTCAAAGCTCTGCTGAACACAGGCGGGTATATAGCATAAGGCGCCCAAGATGTACACACCCAAGCCAATCAGCACCCCCTTCTTATAGGAAAATTCCTCAATGAGGATGGAAGCAAAAATAGCCAACACGGCATAGGCACCGTAGAAAGCCACCTGCACCAGAGCAGCCTGCTCTTGCGGAATGGTAAAGATATTCTTAAAAGCCGGCACCAGATTATCCGTCATATTGTTGAGCAAGCCCCACAGCGCGAAGCAGCTCACCAACATGAAGAATACGGAACGGTATTTGCGCGGCACCACCGGGGTCAGGTCTCGTTTCTCGCTCGTACTCATAACTCCGCTAGTCTACCAGCTTCACACCCCTTGTCAACCAAGAAAAATGACAAACGGCATTTATGTTCCTTTTTCAGAGCAAAACATTTCTCTTTTCTCTTAAAAACATCTCGCGTTCCAGAAACGGCAACAAAAAACCGTGCTTATATTACGTTCTTGATATAACGGATAACATGTGTTAAATATAGCAGTGTATGATACGCAAGCTTACAGTGGAGGGAATTACTGTTTTTCCCAACCGGGAGGTATTCCGCTTTGTTCCGGGGATAAATATCATCATCGGGGGAAACGATTCCGGGAAAAGCCACCTCATGAAGCTTTGTTACGCCATATGCAAGTGGAGCTGCGGCGGCAGTCGGCGGGAATTGCCCGTCGTATGGGCAGAGGAGAAGCGCCTGCGGCTGGATTTACTGCGCGTCTTCGGCACCCGCGACCTCACCGGGCTGACATCCCGATGCGTCAAGAACTGCACTACGACCGTTCACGCCTCCCTCTGCGGTGAAAAAGTTCCGCCGGGCAGCGCCGAGCTGGAGTTCTCCTTCCGCGAAGGGCACGAAGAAGAAGGGCTGAAAATCCGCACCATGCCGGAACGCAGTCTGACCAACAACGCCGTTTTTCTGGCACCACGCGAGGTGCTTTCCATCTATCCCTGCTATGTGCAGGCAGGCAAGCGTTACCCGGAACTGCTGGATTCTGCCAGCTGGGAACTGTGTCGCGCGCTGGAAACAGAGCCAACTGAATCCCCTTCCCCGGTCATGCTCCATGTCACGCAACAGATTGAAACCCTGCTGAGCGGCAAGCTGCTGCGCATCAACGGGCGTTTCTTCCTGAAACGCCCGGGACAGGAACCGCTGGAGCTCAACCTCGTGGCAGAGGGATTCAAACGCATCGGCACTTTGGGGCTGCTCATCGGCAACTGCACCGTGCGTCCGGGAACCTGCCTGTTCTGGGATGAGCCGGAAATGAATCTCAACGCCCAACATCTGCCACGGCTGGTCAACATCATGATGACGCTCTGCCGCGCCGGGGTGCAGCTGGTACTCACCACCCACAGCCTCTTCCTGCTGCGAGAGTTATCCATTCAGCTGGCAGACAAGAAAAACCGGAGCGTGAACAGGCGCTTCTTCGGGCTGCAGACACCGCAGATTGCCGGAACCGGGGTACGGGTCAACGCGGCAGATGAACTCAATCGGCTGGAACACATTGCCAGCCTGGATGCCGAAACCGAACAGGCTGACCGCTATTTGAGCCTCGTTCCCAACCTTTTTGCTGAGGAATAATCGTGTTTCAGGCCGGTACAACATGCGTTGAGGGTGTCCACCGCTTCCACTTCGATGCGGGCTACTACGTCTGCCGCTTCGAATGCTCAGAGTTTTACTCGCACAACGCGCAGAACTTCTGCAACAGCTGCAAGGAGATGGACTTCGTCCTCTACCACCCCGGCAAGAAAGAACTCTGGCTGGTGGAGGTGAAGGATTACCGCTTCAATGCCCGTCCCAAGGTGAGCGAACTGGTGGAAAAACTCTGCCGCAAAGTGCGCGACTGCCTGTTCCTGCTGCGCACCGCCGCCATCTGCGCCCCGGAGGAAGAACCGGCAGAGGGAATCTCTCTGCGCGAGATGGCCCGCATGAGCCTGCAAGCCAAGCATATCCGCCTGGCATTCACCATAGAACTGGGGCGCACCGGGCTCTTCCCGCCGAAATCCATACTGGCCACCATTCACGACCTGTTGTACCGCCAGCTGCGATTCATTGACCCACAGATGCTCTGTGTGCCCATCACCACCTCCGGCGAATTTGCCCCCTGGACCATTTCCCCCGCCGGAAACGAGCATTCATCACGCATTCAGAAGCGGATGGAGGAAGCCCGTGCCGCCCGGGACAAGGAAGAAAAGCTGCGCACGGAAATGGCACGGCACAAAGAGAAAATGGAAGCCAAACGCCGCAGAAAAGCACGCAAATCCTCCATCCCCCTCTGGAAACAGCGGGCACAGGAACGCGCCGAGGGCAAAACGGGCACCCATGCCGACCGCCGTAAAGCAATAACCAACACCACCGCCTCATGACCAAGCTTCATCTCATCCTTTCCCTGCTGGGTATCAGTCTGCTGAGCGCCCTCATCTTCATCCCCGACTGGTTTGAAGACCCGCGCGAACTCGCCCCAGGCGAATGGCAGGATGCCGGGCGCAAAGGCAAGGTAGAGGTAAGCGAAAACGCCGTTCACCTGCTGGGGTTCGGGCCGGAGGAACCTATCCGCTACGAATGGCTGCAAACAGATGATGAGCCCTACACCATGCAGCTCACCTACGGCAGCTATACCGTCGTGGCAAATATCACCTTCAACGGCAGGGATGAAGTCATCGCCGAGCTGGATGTCATGGACAAACTCCCGAGCGCGGCAGCTGACATACTCCGCAAAAAGAACCGTAGTGCCGGAAGACCGGAAAACGAGTTCCGCCTGCTTTTCCGCAGAGTACAGCCGAAAAAGTAGCTCAAACAGTGGCAAAATAGGCCGGCGCGGCAATTTTATCTTGAAACCACGCCGTTTTTGCGTTAAAAAGATGGTGTTAATTTTCGACTTAACACTAACTCACACCACATAACCCCATCATGGAAACAACATTCAAGATTCATGGTCTCTGTGCTGCCACGCACACCCCAATGAACGCCGATGGTTCCTGTAATCCCAATGCAGTGGATGCTCAGGCCAAGTTCCTGGCCAGCCAGGGTATCAAGTCCGTTTTCATCACCGGCTCCACCGGTGAATCTGCCCACATGCAGCTCACCGAGCGCAAGGAAAACATGGCCGCCTGGGGCGAAGCCGGCAAGAAGTACGGTATCGATGTCATCGTACACACCGGCGGCAACTGCGTATATGACGGCCGTGAGCTGGCCGCATACGCTGCAGAATGCGGCGCTACCGGCACCGCCAGCAACTCCCCCTGCTACTTCAAGCCCGGCAGCATCGACCTGCTGGTGGACAGCCTTGCCGTGGCCGCCTCCGGCGCACCCGAGCTGCCCTTCTACTTCTACGACATTCCCGTGCTGACCCACGTAGGCTTCAACCCCTGCAAGATGATTGAAGCCTGCGCCGCCAAGATTCCGAATTTCGTGGGCGTGAAGTTCACCAACCCGGATCTGGCTCTCTACATGGATGCCCTCAACTATGACGGCGGCAAGTACGACATCCCGTGGGGTGTGGACGAATGGTTCCTGGGTGCCTACGCCACCGGTGCCAAGGGCGGTGTGGGTTCCTCCTTCAACTATGCGCCCAAGCTGTATGATGACATCATGAAGGCCGTGGATGCCGGCGATCTGGCAGAGGCTCGCCGCCTCCAGCAGCTCTCCGTCACCATGATTAACATCATTGCCGGCAAGGGCTACATGGGCTGCTGCAAGTACCTCATGAGCGAATGGACCGGCGTTGACTTCGGCCCGGCTCGCCTGCCCATGGGCAAGCAGGACAAAGCCACCCTCGATGCTCTCAAGAGCGAGCTCAAGGCCATCGGCTTCTACGATTGGGCTATTTACAAGTAAAGATTCAACCTCTGCCTCCTCATGGACACAAAAGCACTTGGCGAATTCTACAAAGACAAGCTGCTCAATGAGGTAGAACCGTTCTGGTTCCCCCGTTCACTGGACACAGTGAACGGGGGGCTCTACCATTGCTGTGCCGCAGACGGCACACTGGTGGACACCGACAAGAACGTGTGGGCACAGGGTCGCATGGCCTGGATGCTCCTTACCTGCTACAACAGCATTGAAAAACGCCCGGAGTGGATGACCTACGCAGAAAGCGCCCTCAAGTTCCTTGAGGAAAAATGCGTGGATCCCTCCGACGGCCGCATGTACTTCCACATGACGGCAGACGGCACTCCCATCCGCAAGCGCCGCTATGCGTACAGCGAATGCTTCGCCGCTATCGCCTGGGCCGCCCACTACGGTGCCACCGGTGATGCTCACAGCGCAGAACGCGCCCGCCACTGGTTTGACATCTATGCCGACATCTTCTTCACCCCGGGCAAGATGACACCCAAGAGCACCGGCAACCGCCCCGGCGAGAATCTGGGATGCCGCATGATTATGATTGTCACAGCTCAGGAGCTGCGCCGCTATCTGGGAGATGCCGACGGCTTCTACACCGGCTGGATTGACCGCTGCATCGATGACCTGCAGCGTCTCTTCCTGCACGAGGACATCAAGGCTGTGCTCGAAAACGTGGCTCCGGATGGCTCCGTCATCGACCATTTCGACGAACGCATCCTCAACCCCGGCCACGATATCGAAGGCGGCTGGTTTGTGCTGGAGGAAGCCCGCTATCGCGGCGGCGACAAGAAGCTCATCGAAATCGGCTGCAAGATGATTGACTGGGCACTGGCTCGCGGCTGGGACAAGAAGTACGGCGGCCTGCTCTACTACACGGACGTGTACAACAAGCCCGTGCAGGAATACTGGCACAACATGAAGTTCTGGTGGCCGCACGATGAAGCCCTCATCGGCACCTGTCTGGCCTACGTCATGACCGGCGATGAGAAATACGCCGAGTGGCACCAGCGCATCCACGACTGGGCATTCGAACACCTGCAGGACAAGGAACACGGCGAGTGGTTCGGCTACTGCAATCAGGACGGCACCACCACCAACGGGCTCAAGGGCTCCATGTGGAAATCGTTCTTCCACCATCCGCGTGCGCTCTGGTGCTGCGCTCACTACTTCGGTGCCATTCCCGCACCGGAAACAAAAGCTTAATCAGACCTACAACATTCCATGATTATTGGTATTCTCAATTCCGGCGGTGACTGCCCCGGTATTAATGCAGTTATCGAGGGCTACGTCTCTGCGGCATACCGCCGCGGATGGCGAGTCATCGGCTTCCACGACGGTTTCGAGGGGCTGCTGCCGGTTGCCGGCGGCCGTCGCTACGAAATCCTCACGCCCATGAAGACCCACCAGATTCGCTCACAGGGCGGCACCATGCTGGGCACCACCAACACGGGCAACTTCAAAATCAACACCAACAAGCTGGGCCGCCGTTCCATCGACCCGGAGATTCTGGCCAAGGCCAAGAAGACCATCTCCGCTCTCGGTCTGGAGGCTCTGGCTGTTGTGGGTGGTTCCGGCTCCGCACGCACGGCCAGCCTGCTGGCAGAGGAAGGTCTGCCGGTGATTTCCATTCCCAAGACCATTAACAACGACCTCTGCCCCGATACGGACTACACCTTCGGTTTCCAGAGCGCCGTTGCCGTGGTGTCCGAATCCATTGACCGCATCCGCACCACGGCCAATGCGCACCAGCGCATGATGGTGGTGGAGGTGATGGGTGACCTCTCCGGCTGGATTGCCCTGCACAGCGGCATCGCCACTGCGGCAGATGTCGTACTCATCCCGGAAATCGAGTTCGACCTGCAGAACGTCATCGATTGCATCAAGGCCCGCAAGGCCGCCGGGCAGCGCGAAATCATCGTGGTGGTAGCCGAAGGTGCCAAGCTCAACGGCAAACTCATCACCGTGCTCAACAAGGATAATGGTGAGGAGCGACTGGGCGGCATCGGCAACCGACTCTCCCGCATTCTGGAAGAGGAAACGGGTATCGAAACCCGCTACTGCGTGTTGGGTCACACCCAGCGCGGCGGTTCGCCCTGTGCCTTCGACCGTATTGCCGGCCTGCGCTTCGGCGTGGAAGCCGTCAAGCTCATTGAGGAACGCAAGTTCGGTACAGCTCTCATTCTCAACGGCCCGAATGTCGACACCGTTCCCATCGAGGATGCCGTGCGCTCCCTGCGTCTGGTAGACCCGGAGAGCCAGATTGTTGCCACGGCCCGCGATTTGGGTATCATCTTCGGCGACCGTCCGGCAGTAGAGCTGATGAGCGATCACAAAAAAGAAGAGTCTGAGGGCAAGAAGCCTGCCCGTAAGGCATGTAAATCAAAAGAGGCAAAGTAAGTAACGAATGAAAAAAATCCTGAAGAGTTTCTGCCTGTTGGCAGCCGCAGTCGGCAGCGTTCTCCTGAACTCCTGTACCGGCTATGTCACCCCTGACCAGACCACCCCCAGCTATGTAGCACTGGAAGTATACTCCGGGCGCATCCTCTACTCGTCCAATGCGAATGAAAGGCGCCCCATCGGCATGCTCTCCAATCTGGCTACCGCCACTGTGGTACTGGACTGGGTACGCTCACACAACGTTGACCTCAACCGCATGATTACCGTGCCGCAGGAGGCAGTACGCTGGCAGCGCACCAACCTGCTGAAACTTCGTCCCGGAGAAAGCCTTACCCTGCGTGATGCACTGTATTCCGCCCTGCTGTGGGATGACAGCGCCTGCGCTACCACGGCTGCCTTTGCCTGTGGTCAGGTGCTCAGTGAGTCTGACCCTGAGGGTGCATTCATTTCAGAAATGAACAAGCTTGCCCTGAGATTGGGCATGACCTCCACCATGTTCAAAGGAACGAACGGAGCCGTCATCACCCAATCTACGGCACGTGACATGGCACTGCTGGGCATGTATGCACTCACCAAGCCGGAGATGTTGGCCATCACCTCACAGCGTTATGTGACGGCAAACATATACTCCCCTCTCGGCGTGCGCTCCGCCACTATCCGCAACAACAACCGTCTGCTGCCCGCAACCGGCAACGTAGACGGTCTGAAAGTAGCACGCTCCCGCAGCGCCGGTTCCTGTCTCATGGTTACCAACAGCCGCGCCTCCGTCAAGAGAACCAACCCGGTCAACGGTCAGCCCGGCACCTATGGGCAGCGACTGCTGGTTGTCATGCTTGGCATGCCGGACGGCAGCA
Organism: Akkermansia sp.; assembly: GCA_045579245.1. Taxonomy (GTDB): domain Bacteria; phylum Verrucomicrobiota; class Verrucomicrobiia; order Verrucomicrobiales; family Akkermansiaceae; genus Akkermansia. Next base: position 66,524 of record JAZNLU010000005.1, read on the forward strand.
CCCGCGACAGGACAGCCGCCAAATTCCTGGCCAATGGCTGGGACGCATGGGACGCATGGCTTCCCTCCAACGACTATCAGGATCGTTCCAAGTTCATTATCCTTCCTAACTAAACATCTCTCATGAATATCGGTATTCTCAACGCCGGAGGCGACTGCCCCGGACTCAACGCCGTGATTGAAGGCGCCGTGGCTGCTGCAACAGCCCGCGGCTGGAAAGTCTACGGCTTCTACGATGGCTTTGAAGGCCTGCTCTCCACGCCCGACAACGAGCGTTGGCGTATTCTCACACCGGAAAACTGCCACAACATCCGCTCCATGGGCGGCACCATCCTCGGCACCGTCAACAAGGGCAACTTCACCGTCAAGAGCGGTGTGGGCGGTCGCATGCAGATTGCGGACGACGTGCTGCAGCGCAGCAAGGACACCGTCAAGCGCCTGGGTCTCTCTGCCCTCATCGTGGTAGGCGGAGATGGTTCTCAGACCATCGGTCTGGAACTCCGCCAGATTGGGCTCCCCATCGTAGGCGTGCCCAAGACCATTGATAACGACCTCGGCTCCACAGACTACACCTTCGGTTTCTGGACAGCCGTTTCCATCGTGAGTGAAAATCTGGATCGCCTGCGTACCACGGCCTTCTCCCACCAGCGCATGATGGTGGTGGAAGTCATGGGACGTCACGCCGGTTGGATTGCGCTCTACGGCGGTATCGCCGGCGGTGCAGATGTGATTCTTCTGCCCGAAATTGAGTTCACACTGGAGGACATCGTACGCAAGGTAGAACTGCTCAAGGCTCTCGGCCAGCGCGAAATCATCGTGGTGGTAAGTGAGGGTGCCAAGATTGGCGGCAAACTGCTCACTCTGGACGAGGAAACTAAGGGTGAAGTTCGCTTGGGCGGCATTGCCTCTTTCCTGTCCACCAAGCTGGAAACCATCACCGGTATCGAGACTCGTTACTGCGTGCTGGGTCACATCCAGCGCGGCGGTTCCCCCATCCCGTTTGACCGCGTGCTGGGTGTTCGCTGCGGAGCGAAAGCTATCGACCTCATTGAAGAGGGCAAGTTCGGTGAAACCGTTGCCCTGCACCGCGTTGACATGGTTTCCATGCCCATCGAGGATGCTGTGCGCACCCTCCACATCGTGGACAGCCAAAGCCAGCTCGTGGAAGCAGCCCGAGAAATCGGCATCTCCTTCGGCGATGCCTCCAGTTAACGCTGTTTCCTATTTGTCTTTCAAATTTCACGCCGCAGCTCATAACCAGCTGCGGCGTTTTAGCTTATGTGCAAACGACCCAGCACCATCCACCTAGCGTCTTGTAGAGTTAATCCTTTACAATACGCAATCTCATTTACCCTTTATGGTACAAATGCTTATGTACAGAGTGCATTGTGTAGAACTTGCTAAACAAGACACTAGTATATCATTCGATAAATAACTAGATATTTGGTATAAAAGATGCGATAATAAGGCATCAGCCATGATTAAGATTGAAATTAGTTCCGAGGATTTAGCCGAAATCAAGAAAAGATGCCGAGCCCGCACGGAATCATATCAAGTGGTAACCCGGGCAAAGACACTCAAGCTCCGCTATGAGGGAAAGACGATAGAGAGTATAGCGGAAGCTTTGGATGTCCACAGGAATACAGTCCTTTTAACTCTGTCAAAGTTCGAAAACCAAGGCTTAAGCTAAGCGTTGTATGATGCTCCCGGTCGGGGAAGAAAGGCAGAAATAACCGATGAGGATAAAGCTTGGATTACCAACATTGCTTGCATGAAACCATGTGAATGTGGCTATGTGGCAGAGTTGTGGACCTACAAGCTGCTCACAGAACATATTCGGAGGAATGCGACACAAGCAGGCTATCCGCGACTCTCAACCATTGCGAAGAGTACCTTACATCTTATTCTCAATGAACAAGGTATAAAGCCATTTAAGGTCAAATACTACTGTGAAAAACGAGATGAACAGTTTGAGGAGAAGATGCACGAGGTGCTTGTCGTATATAAGCAAGTAGAAATGCAATTTGATGAGGACGGTAACCTACTACCTTACGACGGACAG
>JAZNLU010000006.1:0-14376 GCA_045579245.1 Akkermansia sp.
TACGAGCGCGTACTGGAGCACATGAAAGAAGGTCGTCGAAAGGAAAATCTGATAAAACGCCGACAAACACTAGATCCCATAGAGTTGCGGGAAAAGATAGAAAACACGCTCAAACGGCTGTTTGAAAAGATAAAGCAAAAAGAATAGGCGCCCCCCCGAAAATGATGATTTAACCTTGATTTTATGCCAAAGAAACGCTAAATTTTGGGTGACTCTATTTTTGAGGCATCCACTGTTCGGTGCCTGTTTTTTTTGAGGCAATACGTACGAACTAAATCTTTAGTCATGGTAATATCATGTTCTTTAGCTTTGTGTTCATCTTTTTCGTTGTATGTGTTCGTAAATTGTGCTAGCTTTTCCTTGATATGGCAGAGCAACGCAAGATAGTGGAGGTGGTGGCAGGCTTGGTAGTGGATTCTGTAGGCCGGGTATTGTCAACACAGTGCGCTGCCCATAAGCACGGAGGTGGTTGGGAATTTCCGGGTGGCAAACTTGAGCCCGGAGAAAGCCCTGCAGAGGCTGTGAAGCGTGAGCTGCAGGAAGAATTGGCAGTAAAGGTGGAGGCCGGTGAGCTGTTGCAGACGGTAGAGTGGGATTACCCTACCTTTCATCTGCGTATGTATTGCCTGATTTGTCGCTTGATTGACGGTACAATTGAGCTGCGTGAGCATGTGGATGCCCGCTGGTTGAGTGCGGATGAACTGTTTAGTGTGGATTGGTTGCCTGCAGATATGGTGGTTCTGGATGCGCTGGCAGTATATCTGCGGAAAGTCAGATGATTAGTCGTTGAGTCCGCAGTATTGGTATCCTGCTTTTTCTACGATGCTTTTCAGCGTGGCTTCACTAAGCGGGGTTGTTGATTCCATGCTGACGCTGCAATCTTTGTGGGAGGCTGTGCATTTTGTCACGCCGGGGAGAGAGAGAAAAGCTTCCCGCACGTGCTTTTCACAGTGGGGACACATCATGCCGTTGACTTTGATGGTGATAGTCATGGTTATAGGGGGGATTAAGAAAGGGGCGGAAGTGCTCACCGGCAGCTGAAGCCTGCGTAGCCGCAGTGCATTGGTGACCACGCTGAAGCTACTCAGGCTCATGGCTGCGGCTGCTATGCCGGGTGAAAGCGTCCACCCAAATAATGGATAATACAGCCCGGCTGCCAGCGGTATGGTAAGAATGTTGTAGAAAAAGGCCCAAAAGAGGTTTTGTCGGATATTGCGGATGACTGCGCGGCTAAGCTGCATGGCTGCCGTTACATCCGTGAGGCTGCTGCGCAATAGAATGATGTCGGCACTCTCCAAGGCAACATCTGTTCCGGCCCCGATGGCAATACCGACATCAGCAGTGACGAGCGCTGGTGCGTCGTTTATGCCGTCTCCCACCATGGCCACCTTGTATCCTTCCTTCTGTAGTTTCCTGACCATGGCGGCTTTGTCAGCAGGGCGCACACCGGCACGGAATTCCCGGAGACCGACCTGTGCTGCAATGGTTTGGGCTGTCAATTTGTTGTCTCCTGTTACCATGATGGTGCGTAAGCCTCTGCCTTGTAGGGAGTTTATGGCAGCCGCGCTGTCCGGTTTAATGGGATCTGCTACGGCGATGATGCCCAGCAATTTGTTGTCACATGCAATGTAGAGGGGTGTTTTTCCTGCGGCTGCAAGCTCGTAGGCGGATGGGGGATCTATACCCAGTTGGGTTATGAGTTCCGCATTACCGGCAGCGGCCTGTTTGCCGCCGATTTTACCCAGCACGCCCAGTCCGGGTATGTATCGGCAATCTGTTGCGGGAACTGTTCTAAGCTCGTTTGTATAGCGCCGAATGGCTTCTGCCAGTGGGTGGTGGCTTTCTGCTTCCAGTGCCGCAGCGGTAAGGAGCAACTGTAGACGGTTACAACCTGTCGGCAACACATCAGTTACCACGGGATGACCGGTGGTGATGGTTCCGGTTTTGTCTAGGATAATGGCGGTGGTATTGCGGGCATGCTCCATGATTGCACCGGTGCGGAAAATGATACCGTGCTGTGCAGCTTTGCCTGCTCCGACCATGATGGCAACGGGGGTGGCTAACCCCAGTGCACAGGGGCAGGAGATTACCAGCACGGCAATGGAACAGCCCAACGCTGAGGCAATGCTGCTGCCGCAACACATCCAGACTGCGGCGGTGAGCACGGCTATAAGAACTACGAGCGGTACAAATATGCCCGAGATTCGGTCTGCGCTGCGGGCTATGGGTGCTTTGGCTGCCGAGGCTGCTCCCACCATAGTGATGATGTCGGCAAGTGAGGAGTTTTCGCTGCGGCAAATGGCTCGGATGCGCAATACGCCGTTACCGTTGATGGTGCCGGCGTACACTTTTTCCCCGGGATGTTTGGTTACGGGGATACTTTCGCCGGAGAAGGAGGATTCATCGATGGCGGAGGTACCTTCCGTGACCACGGCATCGACGGGGACTCGTTCCCCTGCACGCACCAGCAGCACATCTCCCGGGCAGATATCAGTTGTCGGTACGACTACTGTCTCATTTCCCCGCAGCAGGGTGGCTTTGTCAGGCAGCAATTCCCGCAGTTTTTGCAGAGCGTCTCCCGTTTGTCCGGTAGCGCAGGCTTCCAGCCATTTGCCGAAGGTGATGAAGGTGAGAATCATAGCGGCAGATTCCAGATAAACAACACCTGATTTCAGAAAAAAGACATCTACCTCGCTGTAAATAATTCCGACTGCTGCACCCAGTGCTACCAGCGTGTCCATATTGGGTGCACCGTGGAGTAGCGATGTAATGCCGGAGATGAAAAAACGTCTGTTAAACCACAGTATGGGGATGAGAAGAAGAGTCTGAATCAGTACAGATAGAGTCCCATGCATCACGTGATGCAGCACTATCAGCGGCAGCAGAAAACACAGCGAATACAAAAAACGCCGCCGCAGGGTGTAGGTTTCGCGCTGTTTTGTTGTGCTTTCTCTTTTGGTCTGCAGGGTGGCACCATAGCCTGCAGCGGTTACCGCAGCAATGATGCCTGCCGCATCCTGCTGCGTTTCATCGAAAGTCGCACTCATACTGCCGGTGAGAAGATTAACCTCTACCTTTTGCATTCCAGGCAGTCGGCGTACACAGCTCTCTATGCGAGCCGAGCAGGCGGAACAGCTCATTCCCATAATTCTGAAACTCTCACTTTTCATGGATTATTCCTTTGATTCAGACCATCATGGCATCCTGAGAGTGGTCGGATTCCGGCCAGATTCCCTGCTCAACCATGAAGGCATCCCAGGAAAGCAGAACCTGCTCAAAAACGGCGGGGTTAACAGAAAACTGAGCCAGAGTGTGGTCTCCGAACGGACAGAGAACCAATTCCGCCGTGTTGCCGAGGCGCTCCCATTCATCACAGAACCAACGGCGCATGTCATAATCCAGCAGCGGATCCTGCATGCCGTGGGCACAGAAGAGCAGGGGAAGCTTGCGCCTCAGCAGGGAACAGGGGTTGATTGCCGATACGTTCACATTCTCATTTTTACTGATTTGCAGTGCGCGGGCTTCCGGTGCTTCCGGGTCAATTACTCCGCGCAATATAGCGATGCATGCAGGCTGTAGAGGTAGTTCGTCTTCGCGTTTGAACTGCCACCAGCGTTTTTCAAATACAAGCGGCTGCATACCGCAGTTGAGCGCCATGAGCCCGCCGGCATCCGTGCCGGCCAGTGTGATGCGCTCAGCATCCAATCCCAGATTCCCGGCATTGTGATGCAGCCATTTCCAAGCATCCAGTCCCTCTTGGATGATGTCTTCCGGGGTGACATCGAAGCGTGCGCGTGTTCGATATTCAGGAATGAAGCAGACAATGCCGCGCTGAGTGAGGTGGATTGCCCAGGCGACAAATTCAGCGCTGCTTTCCAACGCCCACATGCCACCGAAAAAAAACATGACAGACGGTGCAGAGTCCCCCGCATGGTGCTCCGGGGGAACAAACATTCGAACGCGCAGCGCAACTCCGTCCGCAAAGCGTTTCCAGACCATGCTGGGTGCTTTGTCCAGCAGTCTCTGGTAGTGCGCCTCCTCGGCGCTGCGGTGCCTGCGTGAAAATGCCGTCATAAATCCACCCACAGTATGCAATTTTCTTGCAAGAATAGCAAGTCTGATGTAGGTTCTAACCATGAAGAAATCTATTTTTCTTTTGGTTACGGTAGCTGTAGCATGTGTATGGAATTCTGCTTCTGCTCAGCAGACCGCCGCTCAGCCTGTACCGAAATTCAATGTTCCTAATCAGCAGCAGGCTCGTACCATTGCTGAGACTATCTACAATACATGGCGTGTGGCCATGATGCGAGGTAATGAAAACGCATGGCGCAGTACTACTTCCCAATCACGTCAGGTCAAGGTACGCAATCTTATTGTTTCCCAGAAAGGTAAGTTCCCTCAGGATATTTTCCGTGAGCAGTCTGCTCCGCCCTCGTTGGAAAACTTTACCTATGTAGGTGCTCTTGCCGGATTATCCAACCGTACGCTTGCCGCCACCTATTTGGGCAAGGTGCAGTTGGGTGAAAAAGGAAAATCTGAGATGAATGCGCTTGTGCTGGAGTTTGTTCATGAAGGGGGGAAGTGGCGTTATGATCAGAGCAGATTTTTCAATCTCGGGCGTTTGCCTCAGGTCGAAAAACGCCTGCGTGCGGGAGATTTGGCGGTACTGCAGGAGCAGGATGGCTTCCATCCTTATACCAAGGTGCCCGAAGTACCGCCGACCTGTCCTTATCCTCAGCTCATAGGCAAAGTGTTTGTGGATGCTCAGGGGCGTGAGATTGATATGCGTATCAACGGTATATCTCTTCACCAATTTGAGGATGAACGTCGCGCGGATGTTATCTCCGGAGGTTTAAGGCGTGGACTTAATACCATCACCTACACCATTCGCACCTCAAATGAGAAGCAAAAATATGATATGGCAATCGGTCTGTTTGTGATGCCTGAGACTCCGGGAAACAAGGCGGTCTGCGTGTTTGATCACATCATCGACTCCGGAGATGATGCGCAGGGCGGAACTTTTTCTTTCAGCGTATCCAATGAAATGATTGCCTCTATGAATCCCGGCTTCACCGGAGCGAAGCCCCAGCCTTTTCATGCCGTGCCGCTTAAACCCAAGAAGTGATAACCACGCATCCTAAATTAACAGCGGATGTTTAACAGCATTTGCTGTTTTTTTAGGTTTGAAGCCCGCCTTCCCGTAGTCGGATTATTGTTGCACCGCAGCTTTGTGTTTGCTGCAGAGGATAAACCCCAAAGCAACCATTCCCATAACTAAGGGGTAGTAAAGATGTGGGATGATATCTAATGCGCTGATTTGTGCAATGGCAGATGCCATGAGCAACTGAGCCCCATAGGGTAGAAGTCCCTGTGTCATGCAGGAGAAGGTGTCCAGCAGACTTGCGGTGCGAGGTGCGGGAATACCGAAGCGGCGTGAAATGCGGTAGGCGATGTCCCCCATCGTGACGATGGCGACGGTGTTGTTGGCTGTGCACATGTTTGCCAGAGAAACCATGAGCGCTATGCTCAGTTCGCCTCCGCGCCGTTTCTGCACGCCCGCGGTGAGGTGGCGGATGATATAGGAAATACCGCCGTTGTAGCGGATAAGTTCCAGCATGCCTCCTGCCAGTAGGGTTACGATGATGAGCTCACCCATACCCACAATACCCTGTCCCATGGCACTTGCCCACGCCATGGCTCCAAAGGTGTTGCTGAACAGTACCACGACTCCGGTGGTGATGATGCCCAGTGTCAGAACCAGCATTACATTTAACCCGCAGATGGCGGTTACCAGCACCAGCAGGTACGGCAGAACGCGTACCCATTCTATATTTCCTGTGTAGGAAACCTCGGCTGCGGTGCTGCCCGCTCCCATAATGATGTAGAGGATAAAGACGCTGACTGCGGCAGGTGCTACGATGCGGATGTTGGCGCGGAATTTATCTTTCATGCTGCAACCCTGTGTGCGGGTGGCGGCGATGGTGGTGTCTGAGATGAAGGAAAGGTTGTCGCCGAAGAAAGCTCCCCCTACCACTGCTCCGGAGATAAGTGCAAGACTAAGCCCCCCCTTGTCGGCAAGTCCCGCAGCTACGGGCATGAGTGCCACGATGGTGCCGACGGAGGTTCCCATGGACAGCGAAATGACGCAGGCCGCCAGAAACATGCCGGCCAGTACCATATCAGCAGGTAGAAAAGCAAGTGTCATGTTGACCGTGGCATCTACTGAGCCGATGTATTTTGCGGCAGCTGCAAAAGCTCCCGCCATGATAAAAATCCAAATCATCATCATGATGTTGCGGTGTGCCGCTCCGGCGGAAAAACGCTCCAAACGTCGCATGAAATCGGCGGGGCGGGAGACAATAAGAGCCCATGCTGAGGCTGCTAAAAAGGCAACTGTGACCGGCATGGTGTAAAAATCACCGGAAATGACGGAAACTCCCACGTAGAGCAGGAAAAAAATGGCAAGCGGACTCAGGATAAGCCAGCCTCTGCTGTGGCGGTTGATGGGTAATTCTCTGGAAATGTTCATGCTGGCATTCATTTTCCATGAATGGCGGCACTTGGCAAGTCAAAAGATAGATGTTGACAGAAGCAGAAGCTTTATGCGGAGCTGGCACAAACGGGAGGTACTGCATATTATTGCAAAGGTTCAGCATGCGGTGTCGTCTCGTTCACCATACCGTTTTCTAGGGTTGCAAGAGTGTTTTAGGCGGGAAGGGTTGATTTTAAAACACCCCCACAGTGGTTAGTGTACAAGCAGGGCAAACGCATTTGAGTAGTGTCATACGCTCTCGAGATTCGAGCATCTGAAATTTGCACCGAATTTACACTGAAAGGATTATCGTAAAAATTTTGTTTTCTTTCAGTTATAGCATTGTTATGCTATACTGAGTGGATGCATAGACATATTGACGAATTAGAGGCTGTCGAAAGGACGTAGTCAGAAAGATAGTAAAGGAGAAAAAGGCATCTTATGTATTAGCAGTAAAGGATAACCAGAAAAGTTTGCACGAGCAGATACTCGAGACTGCTAAAATGGTACGCCCCGGCAATGTTTTTACAGAAGTGGACACTGGTCATGGAAGGGTGGAGGAACGCGTATATCGGGATATATCGGGATTTGAGTTTTGTCACAGGGATATGGAATTGGGAGAAGCTTTCTGCTCTGGTAGTAGTGGAAAGCAAGCGCTACAATAAAAAGAAGCAGACGGAAAGCACAGAAAAACGTTGCTACATAACGAATTTACCCAAAGAGAGTAGCGCAACTATCGCCCATGCGATTCGTAATCGTTGGCAGGAATGAGAAAACACGCCGCATGGAATACACGAGTACCGGAGGAAATCCTCTTTAGTGCATTCGGCGCAAAAAAACGAAACAGAGGTAAGTCAATAAGAAATCCCGACATCGAAATGCGTTTGCCCTGAGCGAACAAGCCTAGAGCTTGACAGTGCTATGTGATTTGGTAGAATAGCCGCGGTATGCGATTTGCCGTCATCATAGGCTATGTTATCGCCTCAATCTTTGCGCTGTGTGGTATCGTCAACAGCGTTCAATTCTGCTTGGACGGAAGAGAACTGAATATGGCGGCCTTTTCTCTTGGACTGGTTATAGCAGCAGCACCGCTGGCTGCCGCAAGCGTCATTCTGCTGCTGACACAGATACTCTGCCGACTGGAGCAGTTGGTGTCAGCCCCGGTAGCCGGAGCACTGCCGAACAGACCGGTGCCCCCCCGGCAAAGAGTGGCTCCCCCCCATCCCCGAGAAACGCCGCGCAAAACCCCGGAACGCTTCTTCCCGATACACGGTGCTACGGATTCTGCGCGGGAGGAAATCACTGAGTCGGATTCTCCCGAGCAAGTCAGCGATGACAATCCACCCGAAGAGAAACTCCGTTTTTTCAAGCTTCATTAACACCGCACATGCCCGCCTCTTCTCCAGACGCAGTCCGAATACCGGCAGAGCTGGCGCAGCAATATACCGGCAAAACCACCACACCGGAAATGCTGCAAGCCGTGGCTTCCGGGGCATCCGGACGCAGCATCATGCGAGTGCATGGTCTGATGGCTGTCTACTGGACAGGTGCCCGCGCTGACAACAATTCATTTTTACCTGCCGCATACGGGCTTGCGGCTGCCGGTATCCGCGTGCCGGCCATACTGGCGGCAACCAACTTACCGAATAACTGCGGGGCATGCCTGACAGAGGATTTAGGCACCACTGATATTCTGGCGCTGAAAGATGCGCCCTCCGCACAAAAAACGGAAGCATACCGGCAAGCCATTGACACGTTGATTCCTTTCTGGAAGTTGCAACCGGAGTGGGAACTGCAGCCTGCGTTCGATGCGGCTCTGTACCGCTGGGAGCAGGAATACTTTGCCGAACACTTCCTTGGCAGACATCTCGGGCAGAGCCCTGCAAGCTTCCTCAGCAACCCGGCTTTGCAGGACATGGCTGAGTGGCTGGGCTCCCTGCCGCGCGTGCCGGTACACCGCGATTGTCAGAGTCAGAATATCATGCTGAAAGACGGCAAAGCCTGGCTCATTGATTTTCAGGGGATGCGCATGGGGCTGGCAGAATACGACATAGCCTCCCTGCTCTATGACCCGTACATGGAGCTGAGCGAACAGGAGCGTAACGAACTGCTGGATTATCTGAATGCACAGCGCGGCATACCTATTGACCCGGCAGTATTCTCCGCCTGTGCCCTGCAGAGACTGATGCAGGCTCTCGGCGCATTTGCCAACATTGGCTACAATGCAGGCAAACCCTGGTATCTGCAACAAATTCCCGCCGCACTGGCAGCCCTGCGGCATGTCATCTCCGCCACCCCGGCGGATTCACCCGCCCACGCAGCAGCCGCATGTCTTCTTCCCGCCACAAAATAAAACGCCGCGTCAGCTTCCTCGGTGCTCTGTTCTGGACCGGGCTCATTGTCGGGGCCTGGTTCACCGGGCGTCTCTTTCTGCCTGACCACTGGTTCTATGATGCAGCTCATGCCCTCAGCAACAACGCTCAGCCCCCCACCGTGGCGGGAGAACACATCCAGCTTGTCCCGGCGGGCGGAGAGGTGCAGAAAGCCCCCTACACCGTGGAACACCGGGAGCTCATCTGCCCGACGGTAGGGGTGGCAGAGCTGAGCAATGATGCCTGCTCCGCGAATTTTGCCGCCCTTCCGCTGGGGCCGCAGGACATGGCTGTGCTGCTGAATCGTTTGAAACAAAGCGGCGTGCAGGATATTGCTCTCTCCTCCCCGCTGACCTGGCAACAGGAAACCGGTGATATGTCGCGCGAAATGTTCTGCCGCGTCATGCAATCATTTCCGCATGCCGTGGCAGGATTGCGGGGGCGCACGGCGGCTCAGCCGGATTTCACCCCTCTTGAGCTGCGACAATCTGCCATACCTGCCGAAAATGTACAGGGAGATGCCCGCGGACTGCCCGTGGCCAACCGCCCCCTGCCCAACAGTCTGACCGCCACGCCGGATTCACTCAACGTAGTGTGGGCACCCGACTGGCTTCAGGATGAACCCCACACCCACAAACCCTCCGCCGTGGAGCAAATGTCGTTCCCCCTGCTGATGCGCTGGAACGGAGAAACCATTCCCACTCTTCCTTTCCGGCTGGCGCTCATGCGGCTGGGACTTAAATCCGAAGACGTGCAGGTGAAGCTGGGTGAAAGCATCACCTACGGCGGAATCACTCGCCCGCTGGATCGCCACGGACGCACCCGAATCAGCGAGGCAAAAGTCATCCCCCTGCCGCTGGCAGATGTGGTGAGCGGAAAAAACATCCGCGAAACGCTGGGGGAGAATTCCTGCGTGGTGATGGAAGAACCCGCGCCCAAACAAAACACCCCCGGGCGGGCGCAGAGACTGGCGCTGACCGTTTCCCAGCTTGCAGGCACGGAAAAAGTCACCCACGAGACAGCCTATCGCATCATCGGTGACCACGCCCTGCAGGAGCATGTCCTGCTGAGTGGCTGGAAGCAATACGGAATCGCAGGGGGATGCCTGCTGCTCATTCTGCTCATCTTTCCGCGTTTTCCCGGCATTCTGCGCTGGCCGGTGCTGACGGCATGCCCCGTATGGCTGCTGTGGGAAGCATGGAAGGCCTCCGCTCACAGCTGGGTGCCGATTTCCACACTGCTGGTGTGCTGGTTGATTTTCCTGATTGCCGTCTGTGTGCTCAAACCGGTAAAGAAAGGGCTTTTTGATCGGAGGTAGTCAGCTTGTTCGGACGGAAATAGAGACGTCGTTCCGGGCCGTCCAGCCAGACTTCCACCTGATTCAGAATCTGATTACCCAGCACTACATGCGGCGTGTTGAAGAAGCTCTCACACACCATCACTTTCTCCAGCTGCAGCCGCCCCAGCTGAAGCTTCGACACCGGCACCACCGCGATGCGGAAATAGCCGCCTGCAGCCGGACTGTCACCACTGAACTGTAACACCTTGGCATTCGGGTATGATTTCATGAAACGTTTCCACTTGTCAGGCGGCAGATAAACGGCATGCGGAGCACCGCTGTCGAGTATACACTCCCCCAGCCCCTTGATATGTACCATGGGGCGTCCCCATTTCGAAACCGCCACGCTGTCCCATTGGCGCACCTCCGGGGGAAGACTCGCGCGGAACTCGTGTATGCCCTTGTCATAGTTCAGGTGCCAGACGTGCTTCCGCAGCTCGGGCCAGCCAATCAAGCCATCCGTTGTGGCAAAAAAAGAATGAATCACCGGACAATTCTCCTGAACAGGTGCTCCCGCTCTTGTCAGGCTCACATCAATGGAACTCTTCTGAACAGGTTTGCCCCATTTGATTTTGCTTCCCAGCTCCGTAGCTGTTACGGGAAAAACGGCTGCCGGAAGCAGGGAGCCGGTATCGGCTCCCATGGTCAGTTGTTCTCCCTTGCTCCAGGCATGAATCTCCGGCATCGTCTCCGGCGGATTCACCGCTGAAATGCCCATATCCAATCTGGTACGACATCCCGGCAGCAACACGGCCGCCGCCAACAGCAACAGACATATTCTCGTCATGCCTGTTGTGATGAAAAAACGCTCCCGAACCGCCGATAAACGGTTGGGAGCGTCTGCAAATCAGTTAAATATCCCTTGTTATGCCTTAGCAAAAGTATCGCAGCAGGGGCACTCGCCCAGCGTCCAGACCGCCTTGCCGGATTCGGCAATGTGTACCAGAGCGTGGTAGGTATCCTCCGTGTCCGCCGAAACCTTGGCGGCAATATCGGCAGCCGTGGCGGGCTCGGCAGTCAGCGCAGACTCCGCAGCTGCCAGAAGCTTCAGGAACACATTGGCTGCCAGTTTACCTGCCTGCACACCGGGCTGGTGGTAGGCGTTGATGTGAATCAGACTCGCATAGAAGCTCACGGCACGCTCAAAGAGAGCAATGAGCTGACCCAGCGTATAGGCATTCACCGTGGGGATGGAGATGGTGATATTCTGACGCCCGCTCTCCGTGAGCGCCTTACGGGTGCCGCGCAGGAAGCCCTGCAAGTAGTCTCCGGCGGTGAACTCGCCCTCCACTTTCACCGTATCGGTGGGAGCCTGACGCACCTCGATAAAGGTGACAAAGAAGTTATTGATACCGTCGCGCAGCTGCTGCACATAGGCGTGCTGGTCGGTAGAGCCCTTGTTGCCGTACACGGAGATACCCTGGTGCACGGTCTTACCGTCCAGGTCCAGCTCCTTGCCGAGGGACTCCATGATGAGCTGCTGCAGGTACTTGGAGAAGAGTACAAGGCTGTCCTTGTAGGGCAGCACCACCATATCCTTCTTACCGCGTCCCTCACCGGCGGCATACCATGCCAGCGCCAGACGCATAGACATGTTTGTGTCCGTATCAGCCACGCGGGTGCGGGCATCCATATCCGCAGCACCTTTCAGCAGGCTGTCGATATCCACGCCCTGGAGGGAGGCGGGAACAAGACCCACCACAGAAGTCTCAGAGGTACGGCCGCCTACCCAATCTTCCATGGGGAAGCGCTTCAGCCAGCCCTCAGCCACAGCCACCTTGTCCAGCGTGGAGCCCACGCCGGTGACAGCCACCGCCTGCGGAGCAAAAGCCACGCCCTTGTCAGCAAAATAAGCCTGAGCGCAAACCATGCCGTTGCGGGTTTCGGGAGTACCGCCGCTCTTGGAGATAACCACCGCGAGCGTTTCCGTGAGCGGCAGGGTATCCAGCACCTTGTACATGCCATCCGGGTCGGTGTTATCCAGGAATGCCATCGCCAGACCATCTGCCGGCAGAGCATCTGCCACCAGCTCCGGTCCCAGAGCCGAACCGCCGATACCGATGACCAGACAGGTGCTGAACTTCTTACCATTGGGAGCCAGAATCTTACCGCCGAGCACATCGGCAGCGAAAGCCTTGAGGTCAGCCAGCGGACCATCAATGGCGGCACGCAGCTCCGGGGTGGGAGCGATGGCGCTGTTGCGCAGCCAGTAGTGACCAACCATGCGGTTTTCATCCGGGTTGGCAATCACGCCGCTTTCCAGCGCAGCGATATCGCTGTAGGCGCGGTCAATAAGCGGTTTCATCTCTGCCAAGAACTCAGGAGTGAGCGGCAGACGGGACAAATCCAGAGAAATCCCCATATCGGGGTAACGCAGAAGTTGCTGTGCGTACTGTTTCATAACGGCGCGCATTATACTCCTCTCCCCCCGTGCTGGCAAGCTCAATCAGTTCTGCTCTGTGTCAATCCGCGCGGCTGTCGGCGGGGCGCAGGCTTCATTGACCAGCACCCCCGCTGCCACCCAAACCCCGGCCCCCCTCCGGATGCTCACTCCGGCAGTCGCGGCAGGCATATTTCCGGGCAATGCCTCACCGATAAGACGCTCCCCCAGCCAGACATAGTAGCCGGGAGCCGCCCCGGTAGGAGTACGGCTCGGCGTATAGGCTATGGTGAAGGTCTCAATCTCATCCACCGGTCGCCCAATGAGCATCCGCTGCGTCCCCCAGCGCACCCCGCTGTCCAACACCTGTAAATTGCCGCTGCCGCAGCAGATGTCTGCCAGCACCTTCCCCGTACAGAGCGCCCGGCTCGGCGGCATATCCAGCTTGACGCAACAGGTAAATGCCCCCAGCTCCCGCTGCTTTTCCCTACCCACCGTTCGGGGTGCCCCCACCCGAACAGGCACTTCGCGTCTGGGCAACCCCGCCGTTGCCCCGGGCCAGCCCAGCTTCTGCGCCACCGATCCGGCAATGAGCAAATCCCCCTGCGGGGACGGGTGCAGATGGTCAAAGGGTTGCAGGAAAGTAGGCACCGCCACTCCGGGTTTGTCTGCGCGGGTATAATCCCGCAGGGAACTGCTGATATCCACAAAAGTGACACCCCGTGATTTGGCCCATCGGGCATATTCGCGGTTAAACTCCAGCACGGCTGCAAAATCCGCCGCCGCCGTATTGTCCGGTTGAATCGTATCATGCCAGCCGGGTATGCTCAGCACCACGATGTGGACCTTCGGGCTCGCCCGGCGCATCGCACCGATGATGGTATCCATATCCCCGCCTTCTCCCAGCATATTCCTCTTCAAACGCTCCAGATTATCCCCGGCACCAATACCGCCGCGAAGAGCATTTTCACCCAGGGCATCATTGGTGCCAATGAGAATGAAGAACATATCCGGAGTCTGCGTGGACGGCTCGATGCGGTATTTCCCGGTGTAGGATGCATCCAGCCCCAGCCAATCAAAGATATTGCTGTTGCCCAGACGACCGGAGGTATTGCTGCGCCCGGCAATCTCGTATGCCCGCTCACTGCACATCGCCGAATGGCGGTTATTGAACGCCACCCCACCGTATTCCGTCCCGGGGACAATCCCGCGGCTGTGATTGCCCACATGCACCCCCACCACCTCAAAGCTCATCCCATTATCCACCCAAAGCCGATGCAACGGCCAGCGGTACGAGCCTGCCCCCACGCCATGCGTGATGGAATCCCCCACAAACATGACCCGCTCCGCCCCCAGCAAAGATGAGGCAGCCGCAAGCGCCGGCAGCAAGAAACGAAACAACATCATGCTTTTCCGTATACAGAAAGAGGTAGGATTTGTCAATGATAAATCATCCTATAATCCGTATTCCTGAATCAAGGCACACTCCCTCTCAATATTCTTATCCTCCTGTTCCTGCATTTCCTTTTGCAGAGCCAGGTCTTCATCATACAGCTCTTTTATTCCGGACGCTTCGCACACACCTTGAGTGCGGCGAAACGCCAGATAATCTTCCGTACTGCGTTTCCAGTCATCGTATGCTTTCCAACTTTCCAGCAGCAGCTGCATCTTGTTGCGGTATTCGTGCATCCGCTGTGTCAG
Organism: Akkermansia sp.; assembly: GCA_045579245.1. Classification (GTDB taxonomy): domain Bacteria; phylum Verrucomicrobiota; class Verrucomicrobiia; order Verrucomicrobiales; family Akkermansiaceae; genus Akkermansia. The sequence goes on from JAZNLU010000006.1 coordinate 14,325, forward strand.
CTCCTGTTGCACCAGGTGGTAATTTTCCTTTGCCATTGCCCACTCGCTCCAG
>JAZNLU010000007.1:0-5411 GCA_045579245.1 Akkermansia sp.
ACCGTCTTGCCGCCGGATATGGTGGCACTGTTACTCTCCACAATCTTATAGCCGCCGGAGAGCCCCTCCGGCAGGGCGGTCAGCGTGCTGTCGCCCATATTCCCAATTACGCCCACGTAGGCATTCTCTGCCGTTGCCGTCCATTCAATGGAATTCAGCAGGGTGCCCACATTGCCGCTGAAGCCGTTGAGCTGTATCGCCTGCTCACCCGTCAGCGTGATTCCCTGCTCGCCCGTGCGCACATCCCGGTCGCTGTCCACATTCAGACGCTGTGCCGTCACCTTGTCCAACTCCGTGCTGCCATAGGCGCTTATGTAAGAGCTGACCTCCGTATTCTGCAATGCCAGCGTGCCGGTGGAGTTGATATAGCTGCTCACCGTGCTGTCTGCCATGGTCAACGCACCGTAGTTGTTGATGTAGTCAATCACCGTCACGCCGGACAAACTCGCCCTTGCTCCGGCGTTAATTTCCAGTCTCTCACGCGTATCCAGCGTGCCGCCCGTCATCTCCAGTCTGCCGCCGGAATTCAGATAAACACGGTACATTCCGATCACGTTGGCATTCTTCAGCTGCAGTTTTCCGCCGTCATTGATGTTCAAATCAGACGAAGAACCCGTACCTGTGATGGCATCCGCTACTACCTCATTCTCTATCTCCAGTGTGCCGGAAACATACAGGTAGCTCCCATTCTGCATCTGCAGCTTCACGCCCTCCTCCAGCGTCACCGTCTTGCCGCCGGATATGGTGGCACTGTTATATTCCACAATCTTATAGCCGCCGGGCAGAGTGGCGGGCAGGGCTGACAGGGTACAGTTATCCAGATTCCCGGTTACGCCCACATAGGCATTCTCCGCCGTAGTGGCACCGATGGCTGCCCACAGGGCTGAGGTTTCCCCGGTGAAGTTGCCGCCGATGCGGTAGGTTTCAGCCCCGCTGAAGGTATTGCCGCTGCCTTTTACATTGGCACTATTCGTGACATAGACGTAGGAGCGGAACTCTGTGCCCTCCGCATTCAGCGTGCCGTACACATCTACCCAATCCTTAACGGTGACACCATTGAGCGTGGCCACAGAGCCGGACTCTATGACCAGATCCTCACGCGTATCCAGCGTGCCGCCGGTCATCTCCAGCTCACCGCCGTAATAGAGATACAGCTGTTCCACGTTGTATATATTGGCATTCTTCAGCAGCAGTTTGCCGCCGTCGAGGACATGAATTTCATCGGAGGAGCCCGTACCTGTGATGGCATCCGCCACTACCTCATTCTCGGCGGTCAGCGTTCCGTTCACCTTCAGCGAGCTCCAGTTCTGCAGCTGCAGGCGTGCACCCTCCTCCATCCGCGTTGTCTTGCCGCCGGATATGGTGATGCTGTTGCTTGCCAGGCTTCTATAGCCGCCGGGCAGAGTGGCGGGCAGGGCTGACAGGGTACAGTTATCCAGATTCCCAATTACGCCCACATAGGCATTCTCCGCCGTAGTGGCACCGATGGATGCCCACAGCGCTGAGGTTTCCCCGGTGAAGTTGCCGCCGATGCGGTAGGTCTCAGCCCCGCTGAAGGTATTGCCGCTGCCTTTTATCGCATTGGCACTGTTCGTAATATAGACATAGGAGCGGAACTCTGTGCCCTCCGCATTCAGCGTGCCATGCACATCCACCACATCCTTAACGGTGACACCATTGAGCGTAGCCTCGGAACCCGCCGATACGACCAGATCCTCACGCGTATCCAGCGTGCCGCCGGTCATCGCCAGCTCACCGCCGTAATAGAGATACAGCTGTTCCACGTTGTATATATTGGCATTCTTCAGCAGCAGTTTGCCGCCGTCGCGGACATGAATTTCATCGGAGGAGCCCGTACCCGTGAACACATCCGCCGCCACCTCATTCTCGGCGGTCAGCGTTCCGTACACATTCAGCGAGCTCCAGTTCTGCAGTTGCAGGCGTGCGCCCTCCTCCAGCCGCGTTGTCTTGCCGCCGGATATGGTGATGCTGTTGCTTGCCTGGCTTCTGTAACCGCCTGACAGAGTAGCGGGAAGAGCCGGCAGAGAGGCATCATTCAAGTTACCGTACACAACTACATAAGCCCCGCTCGCCGTGGCGGTGATGCCGGAGAAATCTGCCGAGCCGTTCCAATTCTGAAGACGGAGGGCCTCCTGAGCAGTGAGGGTGACAGATTCCGTGACGAGAGATGCCGCGTTTTCCAAACGAAGGGAAGAGAGAGAAATATCACGCAGAGTGATATCGGCCTGAGCTGTCAGCGTAGCGTTGCCCGTGAGAGCGATTCCGCCGCCCCTGATAACACAGCTGCGGGTGATGGCAGGAAGAGCGGAGGAAAGCGAAATGGTGGATCCGCGCAATTCATCCACAAACCGAAGAGCAATGCCGTAACCCTCCGGATAAGTATTAAGCAGGTTTATGGCCGCGCGCAGCGAGCCCTCCCCGGAATCGTTGGTATTGGTGATATCGATGATTACTTTCTCAAAAGTGGGCAGAAAATCGTTAATGACGACGTAGGGGGCATATTCCCCGAGGATTTCCTGAATCTGCTCAAGAGAATCGACTCCCCAGGCGTTGCCGGAGAGGTCGATGGTGCAGCCGGGAGCGAGGTCTGTGAGAATGATTTGCGTGTTGCTGAAATCGTTGTCGGAGATAGTATATTCAGCATTGAGCGAGAGTGTGAGCTGCTCAATGGACTCGCAATTGGTAAGAGTGACAGAAGCGCCGTCGCTCACCACCAGATGAGACACAGAGGATGAGTCAATGACAGCGGAAGCCCCGCTCTCTACCAGAATGGCAGCAGGCAGAAGCGCGGATTGGAAGGCCTGCAGAGAAGCCCCCTCACGCAGCGTCATGTTGTTTTCCCCGGAGTTGATATAGGCACTCTGCAGCACTAATTGTGCACCGGAACCCAGGGTGACGGCACCACCGCCCAGAGAGGCATGAGTTACCGAGAGGGAAGCATTCTCCACCGTGGTGGTCCCCGTGTAAAGCTGATTGACCAACACCGACCACTCACCGCCGACAAAGGACAGGTTGCCGGCACCGCTGATGGAGAAATCCAATGAAACAGCCTCCGCAGCATCCAGAGAAAGAGTGGCCCCCGCCGCTATTTCAAATGTGCTTTCCACAGAAAGTGCCGCCTCCGTTTCCAGGCAGAACGTGTAGTCATCCTCCACGAGAATGCTGAACGGAGCCGGGTCACGGCTGATGGTAACCGTCTTATACCCATCCTCGCCAAACACCAGCATCTGCTGCACCTTGTAGGTCGCGGATTCTCCCGCTGCGTTCACCCAGTTGGCAACACCTCGCTCAAGGACGTGGTTCTCCTCCGTGCCGTTCCAGGTGTAAAGCTCCGGGATGACTTGCGTATCCATAGCCAGACCATAGGTGCTGTCGTTAATCTCATAGCTGCCGCTGAGCTGAAGCGAACTCGCCTCCCGAGCCGTGATGGCGAACTGATTCAGATCCAGCACAACGCCACTCAAGGTGATTTCTGAGCAGCGACCGTCCGACAAGGTCATCACCAAGTACGTATTCCCACCATTCGTGCTGATATCTATACGAGCACCTTTGATGTCTAGCGGGGAACGCCCGCCGGAGGCATCCAGGGACAACCAACCGTACAACTCCCCTTCACTTTCATACCTGTTAATTCCGTTAATCGCAGCGGGTTCAAACGGAGTGGGCCAACCGGGATCCCAGGCAGCGGCATTCTTCATCTCTGTCCTGGAAGAGGACAAGCCTAAATATTTACCTGCCTGACAGATAAGATAATAGCCCTCTGACAAAGCAAAAAGGGCTTCCGTCACCTTATCGTCAGAGGTGTACTTTTCTATGAGGAAAGACGCAGAGAACGCATCACCGGCCTGGTAGCCGCTGGCCAAAATGGCAAAAGCACGCAGTTCCTCAGCCTGAGACTGGGATACAACTGTTGAAGAATTGGTATCAGACATAAAATTAAGGAGGAGAGATTAAATTGTTAGAGTCGCACTGGAAACACCACAACCTCGCTATTCTGACACGTGGCAGACCCAATGTACAGCAAATACTGCGCCCACGCGCGGGAGGGAAAATCTGCACACCCATCAGCCCCCTGCAGCCTGCGGAAGAACGGAATATTTTATCTCTTTTATAACAAACTGATATTCACCCATTTTTCCAACGAACGGGAAGCAATAGAAGAAACAAAAATCTACTTAAAAAGCCCCCTCCAGCACCGCTATTTCATTTTTCTTAAAAGTACTCCAATGTGAAAAAAACAATCAAGAATTCCGAAATAAAAGCCCCCTCAAAAAAAACAAATTATCTGAATCGGGAGTCTCAACCGAAGAGACGCAGGCCAGGACAGCAAGCACCCCCGGATATTTGATACGGATGCGAGAAAGCAGCGTCCTTCCACAGAGAAAAAAAGCAAGGGACAGCGGCACTCCCGCTTCCTCCGAAAAGATGGGTAAACGCCCCTGCGGGCAGGCTGAAAAGGGAAGAAAAAGAGAGGGAAATTGCCGCTGCCATGGCGGCAATTTCCCTCACAGCATTAAGGGGAGGCATTTATCAGCGACGGCGGCGCGAAACGAGCCCGGCCAGAGCCAGCAAAGCCAGCGTGGTTGTGGACGGCTCCGGGACAGCAGGTGCAACCCCCAGCGAAATCTGCAGCCCCTCCTCCACCGGAGTGTAGCCGGACATAATAACCGAGAAATCGGTGGCGCCTTCCACCTGAACATTGAGCGTGACCACGGCGTCTTCCGCCAGTGATAAATCCTTAAGAATGAAGCGGAAATCTTCCCCCGCACCGGAAAGCAAATCCTCAGAGAGTGTCAGGGTAAGCGCTGAACCGTCTGCCAGCGTCACACCCTGAAGATGATCGCTTGACAACGAACCCTGAATCTGATCGCTTGACAACGAATTCAGCTCCATATAATTATCCCCGCTCAAAATGGCTTCACCTGTGGCATCAACTCTACTGTCGGCATCCAAACTGACATTACTCAACTCAATTGCGGCGCCTGCCAATACAACGGAATCCACAAGCAAAACATTATCGACTGTCACCCGAGAATCGGTAAGAATGCCTACACCTACAACAGCTCCGCTGATACTGCCCTTCTCAGCTCCGACCGCAGAGACGCCGTCTGCCGACACCTCCACTCCCCGCAGCGTAATCCCTGTCCCGTTGGATGTAAACACTACTTCCTCCGCCCATGTTGTACCGACAAACAGAGAAATCACTTCCTCCTCATTCAATGAATCCACAAACACACTCGCCCCATCCTCTACCCGAACAGAAGTCGTATTGACGGTATTTCTCATCTCCACCGTTCCCGCCTCCACCGTCAAATTGGTGTACATGCCGGAGTTATCACTGAGCGAGCCGAAAATCACCTTCCCATCTCCTCTTTTTACAACGCTTGTAG
>JAZNLU010000008.1:0-2951 GCA_045579245.1 Akkermansia sp.
CAGCTCTGCGGTTCTGATTGTTTTTGGCAAAAAACGACCGCCGGGAGAGGGGATTCCTTTCTCCCGGCGGTGAATTGTTGCTATCTGTGAAAGCTGCGCGTGAAAGTTAGCACGTGAAAGGGGCTTACGCCCCGTGAAAGCGCGATGGCGCGAGCGAGGGATTGGGAATCAGGCGGCAGAGGCGGATTCTGTGGGGGAGAGGTTTTTGTAGCGCTCGAAGATGGCGCGGGGGTCAGCCTGCTCGGCTTTCAGTTCGGAGAAGATGGAGTCGCGCATGCGGAGAGCGGCCTCAAAGGCTGCCTGTTCGGAGCCGTGCTGCTTGTCGGAGAAGTAGCGGGTGAACTGGTTCCACTTGCGGCAGATGCTCAGTCTCCAGCCCTGGAAGGAGGTGGTCTCATAGGTATAGCGGGTGATGTTGCGTTGTGTCATGCTTGTATGGATGTGTTTGGATGTTGATGAATGGGGGCGCTTTTTCGTTGCGCCGGATGCATCATCGCACATCGGTTGGGGATTCGCAATCTAACACGCTAATTGTTTCGCGCGGTGTTATAACAGGGCGTGGGGAACTTGGTGATTGATGGGGCGTGCGAGTGGATTGGTTTGAGCCGATTACGTGGCGGAGTCAGCATTGTGCCGATGTATGGGCAAAATTAATTTGCAGGAGTTTTTACCCTTGCCCGTTTGTGTAAATTGCGGTATACTGCGCGAGCCGGATGAACCGGAATAAACGATGATGAAAAAGTTGTTATTGTTATTGGGTGTTGTGCTGGGCTGGGGCTGTTTGATGTGTGCTCCGTTGGCAGCTCAGGGTGCGGATGATGCCGCGTCTGAGGAGACTGTAGCGGACGGAGATGAAGGAGATTCGATCTCTATCCCGGAGATTCTCAAGGAGGTGAAGTATGCCACGAAGGTTAAACCGAAGAAAAAGGCTTATGTGTATTTCTTTGTGCGCTCTCACTCCGGCTGCGGTCCCTGTCGCTCCCTGGTGCCTAAGTGTATTTCTCTCTATAAGGAGATGAAGGGGAAGGGTGCAGAACTGATTATGCTTAATTGTGGCAGCAGTGCCGAAACGGCAAAGGCCTGGGCTGAGGAGGCGGGAATGACTTATCCTGTCATTACCCCTGAGACGGTGAATATGGTCAAGGTGCCGGCCGGCGGTACCGGCGGTACGCCGAATGTCGTGGCGGTGACCTCGTGGGGGGAGGTTCTGGACAATACTTCCGGTGCGTCTAAGTGCGGCCCGCTGATGGAGGATTGGAAGAAGTTGGTCAAGGATGCCAAGAAGGCGGAGAGGGAACGTAAAGCCAAGGATAAGAAGAAAGCAAAAAAGAAAAAAAACAGGAAGAGTAAGGAAGCTGAGGACGGTGATGATGCTGAGGCTTCTGTTCCCTCTGAGTCTGATTTCTGATAACTATCATTCCCTGTAATAATTATGAATCTGAATAAAGAAGTGCTCGAAGCCAAGGGGTTGAAGCTGTATCCGGCCCCCAAACCTGTCGGTTCCTATGTCCAATGCATTCGGACCGGGAATTATCTCCATCTCTCTGGCGGTATCTCTGTGAATGGGGAGGATGCCTACTATGGTAAGCTGGGTAAGGATGTCAGCATAGAGGACGGACAGAAAGCGGCAGCTGCTGCCATATTGAACCGTTTGGCGGTTATTGAGGGAGAGTTGGGTGGCTTTGCTGCGCTTAAGAAGATTGTGGCGGTAAATGGTTTTGTGAACTGTACCCCGGAATTTACGGATCAGGCCAAGGTGCTCAATGGTGCCTCTGATTTGCTGGTGGAGCTTTTCGGCTCTGAGGCTGCGCACTCCCGATCGGCGGTTGGGGTGGTGAGTCTGCCGCTTGGTGTGGCGGTGGAAATTAATATGATTGTGGAGATTGATTCCACTCTTTGCTGATAGAAAAATTACACAGGGGGGGAGAGCGTCATGGCTACCATTGTTTTGGGAGTTTGCGGTTCCATAGCTGCTTATAAGGCAGCCGGCGTGGCATCCCGGTTGGTGAAGCTGGGGCATGAGGTACACTGTGTGTGTACTCCGACTGCGCTGCGGTTTGTGACTCCGCTTACGCTTATGACGCTTTCCCGCAACCCTGTCATCTGTACGTTTGAGGATGAAACCGGCTCATGGGTTCCGGTGCACATTGAGTTGGCTCAGAAGGCTGATGTGCTGGTTGTTGTGCCGGCTTCTGCCAATACCATGGCTTGCATGGCTCAGGGTATGGCTCCTAATGCGCTCACCGGCTTGTATTTGGCATACCGCGGGCCGGTGCTTATTTTCCCTGCGATGAATGGTGATATGTGGGAGCACCCAGCCACGCAGGCCAATGTCGGTATGTTGGAGAAGAGAGGCTGCCGCATTATCGGACCGGAGGCCTGCGGTATGCTTGCCTGCGGGGCGGAGGGGAAAGGTCGCCTGGTAGATGAAGATACCATTGTTCGGGAGATTCTCTCTGCGGTATCTGTCTGATGCATGGCTGTAAGCTGTGCGGTAATCATGCCGGAAAGCGGTTGTGTTGCAATGGCCGAACTGTGGTTTTCGGGTGGTGGTGCGTGTATGGTGCTTTTTTGGCTGACGTATTGCCTCAAAATAAAATCGAACCCAAGGGGGTGGATGCCTCAACATTAATCGAACTTTAGGATACCCGGTTTTTAGAACTATTCAAGCCCAAAGTTACCTTGGTGCCCAACACCCAAGCAGGGTGGGTTTGGGAGGGGCGGCAATGAGCCCCTCCCTTACTGCACTCGCCGGGCTATCAGCATGGCTATGTCTTTGGAGTATCGCTCTATTTTTCTCTGTATAATCTATGGATTGAGCCCTTCGTGCAATTTGATGAATCGTTCCTTCCGTCCTCCTTCCTTCATGTTTTCCACTACGCGCATGTAGGGAGTTCGTGCCTTATCGTAGCGTTTGATGATTCTGCGTCCGCATGTCTCTTTCTTCAACA
>JAZNLU010000009.1:0-17918 GCA_045579245.1 Akkermansia sp.
CCATACGCGAGCCGTGAGGCTGCGGGGTATTCATTCAACTCCGTATTCCAGCACAAGAGCTGCTTCGGATTCGATGACTTTTTCCTCCTGGGAGAGAAGCTCGGATTGCATACGGTGCAGCTCCTGCGCGAGCTCCAGAAAATCTGAGGAACTGTCAGTCGGGGTGGATTTTAGGTAATTCATGCGCTTGTTCATGAAGCTGCGCCAAGTATAATACTCATTCAGGCTGCGCCGTAACAAATTCATTTTTTGCTTATGCTCCATCAGGGAGCTAATCACCTCACGCTTTACCTGTTCGTAGCGGGCTTTATTATCTTTGTACTCATTCCAGTTATCCAGCCGGGTGTCAAGTCTGTAGCTGATGCTCAGGTTGAGCGTGGTGTCATCCATGTCCAGAAAGGTGCCGCTGTAGGTGCCGCCGGAAGAGGAGAAGAGGGAGGGACTGTACAGACCGGTGTTGATGGTAGGTAGATAGTCCATGGCAACGCCATACTGGGACAGTCTGGCTTGTTCCAGTTTCAATGCGTGCTGACAGACGACAAGTTCTGAGAGCTTATCCATCTTTTGCCGATAATCACTCCAGCGAAATACCGGTATGCCGGAAGGCAGGATGTTCCAGCGCGCTGACGTGTCGCCAAGAAGCCCGGAGATTTCTTTCCAATATTCCAGAAGGCTGTTTTCTTCTGAAAAGTCGGGGATTTCTGGTGTGTGTTTCTCTACTGTGGCTGATTTATTTTTGTGCGCCTGTCTGCGTTGTTTCAAATCATGCTTGCGAACGGCTGAGTAAAGCTTGGAAATCAGTTCACGCTCTCTTCCCTCATACGCTTTAACTGCGGCGAATGCCGTTGCCTTAGAGGCGTATACCCTGTAGGGCACATTGGTGAGGGTGGGGAGATAAAAGTTAACATTGACAGAGCTTTGTAAATCATCTGAGCTGAGCGTCTGAGTGAGACCACGGAGTGATTTGTTGAAGTAGCTGTAGTAGCTGACTCCGGGAATCAAGTTTGTGTAGACACTTAATTCATTGCGTTGTTCGTGCTCAATTCTGTCCCGTGCGGCCAAAAGTTGGGGATTCTGCCGCCGCATCATGGCAATGGCCTGTTGCCAAGAGATGGTACGCTGCGGCAATTGTTCCCACAGACGGGTTTGAGCGTAGAGCCGCTCAATATCAGCCGATACCCGATCAAGCCGCTGGTGGAGACTACAGGCGGGCAGCAGAGCGGTTAGTGCAATGACGGGGAACAGGCGTTTCATGAATGATGCGGAATCCTATCAAATTTCAGCACTCAAGGCAAGCATGAGTTGTTACATCTTCTGCATCTTGCTGGCGATGAAGACGGCGACTGCTGCTCCGGTACAGGCAAGTATGCCGCATTGCCACTGAGGACTGATACCAAGCTTCATCATACCTCCCTGAATCACCACGGACATGATGCCCAGAAAACAGTCTACCAGATTGCCGGCAGCAATGACATCTCCGCGTTTATCATCATCAGCCCTGTCCTGCAGCAGCGCATTCAGCGGTACCAGGTAGCCTGAGGCGGCAAAACCTGTGAGCGTGAGGGCTGCAAAGAACCATGGCGTGCCGTAGGGGATGAGAGCGAGAGCTGTGCAGCCGAGTGTGATGCCGATGCCGCCTGCCGTGGCTACCCAGGTGCGGATTTTTCCGGCACAGATGACGGCGGCGACCAGCCCACCGGTAATGGCTCCGCCGCTCAGCCATGCAAAAAGGATGGCGGAATCTTTTTGCTGCCCCAGTACCTGCATGAAGTCTTTTGAGGATTCTACAGGGTTGGCTTCCGCTGCCATTTGAAGGACAATAAGCATCATGATTCCGGCGATAAACCAGAAATAGCCGATGCCAACCTCGCTGTTTCGCAGTACTTTGTTGTCCCAGAGCATGCGCAGCTGCGTGAAGTGCCGCCAAAGTAAATTCCATTCAAAAGGACGGCTGCTTTGCGGTTTATAGCGCGGGATGAAGAGGCTGAGTACCAGTACAACAACTGCTCCCACTGTGCAGCAGGTGCAGGGGACAGCCGCAGCTTCCCAGCCGCTTTGGCGTCCCCACATGCTCAGAAGGGTGTAGACGATATAGAGTGCGCCAATCTGCCCCACCAGGAGGGCGAGCATGGAGGATATTTCCAGAATACCGCTGGCAAAACCGATGTTTTCCGTGCCCACCATGTCCTTGACCAGTCCCTTTTTGGCGGGGCTGAAAAACATGGCCTGCACACAGAAGATGGTGAAGGAACCGATGGCGAGCGGTAGGTTTTGTGTCCATAAACCGATGCTCATGCCGGTGAGCACCAGCACCTGCAGCAGTACCATGGCCTGTAACAGCCGGGTTTTGCATACGCGGTCGGAGAGCCAGCCCGCCAGAGGTGAGAACATGACAAAAGGCAGCACTATCAGCACAGAAAGCGGGTATTGCAGCGCTTTCGCCATCCAGATACCAAGCGCAATGAGAAGAAATTGTACTCCCTTCTCATTCAGTGAGTTCATGGATTGAATCACCACCAGACTCCAGAAAGAGCCCCATGGTACATTTTTCCTGCCCGGTGTACTAACAGAATGCGGCATGGGTGGATTGTACACCTGCCCATGCCGCGAGTGAAGCGTTAATTACGCCAGTAAGGTCCTTTATTGCCAGTTATTGTCTTGCATGAACAGGCGGGCATTTTTATAGCCCTGAGCTGCAGAGCGTTCAATCCAGAATCTGGCCTGTTCCAAATTCTGCACTACGCCGACACCGTGGTAATAACAGCGCCCCAGATTGTATTGTCCGGCATCATTGCCCAGCTCTGCAGCCTTTCGGAAACAGTCTGCAGCGCGGATTTCATCCTGAGCAACGCCTTCACCATTGCGGTAGCAAAGCCCCAGATTGTTCCATGCCGGGGCGTAGCCTTGATCTGCTGCACGCTGATGCCACTTGACGGCTGTGGGTAAGTCTTTTTTTACACCGCTGCCGAAATAGTAGCAAAGTCCGAGGTTGTCCTGAGCATTCGGGTCACCGTTCATGGCTGCTTTCCGATACCAGTAAGCTGCCCGAGTGGGATTTTTGGCTACGCCCTGTCCGAAATCGTAGCTTTTGGCCAGAGCGAGCTGTGCCGGCACAAACTCCGCATCAGCCGCCTCCTGCATCTTTGGCAGTGCTTCCGAATAGCGTTTGGCGGCATAGAGCCCATGGGCTTCGTTGTAGAGCTGCTCCGGGGTGACGCAGCCGCAGAGCAGGGCTGCGGCTGCCAGTGTCAGGGTGATGGGGGCTGTTTTCATGTGTGTACGTGTTGTTGAGGAGAGAGGTACAGTCTGACGCTTAACCGAAATTGGCCAGCAGGTAGTGCTCTGCATCAAGTGCTGCGCAGCATCCGCTGCCTGCGGCAGAGATAGCCTGCCGGTATTTCGGGTCAGCCACGTCACCCGCCGCGAAAAGTCCGGGTACCTTTGTATCCGTGCCGTTGGGAGAGGTGACGATGAAGCCGGCGCTGTCCAACTCCACCAAATCCCCCAGGAACTTGGTGTTGGGGACATGACCGATTGCCATGAATACACACTTGACCTCCAGCGGGCGTTCCTCGCCGCTTACCGTGTCTTTCAGGGTGATGCTGCTCAGCTCACCGCTTTCATCCGTTTGGTAGGCAGCAATAGTGCTGTTCCAGAGGGGTTCAATCTTGGGATTGCTGAGCACGCGCTGCTGCATGGCTTTGCTCGCCCTCAGCGTGTCACGGCGGTGTATCAGGTACACCTTGCTGGCAAAGCGGGTCAGGAAAGATGCTTCCTCACACGCGCTGTCACCGCCGCCCACCACGCACACGGGAACATCCCGGTAGAATGCACCGTCGCAGGTGGCGCAGGCTGTTAACCCGTGCCCAATGAGTTCTTTCTCTCCCGGCAGCCCGAGGTAGCGGGCCGTTGCTCCGGTGGCAACGATGACCGACTCTGCCGTGTAGGCACCGCCGGACGTGGTAACCGTGAACAGTCCGCTGCAGGCTTCCTGACTGACGCTCAGCACGGTTTCATATACTATGCGGGTGCCGAATCTCTCCGCCTGTTGGCTCATGTTAAACATCAGCTCAGGTCCGTTGATTCCTTCCGGGAATCCGGGGAAGTTTTCGATTTCCGTTGTTGTGGTCAGCTGACCACCAATCTGCTCTCCGGCGAACATCAGCGGCCGCAAATCAGCGCGTGCGGCGTAGATGGCTGCTGTGTACCCCGCAGGGCCCGTCCCGATGATAATCAGTTTCTCTTTCATTGACCTCATCATACCATATTTTTTTTCTCCCGCAAGCGAATTCCTGTACCTGATTGTTTTATTTGTGTCATCAGGTGCTAATAAAATTAAAAAGATTCTAAAAAAGAGTTGACATGTACATCAGGGGAGCGCAAAAGGTGCTTGCCAAGGAGCGGCCTGGGTGGTAGAGTGGAACTGTTACAGGGAAATCTGTTGGTAAACACCATGTCTGAGAACTCAATGAAAGTCATCGGTGGCGGCGTGACAGCTGCCAAAGGATTTGTGGCAAATGCCTTAAGTTGCGGTATTAAGAAGCCAGAAGCAACCCGCCTGGATTTGGCGCTGGTGTATTCGGAGCAGCCGACCGCATCGTCAGGGACATTTACAACCAACCGAGTGCGCGCGGCCTGTGTGCGCGTGAGTCAGAGCCACCTGCGCCGGGGTAATATTCGAGCGGTTATTGCCAACAGCGGTAATGCCAATGCCTGCACGGGGGCTGCCGGTGTGGCTGTGGCTCGCAAAGAATGCAGCATTGTAGCCAAATCACTGGGGTTAAAAGCTTCTGAGGTGGCAGTCTGCTCTACGGGTGTTATTGGGCTTCCCATGCCGATGATGCGGATAGAACCACGCATCCCTGAACTCTGCACGAACCTTTCCGCCGCCAAGGGACATGATGTTGCCTCTGCTATCATTACCAGCGATACCCGAGAGAAAGAAGAAGCCGTGGAAATCACCGTGAACGGCAAGCCGGTACGCATAGGCTCCTGCTGCAAGGGTGCGGGCATGATTTCTCCCTGCATGGCAACGATGATTTGTCTCATCTGCACGGATGCCGCCGTGGCACGTGAGCATCTGGATGCCATTGTCCGCAACGGTGTGGAGCATTCGTTCAACCGCATCACTATCGATGGTGATATGAGTACCAACGACACCGTGTTGGTGATGGCAAACGGAGCTTCCGGTGTGGAGCTTGCGCCGGGTAAGCCCGGGTGGGATGAGTTTGTTGCCGCCCTGAATCATGTGATGATGGCTCAGGCAAAACATATCGTGCAGGACGGCGAGCGTGTGACCAAGTTTGTGACGGTGCGGGTCAAGGGGGCACCCACGGCTGCTGAGGCAAAGAAAGTGGCAGAGGGCGTTGCGAAATCCTCACTGGTGAAGAGTTCCTGGAACGGCGGTGACCCGAACTGGGGACGCATCATTCATGCCGTGGGATATTCCGGTTCCCGTGTGAGGGAAGAAAAAGTAGATATCGACATTGCCGGGCTTCCCGCCTGCCGCGGCGGCATGCAGACAGATACCCCGAGCGATGACCTTCGTGAGCGTGTGCAGGCACGTGAGTTTGAAATAGTCATCAATCTCAACATGGGTACAGAGGAGTATGTCATTTACACCACTGATCTCTCCCCTGAATACGTGGATTTCAACCGTTCGGAATATGCCTACTGGAATCAGGCTAAGCAGGACGGTCTTACCCGCTGACCGTTCCTTATGTTGAATCTCCGCCTGATGCCATGTCTGCTTTTGCTGCTGCCCCTGAGCAGGGCGGCAGACCATGGTCAGGCGGTGAAACTTTTTCCCGGGGCGGGGGATGACCCCCGCCGTGCTGCACGGGTTGCGTTTGAATTGCAAGCGGAAACGGCCGCTCCGCCCGCTTTGTTACCCAATGGGTGGCAGAAGAAAGTGCCGCTGCCGCCGCCATCGGAGATAACGCGGTTGCCGCAGCCCGCACCCAATGGTGAATATGTTGCTATCAGCCCGCATTATGTTATCACCTGTCCCCTGAGATTGGATGATGCGGCTCTGCATCGCGTGGTGGATGTGATGGAGACGACCCATGCTGTCAATCGTGCTCTGGCCACCATGTTACCGGTGCGCCGCATGCAGCAGCACCCGAAAAAGATTCTGAAGATGCACATCCGCCTGGTGCCGACATTGGAGGATTATCTGAAAAACGGTGGCGTGCCCGGTTCCGCCGGGGTGTATCAGAGCAGTCGTTTGGTGTATCCGGATCTCGGAATCCCCCCGCAAGACCAGCCCTGCACGGAGGAGACGCTGACACGTGATACGGTGCTGGTGACCTTTCCTGCTCTGGGGCTCAGCCCTGACGGGTCATTGAGCAATGAGCCGGTGAACACGCAGTTGCTCATGCATGAGGGCACGCATCAATGCTTCATTTATAACAATTTGCCCATTTGGTCCAATGAGGGCTGGGCGGAATACATCAGCGCCGCTCCGCATGCAGACGGATTCGTTGATTTTGAAAAGGGCTTTTCTCTCATCTCAGCCCGTGCCAGGCGTTCCGCATCCATCGGGCGTTTGGAGTGCCCGTTCTCTCTTGTTGAATTTTTTTCCATGAGTAAGGAGCGTATGTATGCTTTGGGGCTGCATACCACCACCTCTGTGGATACTTATGCACTCTCCGCCATGCTGATTGCGTTTTTCCTGCATATGGACGGAGAACGAGGGCTTGCCGCCATGCGGGCATATTTGCAGGCTCGTGTGGATTGTCTCCCGAATACTAAAGCTCAGGAGTATCTGTCTGCTCCCTACGGCGGTCTTGAGCTGTTGCAGGAAGAGTTTGTTAAGGCATGGCAAGACCGCGGTATCAATCTGAAACTCCAAATCAAGAAATGAACTTCAATATCTCCCGGACATATCCTCCCTGCATCATCGGCTCCGTTGCCGATGCTCAGGAACTGCGTTCATTGGCTAACTCAGCCCGGATTCCTGACTGTGATATGCTGGAATTACGGGTAGACGGGTTACTGCGCAGTGGTATGAGTGCGGATGAAATAGAGCGATTCCGCTTTCCCGTCCCTCTGTTGGTGACGGTAAGAACTCCGGAAGAAGGGGGGCTGTATCCCTTTGAGGACGTGCAGAGCCGATTAGAAATAGCGCTGCGTCTCCTGCCGCAGGCTGCGGCGTTGGATTGGGAAATTGCCCATCTGGAGGAAGCTCAGGAGCTGGTGGAAACTGCCCGTCAAATTGGGGTGCCTATTATTGCCTCTGCTCACGATTTTGTGCAGACTCCGTGCGTGGAAGAATTACGCACATTGGAAATTCGAGCCCGTGAACTGGGGGCGGATGCGGTCAAGTTTGCCTTTGCGTTAAACTGTGCTGAGGATTTGCAGGTGGGAATCAGCCTTCTGCGCCGGGCATCCGGTCCCATGGCGGTCATGGGTATGGGCAAGCTGGGGCCGGTCAGCAGGCTGCTCTATGCCCAACACGGCTCCTGTCTGGTTTACGGTTACGTAGGAAATGCTCCCACTGCGCCCGGACAGTGGAGTGCTTCGTTCTTCCGCTCTGCCGTTGCTTCACTTTCCTCTTGCCTTGATTGAAAGTAGTGTGCCCTCTGTATAGGAGGTTACTCTTTCAATTTCTAAGCGGGTGGTTATATGTTTTTGTAGTTTTGTATGTCTTTGTTTAGACTTGCACCGAGACATGTTTTGGTGGATACTCTTGCTTTCTCCACATGAAGATACTGAGACGAAATCTGAGCCTGATGCTGGCTGTGCGTTATTTGAACCCGTTGCGCACTCTTTTTTCTGTGATTACGCTTATCTGCCTGGTGGGTGTGGCTTTGGGAGTCATGGTGCTCATTGTGGTGCTTTCCGTCATGAGCGGTCTGCAGAAGGAGATGGAATCGCGCGTTCTGGCACTTACTCCCCACTTTGTGCTGTATCCCGGAGATGATATGCAGCGTGTCCGGCTTTCGGATGAATATGTGGACTGGTTTGGCGTGATGGAGAAGATTCGGAAAGTTCCCGGAGTGGTGAGTGTGTATCCTCAGCTGGAGAATGAAGCCTTTGCGCAGGCTCCCGGCAGCCGGATGACGGTGCGCTTCCATGCCATTGAGCCTCACAATGACGGTCAGGTAGAACCGCTTAAAGTGATGCTGCGTGACGGTACCTTTGATTTTGGGGAGGGGCTTGATCAGGAGTGTGTGATTTCCGCACCCACAGCGCAGGCTCTGGGGCTGTATGTGGGAGATTCTCTGCACCTTACCCCTGTAGGCAGCCTGGATGAGGTGGCGGATATCTATGCCATGATTCAGAACCCGCTACAGACGCATGAAAATAAAGCTCTTATGGACGGGGTTGCCACCCTGTTTGACGGAGCTGACGCTGCTGAGGGCGGGTTGGTGCCGAACAAGGATAAATTGGCAGACATTGCCGGGCATATTTCCCAATTGGACCCTTCCAAGCTCCGTCAGAGTGAGGAGGAAGCCTGCACGGTATTTTATGAAATGATTCAGGCGCATGCCGGCGGTGTACCGTTCTCTGAGGAGGAGGAGAAACGCTGGCGAACAACTGCGCAGGAGCTGGCTGCTCTTGACCGCGATAAGGAGGACGGCAAGGCTGTCAAGAGTATCAATGAGATGGTAATGCCCATGGATTTGCGAATCGTGGGTATCTATCAGACTCCGGAGAATATGCCCGGACCGAATGTTTACCTGCCTCTCCAGATTGCGCAGGATGTCATGGGCTATTCCACAGATGGCTACAGTCAGGTGCAGGGAATTTGCGTCCGCGTGCAGGATCCGAATAATATGGGTGATATCGAGGCTCAGCTGCTTGCGCTTCTGCCGGAGATGAAAGCCGGCGAGGAGGGGCGGGTGCTGCGTTGGTACATTGCTCCTTGGACTCGTTCCTTTGAGCAGTGGTACAAGCTGATAGCCAATGAGCGTGTGATGATGAGTTTTGTGCTTACTTTCATTTCACTGATTGCCAGCTTCTGTATCATGGCCGTCATGTTTACCATGTCCATGCAGCGCAAGCGTGAGATTGCCGTGTTGCAGGCACTGGGCGCAACACCGCGCAAGATTATGGGGATTTTTGCATGGCAGGGTGTTATTATCGGACTGGTAGGTGCGGTGTCCGGGGTGATGCTGGCTCTCTTGGTGTTGTATTATCGTTTGGAGATTCAGGCATTCCTTGCCTCTGTCGGCATGGATCCATTCCCCATGGAAGCTCATGGTCTGACGCTTCCTGCGGAGTATGACCCCGTCACCTTTAGCGTGCAGGCGTTCAAGGCATTTGTGATGGTAACCCTGGCTGCTCTGGTGCCCGCATTCATCGTTTCCCGCCAGGATCCCGCCCGCGCGCTGCGTTCCAACTGATTTGCCGCTATGGATATTTATTGGATAAAGGACAAAAAAAAGTGCGGACCGAGCACGGTGCCGGATGTGGTTTCCATGGTTCAGACCGGTGAGCTTACGCCGGAAACGCAGGGCTGGCACGCCGGATGCAGCGGGTGGATGCCGCTGCGTGAATTGCCTGCTCTGGTGGATTTCCTGAACCCTCACGAGCCGGAAGAAGAACAGCCGGAAGATGTCGAGCCGAAGAGTGCGGCTGAAAATGTGGAAAATCTTCCCCCGGTGCCGCCTCGTGCGGATGAGAATGCAGAGGCAGCATCCTCTGAAATTGTCCTTCAGATTGATTTTCGGCTTCCTTCCGCATGGGTGCGTTTGTTGGCACGGCTGGTGGATATGTCCGTGTACTGTGCGCTGATGTTTATCGTATTCTACCTGACCGGGACGAAGTTCTCCGTGAATCTGCTGCCGTACGGTCCGATGTTCTGGTTGGGGCTCATCGGCATGGAAGCGGTATCACTTCATTTCACCGGAACAACTCCCGGAAAGCGTCTGTTGGGTATCAGTGTGTTCAGTGGCAGCAGAGCCGGAGAGCAGCTTACCGCTCTGGTGCCGCAGATAGGTTTCGCGCAGGGACTTTGGCGCTCGTTTCTGGTCTTTATCGGCGGCATGGGGATGATGGCTTACATCCTGCCGTTTATTATGGGACCGCTTGCTTTGTTCATGCTGAAAAAGCGCGGCTTCACCACTTGGGATGCCCGGGCGAGTACGCTTCCGGTGCAGGTGCAGGCTCCGTCTGCGTTCAGATACCTGCTGGCATTTTTCCTCATTTATTCCTCGCTTAACATAGTCTCCTCCTGCATGATGCCGTGGATTCCCGATATGGTGCAGATGCTGGAGCAACAGAGCCCGGAACATGCCCGCGTGTTGCGTGAAATGCTGCCGCCTGAAGTCATGCCGATCTCTCCTGAACCGAGTGAACCGACACTCCCGAGCACTCCCGGAACTCCCGGGATTCGATTCTTGGAACTCTGATAAACCACACCTCTCCGCAAGCCGTTATCATTTCTTGGTTGCAATGCGGGAGGTTTGGGTGTAGCATGAGTAGCGTGACCACCATTCGTCAGCTGGCAGTAGAAAGTCTCACCCACCTCATGGCGAGTGGGCAGCAGAGGCTTGCCGTAGATGATGATGCGCGGGGCATTCTGCGCAGCTGGATGCTTCAGGCACGCGGAGCGGCCAAGGCTCCTCCGCCGGTGGCTGCCGCTGATGATATGAGCGTGGAAGAAAAACTCACCCTGCTGCGCCGTCGTGCTGAGAATTGGAAACCTGCACGTCGTTTGGGAACCCTGCGTGATACCATGGTGTTTGCCTCCGGGAATCCGCATGCGCGCCTCATGTTGGTGGGAGAAGCTCCCGGGTTTGATGAGGAACGGCTCGGAGAACCCTTTGTGGGGCGGGCCGGTCAGTTACTCAATAAAATTCTCACCGCCATGGGGCTCTCCCGGGATGAGGTTTATATCTCCAACGTCTGTAAATTCCGCCCGGATATGGGGCCGGAGCAGGGGACTGCCAATCGCCCGCCTACTGCGGAAGAGGTGGCCGCCTGTCTGCCGCTTATCCTGGCAGAAATCCGTGCTATCCGTCCGGCCTGTATCGTGTGCCTGGGAGGTAGTTCCGCCAAGGCTCTGCTCAGTTCTGATGCCTCCGTCAGTTCCATGCGCGGTCGTTGGCTGGAGTGTCAGGGTATACCCGTGCGGGTAACCTACCACCCCAGCTATCTGCTGCGTAATGAAGCACTGAGTGCACGCCGCAGCGTGTGGGAGGATATGCTGGCTGCCATGCAGATGCTGGGAATGCCGATTTCCGAACGTCAACAGCGCTTTTTCCTGCCGTCATGAAATGCTTTCATACAGTTTGCGCTTTGCTGTTCAGCGTCCTCATGACCGGGTGCTACAACAATGCCTTGCTCAGGGAACTGGCAGATGAGGGGCATGCCCCCGCGCAGTATGAATTGGGCCGCCGCATTCTCACCGGCACCAAGGGTATGCCGGAGAATCCCACAGCTGCCGTCCCCTGGTTGAAACTGGCGGCAGATGGTGGAGATAACCGCGCCATGGTGGCTCTGGGGTTGTGCCATGAACGCGGTTTGGGGGTAAATGCTTCTGCCTCTGCTGCACGTGATTGGTATCGGCGTGCAGCGGAAAACGGAAATCCCAATGCCTGTATGGCATTGGTGCAGATGGAAACCCGTGCCGGAAATCTGCCTGCTGCGGTTCGTTGGCTGCAACCTATTGCAGAAGGAGTCTCAGTGGAAGCGCAGTTGCTGTGTGCCAAGCTTTGTCTGAGTGGTTACGGTGGTGCAGACGGTGCGGAAAAAGCCGTGCGCTACCTGCGTTTTGCCGCCATGCAGGGCAATGCCGAAGCCTGTCTCCTGATGAGCAGTTGTTATGCGGCGGGTGTTGGTGTGCCTAAAAATGAAGCGCTCATGCTCGGGTGGTTAGCTAATGCGGCTGTCGCCGGAGACGAAAAGGCTCAACAACTTATGGAATCTATGGCAGATAATCTGAATGAGCCTCAGTAAAAAAAAGATAATTTTTTAAAGAAAAAGCTTGACTTTATGCTGGAGAATGTGTAAACTTTCCCTGCACCCGTAAGGGTGAAGTTAAAATCGCGGGATGGAGCAGCCAGGTAGCTCGTCAGGCTCATAACCTGAAGGCCGCAGGTTCAAATCCTGCTCCCGCAATCAAGAAAAACCGACTCATTTGAGTCGGTTTTTTTTCTTTACCTTGTGCAGGAATTTGGCATAATGGAAGCATGACGTACGAAGATGAGATAGCTATCGGCGTGGATATGGGCGGCACTTCCGTGAAGATTGCCGTAGTGAGGGGGATTGATATTATTGACCGGGCTGAGCCGGTGGCGACGATGGATTTTGGTACTCCCGAAGCGGTGTTCGGGGAAGTGGGTAAACGGATTAAGGCGCTGCAGGTGAAGTATCCGGAGCTGAAAGCCGTTGGTATGGGTTTGCCGGGATTCGTGGATCATGATGCCGGTATTGCTGACAGTCTGGCCAATGTGCCGGGGTGGTATGATGTCCCCGCCCGCCGTCTGTTGGAGGAGCTTTCCGGCTTGCCTGCCGCGGTGGATAATGATGCCAACTGCATGGCCTATGCCGAGTGGCAGCTGGGGGCCGGCCGCGGTATGAAGAACCTCGTTTGTCTGACGCTTGGCACGGGGGTAGGCTCCGGCATCATTGTGAATGGTCAGATGCTGCACGGGCACATGAGTGCCGCCGGGGAACTGGGGCAGATGAGTATTGATTACCGAGGGCGTGCCGGGTATTACAAAAACTACGGGGCGTTGGAGGACTACATCGGACACCGCAATCTGACGGCAGATGCCATTGCCGCCTATGCTGCCGCCGGGATGACCCGTACGGAGGAAGAATGCTCTCCGCTTGGCTTGGAAAAGGCTGCTGAGGCAGGATGTCCCGTGGCGCTTGCCTGCTGGGATGACCTTGCCCGCAAACTGGCATGCTGTCTGGTGAGCTGTCACTATATCCTGAACCCGGAGGCTTTCATCATCGGCGGCGGTGTTGCAAAGGCCGGTGATTGGCTGTTCACTCCCCTGCGGGAGTATGTGAAGAACCAGGTATACGCCAAGCACTTTGCGCAACTGAAAATTCTTCCCGCCATGCTCAGCAATGAAGCCGGCATGGTCGGTGCTGCCGCCATGGCGCTGAGAGAGGCTGCCAAACGATGATGATGCAGGATGCTTCACATGGTGAGCAGAGGCTCTGCAAACGGCTGGCTCTGGATGATGCGCAATCCGCCGCCCTGCTGGCGGCCATGCGGGCGGGGGATTCTTCCCTCTCTGCTGTGGTGCTGACTCCGCAAGCGCCGCCGGAGTATGTGCCGCCCTTTCCCTGTGCGGATATGAGCGCGGTTTCATGGCTGCCGCCTCGTGTGTTCGTTCCGCTGGTCGGGGAGGGAATGCAGAAACCCACAGCTTATGAGGATTATCGCCGCGGTCTGTACTACGTGCTGGACCTTTCGTCCTGCTGGGAATCCGCCGCTCTTGCGGTGGTGCCGCAGCCGGGACGAAGCCTTGACCTGTGTGCTGCACCCGGCGGAAAATCCATGCTCATGGCAGCGCGTTATCTGCCGCAGGACCATACCGCCAACGAGGTGAATGCCGCCCGACGCGGTATTCTGCGGCAGAATATGGAGCAATGCGGTGTGCCGAATGTGACGGTTACAGGTCTGCGCCCGGACCAATGGGCTGCCTCCGGTGAGAAGTTTGATTTACTGCTGGTGGATGCCCCGTGCAGCGGGCAATCGTTGCTCTGCAAGGGAATCCGCAATCCCGGCTGCATGGGGGCGGCTATGGTGAACGGCAATGCCAAGCGCCAGAAAGGTATCCTGCTGGCAGCAGTGCAGTGCGCGGCACCGGGGGCTCACCTGCTGTATTCCACCTGCACCTATGACCCGGATGAGAACGAGAAGGTGATGGCTTATATCCTCAAACGCGTGCCCGGCTGGGAAGCGGTGGAAGTCCCCGCTCTTTCGGCTTACCGTTCAGCTTTGGCAGATTTTCCGGCTTATCGGCTGTTGCCGCATCATGGTTTCGGGGCAGGGGGCTTTTGTTGCCTGCTGCGGAAAAAAGATTGAACAAGTTATACCAAATTCCCCCACAAATATATATGATGGTAAGAACATTGTTGCTGATGTCTGCGCTGATGGTGTCTTCCCTGTCGGCTTTCGCCTCGCCATTGCCTCAAAAGGCTGAGTTGCTCGCCTCCAACACCGTGACGGCACAATATCTCGGCTCCCGCTCGATTCCCTGTATGGGGCGCACGGCTCTTTGCCCGGATCGCTGCGGACATGCGGCCACCGTTGCTGTGTTCCGTGTGATTTCCAATGAATCGTATGCGAAACCCGGTAAGTACGGCGATGATAAGGCAGAGCCCGGTTCGGAAATACTCATCGATGCCGCAGCTGATGTGCCGGGACAGGATGCAGCGGTGCTCGAAACGCTCGCTGACCTCACGCCCGGTGATACAGTGCGGCTGACGCAGAAGCATTACTACGCTGACATGGGGGAGGTGCTCATGCCTGTTCGCCCCATCACGGAGTTGAAGGTGATGGAAAAGACGGATAAACCGCTGCCGCCCCAGCCGGAGAATCCGTATCCCCTCATGCCCATTGCGCGATAAATATAAAAACTCCCGGTCAGGTGCAACCGGGAGTTTTTTTTGATAAGGGGTGGTGGAGCCTGCGATTTATTGGCGGCGTCGGCGAGCCGCCAGCGCAGCGAGTGCCAGCAGACTGAGCGTGGCTGTTGTCGGTTCGGGCACGGCAGCTCCTACAACGAGGTTGCGTATGGAGCTCTGCTTATCCAGCCATGCTATTTCAGCGCGGTAAGTTGTCTCTCCTGCCTGAATGTAGACGTTGTCCAGAACTGCACCGTCTGCGTAATCAACACCTGTCAGGGTAATGGAAAGCTTGCTGAAATCGTTGCCGGAATCAGTCAGATAGATGTAGAATGCCTCTTCTGCCGTATTGTTTATGCCGACGAGCGTCAGATTGCTTTCCAAATCCATGGTGATAGCCCGCAGAGAGGCAACATCGCCGCTCACAGCAAGAGAACTGTTCTTCAGTTCCAACACGCTTGCGCCTCCATGGGAGGAAAGGGTAATATCTGAATTACTGAGTGTGATAGCATCGAAATCTGAAATGACCGCGTTGTCGAAGGCAGTTCCTTTGAGCCTTGAGTTCTCTATGGCGAGTGTGCGTGTACCCTGTACCACGCTGCGTGTGCCGCCGCTGATGGTTCCGGTGAATTTATCAATGGTTCCCTCGTAATCAGACGCGGAAGCGTTGATGATATTGACCATGGAATTGCCGCTGATGGTGCCGCCGCTGCCGCCGCCGGAGATGGTGTTGCCAAGGATGGCTGCCAGATTGCCGTCGATGGTGACAGAGCTGTTGCCGTTGATGTTTCCGCCGCTGCCGCTGCCGTACACGTTGCCCATCACCGTGCCGCCGGTCAGGACAACTTTCGTGTCACCGTTGATGGTACCGCCGCTGCCGCCGCCGTACACGTCTTTTTCCACAATGCCGTTGGTGATGGTGATGAGCGATGCCGGTTCACTACTGCGCGCCATGAGACTGCCGATGGTGCCGGTGCGCCCACCGCCGTACACATTTCCGCTGATGTTGCCGCCGTTGATATATATCCCGGTACGGCCAATGGAATTGTTGGTTCCGCTGTGCACGCCTCCGAGAATGTTGGAGTTAAATGTTCCGCTGTTAATGACGGCTTTAAACGTGCCCCCGATACTGCCCTGATATGCTCCTGCCACGGATGCCGGCGCATTTCCCGAGATATTATCAAAGACTGCGGCATTTGCGTCAAACACAAGGGTGACATCTCCGCTTACTGAGCCGGCATTGGCAATGCCAAACATAGAATTTGCTCCGGCAAAGGTATCTGTGAGCTGAAGTAGTACATTTCCGTCAAGGACGACACTCGTGGGTACGTTTTGGAATAAAGCCGTACCATGCGCCGCAGAAAAACCACTCGATTTCCCGTTGTCGAAAGTGATATAGAAATCCCCCGCTCGAGATGTTTTGTTACCAAAAGCGTTTGCTGTGGACGTGCCGATGTCGGCGGTTATACTAACCTGATTGGATGTTTGTGTAGTTGTACCGCCTATGGCAGAGGCGACAGCATCACCATCCTTGAATTCAGATGTACTAATTGTTTCGGATATATCGTATTCGCTGGGCAGGATGACTGTGCCCTGCGCGGCTGCAGCCGGACGAGGGGTGATGAACTTGGCGATAAACGCAGCCTCCTCGTTGGTGGAGTAGGAGGTTGTAGGTGCCCAGGAGGCCGTGGAATCTGCGGAGAGAGAACCCAGAGTAACACTTCCGGAACCGTTGTAGGTGAGGGTGATACCATTGTATTCAGTCCCTTTGGTCGCGCTGAGTGCCTCGCCGATGAGCATATCATTCAACCAGACATAGAAACCGCTGCTAACGCCCTCACCGGAGCTGCCGGCCAGGTATGCTATACGTAAATTTTCCGCAGAGCCGATAGCGGACATGTCTTCAGAGAAGAGGATGATGTTCCCCCATTTGATGTAAGCTTCGTCAATGCTGAGCGTGCCGTAAAGTGAGCCGTTGCCCATTGTTACAGTGAGGGCGTTAGTGGTATCCCATCCGCCTTCCGCGCCGTTGCCCACCTGCCAGTCAACCAGTTCCGCGGTGAAGCCTCCGTTGTATTCTCCGGCGTTTTCCCAGGAAATGGCCACGGAGGATGCGCCCTCCCCGCTGAAATCAAGTACGCCGGCATCTGTTGTCACGTTGGATAACAAGGCCGCATCAGTCGCATCCGCTGTAACATTCAGAGCAAAGGATTCCGCACTTCTGCGTTCCTGTCCGGCAGTGCGCCCCGCTAATCCTATGGCTTGAGCATAGTTGCCGGCCATGAGCAAGTCACCCTGTTTATTGGGGTGAAGACCATCACTGCCCGGGCTGTTGAACATGCTGCTGACTCCGTAAAACGGGGTGTCAGATGCCACATCGATGATGCCGCGGTTAACCTCCATGAGCCGGATGTTTGTCTTATTGGCATCGTTGTAGTTACTCACCCATGTTTTGAGGCTCTCATTATAATTTTGGGCAGCCGTGTGATAGGCGGCATCATTACTGTTGGCATGTATTGTCCAACAAGGTATGGTGGATATATAGACGGCGGCACCGGGGGTCGCTTTGTACATCGCATCGACAATGGTTCCCATATCGCCGCTTTTCAAATCAGCTCCCAGAAGTGCGTTGGTTTTGGAGGTCAGGTTGGCGGAGTTGTTGATGCTTCCGCCGTCGGAGAGTAAATCGTTGGTGCCAATCAGCAGAAAAAATGTTTCCGGGGCATCCTCTTCGGTAAATGCAGGGCCGGTGTATGCTGTACCATCGGTTTTTGTAGAGGATTGCCCCAACCAGTTCATGATATTTGTATTATCAAACCGTCCTCCGGCTTTTCTTCCGGCTAGTTCCCATGCGCGGGCAGATGCCTGGGAGCTGTGTACATTTTCAAAAGATACGCCTCCGTATGTTGTGCCGGCAGTAACTCCTCCGGAATAGTTGCCTGTTTTGTAACCCACTTCGTCATACGCAATCCCATTGTCCACCAAAATCTTATGCATGGCCCAGCGGTAGGATGGGGCATTTACTCCGTGGGTAATGGAGTCCCCAACATACATCACGTCGCCGAGCGTGTAAGCATTCGTCTGTGCTGTCGCTGAATACGCAGTACAGCAGAGCAGAGTCATAGTCAGAAAGAATGTGCGTCTCATGAATGGGATAAATGTATTCCCCGTACTAACTACCACAATGGTCGATAATTGGCAAGTAAAAAATGAATCTTAAAATGATATCGAAAAGATATTGAGAAGTGTAAAAACAAAAGCAACACCAAAGAGCCCCCAAAAAAGTCTCCGAAGGAGCCCAAAGAGCCCTAGCAGAATGGGGGCTTGGGGGAAGGACGGCAATGAGTCCTTCCCCCGGTTGCCGTCATGATACAAAAAGT
>JAZNLU010000010.1:0-24265 GCA_045579245.1 Akkermansia sp.
GAGCCATGGGAAAGGAGTGGTTCAGGAAACAGGGGTTAGTCTCATTGCAGAGCGTAGTCTGTAAAGGTTAGGAAACCGCCGTATGCCATAAAAGGCACGTACGGTGGTGTGTGAGGGGGCGAAAGCCCCCTACACGATTCAAAAAAACACATCAATTCCAGAGGAAAGACTTGCGTGTATCACGCGGGGTTGTCTCATCTCCGCAGTAAATATCCATGCGCCAGCTGAGCACATCACCATCCGCCGCATGTGCATTCACAGGCACACGAACCGTACCATGCAGCAGAGACTCCGGCACCTGATAACGCAGATCCGTCGGGGTCTGCTCCGTTAGCTGCCCGGTATCAGCAGCTAACTCCACAGCCGCCCCACTCGGTTTATCTTTGATAAATTGGAAATTTACCTTTCGGTATCCTGATGAGCGGCGGGGTTGCGCATACTCAACCGTGCAGGAACGCAGTTGGGACGCAGAACCGGCCTGAGTATACTGCATCACGATACGCACGGGCTTCTCCGGCTCTGCATCATACCAGCTCAGGAAGTAATAATCCCCCACGCGCGCACGGCGAGCCTTACCGGAATGAGCACCGTGAAACACATATTGATAATTGGCACGCAGGGGGCTCACCTCCCAATCCATGCTGTAAAGTCTCGTGTCTTTAACAGGTAAATCCGCCAACTCTGTTATACGAACCGTCTGAGTACAACACGGAAACAATACCAATCCACAAATAGCAGGCAACAGTACACGAACTCTCATGCCTATATTCAATACCAAGAGTCGTCTTTTGTCAACTCCAATTCTGATGATTTTCCCGCTCTTTTGCCTTGCAGAATCAACTGAAACGCGCTATAACTCTTTCATGCCGATTCCGCAGAATACCATTGCCATCGTCTTCGATTTTGACAAAACACTCACCCCGCATAACATGCAGGAAGATACCATCTTTCCCGAATTCGGAATAGATGCTGAGCGTTTCTGGACACACTGCAATGCCCGCAGCCGGGATGAGGACTGGGACGGTGAGCTCAGCTACATGAAACAATTGCTGGAAGAATTAAGCATTGACGGTGTCAGCAATGAACAACTCCGTGAACTCGGTAAAAAAATCATTTTCTACAAAGGAATCCCGGAATTCTTTGCGGAATTTCAGAATCGCGCCCTCACTCGGGAACACCGCTATGCCGGAGTCAAAGTAGAGTTCTACATCATCTCCAGCGGAATCAAAAGCATTATTGACGGAAGCGTCATACGCCCCTATATGAGAGAAGTATTTGCCTGCGAATTCAGTGAACGCAACGGCTGTATCGACTTCCCCAAGCGAGTCATCTCCCACACTACCAAAACTCAGTATCTTTTCCGCATCAACAAAGGAATGCTCAAATACACGGAAGATGTAAATGACCACATGGACAGCGACTTACGCCCCGTTCCTTTCGAACACATGATATACATCGGTGATGGACCGACAGATGTCCCCTGCTTCACCATCATGCGCCAGCAGGGCGGCACCAGCATCGCCGTCTATGACCCGGATGACACCACCCGGGCCAGCTTCTGCAAATGCTATGCGCTCAAGGCGACACAAAACCGGGTGGATTTCTTCGCCCCGGCAGATTTCACCCCGGGCAGTCATCTTTCCAACATATTGGAAGAAACAGTACGCAACATAGCAGATAGCATTCTACACATCCAGCGCAACGGCTGAATCAAAGATTCAGAAAGTATGCTGCACACACGCCAAGACATGCCATCAAAAAGAGTACTCGGTTCAGACGACGCTCCCAATAACGTGGCACCCCGCAGTACCAGGCATAAGACTCCCGCAGCTCGCGAAACCTCCACGATTGGGGCTTAACCGTACAACCGGCTCCCGGGGCAATACGCTGCACCACATTAACAGCCAGACAGATAAAGGCATCACCCGCAAACTTGACCGCAAGCATCACCGCAGGAAAACACAACAGGAAGCTCACGATAGAAAGAGAACTCACACCAAATGGTGATTGTGAATAAAGAAACAAGCCAATCAGTGCCGGAGGCACAATAACAGCTGCAAGAAAACACCCTATCCCCCAAAAATTCACCCACGCGCCATAGTGCGATACCTGAGCCTGAATCTCAGCGGAATGCAGCCAGCGGTATTCCCTTCCCTGCCGCACTCGGGCATCCGGCAGAAAATGCAGGCAGGAATCCAGCGCCTCTACCAACTGACGAATAGGTGCCTTCATCCCCGTATTCAGCTTATCAGTTGAGTTCCTTTTCCACCATGGCGTACGCATTATGATTGTGGATGGACTCAAAATTTTCCGCTTCCACACGGTACCAGCTGAAAGCGTTGTACCGTTCCGTTGCAACAGCCACATTGCGCACCAAATCCTCTACAAACACAGGATGCTCGTAGCCATAATCCGTTACAAACTTCTCATCAGGACGCTTCAACAGACTATACAGCTGGCAGCTGGCACAGTTCTCTATCAAATCAATTAAATCTTCAATCCATACGGCATCTCCGGAAAACCGCACGGAATAGGTGACAACCCCGCGCTGATTATGCGCACTCTTATCACTCATCGCCTTAGAACACGGGCAGAGCGTTGTCACCGGCACCTTGAGCGTAAGTGTAAACTTACCGGGCTTCCCACGCTCCGCATCAATTTCAAAACGGACATCATAATCCATCATCCCCTCCATGCCGGTCACAGGAGCTTTTTTCAGCCGGAAAAAAGGGAACTCAATCTCCACGCGGGCACGCTGAGCATCCAACTTACGAAGCAGTCTGTCCGGCAGACGCACCGCCGTGTGGACATCCAGATAGCGCTTGTGTTCATGCAGCGCCTCCACAAATCGGCTCATGTGGGTTCCCTTGTACTCTTTGGGCAAATCCACCATCAGCGCTACTCGAGCCACGGTTGACTGTGTACGGCGTTCCTTATCACTCACGATGATGGGAAAGCGAATATCCCGCACTCCTACTCGGTCAATGGAAATCTCGCGCGTATCGCGCTCATTTTGCATATCCTTTAACTCTTTCATCGTCAGCAGCTTATAAATACATTTCACCTATTAAGGAAAAGCCGAAGGGAGCTTGTGTACCGAAGCGCACAAGCCCCCTCAATCAACGACAACTTGCCGTCGAGAACTCCTCTGTAGAGTTATCGGCTCAGGGGAGCAGATTCACGGCACGGGCGCGGCGAATCTCACGCGTGATTTTGCGGTGCATCTTAGCAGAAACACCTGTCACACGGCGGGGAAGAATCTTACCCGTCTCAGACGTGAACTTGGAAAGAAATTCGGGGTTGCACATATCCACGGCACCGGCGGGAATGTCAATACGACGACGCGGCATCGTCTTGTTGCAGGTACGGAAACGGATACGGCGCTCAACGCTCTTGAATTCAGTCATCATAGCTTTATTAGTGCTTAAATGGTTGTTTAGCGCATCTCACGGTGCAGCGTACGGCGCTTCAGGTAGGGGTTGAACTTAACCTTCTCCAGACGACCGGGGGTACGCTGACTCTTTTTGTTGCGGGTGGTCACGTAGCGAGAGGGAGTCTTACCCTCAGCCTTAGCTTCCGTGCATTCCAGAATGATGATATCTCTAGGCATAATTGCGAATTGTTGACTTGCGGGCGCCTATAAT
Source organism: Akkermansia sp. (assembly GCA_045579245.1). Taxonomy (GTDB): domain Bacteria; phylum Verrucomicrobiota; class Verrucomicrobiia; order Verrucomicrobiales; family Akkermansiaceae; genus Akkermansia. The sequence continues at coordinate 3,645 of JAZNLU010000010.1, forward strand.
ACACGATTATTCGTTATCGTCAAGCGAAATCGCATTTTCCATGTCATTTTGTAGGTCAGCATAGCCTACACGATCCTGTTTTCTGGCACGATAGTTGGAGTATGAGCCGTATTTTTTCTCATATTCCTCCTGGCACTTCACAGTAAGGCGACAGAAAGGACGCACCTCAAGGCGCTTCTTGGGAATGGGCTCCAGAGAGATTTCACAGATACCATAGGTACCGCGGCGAATGCGCTCCAGAGCGGCATCAATCTCAAAAAGCTGCTCTCTGTCCTTGTCTAACAGACGAATGGTAAGATCACGCACCTCTGCCTCACTCCCGGCATCCCCTATATGCTGTCCGGAAGAGGAAGAGACATTAGAAGCACCGCTGCGCAGATGATCACGAGTCACATTCTGCATGTTGGGCACCAGTTCATCGTGCAGCTTATGCAAGGCTGCCTTCTGCTGCTCGAGGAAAGCAGGCCACTCCGGATCGGCTTTCAGTAAAGCCAAAGTTTCCTTGAGCTTTTTTACTCGCGCTTTTTCCTCTGCTGTCAGCTGCTCACGCACGGGAGCAACCTTGTGCGCGGAAGCAGCAGGCTCCGTTGCATTCTTGCCTTTGGGTGCAGACTTCTCAGTTTTCGCAGAAGCCGCTTTCTTCTCTGTGGTCGTTTTTTTCGGCGTTGCCATAGTTGTTTGCAGTGCAATATATCTGTAAATGGTCACGTATTTCACCTACAGCGAAATACCTTGTCTGCTACTATCATAGAGAAAGATGAATTTCAAGAAAAAATCACCTCATTTTGTTACTTTTCGGTAATTTTTCTGTCAACAATGTCCGTCTTACTCAAAAAGGTTAGGATATGACTTCAAAGCCAGAGCCCGAGAGAGCGCACGGATGGTATAGCTATCTTCAGCCAAAAGAGCCTCGTCTGCCATCCGGCGGCACTCATCATAGCTGAGATGACGGATAGCATAGCGCACCAACGGCAGCAAATGAGTCCCCACGGAAAGCTCTGTGGCACCCAACCCTACCAGCAGAGGCAGCAGCTTGATATCCGCCCCCATTTCACCGCAGATAGCCGTCGGTATACCGGCGTTTATAGTCTGGCGCATGAGGCGAATCACACCGGGATGCGTGGAGCGAAACATACTTGCCACACGATAGTTGACTCGGTCGACAGCAATCGTGTACTGTGTAAGGTCATTGGTTCCGATGGAGAAGAAATCCACATACCGGGCGAGCACATCCGACATCATGGCTGCACTGGGTACCTCAATCATGATACCCACGCGCATATGTTCATCAAAGGGGAGATTGTGGGCTCTCAACTCTGCGCGGCATTCATCCAACAGCTCATGCACCTCACGCACCTCCGTAAGACCGGAAACCATGGGGAACATGACCCCCACCTTGCCGTGAGCGGAGGCACGAAGAATGGCGCGCAGTTGCTCCTTGAAGATTTCCGGGCGGCTCAGGGAAACGCGAATACCGCGCCAACCAAGGAAAGGATTATCCTCTTTTTCTTCCAGAACCTCAAAAGGCAGCTTGTCTCCACCGGAATCCAGCGTGCGGAAAATCACCTCATGCGGTGCACAGCTCTCAACCAACGTGCGGTAGTGCTGATACTGTGCTTCCTCATCGGGGATTCCATCTCCGCCTAGCAGAAAAAACTCTGTGCGGAACAAGCCCACACCCTCTGCCCCGGATCGCTGTATGGCATCATACTCATGCGCAAACTCGACGTTGGCAGCCAGCCGAATATGACGTCCATCTGTTGTCACCGACGGCAAGTCACGCATGGCTACAAGAGCCTGATACGCCTTATCTTTTTCCTGCTGAAGGGCGCGGTAATACTCTCTGGTTTCCGGTGTGGGATTGAGAATCAGTTCACCGTTGTAGCCATCCAAAATCACCTGCTGACCAGCGCGGGAATCCATCACCAGCCGGGGCACTGCCACCACAGCCGGCAATCCCAGAGATCGAGCCAGAATGGCGGTGTGAGATACCGCTGAACCGGTTTCCGTCACAAATCCGAGCACCTTGTTCGGGTCTAAATCCGCAGTATCGCTCGGTGTCAAATCATACGCCGCCAGCACACAGGGACAATGCTCACAGAGAGTGCTTGCTCCGCGCGTTTCCTCTGCCGGACGCATATTCTTGAGCACGCGCTGAAGCACGTCTGCAATATCCACCACACGGGAGCGCAGATAAGAATCATCCACACGCCGCATGACCTCCATGAAATTCTGCACAACCGCGAAATATACCGCATCAATATTGTGCATGCGGGAGGAAAACTCCTTACGGAGTTTACTCATGATAGTGCGATCACGCAAAAAAAGTAGGTGTGCATCAAAAATCGCCGCCTCCGCAGCACCGGAAAGTTTCTCCACACGGGCCTTCAGTAAATGAAGCTCAGCCTCCGTGCGTGTAAGTGCCTGCTCAAAACGCAGCCATTCCTGCTCCATCTCCGTGGGCAGAATCATCCGCGTAGCAGGTGCCTCACACCCCCGCGCTTCCACGCGCAGCTCCCCCATGGCAATACCGGGAGAAACCGGCTGTCCCGAAAGGCGACGCTCAAAATGCTCACTCATGAGTGCCGATTTTCGAAGAGTACAATACCCCGACAACTATTATGCCTCTCCGAATTTGCCGTTTACCAACTCCTCCAGAGCGGCAATCGTCTCAGCTTCATCCGGACCGTCTGCGGTGACCTTAATCTCGGCTCCCCAGCCGACAGCCAGCATCATCAGCCCCATAATACTCTTACCATCAACAGATTCATTATCCTTCTCAACCGTGACATCAGCCTGAAAACGGCTGGCAACGCGCACAAACTGTGCGGCCGGGCGAGCGTGAATACCAAGTTTATTCTGAACGGTGAGAGTTTTCGTAATCATACGGCTTGCGGGGTGATGCTTTCTTTAGCGGGTATTATACCCTCCTCAGCATCTCTTGGCGAGCTTTTTTTTACAAATTCCGTCATTAAAGGAAGTTCTTCGTAAAAGAAGCTGCTTCCCTTATCAGTTAAGGGAAGCAGCCGTATGAAATTATGTATTTTGCGAGCCGATTAAGCCTCCTCACCGGAGGTAGAACCGGTGGCCGTAGTGGTGGCAGGAGCCACGGGAGCGGTAAGCTGAGGCAGGTCAATAATTTCAATCAGAGCCATGGGGGCACTGTCAGTCATGCGCTGTCCAAGCTTGACAATGCGGGTGTAACCGCCTTGACGATCCTTAGCAGCCTCTGCAACCACGCTGAACAGCTTGGCCACAACCTTGGGCTGGGGCAGAGTAGCAAGAGCCTGACGGCGAGCGTGCAGAGAACCATTCTTACCGAGGGTGATGAGCTTCTCCACGTAGGGGCGAAGAGCCTTAGCCTTGGCAAGGGTGGTGGTAATGCGGCCGTGGGAAATCAGGCTGCAAGCCTGGTTGGCAAGAAGAGCCTTGCGGTGGGAAGCCTTGCGCTGAAGCTTGGGCTTTTTAACTCCGTGTCTCATGATATGTTATGTAGGTTATGGGGTTAATATATGTTTACTAGTTTATCGGAATCTTTATTCATCATCCTCATCATCACCGAATACACTGATGTTGTGGGAGATAAGAGCCTGCAAATCTGTGGCACGCGTCTCTTCATCAGCTGCGCGCATGCGGGAAGCAGGCGTGGGAGCGGCAAGCAGCTTGGGATCAAACTGCATACCCAGTGAAAGACCGTGCTGCACAAGCTTGTCCTTGATTTCGTTGAGGGACTTCTTACCGAAGTTGCGGTACTTGAGCATCTCGCTCTCGGTCTTCATGGCCAGCTGACCAACGGTGGTGATGTTGGCGTTGTTCAGACAGTTGGCGGCACGAACAGAAAGTTCAATTTCGTTCACGCTCATGTTGAGCAGCTTGCGCAGCTGAGCGGTGTTGGCATCCTGCTCACCGCCGGAAGCCTTATCAAACTCTACGCGGCGGTCATCGCTCTGCACGAACACGTCCAGATGGTGGCGCAGAATGCTGGCTGCCTGAAGCATGGCATCGCGGGGACTCACGCGTCCGTCCGTCCAGACATCAAGCACAAGCTTGTCAAATTCTGTCATCTGCCCCACGCGGGCATTGTCCACGGCGTACTTCACACGAGTCACCGGAGAGAAGATGGAGTCAATCGGGATAACACCAATCGGGCGATCCTTGTCATTGTTGTCATCAGCCGTGTGGAAACCGCGACCGACATTCACTTCAAAGTCACAGTCAAAGATGGTGCTCTGGTCAAGGTGGCAGATAACCTGATCTTTATTGACCACGCTGTAGATGTGGTCATCCTGAATATCACCTGCCGTCACCACCCCCTGCTTGGTCACACGCAGGGAGAGCGTGCGGGATTCCTTGCCATGGTGAGCAAACTTCACCTTCTTGAGGTTCAGGATAATCTCCGTAACGTCCTCGACCACACCGGGCAGAGAGGTGAACTCATGCTGAGCGCCGGCAATGCGAACGCTGGTGATAGCAGCCCCCTCCAGGGAGCTGAGAAGAACGCGGCGCAGAGAGTTACCCAGCGTGTGACCGAAACCGGTCTCAATGGGCTCTGCGATAAAAGTCACGTGATTGGCATCCTCCGGGTCGTCAATGACCTTGAGGGTGTTCGGGATTTCGAAATGAGCCAGTTGAATGACTCCCTGCTCGTCTTTAATTTCTTCGGACATCATGTGATTGGGGGTGACCGGGTTTCCCTCCGTGCGAGCTTTGCTTCCCGTGGAAAAGGAGGACCAACGGTCGGGTTTGGTAAACTCGCGCGGAGCGAGGATACTCTTTCTTATTCTACTTGGCAAGCCTTTTTTGTTCAATTTGTCATATATTGTTCCATTTTCGGCTTATATCGGTATTTTATGTGAGTTTTTTATAGATACCTTTCGGAATAAACAATCGGGCTCTGTCAACCGAAACGGTGACAGAGCCCGGAAAAGAAGCTAAGCCGGCGGGAATCAGAAGTTGAGGCGATACCCCACGGTGGCGTTCACCCCGGTGTATTCGGAACCGAGTTCAGCGGAACCATCCAAGAAGATGGCACCGGACTTGGAACCGACAGGCACGGTAATACCCGCACCGATTTCCAGACTAATCGGTCCGCGCTCGGCACAGCTGACCTTGCCGGCGGCGGTGGGCAGAGAGGTCAGAGCCGTGTCTACCTCAGCATCGCGGTCACCGGCATTCACTTTAATGAGGGCGCGGGACTCAAAGATGGAAGCGCGGTTAAACACGTTCTGTCCCACAACGGACTGCAAGCGGGCGCCCATGCCAATGGTGACAGCGGTCATGTCCACACTGCCCATCTCCAGCGCGGCATCACTGCCGGACTCCGTGTAGCCATCCATGGAACTGTGTGCCACAGACAGGTTGAACACAGGCTGCAGGCAGGTGGTGGCATCCGCATCCAGCGCAAATACATAACCCAATTCGTACATGAAGCCGAAGCTCATGGCCTCCGTCTCACCCTTGGTTCGGTAGTTGCCGCCGGTGAATGAAACGGTGCGGTCAATACTCAGGTCGGACTTACCGACAGAAGCCACAAAGGTGTGAGTCCAACGGCGGTAGGCTGTCCGGGCAAAGGCAGTCAGATAGTAGGAATCGACGTCTGCTTCCAGTTCATCCGGTCCCTCAGAGCTCATATCACCCGTGAGAGCAGAAACCGCCAGACCGCAGACAAAACGGGGCGTTACATCCACATCGAATCCGACTGTTCCCCCCGTCACGCTGTAGTCGTAACCGGAAAGCGTACCGTCTTCATCAAGCTTGCGGTTATCGTACTCAGCGTTAATCCAGGCGTTGAAGTAAGGCATGTTGTGATTCACCGTACTCTGATCCACGCCCATGGTCGTGGTGCGGTTACGGATGGCGCGCAGCTGACGCTCCATATCACCGGCAAGCGCAGCCCCCAAAGCCGCAGCAGAAGCACCTGTCACCGAGGCTGCAAGCTCATCGGCTTCTGCGGTATTTCCTGCCACAACGGCATCATCCAGCGCATTGAGCACATTGGCCAAATCCTGATAATCCTGAGTATTGGTCTGCGGGTTGAGCTCCACCAGCACCTTATCCAGCATTTCCAAGCCAACAAAGCCGACTCCACTTATACTACCGGATTGAGCAGTATAGTAGTCCGTTACTCGATCCACGAGAATATCTCCGCTAGCATCCAAACGAGCATTAGTGTAGTACTTATTGATAACATTCATCATGGCTCGAGAGCCCGTCAGCTCCACTTCATTATCCTCGGTAATACTGCCGGCAGTCATCAACGTTGCTAACTTAGCACCAACCAAGGGCGCCTCCGTATTGACATCCAGAGAACGCAGATTTTCATCTGTAGTAACCATCGTCAAACGGATGGTGGAGTTAGAGATACTGACACTACCATCCAAAATGACCGGCACCTTGTCAGTACCGAGAATGGGGGCTGTTTCAACCGCGCCCAAGGATACCGTCAGTTCCGAATCTGCTATATAACTACCAGTACCGTTAAGTTTCAGCGTATGATGTTCTACCTTATCAGCCTCGTCATTCACTGTCACATTTCTGACAACAAGCTCAGAGTACGCCTTGTCCGCTGAGGCGCCTCCCATCCCTACTGTGAGCTTCGTCATTTCCGTTGAAACATCTCCCAAGTCAAGTACACCCTCTCCACCGGACAGCACAAGAGAAAGCCCCTTGCCGGCCCTGACGGACTGATAAGCCCCCTTATGCAGCTCCAATTCAGCGCCGCCATCTCCGTAGGAGCCTGAATAGGTGCCACCGACACCGTATATGTCTACATTCCCGGAAAGCGAAGCAGTTTCAGAGCCGTTAAGCTGATGAGCGGAAAGCGCAGCATCCTCAGCAACGGTCAATGAAGTATCATCCCCTAAATCAATACTGCCTTGTACCTTTGCATCCGCATAAACCTGAAGATGAGCTCCATTCATCATCTCCACGGAAGCGAATACAGCTGTATCAGACACAGCATCATCAGACAGAATAGGCTTTGCACCCGTCGGAAGCCCAAGATTTACCCACATACTGTCTGCAACCAACGCAACAGGGCTCTCTATCTCACGATTGGAAATGATTGTAGCAACATCAGGCAACGAACCGTCCTCCGCCGCCGCATCACCTTTAATGGTAAGCTTACTGCCGCCATCAGGATTGCGAATGATGAGACCCAGCGCAGCCTGAGTGGCATTCGATTCAGCATTACCCACCCCATCAGCAGTCAAATCCAGCGTCTTGTTATTCGGTATAATCACCTGTGCCACGTAATCAAGAGCAGTATAAAGCCCCTTTCCGGTGGGTACCACATAGCCCGTGTTAGTTTGAGCATCATCCGTATTCCAAACCATCCCTAATTCAGGCACACCGAGAGAAAGCAGCAACTCGCCGTTTTCAGCCTTGAGTGCAGCCGTCACACCACGTCGCACAATTTCCTGTGTGATAGCATCCGAGATAGAGAAATTGGAAGCCGTATACCCCCCTATACCACTAATAAGCTTATAATCAGCAGGGACGATGACATTTCCATCCCCCACGGGTAAACCGTCAATGGCATTCTGTGTAAGTACAATCTCTACAGGCTCAATCGCCACAAGTTCTCTAACCGAAATAACCGCGTCTTCTGTGTTGAGTGCGTACTCCTTGAGGTCAAGGGTAACAACCGGGACATTGAATACACCGAACTCATTTTTCCCGGAATTCAGAGTCAAACTCTTCTTGACCGATACGCTTACTCCGCCCTCAACTCTACCCTTCAGCGTAAGCGTTGCATCAGAAGTGAGAGTCTCACCGTCCACTCCGTCTTTGCCGCTAAGAACCCCGATAACCGAATCGTCTTTCAGATTCAGCACAGAGTTCTCCCCTAAGATGGAAAGACTGTCTACATTCATACTGCCAACTTCCAAAGTACAATCGGAACGACCATCAAACAGTTTGACGTCACCCCCATTCACAGCACCTATGGAACCGCTGCCATGAATCTGCAACATGCCGGTATTATCAATTTCCCCAACGATGTTGACATCCGCAACAGTAAATAAGCCGGCGTTGGTGATAGTAGCCGACTTTTCGGCGGTAAAGGATTCATTAACAGAGAATTCACCTCCCTCATCAACTGTGAGGGAAACAGCATCCGTAAGACTGACAGATTCACTGTTCACAAACACACCGCCGTTGGCAACAGTAAGTTTGCCATTACTGTATACCTGGGTATCCTGACGGATAAATGTATTATTTGCAATAATCAACTCACCCTGACCAATAACCATGTTCTCCGCAGTTACCTGACCGCCCACAAAGGTATATGAGGGTTTCTCCGCCAATTTATCCATGGCAATATCAACATCCACCAGAGCCGTTTCAACACCGGCCTCGTCAACATTTACAACGGACGAACCATTTCCGAAGAATCCGGCAGCTCTGGTAGTAGGATTGGGTACATAACCTTCTTGCCAGCCTGTCTGCTCACCCTGTTTCCATATCTCGGAGTCTTCTCCCAACCAACCCTTGTTATCACGACCAACGACCATGGTAATCAGGGTATTATCATCAGATACTTTCAGCTCATATCCGAATCCACGCAAATTAGCGGTCACAGAAAATCCCTCTGTGTCACTCCATTCGGAAACAAACGTCTCGGGATTGGGAGCCGGAGGAGCAATCAAATCTCCCGTCACAACACCGCCGGGCTGCCCTATAGCTGCAACGGTGACAACCTGTCCGTTTGTAAGTTTGTTAAGATCATTCACAGAAGCTACAGTCAAACTCACCTTGGTAGCACCCACCGTCTTATCTACTGATAGGTTGACATTACCGTCAATCACTGTGGGGGAGAACGTCATATTGACCACTGAAGTAGCAAGAGTCCCGACTTCGAGCGTCACGCCTTTGTTCAATGTCACAGACGCGGCTTCTACAGAACCAATGGATGTCACTCCATCAGTCAGCTTCAAGTCAGCACTATCAACAATCACAGTACCCCGGCCAGCCAAACTTCCCACTACCGTATCCGTATAAACCGTCATGGAAGAGTTTGCGTTTACAATCAATCTATCAACGCCGAGGAGTTTTTGAGCGGAAGATTTTCCGCCGACAGTGAGCTCCGAATCCGCTTCCATCATCTCAACAACACCGCTCACAACCAACTGCCCGATAGAGGAAGATGCGCCCAGTGATATATTACCCTCAACTCCGATACTTCCCTTACCGATAAGAGCTCCCTTCACCTCTACATCACTATGGATGTGGTTATTTCTAGAATCGACAACCAGATTATTTTTGACAACGATGGTTTCACCGCTTGAATTGACGAAGGAATAATTACCATCCCGAATTTCCATATTCTGAACATCAACGGGGACAGTAACGTTAACCGTGGCATTTTTATCACCGGAGAAAATAGCATCCGACCCTGAGATATAAGCGCTACCGGGGACAGATTCATCTCTGAATGCCCAGTTTGCATCAGAGGTATCCCAATTACCTGAACCGGAAGTCGCTTCCCAGTACTGAGAAACAATACCTGAAGTAAGTTTCCACGATCCGCCGCTATTGTCCAGCACTGCATCACGAACATTATCTGCCACTATACTAATGAGAGATTTATCAACAGAATCTGCAATGCCAAGCTCCAAGCCTAAGCCGTTGGCAATCGCCACACTCTGAGCATCCGTCAAATTGTTGAGGTCAACTTTTACAGAGCCCAGCAGGTTCTGTTCAGTAATCTGAAGCGTTGCAGCATCCGCTCCATATACGAGTGAAGCTCCATCCTCCAGACGCATATCCGTCAACGTCACATCACCCTCCTGATTCATTGCCAAAGCGCTGACATTACCGGCAATGGTCAACACACCATTGGTTGTTACATCAAGCGCTGCAAGGTTCAGAGCAGAATCTCCCCGTACCGTAATGAGATTATCCACTCCGTGAATCACCACATTGGCAGCCAGTCCGGAAGCGCCGGTTACACCCAAATTCGTATTACTGCGAATATTCAGCTGCTGTATTGCCCATCCATTCGAGGCATCAAGCTCCACACTCATGTTTCTGAAATCAATAGGCTTATTGATACAGCCAACGGTGAGTGTATTCATTGCCACCTCACCCTCGCCGGAGTTTATGAACACCTCATAAGCACCGGAATTATTATTAGTCTGAGTAAGGCTTAAATCTCCGGTAAAGCCCTGTAATGAATTGACGGCTATGTAGGATTGCTCATTGGGATTATTCGTATAAACGAGCGAACCGGCTCCGGTGAGGTGCTCAAACATCACACCATTACCCCAACCACCATTGGGAACACGGGTCAACGTGCCTTTCAGCGTGGTCACACCGGAAAAGCGATAGGGATTGGAAGAAGGAACACCCTGCGTATCTTTGATATCAAAGCGTGCCCCGGTCTCATTAACAGTAAGATTATTGATGACGGAGGACTTTGATTCTATGAAGAGAGCGGCGTTATCTTCCAGCGTCACGGAAGAGAAACTGGCAACATTCGTTGCCTGAGCCTCACCCGTACCCAGCTTAAGAGTTGCGCCGGAAACAATCAAATCACACGTTGCTTTCGAAATCTGCTGCCCGGTCAGAGTGGTATCTGCCACAATCTGAACAATTCCTTTTCCGCCCTCAACAGAAACGAGTGCGGTTCCTTGAGCTGCTGCATCCGTTTTATCCAGCACCAGCGTACCGCCATTCATGCGATAGGAGTTCGCATTCGTCCCGGCAAAGGAAACATCACCATTATTTACCCAATACACGGTGCTGCTTGTATCAGCCTCACGGACAACGGTACCGGAAGAAGAGAGTTTCAGAGAAGTATCGCCATCAAAGGAAAGAGAGACATCCTGTTGGTTGAGTTTTGCCCCTGCTGCGTTGTTAATAACGGTATAGGCAATGGACCCGCTTTCAATTAAGCCATTATCGCCATCGGAGAACGTAGTGTCGCCCGTAGGAGTTTGCTCCAGCCCGGCAGATTCAACAATCAATTCTCCGGAAACGTTCAGCGTACCATTATTGTTTACAGAGGCTCCCAACGTCGCACCGCCATTCAACGAAAGGGTACCATTGATGGTAAGAGCCCCTGCAATAGTAGAAGCACCGCTGACAGTCACCTTGCCGGTGGAACCAACGGTCATGGCAGCATTGGCCGTAAGAGTCGCCACCTCTACCGACTTATTGAAAGTAACACCGCCGGTATTGTTGATGGTCATGTTGATGGCGCCACCCCCAGTAGAGAGAATCGGAGAATTGACGGTGGTAGCTACCGCACCGTCAAACTTCACCCCCATATCATAGCCGGCATTGTGAGTAATACCCGCCAGATTGATTTCCGATGCGGTCCCACGGAAAATCAGAGTTGTCTGACCAAAATTATTGACGAAGTTACCGGTCCATTCGGAAATATCGCCGGCAAAGGCATACGAAACAGGCCCGGAGAACTTGGTGCCTCCACGCTCAAACGTACCCTTACCTTTAACGCCAGCAAAGGCATATTCACGATTGGAAGAGCCATCCGTCTGATTAAGGGCAGACGCATCCGTCGTATCCTCCAGAATGAGGGTAGGATTGAACGCAACCCCCAGTGCAAGCCAACCGGCAACCCCACTGAGCTTGACAGAAGATGACGCGTTACCGTAGTTATTGATATTGAATGCACCTACCCCTACGCTGTTGGAAATGGATACTGTACCCGTCCAGTCAGCAGTGGAGGCATTGGCCCCATACATCTGAGTAGCACTGGCGAGGTCATACGTGCCCGTACCGACGAGTTTATAGGAATCAACACCCTCCGCAAGCGTTACCCGGAGGGGAGACAACACAGCCCCAGCACCAAGAGAAATGGTCGAATCGGGAGCACCAACGGTAATTGCGCTACTGACCGCTCCGGATTCGACATTCAGCGTACCACCCTTGAGGACGTATGTATTGGACGCATCATAGGTTACCGTTGTACCGGCGACAACCTCCACCTCAGCTGCCTGAGCCTCAGTAAGAGAGAGAGATGCCACAACGGCACCGCCTACAAATGTTCCGGTTGCTACCGTACCGGCCAGAGGGGCAACCACGGCAAGACATGCCAGAAGAGCGGAGCGCAAACGCGCAGGGAGGTGTAATTTCATATGCTTGTAAGTTATTCTTGGAAAAACACAGCGAGGCGGCTACAGTCCAGCCGTCTTTATGCTTACCCCAACTTATACCAAAATGCGCGCAGCACGTCAACCAAAGAATGCTTAAGCAGGCAAAAAAAACAAGCCAATCTCCTGCATGGCGGTTATTGGCTTCCACAAGCAACATTATGAGCTGTTCACCAGCCCAATTTCGCCCTCAATCGGGCAGCATAATCGCTCTGCGGCAAGGTCAGCAGCAGCAACTCCTCCGTGGCCTTACGAATCCTCAATTCCTCATTGAGCGTGATAGGGTGCGTGGAGCGACCGTCCAGCGAATAGATGAGTGATTGCTCCGCCCTGCCCCGGCGTTCTTTGGGGCGAAGCGTCAGCTCCACAGAGTCGGGCAGCACCACAGAGCGGTTGGTCAGGCTATGCGGGCAGACGGGAGTCAGGCAGACCACCCCGGCATCCGGCCAGACCAGCGGTCCACCGGCAGACAGCGAATAGGCCGTGGAACCTGTCGGCGTGGCCACCAGCATACCGTCGGCATGGTAGCGGTTGAGCAAACAGCCATCCACCTCTACATCCACATCAATCATTTTACCCGTCTGGTAACGTGTAAGAGCTATTTCGTTCAACGCCAGCTTCCCGATCTTGCACCCGTCGCAGCCGCAGGCGCGCACCTCCAACATGGCACGGCGGTGCACCTCATACGTGCCGGAAGCAAGCGATTGCACCAGCTGCTCCACTTCATTGCGCCCGCAGGCACTCAGAAAGCCCAGATGCCCCATATTGATACCGCCCAGAATCACGCCACGGCGGGCTGCCGCTTCTGCTGCCGCCAGCATAGTACCATCCCCCCCCAGACAGAGCATCAAATCCGGTGCAGCAAAATCACCGCTTTCCGGAGCGGCAGTACTGACCTCCCGCGTCTCAATACCGCCGTCATCAAAAGCGTTTTTCAACACCTGCACCAGCCGTTTGCACGCAGCGCTGCGCACGGGAGCAAACAAACCGATGCAGGATGGTTTTTTCACGACTTGAACGGGGTGGCAATTCAACGCTGTTCGCGCACAATTTCAGTACCGATACCCTCCGGGGTGAAGATCTCAAGCAGCAGGGTGTGCGGCAAACGCCCGTCAATGAAGTGTACCTTGCGCACACCGGCATTCAGCGCGTCCACGGCGCTCTTCACCTTGGGAATCATACCGCCGGAAATAATACCCTGCTCTATCAGCTCAAAAGCCTCCTTGCGATTGACACTCTGAATAATGGAGCTGGGATCATTCGGATTCATCATCAAACCGGGGACATCGGAAATATAAATCAGCTTCACCGGCTTGAGCTCACGGGCAAGCGCGGCAGCCGCCAAATCCGCATTCACGTTGAGTGCCTGCTGCGTGCCCAGTTCACGGGCCAGCGGAGAAATGACCGGGGTAATCTGGAGAGAAAGAGCTTCCTCAATGCGCGCCAGCTGGCAACCAATCACACGCCCTACCATGCCGATATCGACCCGCTCGCCGTTTTCATCCGTCTCGTAAAGCTTTTCGCCCACAAACACATTCGTACCGGGAATACCCACCGCCTTACCGCCATGGTCACGCATCATCTCCACCAGCCCGGGGTTGATGCGCCCGGAAAGCGTGGTTTCCACAATATCCACCGCCTCCTTGGAGGTCACACGCAGACCGTTCACAAAGCGGGCTTCCAGCCCGGCATCCTGCATGGCCTTGGAGATGGCCTTGCCGCCGCCGTGTACCACCACCGGATTGAGCCCCAGTGTCTCCATCACCACAATATCGCGCATGAGCGATTTCACCAACTCCGGGTCATCCATGGCAGAGCCGCCGAACTTGATGAGAATGGTCTTGTCACGATACGCCTGGAGATAAGGCAGAGCCTCAATGAGAATATCAGCCTTGCGAATTTCCTCTTCAGGTTTGACAACACTGCGGGTCTTAATCATAATCAGATATAGCGTTTGAGTTTGAAAATCAGCAGCGGTATGGCAGCCGCCAGCAGCATCACCACCAGCGAGAGCCAGAAGCCCCACGGGGAATGAAGGAAAGGCATGTACTCAAAGTTCATGCCGTAAATACTGGCAATAAGCGTGGGCGGCATGAACACCACCGACATGATGGTGAACACCTTCACGATGTCGTTCTGCTCAATGTTGATGAGCCCCAGCACGGCATCAAGCATGAAGTTAATCTTGTTGGACAGGAATGACGCGTATTCGGAGAGAGAGTTCACGTCTCGGGACACAGGGCGCAGTGCCACATACAGGCTGTTCTGAGCATCCAGGCAGGAATCCTCGTTGCCGGCAAAGGTGATGAGGCGCAACAGGTTCACCAGAGCATCCCGCTGGCGGGTAATCAGGTCACCCACGCGTCCCAGCTCCTCCAGAGCGTCGCGCAGGTCATCCGTGTCCGGGTCCTCCACTTTTTCCTTACGGCGGGTGTGGTGCTTGCCGAACACCTTTTTGGAAAGCGCATCCAAATCCGTACCGAAGCGTTCCAGCACGTCGGCCTGGCGGTCAACCAGCGTCTCCAGCAGCCCCACGAACACCAAGTCGCGGTTCGTACCCTGCATGCGCAGCAGCTGGTGAGAGAACACGCGGAAGGAGTACGAGTCCGTGTGGCGAATGGTGATGAGGATTTTCCCTTTGAGAATGAACGTAATTTCCGCGATGATGGGGTCATCCGTCTCCACGCGACTGAGCACCGTGGTGGTCATGAATCGCCCCCCGTCCTCGCAATACAGACGAGAGGTAGCCTCAATTTCGCGCATCTCATCCTTGGTGGGCATCTCTATGGCGCAGAGCGACTCCGCATAGCGCAACTCTTCCGCATCCGGCGTGAGCAAATCAATCCAGAACACCTCACCGCGGCGGGATTCCTGCTCCTCCACGCCCACGGTGCGGACAATTCCATTCTCAGTCTGTGTATAGATGCGAATCATCTTCTGCTTGGGGGAAAATGGCTCTTACCACCGGGAGCACCGCTCCGATCGGGCATATTTTGCCCTTTTCGCGGCTGAATTGCAAGCCTTATTCTCGCTCCGGCGGGAAATTGGGGCGCTTCTCAGGCCTTGCGGACGTGGGCCAGCCCGCCACGGATAGCCGCGATAACCACCTTATCCCCGGCAGAAAGGCCATCGCGGTCATTTTCCTCAATGGGGATGATATGGTCCTCCCAGCGGATGCAGAGATTATCCCCCTCCCCCAACACGGAAGCCGTTTTTCCTGTCACCTGTTCGGTGGACTCCATGGGAGCGCGGCGCAGTATCAAATCCATGACCACTCGCCGCACGCACTGCACCCACAGCGTGTAGTACAATACGCAGACCAGTGCCAGAAAACCGATAAACACCAGCACCGACCACTGCCACGGAGCACCCACCAGCCAAGTGCCCCATGCCGCAAAAAGAAGAAGGGACACCCAGGAAAGCAGTTCCGTGCAAACAAAAATATCCAGCACCAGCAGGGTAATGGCCACCGCCAGCATGATATGCAGGAATGTCCCGTGGCCTATCCCCAGAAAAGTTTCGGCAAGGGCGGGAAACATGGCACGTTATTTCTTGAGGTCCATGACAGAGGGCACGCTGTTGGGCAGGTACACCTGTGCGGCGGGGTTGGTGGTAATGGTGGCATACCCCTCCAACGCCTGCCGATTCATCAGCACCTTTGCCGCAGCCTCCGCACCCACTACCGCTGCGATTCGCTGCAGGTAATCCGCCTCAGCCTCCGCCGCCAGGCGCATGGCCTCCGCTGCGCCCTGCGCCCGCAGGATAGCAGCCTGCTTTTCAGACTCTGCCAGGCGCACCTTCGCCGTGCTCTCACCCTCTGCCTTGAGCGCAATGGAGCGGCTCACTCGCTCTGCCTCCATCTGGCGCAGCATCGCCTCTCGGGTCTCGGTGTCAGTGGTCAGCTCCTTGATTTCGATGGAGGTGATGCTGAGCCCCCAGCGGGATGCCGTAGAGGCAACCGCCACCGAAACCTTTTCCGAAATCTCAGAGCGGGAGGAGAGGATTTCGTCCAGATTACGGCTGCCGATGAGCGAGCGCAGCTCATTGAGCACCAGCTCGATGAGAGACTTATGCAGATTCTGCACCTCATACACCGCCTTGATAGCATCCATAATACGCCAGCGGATGATGCAGTTCACCTGCATAGTGGCATTATCCTTGGTGATACAGGAGCGGGGATTGGTATCCAGCAGCTGTTCGGTCTGCTCAATGTAGATACCGTTCTTGTTGGTCAGATTTCCCCATGCGGGAGAAACATCCTTGAGACTCTGAAGAAAAGGAATGCAGAACTGCAAACCACTCTTGCGAACGGAAGTCGGCTTGCCGAACATTTCCACGATGGCACAATGCCCCTGAGGTACGGTGAAGATAAACATGTATCGGGTACTTAGTAAAGTTCAGCCAAGATTGTACCTGTCTTTCCCGACTATGGCAAGCAGAAAGAACGATAAAAATGAATTCTGCTCCCGCCGAACCACTATCCTTGCACGCTCAATACGAGTAAAAATACAGGTCAACCATACCATGTGTGTCCCCAAAATTGAGAACGAAGCAAACTCACCGAAAAATCAGCAAAGGGGTTTTCCTTGCCGAGCGGAGGCAAGTATGATACCATGTTGCACGGTATGGTGGAGATGAGCGCGAAGAAAGAGCTGCGAGAACTGGCTGCACTGATGCAGGCACACGGAATCACCCGCTGTGTCATCAGCCCGGGCAGCCGCAATGCCCCCCTCGCCCTCACATTGTCATCTGCCGGCATGGAATGCCGCACCGTGGTAGATGAACGCAGCGCCGGGTTTGCCGCGCTGGGATGGGCTCTCCAGGCGCAGGCACCTGTGGCGGTCTGCGTAACCTCCGGCTCAGCCGTGCTGAACCTGCATCCGGCAGTAGCGGAGGCATATTACCGCCGGATTCCGCTGCTGCTGCTCACGGCTGACCGCCCGAGTGCCTGGATTGGGCAGCAGGATGGTCAGACCCTCCCTCAGCCGGGAGCATTCGGAGCGCTGGTCAGAGCCTCTTTCCATTTACCGGAAGGAGATGAAGACGGCTGGCAAACCAACCGTATCATCAATGAAGCCCTGCTGGAGCTGCGTCACCGCGCCGGGGGACCGGTGCAGCTGAATATCCCACTGAGCGAACCGCTTTTCAGCACCACGGAAGAACCGCTGCCGCAGCCGCGCGTCATCTGCCGCACCGAGCTGGCATCCATGACGGCTGATGACGAAGATATGCTGCTGGCACAAGTGGCTGCGCTGCCTCGCCGCATGATTCTGGTGGGTCAACTGCCGCAGGATGCAGCTATCCCACCGGAACTGGTAACGGAAAAGCATTTTGCAACCGTGGGGGAGCACCTGTGCAATACCCGCCTGCTCTGCAACCGCCCGGATTCTCTGCTGAGCCGCGGGACGGACGGCATGACTCCGGACTTACTCATCACCGTGGGCGGATGTATCATCTCCAAACGCCTCAAGCAGCTGTTGCGCTCCAATCCACCGAAAGAGCACTGGCATATCAGCCCGGATGGCGAACTTTGTGACACCTTCTGTGCTCTCACCCGCTGCATCGAAGGCTCAGCGGATGAAATCTGGGAACTGCTGGCGGCATTTGCCGGTGAGGAGGATGCGGATTTCGTATCCCGCTGGGCGGCAGAGCCGCCGGAGTTCAGCGCAGCCTACTGCGGCATGAGCACCGTGGGAGCCGCCATGTCCGCCCTGCCGGAAAACGCAGTGCTGCATCTGGGCAACAGCTCCGCCGTGCGCTACGCCCAGCTCTTCCCGCTGAAGGAGGGAGTACATGTGGAATGCAACCGCGGGGTCAACGGCATTGAAGGCTGCGTTTCCGCAGCGTTAGGTTATGCCGGGACTGACAGCCGTCTGCAACTGCTCATCTGCGGCGATTTGAGTTTCTTTTACGATATGAACGCGCTGTGGATGCCCGGCATCAGCAACAGAGTGCGAATTCTGCTGCTCAATAACTCCTGCGGTGGCATCTTCTCCGCCATCGGCGCACCGGAGAACCCGCTGATCAATGCCCCGCACCGCGCCACCGCAGAATCATGGGCGCGCAGCTGCGGTTTTACTTACCGCGCAGCCCACCAGGAGGCAGAGCTTGTCTCCGGCATTGACTTCCTGCTGAGTGAGAAAGCAAACAGCCCGCGACTGCTGGAAGTCTTCACGGATGCACAGGCGGATGCCGCCATTCTGAAACAATTTTTCAACAACGCCGCAAACTGAGTATGAAACGCGAATGGACAACCATTAAAGAATACAGGGATATTCTTTTTGAACAACACGGCGGCATTGCCCGCATCACCATCAACCGCGAACGCTACCGCAACGCGTTCACACCGCTCACCACAGCGGAGATGAGCGATGCGCTCCGCCTCTGCCGCGAGATGCAGGACATCTCCGTGGTCGTGCTCACGGGAGCGGGAAACGTGGCTTTCTGTGCCGGTGGGGACATGAATGTGAAAGGGCACGGCGGCTATCTGGATGAAGCGGGTATTCCGCGTCTTTCCGTGTTGGACGTGCAGAAACAGATTCGTTCCCTGCCCAAACCGGTGATTGCCGCAGTCAACGGCTTCGCCATCGGCGGCGGCCATGTGCTGCACGTAGTCTGTGACCTCTCCATCGCCTCGGAAAATGCGGTTTTCGGGCAGACCGGTCCGCGAGTCGGCAGCTTTGATGCCGGGTTTGGCTCCTCTTACATGGCACGCTGCATCGGACAGAAAAAAACGCGTGAAATCTGGTTTCTGTGCCGCAAATACAATGCTCAGGAGGCTCTGGAAATGGGGCTGGTAAACAAGATTGTCCCCTTGGAGCAGCTGGAGGATGAGTATGTACAGTGGGCAGAGGAAATGATGCAACATTCACCCATTGCCCTGCGTCTCATCAAAGCCGGACTCAATGCAGAGTTGGACGGACAGGCAGGCATACAGGAACTGGCGGGAGATGCCACCATGCTCTTCTACATGTGCGATGAAGCGCATGAGGGGTCACGCGCATTTTTGGAAAAGCGCAAACCGGATTTCTCCAAATATCCCAAAATGCCCTGAGCTCGGCAATATGCGGATTCAATGGAAGAAACGGGTACTGCATTTTCGGCGACCGGCAGCAACCTCCCGAGGATTTCTGACGGAGCGCGTAACTTGGATTATTCATGCCCGCACGGCAGAGGGGACAGGGTACGGTGAATGCTGCACCATGCCCGGTCTGCTGCCGGAACCCACAGAGGACGAGCTGCGTTACTGGTGCGGCGAAACAGAGCGGCTGGGGCATATCCCGGCAGGGGGGAATATCCCTTCCCCCATCCGCTTCGGTTTGGAGTGTGCGCTGGCAGCGTTGCAGCACCCCGGACACCCGCGCTGGGAAAGCCCCTTTACACGCGGGGAATGCGGGATAGAGATTCACCATCTCATCTGGATGTCAGATACGGACAGCATGTTGACCGCCATGGCCGAAGGATTAAAAAGAGGTTTCCGCTGTCTGAAGCTCAAAGTGGGGGCCCTACCCTTTGATGAAGAAATTCGGATGCTGCGTGAAGCACATGCCGCTTTCCCGCATGCTGAAATCCGAGTGGATGCCAACGGAGCATTTGCTCCCAAAGAAGCATTCAGCAAATTGGATGCTCTCGCCGCAGCCGGAGTCAGCAGTATCGAACAACCCCTCCGCCCCGGTCAATGGGATACCCTGCGTGAACTCTGCCGCCGCCCCCCCCTAACCATCGCTGCAGATGAAGAGTTGATAGCCGCCCACCGTGATGCAGAGCGTTTTCTGGACACTGTGCAGCCGCAGGCAATCGTCATTAAACCCTCCCTGCACGGAGGCTTCGCCGCAGCGGCTCACTTGCACAAATTGGCAGAGCAGCGCGGCATCCGCGCGTGGCTCAACTCCGCGCTGGAAAGCCACATCGGACTCACGGCTCTGGCAGAATGGTGCGGCGCTCACAATCCCGACACCCTTCACGGGCTCGGAACCGGTCTTTTGTTTGAGGATGACTCCCCGGATAAGGTACGTCTAATCGAATCAAAATTATTTTATCACACCAAACATTTGAATTGTTAGCAGGATGCAAACTCCATGGTAAGTAGAATCATCTTCCTTCCAATCCCCCGTCTTCAGTAAGCCGCACCTACACCAACGTGTAAGCAACGGCGTAATCTCCCGATACGGCTTCCGTCTTTCAATCGGCAGCCAGATACCCCTCATTGGTATTCCATGCAATGGCTGCGGCAATCAGCCC
This sequence comes from Akkermansia sp., assembly GCA_045579245.1. GTDB lineage: Bacteria > Verrucomicrobiota > Verrucomicrobiia > Verrucomicrobiales > Akkermansiaceae > Akkermansia. Next base: position 24,002 of record JAZNLU010000010.1, read on the forward strand.
CTCCCTTACTGCGCTCGCCGGGTTAATAGCATGGCTATTTCTTTAGAGTACTGTACTATCTTTTTCTGGATTACCCAAGGGTTGAGGCTTTTGTGTAATTTGATGAATCGTTCCTTCTGTCCTCCTTCCTTCATGTTTTCCACTACGCGCATGTAGGGAGTTCGTGCCTTATCGTAGCGTTTGATGATTCTGCGTCCGCATGTCTCTTTCTTCAACAGTCTCATACTTGCTATAAAATGATTATGCTGCAAGTTTACCCATTTA
>JAZNLU010000011.1:0-26921 GCA_045579245.1 Akkermansia sp.
CAGAGGGGACTTTTCCTGAAAGTTATTTCTAAAGTAACCTTATTTACTCTGCTTCAGTATATAAACTATCAAGAAAAGCGTTCGCTTTGTCAGCTTCGCTACATGTTATCCGCCTAATCTCTAATTATGCCAATGCGTAACGGTTAATGTTTTTTATTGTTTTGTTGCATTTCGGCATGAGGGTGTGGGCCTCCTCCGGACTGATTATGGATACTGCGGCGATTGTGGTGCTGTTCCTGTATTCCGTTCCTATTGCTTTTGTATTTGAGAATAAGAGGGTATAGGGGGGCTATTTGCCCGGGGCATTGATTTCCTATTACAATGGAGGTGACATGTATCGTTAGTCGTCATTAGGTGCATTTCATGAGAAGAACTGCAGAAGCTTTATATGTTACCCGGGCGGAAGTAAAACGTTCGCCAAAATCCCCCGATGCTTATTATTTTGTAAAATCATATCAGAAGCCGATAAATATCCCTTTTTGTAAAAAAAAGATTGCGAATTGCGTGGAGAAATGAGTTAATGAGGGGGTATGAAACGTTATCTGGTTCACATCATCATCATGAGCATCTATCTGTTGGTGCTGGTGATGGCGATTCTGATGACACCGGGTGAGGCTCCGCATGTCAAGGCTGCGCCCGAGCCGGAGGCGTTTCGGGTTTTGTCGGAGGGCTTAGGTTCGGATGAGGGGATGGTGCCTTTTTATCAGGTGATGGCTGAGGGACGCCGCGCGGATGGTTCTCCGTTGCAGATGGTGTATTATCAGTACAGTCTGACAACTCTGGGCGAGAAAGCCTGCGCGCTGGATATGCAGGTGAGGGAGACACCCCACCCCGGCTACACGCCCTTGCTTTGTGAGCCGAACGGTGTCTTTTGCATCCGCATCCCCGTCTACGGTATGAAACTGCTGAAACCGACTTTCTGCGGCAAAAAATGCGCAGAATGTGAACTTTTTAACCCCTGAATTCATCTTAACGCATATGAAAAACATCCTCATCGTTTCCGGACACACGGATTTGAACGACTCCGTAGCCAATAAGCAGATACTCGACATCCTGGCAGAGAAGCTGCCGCAGAGCCGTCAGGTACACTTGGACCGTCTTTATCCCGACTTTGCCATTGATGCGGCGGCAGAGCAGGAAAAGCTGCTGTGGGCGGATATCATCGTGCTGCAATTTCCTGTGTTCTGGTTCTCAGCACCGTCCATTCTGCACCGCTGGATGGAGCAGACCTTCCTGCACGGTTTCTCCCACGGTTCCACGGGGGACAAGCTGCGCGGCAAAAAGCTCGTGCTGTCCTACACGACCGGGGCACCCGCAGAGGTCATGGATTTTGACCCCTTCTTCCAATTCCTGAAAGCTGCGGCTCAGTTCACAGGCATGGAATATGCCGGAACGGTGTCCACCGGCGGCGTGTCGTACCAGATGCGCGAAAACCCCGAGCTGCTGGCTCAGATTCAGGCCAAGTCCGCAGAGCATGCAGAGCGGCTTGTGGCGCTGCTGGAGCAATGCTGAGGCGGTCGCCCCGGTTCATTCCTCCGGCAGCTCGACAGGTGTTTGCTTCACCTGCATGAGAGCCTGTTGGATGGCGGGGTCGCAGTTGTAGCGCGCGGAGCTCAGTGCCTCCGCGCTGATGGTGTCCCCTGCTGCAGAGAGCAGGGGAATCAGCTCTACAGCGTGGGCTACTGCGGTGCTATAGGCGGGGGAATCCCGGTCGGCTGCTTCAAAGTTCAGTTCATGCCGTTCCACGATGGCATTGAGGCATCCTTTGGCATCTGCTCCGTGTTGCAGGAGCAGACGGACGATTGGTAAAGCATCGCCCTGCCGGGGAGAAATGGTGTCCGTAGCGCTCTGTACGACCAGTTGCAAGGCGGTTTCGTGGCGTTCATTCGTATCGTTGATGAAGATACCGGGCAGCAGAGCCTTGACGCGTTCGACATTACCCGCTTCAACGGCGGCCATGAAGTGCCGGTGCAGGGTGTCTGCATCCTCAGCTGATTTGCTCAGGCAAACCACCAGCCGAATCACCAGCGCTTCCAGCAACAATAATGGCGGCAGAATGAGCATCAGCATGTAAACGGGAAACCACTCCATGTAAGGATGGGGAGGGTTACCGTCAGATGCAGCATGAAGAACCGACAGGCTGAGGCACAGGGTGGCACCCCAGCAGAGCAGCACCTGCACCCAATACGGCTTTCCGGGCATTCGCAGGCAACAGAAAGTACCCAGACTGACCAATACGCTGCTCACCACAAGTGAGGAATAACTCACCGCCTTTTCCCCGAACAGCAGAATGGTGACAGCGGTCATCAGCATGACCGAGAGTATCATCAGCATTTGGTATCGGGCGTTCATGGGACAGCGTATGGGGATAAATCTCCGCACAGTCTATCACGCGTTACCTGCCGGGAGCAAGCTAAAACGGTGCAGCACTCCAATCTTGACACTTGCCAACGACTTTGGTAGGATGCGCAGCATGAGAGCACGCGAAATCATGCTGATGCTGGTCGGAGCGGTTGCTATGCTGCCGCAGTCACTTGTTGCCAATGACGAGATGCCCCCATCGTCTGACTGTGGGCTCGCGCAGGAGGTCAGCCCGCGCGACCAACGCATGCAGTGGTGGAGGGAAGCACGGCTGGGTATGTTTGTTCACTACGGTTTGTATTCCGGTCTGGCCGGTGTGTACAAGGGTGAACGCGCCGGCGGGGAGTGGATTCAGTGCAATGTAGGAGCAGACACGGACAGCTACGCGGCGGAGGCACTGCCGCTGTTCAAGCCGGAGCCGGGCTGTGTAGAGCTGTGGGTGGATTTGGCAAAGGAAGCCGGGTGTCGCTATGCCGTGTTTACCAGTAAGCATCATGAGGGCTTTGCTATGTTCGATACTGCAACGTCCGACTACAACTCCGTGAAGGTGGCCGGACGCGATTTTGCAAAAGAGTTTGCGGATGCCTGCCGCAGCCGCGGGCTGCGGGTGGGCTTCTACCACAGCGTGATTGATTGGCATCACCCTGATTATGACAATACCATCTGCCCCGATTTGTGCTATCCCAAAGGGCAGGCGGTCATGTTGCAGGAAAAGGGGATTCCCCGCAATCAGGACTCTTATTGCAAGTACCTGCACACGCAGGTGCGTGAGCTGATGACTCAGTACGCCCCGGTGGATGTGATGTGGTGGGATTATTCTCAGGGTGCGGCAGAGGGTGACCGCGCATGGAAAGCCACGGAGCTGGTGAAGATGTGCCGAGAGATTAACCCCGGTGTCATCATGAACAACCGCCTCTTCAACGCTTACTCTCTGGAGGGACAGAAGCCGGAGGCGTTCGGGTCTGAAGAGGTGCGCGGAGATTTTTATACCCCGGAAAAATGTGTGCCCGCCGGGCAGGATGCGGTGCATGACTGGGAAACATGCCTCACGGTGGGACACCACTGGGGCTACAGTATCAATGACGGTAATTTCAAGAGCCCCGCCAAGGTGATTCAGACGCTTCAGGAGTGCGTGTCCAAGGGCGGAAATCTCCTGCTCAATATAGGTCCGCGGGTGGATGGTTCCATCCCGGAGCATACGGTAAATGTGTTCCGCCGTCTGGGGGAATGGATGAAGGTGAACGGAGAATCCATCTACGGCAGTAAACCTGTCATGGAGGCGGAGCTTTCCGATGAGCTGTGGATGACCATGGTGTGGGATGATATCTATATCTTCCTGCCGCCGATGGAGGAGGAAGCCCCCGAAGCCGCCCTGGCGGCAGCGGAAGAGGCTGCGCCGGCAGAGACGGAGGAAGGCGGTGCGGCAGAAGAGGAGTATTATGTGCTGCGATTCCCGGGCTCACTGTTTGATGCCATTTCGCCGCAGATACTCGGTCAGCCGGACTGCCGCGTAGAGATGCGGCGCGTGGAAGAACCGGGGGAGGAAGAACCTGCTGTTTTTCTTGAGCTGCATGTCCCGTACTCCGCCTGGGATAACGCGGTGGAAGGACTGCCGGTGCTCAAACTTTCGAACAATAGTTAATCTCTTGATTCAGCCATGATACCCCGCGCTGCCCGCTCGCTCCCCTGCATGATTGCAGACCAGTATATTCTCTCTGCCGTGTTGGAGGAGAAAGACGATAGTATAGTCTATGAGGCTACGCAGAAGGACTTGCAGCGCGAGGTGTTGGTGGAGAGCCTGCGGGTGGATGCCGCCAGGGATGAGGAGAAAGTAGGCTTCTTTTTTGAAACCTGCCGTTTGCAGGCGCGTATCCGTCATTCTTCTCTGGCGGCTCCGCTGGAAGTGCTGGAGGCGGACGGCACGTGGCATGTGGCAAGAGAACGTATCCACGGAGAGCCGCTGGATGCCATGGTGAGCGCCGGGCGTACGCTGTCGGCAGAGATGGTCTGCGGTCTGCTGCAGCAGCTCTGCTATATGCACTTGTATTTCGATATGGAACACATCGCTTCTGTTCCGTTTTCACCGGAGCACACCTATCTCATGGATTTCGGCGGTTACCGCTTTGACCACATGGCTGTGGCGGGCGTGCGGCATTTAGATGAGACGCAGCGGCAGCTCTCTGCCGTGGCAGATGTGGTGGAACCGCTGCTGGATTGCAGCAGTGTTTTTGCCCCCACCCTTTTGCAGATGATGGATCAGATTCGCAATACCCGCGCATGGTCTCCCATCTCCCCTGCGGTGCTGGATGAAGAGCTTATCCGTCTCCAGATGGAGATGATTCACCGCCGCTGATACACAAAGAAGCCACACCCGGAGGTGTGGCTTCTTTGTGTAGGAAAAAGGCGCTCTCAGCGCAGCTTCTGTGTCCAGTATTCCAGACGTCGGCGGGTGTTGTCCGGATTGGGTGCGCCGGGGTTGGTACGCAGGGCGAATGCCCGCTCCAGGTTGAACACGCTGTGGACATCCTCTCCGTATTCGGGGGAAATTTCGCGGAATTGCTCGAGCGTCAGCTCATTGAGCGGGGTGCAGCTGCCCACGGATACTGCCACGGCCTTGCCCACCAGCTCATGCGCTTTGCGGAAAGGAACGCCGCGGCGCACCAGATAATCCGCCAAATCGGTAGCCAGCAACAGCGGGTCTGCCACGGCGGCGGCACAGCGGTCAGGGTTGATGCGCATGGCTGCCACCATCTCAGCGTTCACGCGCAGTGCCAGGCTGACTGTCTCAAATGAATCAAACAGCGGCTCCTTGTCCTCCTGCAAATCGCGGTTGTAGGTGAGGGGAAGTCCCTTGACCGCCACCATCACGCTCACCAGGTTGCCGTACAGCCGCCCGCTCTTGCCGCGTGTCAGCTCACATACGTCCGGGTTTTTCTTCTGCGGCATCAGGCTGGAGCCGGTGGTGTGGGCATCAGACAGCGTGCAGAAGCCGAACTCTGAGCTGCTCCACAGCACCAAATCCTCACTCATGCGCGACAGGTGCGTGCCGATGACCGACAGGCAGAAGAGTGTTTCCATGATGTAGTCGCGGTCCGCAATCGCATCCATGGAGTTCTCTGTCACGCCGTCAAAACCCAGCTCCTCTGCTATGCCGCGGCGGTCCAGATTGATGGTGGAGCCGGCGATGGCGCCTGAACCCAGCGGGCTGATATTCACCCGGCGGCGGCAGTCGCGCAGACGCTCGGCATCACGCCCCAGCATCTCCACATAGGCCAGCAGGTGGTGACCGATGGTGACCGGCTGGGCCCGCTGCAGGTGCGTGTAGCCCGGGATGCGGACATCTGCGTATTCAGAAGCTTTGAGAACGAGCGCACGCTGCATATCTTGCAGCAGCTCCAGTGTGGTATCTATTTGGGCGCGGCAGTACAGGCGCGTATCGGTTGCCACCTGGTCATTGCGGGAGCGGGCGGTGTGCAGTTTAGCCCCGGGGGCACCGATGCGGCGGGTCAGCTCACTTTCGATGTTCATGTGCACATCCTCCAGGCGGATGCTCCAGTTGAAATTGCCCTCACGGATATCTGCCAGAATCCCCTGCAGACCGGATTCAATGGAGTTGAACTCTTCCGCGCTAAGCATACCGGCGCGCAGCTGTGCCCGGGCATGAGCAATAGAGCCGGCTATGTCGTGCTCATACAATTTCCAATCATAAGAAACGGATTCTCCGTACTTCAGTACGAGATCCGCCGTTGGCTGGGAAAAACGTCCTGTCCACATAACAGGTGTAGCTTACACTATTGCGCATCTCCGCGCAAGCACGGAGTGCGTGTTCCGAATGGAATATCATGCGTACGCTCTGTACAATGTTTGAAATATGAGGGTGACATTTATGAGCATTATTGAATTTTTTTGAATGATTTTAATGTGAGTTAAAACGGTAACAGATAAAGAAAAGTCTTTACCTGAGCAGAGGACGTGGTACAATGGCTACGCTATGAATACAAGTACCCTTTTGATGCTCGCGGCAGGAGCGGTCCCGGTGTGGGGACAAATGCCGGCCCCGCTGACCATGCCCCCTGCTGAAACCGCTGCCCTGCTGGCACCGCCTGCAGATGAAGCCATGACCCCGGAACAGCGGGCCGCCCTCTTGCCTGCTGCCGCTCTGCTGCCGGCGGATACGGACTCGTTTCTGGTGCTCACCCATGTGGACAAAGTGTTGAAGCGTTTCGGCGCGGTGGAGTCTCCGCAGGCTGCCATGTTTACCGGCATCGAGAGCGTGGCGTTTGGCATGTCGGATAAGGCGGTGAAGATGATTCAGACTTTGTGCGAAAATCCTGCCGTATTGCAGTCGGCGGATGTTATGACAGCGCAGTTAGCGCAGATTTGGTCTGAGAATGCCGCCGAGCCGGTCAAAAAGGTGATTCAGGAAGTAATGGAACCCCGCATGGCGCAGTCGAATCAGCTTTCCGCTCAAATCATGCAGAATATACGTGTAGAACCTGCCTATATGGCCATCACGGTCAAGCCGGAAGCAGTTCCTGCCATGCAGATGCTGGTCGGCATGCTGGCCGGTCAGCTTTCCGAGGGAGATCTCAGGAATATGGTGGAAGCCAACGGTTTCAAAGGCGTGCGGATTCCGGATATTACCCTGCCTATAGGAGAGGAAGAGGTAAAGGAACTGGAAGCTTACCTCATGTACCGGATGGAAGGGAACTCTCTGCTCGTGGTGCTGTGCGGTGAGCCGGGGCAGGCAAAGGCTCCAGCCTCTGCCGCTGATTCGGTGTTGGGCAGGGCAGAGCTGCTGAACTCCCGCATCAACGCTAATACTGTGGCATTAGGCTCCAATTCTGCGGCTCTGACCAATGCGTTCAACTCCTCATCCGCTCCGGAAATCGCGTCGAATTTTGCTGCTTCCGTATTCCGCAGGCTGGCGGCAGAAGTGCCTGCGTTCGGGCGCTCTGGGTTGTATGCGGCAGATGGGCTGGAGTTTATTATGCAGCAGCTCAGTCAGCTGGTGCCCGCCGCTGCTTCGCCCTTTCAGTTCTACATGCAATTTGATAAGGATGTCCGCGTCGAAACCGTTCAGGATGCCGCCGGTCTGAGTTTTGCTCCCGCCACGCTGCGGCAGCCTGCCCGGTTAGTGAACCCGGAGGTTGCCTTCTATCTGGAGAGTGCTCCCATCATCGGCTTCCCGAAATTGGATTTACCCGGAATCCTGGGGGCAGCCGGCACGGTAGGTAATGCCGTGGTGCAGACCTTGAAGGAACCCGCCCGTGCCAAGTATCAGGCAGAGCTGGATAAGGCTCTGAGCTATCGTGCGGATGTGCTGGCGCTGGCAGAGTCACTCAGCACCCTGAGCAGTGGGCTTACCGGCAGCAATACCATTGTGGTGACCGTTCCCTCAGCAGCTCAGACTGTGGATGCCGCATGGTACTCCCCGGTGAGCAACCGTGCCGCTCTGGCCGATGCCTGGCAGCAGATGCTGGTCATTGGCGAGCGCATGCAGTCACGCGCCGGTAAGGGCGGAAATTGCATCCAACCCGCTCCCGTGGCGGTGGGTAATGCCACGTCCTACACGGTGGAAATTCCCGCTGACTGCAAATGCCCGCTGGCAGGGCTGAATCCGAATGTGCTGGTCAGCGATACGGCATTTGCCGTGGGTAACTCCGGTGCGCTGAATCGCAGCCTGTTGGAAAGCGCCACAGGCACCATGCCGTTGCCCGGCTGCGTGTTCCAGTTCCGCCCGGCTGCCACGGCTGAGGCCCTGCAGCGCATGGCGGCATCTGCTGAGCAGACCGGCAAGACAGATGATGCAGAATCCCTGCGCAACGCCGCTCAGAACTTCCGCTCCATGAGCATGGCTGTAGAGCGAATTGTAGGCGGTTCCATCATTCTCAACAACCGACTCCACACCCGGGTGGACGTTATTCTGAACAAATAAAACAACATCGGCTGCATCTGCCCTGAACATCATCGGGGCAGATGCAGGCTTTTTTTACTCAACTATCTGTTATGAAAGCATTCCGTAATCTCTTTCTGTTGGCGGCGGCGTTGGGGCTGGTATCTGTAACAGGTACTCTGTTGCTGGTGCCCGGCGTGCTGATACCCTCGAAATGCGGATTTGATGTTCCTGCCCGGCTGCGCTGGGCTCTGACCCTGGGGGCTGATCCGGCACAGAGTGTTTCCGGGCAGAAACTGTTCCGGCATGCCGCGTGTCTGGGCAATGTGGAGCTTGTGCGCTTATTGATACAGCATGGCATGAAGCCGCAGGATATTCGCATGTACAACGAGAATGAAACTCTGCTTTCAGAGGTTATTCGGAAAAGCGGAAGTGATGAGATGGTGCGTCTGCTGGTGGAACACGGTGCACCGCTTCCGCCGCTTGTCGGGATGAATGCCCCGGATTGGGAGAAACTGTCGCCGGAATTGACGGATTACCTGCTGAGCAGCGGCATGCAGCCGGATACGGAGCATTTTTATGCAAACTCCCTGATGCAATGCTATGAGGGGCGGGAGCAGGAGCTTGCGGCAAAGATACCCCCTTCGGCGCGCCCACTGTTGTTTGTTCAGGCTGTTCTGCACAACAGGGTGCCGCTTGTCAAAGCCCTGTTGCAGCAGGGTGTTTCAGTCTCTGCGTTGGATGAACGTGCCGGCGGCATCATCCACGCCGGCTGCGGCGAAACACAAGAGGATATTACGGAATTGATACGGGTGCTGAAGGAAGCCGGTTTTTCGCTGCACAAAGAATATGATGAGGGTAAAACGCTGTTGGAAATGGCGTTTGACTGCGCTCATACAGATGTTTACCGGGTATTGAAAGCTGCCGGTGCCGATGATGCAGCCCTGCGGCGGAAACTGGGTGATTTGCTGTATCTGTCAGTGCTGGGCTCGGCAGAGGAAGCTCAGGCGGCAATTCCTGCCGCTTCCCCTGAGCAGCGGGAACAAGCACTCATTAAGGCGCTGCGGGCAAATAGGGCAGATGTGGCTGCTGCGCTTTTGGATGCCGGGGTCAGTGCGGAAAAGGTTGAATGGGATGATGCTGCATTTGATGCGGCGCTCCTGCGGCGAGTCATGGCGGGGCAGACGGGGGAACACCCGAACCGGCGTTCCGAGTTGGCAAGGGCATTCGGCAGGGCTGATGCCGCGCTGTATCCTGAGCTGCTGGCAGCCTATGGAGATATTAACAGCCCGCCAACAGCGGAAAGCGCATGTGAAAGTCTTCTGGAGCGTGCTCTTTGGGCGGACCACACACCGCTGGTGCGTTTCCTGCTGCAGAATGGGGCAAAAATAACAGCCGGAGCAGTGTTCTGCGTGTATTCGGAAAAATGCCTGGATGCTTTGCTGGAGGCGGGATTGGATATCAACATGCGCTCGGAGGATGGGGATACTTTGCTGATTCGCGCGGTCCGCAACGGCGACGCGGAAGATATCGCCATTCTGTTAAAACGCGGGGCAGATGTCAATGCGCGTAATCGCTACGGAAACACCCCTCTGCATGAAGCGGTGGAATGCGGTGATGCTGCGGTTGTGCGGCTCCTGCTGGAAGCCGGCGCTGATACCACCGCCCGCAATGAGGCCGGGCTTACCCCCGTGGAGACTGCCATGGAGTTTTCACACGGTAGCGTTCTCCGCGTGTTGCAGGAGCATCGCAAATAATTCCCATCAGTTTTGACGGAGCGCCTCTGCAAAGTCTCGGGGCAGGGAAACATTCGGCAGCTCCATGGCGGCGCGGAAGAGCGGGGCAATATCCCCGGCGCTGAATCCGGCAATGCCGCAGCCCAGTCGCGTGACCCAAAAATGCAGCTCCGGGTGTTCAGCGGCATAGCGGATGAATTTGTCCACATGGGGTGCGATGGCCTCCGGCCCTCCATGCATGGTGGGAATGGCGTAACTGCGGCCCTGGCGACCGCTCCCTTTGAAAAGGATGGCACCGAACTTCCGCAGGGCCGTCAGCGCGGCGCCCCCGGCATGTATCCCGGCTAGATTGCTGCCGAAGACAAAGATTTCATGGGGTGCCAGTTGGGTGATATGGTCGGGAGTGTGGGGTTTGCCGTTCATGGGAGGGATTAAAAAGGCCCCCGCCGGTGTGTTTTCCGACGGGGGCGAGTGATAGATGATATCTTAGTTGGCCACGATGTTGACCAGACGTCCGGGTACCACGATGACCTTGCGGATGGTCTTGCCGGCGGTGTGCTCCTGCACGCGGGCGGAGGCCAGCGCGGCGGCTTCTACCTCTTCCTTGGGAGCATCTGCTGCCACAGTCATCTTGTCACGCAGCTTGCCGTTCACCTGAATGACGATTTCCTTCGTGTTTTCCACCAGGTATTCGGGATTCCAGGTCGGCCAGGTCTGTTGGCAGAGCTGGCAGGCGGGCAGGGAAGTGAAGCGCGTCTGCAGGATGCTGTAGAGCTCTTCCGTGAGGTGCGGAGCGTAGGGGTTGAGCACATGCAGCAGGCTCACATAGTCTGCCAGGCAGATGCCGGCATTGTCCTTGAGCGCCGTGTACATGGCATTCACACACTCCATCATCTTGGAGATGGCAGTGTTGAAGCTCATGCTCTCAATGTCTTCCGTAACCTTTTTGATGGTCTTGTGGACCTCCTTGCGAACCGGGGTCACACCGCTGTCTGCCTCGCGGATGTTGTCGGAAAGCACCCATTCGCCTTCCTGGTTCTCCACCATGGCAAGACGCCACACGCGTGCCAGGAAGCGGCTGATACCCTCCACACCCTTGGTCTGCCAGGGCTTCACTTCCTTGAGCGGACCCATGAACATCTCATACATGCGCAGGGAGTCGGCACCGTATTCACGCACGATGTCATCCGGGTTTACCACATTGCCGCGACTCTTGGACATCTTCTGGCTGTCCTCACCGAGGATGAGCCCTTGGTTGACGAGCTTGTTGAAGGGTTCATTGGTGGTGACCAGACCGTAGTCATAGAGCACTTTGTGCCAGAAGCGGGCGTAGAGCAGGTGCAGCACGGCATGTTCCGTGCCGCCTACGTACAGGTCTACACCACCGGGATTGTTCCCGCCCATCCAGTATTTCTCCACCTCCGGGTCAACGAAAGCGTTGTCATTGGTGGGGTCAAGATAGCGCAGGTAGTACCAGCAGGAGCCGGCCCACTGGGGCATCGTGTTGGTCTCACGGGTGAATTTGTCGGAATACTGAATCCAGGAGGTGGCTTTCACGAGCGGACCGCGGGGGTCACCGCTGGGCTTGAAGTCCTCCATTTCCGGCTGGAGCAGGGGCAGCTCACTCTCCGGGATGGCGTAGTGGTTGCCGTCCTCGCTGTTCCAGACGATGGGGAAGGGCTCACCCCAGTAGCGCTGGCGGCTGAACAGCCAATCGCGCAGCTTGTAATTCACCTTGCCGCAGCCGTAGCCCATCTCCTCCAGCCAGGCAATCATCTTGGCCTTGGCTTCCGGCACGGACAGCCCGTTGAAGTGGGCAGAGTTGACCATGGTGCCGTCATACCCGCAGAAGTCCTGCCAGGGGGTATCGGTATCATCCGGCTGCACCACCTGGATGATGGGCAGGTTGAACTTGGTAGCAAACTCGAAGTCTCGGCTGTCGTGCGCCGGCACGGCCATGATGGCACCGGTACCGTAGCCGGTGAGCACATAGTCCGCAATCCAGATGGGCACCTGATTGCCGTTCACGGGGTTGGTGGCATAGGCACCGGTGAACACGCCCGTCTTTTCCTTGGAGAGGTCCGTGCGCTCCAGATCGCTCTTGGCGGCACACGCTGCTTGGTAGGTTTCCACGGCGGCTTTCTGCTCCGGGGTGGTAATCTGTGCTACCAGCTCATGCTCCGGGGAGAGCACCATGTAGGTGGCACCGAACAGGGTGTCCGGGCGGGTGGTGTAGACCGTGATGGTGTGCTCGCCGCAGGTGAAGTTCACCTCTGCACCGGTGGATTTGCCAATCCAGTTGCGCTGCAACAGCTTGATGCTTTCCGGCCAGTCCAGCGGCTCCAGCTCATCGATGAGACGCTCCGCATAGGCGGTGATGCGCAGCATCCACTGGCGCAGCTTGCGACGCTCCACAATGTGACCCTTGCTCTTCCATTCCTCTGCTTCCTCATTGGCCAGCACCGTGCCCATATCCGGGCTCCAGTTCACCAGCCCCTCTGCCACATAGGCCAGACGCACATTGTCAATCTGTTCGCGGGTCCAGCCCTGTTCCTCCAGCTCGCTCACCGGACGTGCCTTTTTCAGCTCCTCATTGTAGTAGGAGTTGTACAGTCTCAGGAAAATCCACTGAGTCCAGCGCACATAGCGCGGGTCAGTCGTGGCAATCTCACGATCCCAGTCATAGGAAAAACCCAGCATTTTGAGCTGGCGGCGGAAGGTGTCGATATTGGCGTAGGTGGTGATGGAGGGGTGCTGCCCGGTCTTGATGGCGTACTGCTCCGCCGGCAGACCGAAGGAGTCCCAGCCCATGGGGTGCAGCACATTGAAGCCGTTCATGCGCTTGTAGCGGCTCACGATATCCGTGGCGGTGTAGCCCTCCGGGTGTCCCACGTGCAGACCTGCTCCGCTGGGGTAGGGGAACATGTCCAGAATATAGCACTTGGGTTTGGATGCATCGAACCCGGCTTCTCCGGGGTTCAGGGTCTTAAAAGTTTTCTGACTGTCCCAGATACCCTGCCACTTGGGTTCAAAGGTATCAAAGGGATACGGATTCTTGCGTTCTGACATAACGCGCGCGAATATAGTGCATTCGCCGCTCATTTGCAAGTCTTTTGTCTGTTCGCCTCGTGTAAATTAACAGCCCGGCATAAACTTATGAATAACGGGACAGCATCATGCGAGTCCAAGTGACATAATAATCCAAAACCGGAGTTTCTATGCCGAGTTTACGAGCATAATCACAGATAAGAGCGGTTCCCCATTCCACATCTTCCGTAAAATAGCGAGATGCGAAGTCAGGAATCCAGCCGCTCTCCAGCTGTTTCATCGGAGATTGAATTCCTTTGAACGCCGCTATGGAGTTTATTTTCCGTGTCAGTGCAGAAGCGTTTGGGGATTCATAATACTCCGTTACGGGGATGATGTCCACACCGACCTGCATTCCGGGGCATGCCTCACAAATGCACAACAGTTCTTTATCCGCCGCTATGTAGCGTTCACTGCTTTCATTTGTCCACTCCTCATAAAAGAGAAAATTGCGGTCGTAGTAGACACCTTCCTTGTAATCCTTAAACATGACCGTGAGCCGGGAAGGATGCAACAAGGGGTTGGAGTTTGTCAGGATAAAAGGCCATGAACTCGAAAGCCGTTGCAGAGGTGTATCAAACAATGATTCCAACAGAGTCATGTATACTTGCAATTTTTCCGAGGAAAACCATACCCGATTAACATCTCTGCTTCCCAGAACGGAAACTTCCTGACCGTATTTTTCTGTTCTGCAAATAAAGGGGACTTTGTATAGTGCGCACACGTTTTTGTGTTTCCACTTGCTGTCCTGTTCCAAGGTTTGAAGCCAAGGTGAACCGGGTGCGTACACCACCAGTTGCCTGTCAGTAAGCCATGGCAGAATCTTCTCTGAGACTGATGGGATGGAAAACCGAGGAAGGGATATGATGATAATATCACTTTTGGCCACGATAATGGGATCAGCCGTAATTTCTCCGAGCTTTACTTCTCTTTCATCACCATCAAAGCAATGCATTTTTAATGTCTCGTGCCATGCTTCGGGGCGGCGCGTTAAAATGTTGACCGTATAACCTTTGCGAGCCAGATAGGCAGCCTGTGCATGCGCGAGATTGCCTCCGCCGCATATGGTGATGATTAAGTCCTCTGTCATGGTTAATCCCGGCATTATATAGATTGCAGCTGCTGTTTCCTTGCGTTATCGGGCAGACTTGTCATCTAACTGCCGCATAGCCTTTACCAAGGTATCATTGTCCCGGGTATCTCTCACCGCAATGCGGATATAATTCATTCCTTTCATCGCATTTTTATTACTGCAATCCTTGATGAGTATGTCATGCTGATTAAGCAGTAATTCCGTTATTCCTCTTGATGTGTACGGTGGCAGAACCTCGCAAAGGAAATAATTTGCCTGGCTGGGAAGAACCCGCAGGAAAGTTACTTTTGCAAGTTCCTTCATGAACCTATCACGCTCGGTGATGAATTGGGTGCAGGCCAGTTGGTAACTCTTCTCGTATTTGCCGAAAATCTGCATATAAAACTCGCCAAAGGAATTGATGTTCCAAATGGCGACATCACGCTTCAGCCATGCGATAAGAGATTTATCCGCACTTGCCAGAACCCCGAGTCGTAAGCCCGGAACTCCATAGGATTTGGAGATGCTCTTTAATACCGTCAAGTGTGGGTAGCTTTCCAGTATTTCATTGTGGATAATGGTGTTATCAGGAGTCCCGGCTGAAAAATCGACAAAAGATTCATCGACTATCAGTTTGATTCCTTTCGTTCGGCTCCATACGCATAATCTCAGGATGTCAGCTTTGGGGATAAAGTTTCCGCTGGGATTATCCGGATTAATAAGAAGAAGGGAGTCTATCTCCTTATCCTGGAAATAATCCATCAATTCGTCAGCCGTATACGAAAAATTGTTATCAGAGGTATCAAAGGCAACAAGGCGTTCTTTTGGTAAGCGGTTGGGATACTCCTCAAAGGTGGGCAGTATGACACCAAGTTTTCCCTTAAGACCTTCCATTAGTCCTTTAATTAACTCAGCAGCCCCGTTACCCACGCATACATATTCAGATTTGATGCCGAAATACTTTCCTGCCAACAAACTGTTTACCCGCATGCCTGATGGGTAATTGCCTATCAAACGTTCGAAATTTGCTTTTAATTCGGAGATTAAACGTTCATTCGGGAAATAGGGGTTGACGAGATAACAAAAATCCAGTATGCGAGGATATCTCCAATAGCCGCCGAATCGGCACTCCATCTTGCTGAGCTTTTCCTCCGGACGGCAGAACATGGATTCTGCAATATCCAAATCCTGTACATCATCAATTTCATACCACGCTTCATTACCCAAGCGCAGTGCTTTGATTTCCGGTTTGTCAAGCAGGGCGATGACACGCAGCACCTGCTCATAGTATTCATTGTTGCCTAATGCCTTGCTGTATGCAGTTAAGAATGGTACATAGTGAGTGCGGGAAAAATCGCGACTGAATCTGTAAATGTTTACAGTCTTGTAGTACGCCTCTGTTTCCTCATAGGAGAACTTGCTGCCGGGAATAAATTGCTTGATGTTGTCTTCCTTATCCAAGGTTACCACGGTGCCGTCCATCCAACTCTCAAACTTTGACACCAGTGCCAGATTGGGGTATGCAGCGCTGACGATTCGCTCTATAACCTCATCTTCGACAATTAAATCCGATTCAAACAGCAGGGTATCATCCTCAAGTAAATAATCTTTCGCAAGGTAGAGTGAATAGATGTTGTTAGTCGTGGCGTAGATAGGATTATCCACGTATTCCAGAGGTACGGATACGTCCAGTGTGGAGATGAAGTCCTTTAACTTCTGACCCTCATATCCGGTGACAATCACGACCTTATTCAATTTTGATGGTCCGCTTATATTGTCCAATTGCTGTAAAAGCCTCTCAATTAAGGTAACTCCGTTAACCTTAATCATGCACTTGGTGTTGTTCTGGGTATACTCTCCAAGACGCTTACCCATCCCGGCAGCTAAAATGATAGCTTGCATAACGGTTTATTCGCTTAAATTAGATTTTGAACCATAGCGTTGCAATAAAAGGTACTTATCATGGGCGCTCATCATGCGTTCCGCCTTGCTTTCAGCAAACGAGGGAGGCCATCCCATATAATCGCCATATATGTCTGATAAGTATTTTATGGGTTGAGCGGGTCCCATAAATTCCGAACTTTCGAATCGATATGGAGAAAAGGGCAGCAACACTTCTTTTTTTACGACGTAGGCAGCACTTTTCATCGCCGGTACATAATCAATTCCTCTTACATATACAGTCAGGTTACCATTGGGGTTAAGAGGAGTATAGTTGTTCAGCCACTTCATTACCTCTTTATGGTATTTTTTGCTGAAGCATGCATACTTGCGTCGCATAGCGCGCATATATGCTTCAATGATGGGGATATCGGCATCACTCAAATGGTCAAGTCTTTTGTAACTGAAAATATCAATATGCACGCTATAATTCGGATTTCTATCATATCCTTCGGACTGAGGCATGCACGTAATGCGCAGTTCTCCCTCATTTCCTTCAGGGGTGTAGAACTCTATTTCCTGAGCTTTCAGCGCTGCTATCAATTTTTCCTTATCATCGTAATTGATGGATATATCCAAGTCGTTATCCCAAGGAATAAATCCACCGTGACGAACCGCTCCCAAAAGACCACCGAAGTCAAACCAATATGGGATTCCTGCTTCCTTGAGAATTTTGTCTACCTGCTTCATTTTGTCTGTCGACACCACCTGTATCATTCTCAGTAAGCCGCTGGTTGTCGGTACGTCAGACGGAGAGCCCACGGAAAATTTCAAGAGAGTTTTAATGTAATTCAACTCCTTTTGCAACCTATCTGATTCCGTTTCAAACCCCTTCCATTTGCGTAACTTGTGCCTCAATCTTTTGGACGGTATTACGCAGGCAAGCAAATTGGCAATAATCCTCCCTCTCATGACATGCTATGTATTTTGAGCTTGTTCTCCAGTATATTTCGTGGGGCTTACACAGCCCTGCTCTTTTTTTACAGGTTACCGAATTTTAAATGTATTGACAAGCAAATAATTAATTCTTGAGCAAAAAAACAATCATTCCCACCTCAGATGTCAACCCATTTTGGGTGCAATTATGTAGTCTGGGTATGGGAGGGTGAATGGTGCTGGTGTTGAAAAATGGCGTATGGAGGATATATCCCGCCAAAATCCATGCTAGAAAAGACAGATTCTACCTTCCTCTTATGATTGCTCCACAAATGTTAAGGACGAATACAGTCAAGCATGGTTTGCATTTTTGCTGCGGTTTCAAGCCATTCGCTGTTTTCGTCAGAATCCGGCATGAGTCCGCCGCCCGCATACAGGCGGCAGAAACCGTGGAATATCTGCATGCAGCGCAGGGAAACATAGAGGCAGACACCGTCTTTCCCCCATGTCCCCAGATAGCCGGCGTAGCAGGAGCGGTCTATGTCCGGGTAGCTGCGCAACAATTCTCGCGCGGCGGTCACGGGGGAGCCACACACGGCAGGGGTGGGGGGCAGTTGGTCAAGCAGACGGAAGAGACGCCCCAGAGGCATTTGCAGCCGGAAACGGGTGCAGAGGTGCTCTATATTGCCGGCGCGCAGAGTCTCCGGCTCTCTGATGTGTATGTCATCCGCCAGCGGGGTGAGCACCTCGCGCATAAACTCTGTGACGAGCGCTTGTTCCCGGCGGTTTTTTGCATCCCATGGTCGGGTGCAGGGCGTGCGGGTGCCGGCCAGCGCCATGGTGTGCCAGGTGTTGTCGGTTCCGGTGCCGGTGATGAGTTGCTCGGGCGTGCAGAAAAGCCAGGTGCCGTGCTGTGGGGTGTGTACCAACGCTTTTAATGCAGCGGGGTGATTGGCACAGGCCTGCCGGAAAGCTCGGTAGGGGGAGAAGT
Source organism: Akkermansia sp. (assembly GCA_045579245.1). Taxonomy (GTDB): domain Bacteria; phylum Verrucomicrobiota; class Verrucomicrobiia; order Verrucomicrobiales; family Akkermansiaceae; genus Akkermansia. The sequence continues at coordinate 17,961 of JAZNLU010000011.1, forward strand.
CCTCAGCAACGGCGACATCCTCCGTGCGGGCCAGAACGATTTTGTTGACTTTCCCGCTGTGGATAAATTCGGAGTAGAGGGAAAATTGCGCCGCATACTGTTCTCTCGTAGTGGCTTGTGACAGAGGTAACGCTTGCATTGCTTCCCATTTGTCCGGTGCGGGTGGTTCAGACAGCTCTGCAGGTATGGACAGTTGCTTTCCGTCGAACGTGGCAAGCAGAAAACCATCGTGAAAGATAAAATCCTCTTCAGTTCTGCCATCTGCCGCCATGCAGAAACGCATATCTTCCCCCGGAAGCGCATACAGTGCAAAGGCACAGCGCCGACTGCACAAGGCATCCACTCTCTCTGCAAATCCGCTGCTCATGGGGGGAGTCTACCACATCTCATCCCCTTTTGCAAGCTCAGGAGGGGGAATGCTTCTACGTGGCTCAATGCCGCATCCCATGAGCCCGGTCAGCACTTCTGTGCGCTCGGGAGGTTCAGGGCCAGGCGTTAAGCTTCCTGTATGCTTTTTGGTAAGATGATGCCGAAGCGCTCAATAAGCAATCGGAACGGGATGTTGCAGCGGCTATTCTCTATCATCAATACGCAGGGCATGGCGCAGCTTTTCAGAACCGTAATAATCCTCCTCCTGTAGTTTGAGGAAGGGGGCGATGAATATGTCCACGGGGTTGTGACCGTATTTGCGGAGCAAGTCGGAGAATTCATCTTCTGAGAGCCAGCGAAGACCGTCGGCCTGTTCACGCCCCAGCTTAGCCAGAGCGGAAAGCTGCTCAGCTGCGGCATCAGCTGAGGCTTTGTCATGTATGCCTTCTGCCCGTTTACTCATCTGCTGTAGGGTCGTACCTAATTGAATCACAGCTCGTTCCACATCTGCCTCTGAGCGGAAAGGAACAAGGGCGGAGACATCAAACCACTGGTTGAAGCGGTAGCGGGCATTCGGAGAATCGCCGGTGGGGATGATATCAACACAGAGTCGGATGAGTGCCTTGCCGTCCGTAAACAGCTTTTCGCTGTAGACGGCGGATGCTTCCAGCCCTGCGCTCTCCAGTATGCCGGTGTTCGGGAAGAGATATCCTGCCAGCACGGTGCAGGTTTCCTGCAAGCGGATATCCGGGGCTGCCCTGAGCACCCAGGCGGTTTGAGGCGTGAATCCGTAACCTCCGCTGATGTTTTGTCCCATCTTTTCCCGGAAGAAAGCAGTATCCTGAGCAGTTTGTTCCAGCTTCTGCTGTAAATCCGCCGGGAGATTCTGCGCGGGCAGGGCATGTACCGGGCTTTCCATGATGGCTTCGGAGAGCGCAGCGGAGTGGTAAAAATCCGCCAGGAGCAGGCGTGCCATTTCTTTTCTCGTGTTTGGGTAGCGCATTTCAGCATCAGCCATCGCCTGTTGCACAGTGTCGGGATTCATCTGTCTAAATATGGCCGCCAGTTCATCCAAGCGCTGCATGTGGCGGTGGAAGAGTGTTGCAGCTGCATCTGCCGTTTCTTTGTTGCAGACACCGCGCAGGGTTTGCCGGCATTCATGCTGAAGGCGGAGAAACTCCGCAAGTGCCTGCTGCTGTTTGTCTGACTGTTCCGTGTGCACGGCAGGTGCTTCCTGAGCCGCCGCCGGCAGCGGGATGAGGGTGCAGATGAGAGAAAAAAGGATGGTGGTGAGGGTGGGCTTTTTCATAATATTTCAATTACTGTTTTGCAGAATTTCGAGGATAAAATCGCGGAATTTTTTGTTCATGCGGGTGATACGGTAAAAGGACATGATGGCGCGCAGGTGCTCCTCACAGCCGTTCAGACAGCAGAGGTGCGCCCGCAGTTGCTCTGCCAGCAGACGGAATTCGGACGCGGGAATTTCTGTCCAATCGCGGGGACCCCGGCTGCGGAGTTTCACGGCGGGACTGTCCGGCAGGTGCAGGGAGCGCTCAGGCTCGCCGTCGGGTGTGGTTTCCGGCGTGGCTGCCAGATGCCCGGTGCGCAGCAGGTACTCAATTTTAGAGGTGACCAGAGTGCGGGTTGAGGCGTTCATGATGGTGCCGGAGAGTTTGCCGATGCGGCTGATGACGCGGCTTTGCAGCACGGGGCCTTCCGTTTGTACCAATTCCGCCAAGGCATTGGACAAGGTGTTGTCACGGATACGGCTCAGGTGGGTCAGCTCGTGCTTCCATTCGGCGTACTCCTCTCCCACCGGTGCCGGGGAGGCAGGCAGGGCGGGGGCAGCCGTTTCTTCCCGGGCGGAATCCGCTGAGCCGGCGGGTGTGTCACCTGACTCCGGCAGCAGGGAGGGCAGTTGAGGCGCTTCCGGCGGTCCGGCGGTCACCCATTCGCGCAGTTGGGCATCCACCGCATCCAGACATGCCTGCGGGTTGCGCCACCAATCCAGAGCCCAGAGCCGCAGCAGTCTCCAGCCCAGGATACTCATGACGCTGCCGCGCAGTACATCCCGGTCGCGGGCGGTGTTGGCAGCGGCATAGCCCGGACCGTCCGGCACGATACCTGCCAGCATGGTGTCGGGCAGTTCCGGGTGGTGAACCGCGATATCGACTCTGTAGCCGGAAACACCCAGATTGAGACTGCATTGCCAGCCGCGCTGCTCCAGCCCGCGGCGGATAGCCTGTGCCAGCCGCTCTGTTTCTGATTCCTTGGCGAGCCGGGTGAGGAAGTATTTTTCCGCCCCCATGCGGGCGCATTCAAGGAAGTTGCGGAAGTCAGCAGCCCCCTGCGCGCGGGTGCGGTTGAGGTTGATATCCTCCGGCTTGAGAGAGGTGAACACGTGCATGCCGTTGCGGGCTCGGGTGATGGCTACGTTGAGTCGGCGCTCTCCGCCCACCAGATTGAGCGGCCCGAAATTCATGGAAATCATGCCTTGTTCATCCGGTCCGTAGGTGGTGGAGAAGTAGATGACGCCGCGTTCATCTCCCTGCACGTTTTCAAGGTTTTTCACAAAGACAGCCTCGCTGTTGGCTTCCGCGAAAAAGGGTTCCAGCGATTCGTCTTTGGCGCGTTCCTCTTCCAGCATATCCTCAATGAGACGTTGCTGCTGGATATTGAAGGTGACAATGCCGATACTGGTTGCCTCCGTGTAGCGGAAATCCGGGCTGCGCAGCGTGTTCAGCACATGCTGCACCAGGGCGCGTGCCTCCTCCGGGTTGATTCGTTTGCCTGCTCCGCGTTGGTAGACGGCATGTTCCACATAGTGATACTGTAGGGCGGTATCGGTGGAAACCGGGGCGGGGAATGTGGTGAGTTTCCCCTCATAGTAGCGGTGGTTGGAGAAAGCGATGAGGCTTTCTGCCTTGCTGCGGTAGTGCCAGCTGAGGTTCATCTCCGGGATACCGCAGGCGCGGCACTCGTCCAGAATACTCTCCATATCCTGCTCCACTTCACTGTCATCATCCGCATCATCCTTACTGCGGGTGAAGAAGCCTGTGGGCGGCATCTGGCGCGGATCTCCTACCACGATGGCGTTTTTACCGCGAGCCAGTGCGCCGATGGCATCCCAGACGGGAATCTGCGAGGCTTCGTCAAAGATAACCACGTCAAAGGGAGCGGATTCCGGGGTGAGGTATTGAGCCACGGAGAGAGGGCTCATGAGCATGCAGGGTTTGAGCAGAGCCGTGGCATTCGGCACGGCTTCCAGCAGTTTCCTGAGCGGCATGTGGGCACGCTGCTTGGTAATCTCCCGCTGGAGGATGGCAATCTCCCGCCCGTGCTGAGCAATGCCGGCGGCACGCTCTGCCAGCAGCTCGCGCACATGAGACGTGGTGAGCTTCAGCAAGTCTGCATCCTGCGCGGTGTAGCGGGAAATGGTATCCTCATGCGCCCGCGGGGTGAACTCATTGATGGTGGGTATGCTGTCCGCTGAGGCACGGAGTCTGCGGCGGGCAAGATTGACACAGAGGGCATCCCGGAGCTGTTCCGGGGCGACTCGTCCGTCCGTCAATTGCTCGGTAAGTTCGGCAGCTCCGGCTTGGCGGGCTTCCTCTGCCGCTTTGTTGCGGAGGGTCAGCTCTCTCCAGCGGGGACGCTGCCCCAACAGACTGCTCCAGTCAGAGCCCTGCTGCGGTAAATCCTCTGCCGGGCATTGAATCAGCGCGGATACTTCCTGTTCCAGTGCGGCATAAGAATCATGGAGCTGTTTTCGGGTATCCAGCAGCGGGCGCAGAGAATCCTGCAGCTGCGGGGAACCCAGCAATCGCTGCACCATGGCCGGAGGCAGGGCAGGGGCGGCAGCGTGTGCTGCCAAACTGCGGGCGATTGCCAGCTGCTCCGGCGCGGTATCCGTGCCGCTGAGCAGGGGCTCCATGTCAGGCGTGGCGGTGCTGCGGATGTCTCCGGCGGCGGCTTTCATGGCAAGTAAGCGCTCGAAGTCGTTGCGGCAGTCGGGCTGTTGTGTGCTGAATGCCAGCACCTGTAAGTATTTGCGCGCCTTGCGGACTCCGAAGAAACGGAAGATGAAGTTGGAGAGCTGAGCTTTTTTCCACGCGGTGTAGCGGAGCTCCAATTCTGAGTCGTTTACAGCGGTTGCAGGGTAGGGCAGGGAGAGCCCGGCAGCCTGTTCTCGGTAGACGGCGGCGGCGGCAACCACCTTTTCCATGCGGGGGAGCGTGCTGTGTGCCTGCGCAGGGGTGAGGCAGCTGTAATCTGCGCTTCTGAGCCGGGCAAGCCCATTGAACAGGCAGCTGAGAGCATAGTCTGCTTCCGGCGGTAAATGGGCAGCCTCCGGGCCTATGGCGGCGGTGAGTTCTTTGTAGTTTTCGTCAGCGCCGCGGCGCAGTTCAATCATTTGCGGCAGGAGCGCAGCGAGCTTCTCTTCCCACTCAAAGCTATAGCTTGTCGTGCGGACGGCAGCGGCAGCGCCTTGCAGCATATCTGCTACCGGTGTGTGGTAGAGCGCCAGCTTGTCTGCCAGCGCACAGAGCTCGTTTTTGCGGGCGGCGGTCAGTGAGAGCGGGGCATCTGCGGTGGGGGTAAAGACAGGCAAATCTCCCTGTTCTGCCAGCAGACAGATGTCGTCATACAGCGAGGTGCCGTCACTCTGCGGGCGGTGCAGCTCATGCGGCAGCAGGTTGAGCGTGTGCCGCAGCGTTGCCATGGTGTCCACCGTGCTGCCCCAATCCGTCTTGCCTGCGGGGCGGGTGGCTGCCGTGATAGCGGAGCGGAACTGGGCGATGGCGTCTTTCTTGTTGGCTTTGGAGGAATGCAGCTCCAGGCAGTACTCTGCCAGCCCAATGCGTTTGAGACGCCGGTGCACCACGGAGAGTGCTGCTGATTTTTCTGCCACGAAGAGCACGGTTTTGCCGTGGCCCAGGCAGTGGGCAATCATGTTGGCAATGGTCTGGCTCTTGCCGGTACCGGGGGGGCCGATGAGCACGAAGCTTTTGCCGCGGGCCGCTGCCAGTACCGCCGAGAGCTGGGAGGAATCTGCCGAGAGCGGGGTAAACACCTTGCGCGGGTCTACCTCGGCATCCAGCGTGGCGGGGGCGGGAAAATCGGTCTGTGTGGGGAAGGTGCCGCGCTCGCCGGAGGAAATGTGGGCTACCACGGGATTCTTCAGCAGAGCATCCCGGCGGTCAGTCATATCTTTCCACATCAGGTATTTACTGAAAGAGAAAATACCCAGAGAGCAGCTTTCCGTTACCTCCCAGCCCGGCTGCTCGCGGATGGCATGGCGCAGCAGGGTGAATATCTGCGGCACATCCAGCCCGTTGCTGTCAGTGGGTAAATCTCCCTCCAGCTCGGGGATGCGGAGGGAAAATTCGGTCTTGAGCAGTTCCAGCAGCGTGAGGTTGATGCGTGTATCCTCATCTGCGCTGCGCAGGGTGAAGCCGGCTTTCACGCTCGGGCGGGTCAGTTTCACCGGGATGAGCAGTACCGGAGCCAGCAATGCCTTGTCATTATCTCCGCGGCGGTACCATTTCAGAAAGCCGCATGCCAGGTAGAGCGTGTTGGAGCCGCTTTCCTCTAAATCATGGCGGGCGGCAAGATAGATGCTTTGCAGACTGCGGCGTAGGTGTTCTTCCGTGTGCGCTTTCTTCCCATCCGTGGCCAGCAGCTCGTTTTTGCGGAACATCTCTGCTGCCAGTTCCCGCTGCAGCTCCGATAGCCGCTGCGGTTCCCGGTCACTTTTCTCCCGTGCCAGTTGGGTGGTGATGGTCTCGGGTATTGGCTTGATACGGAAGGCTCCACCGCGGGATATCCTGTCCTCAAACAGCCCTGCATCCGGGATGCAGAGACCAATCTGCCGACTGCCGCCCATGCGGGTGTTGAGCAGATTATTGCGCAGGGATAAATCCAGCAGCTTGAGCTGCCAGGTTTCCATGCGTGTGCGGGGGCGTACTTCCACCAGTGATTCTGCTTTCTCCAGCTGCTCTGCCGTCTCCTCCTGCAAAAATGCATCTCCTGCGAACGGAGTTTGTCCCGCGCGTGGGAGAAAGTCAGCTTTCAATGCTTCCTGCCGGGTGTCGGAAATAGGGTGAATTCCCGTGGACCAGATGCGCACGATGTCCAGCGCCAGAAAATAGTCATCGTCCTCAGACTTCATGATATTTTCTCTCCCCATTGCCTGTGTTTCGGCAAAGGATATGGGTTCGCCCGTGGCGGTATTCGTCAGCTGAGTGGTTTCCAGCACCAGCAATTCGTCCAGCTGCAGCAGGTTGCGGATTCCGGCGGCATCCCGCACCACTGCTGCGGGCAGGGATGACTCCCTGAGCATGACTCCCAGATACGCATGCCCGCGCACCAGAATGACGATAGGGTTGAACCCCGCCTGTGCCACAAGAGCCGCCAGCATCAGCGTGGTATCAAGACAAGTGCCGCAGCGGTGATTCAGGATAGCGGAGGGTAGGCGTACACGCTGCCCCGGCCCGTCCTCCGTCCAGCTTTCCGGAGGCATGACGTAGGAAATGCCGGTGGCGCACACCGTGTTCCAGATGGCATGCAGACGGTTGATGATGCCGCTGCGGGGCAGGGCATAGCCATTCCACCCCGTGGTAACGCCGTGGGATTTCAGCTCCTCTGCTGCGTGGCTCAGCAGAGTGTCGATAACCGGATCATTCGGTCGCACTAGTGCGGCAAGCAGTTCTGGATAGCGGTTTCCTCCTACCCATGTGTCATAAGGATGCCAGTACAGCAATTGTTCCTTCTCCGCTAATATCTCATCCCGGGATTTAATCATCATTTTAACACTGCCTGCCACCGGCTCGGTTATCTTCATGAGCTTTTCGTATTCATATTCCGTGGGAGAGATGGTGAGTTTGAGCAAGCTGGAGGAATCTGCCTTATTCACTTGATATACATGTGGCTGAATGTAGGCGGGAGAATAATGTACTTCCAGCCTTAATTCCGAAAGGGAACACTCCGACATCAGTTCGATACTTTGAACAGGATAAATTCCGTTCCGAATGGTCAGGGCAGAAACATGTTTCTGAGTTAAAGCGGTCAGTTGAACGGGAGGCATGCTTGCATACTACCATCTCCTACCGTTTAGGTCAAGTTTTCAACTCACTTTGCAGACAGAGTTCGACATGCAGAAAATGGTATTAGCATTGTACGAGATACAATCCTATAGGTTTTTGATGTTGTTTCAACATTACTCGGTCGCAATTGCATGGACACAGAAACGATAAAAGAAAAAATGGCAGATGCAGGGCAGAAGGTTCACCATTGGATGGAAGATAAGCATAACCGCCGTTGTTGCAAGGTAGCCATGGGCGCAGCGAATGCCGTGGTACTGCTTGGGCTTACCGTGGGGCTTACTCTTCTGTGGGTAAATGAACTACGTCGCAGTAATCACAGGCATCACTGTTGTCGTGAGCGGTTGAATCAGTAACAATGAGTTTGATGGAGTGCTATTGGTTTATGGGTGAGTAATATTTCGGCTCAGAGGGGACATTCTTCTCTGAGTCGATTATTCTCGCTATGTTTTGGTTCGCATCCACGTCTGTAGATGCAGTGCTCGGTGAACTTTCATTTTAGAATGAGGTAAGACGTTTATCTCTCGTTTAATGTTGGGCAGAATCATAAACAAAACGTACCGTCGGTAGGTAAGCGATAGAGAAGAGGCCAAGTTTGAGTGGCAAATTACTCCAATTGCCCGTACCCGGAAACAGATAATTGAGCAGTAGGCAGATTCCGGAGAGCAGAAAGGCGCAGATTAGGGAACCACGGAAGGTTTCTCGGTAGAAACGTCCGATGTGTAATCCAAGCCCTCGGTAGTGAATGAGAATGATGAGCAACAACTGCAGCAGGATGGTAAAAGCCCCCATAGTGCCTGTGTGCGTAGGGAGAAATAGGAACAAACCACAAAACTGCCCCCTATGAAGAAGAGCAGACTAACCAACCCGGTGATGAGAGCACGCTGCCTCAGGGCATTCCGTGCCTGCGTGATTTGCCATCCCAGAGATTGTACTAGCTAAACGAGACGCTAGTATACGAAGTTGGCTGCACCCCAAAAGAATCATGGCATTCGTTTGCCGCGCCGGACTGCCCCCGCGGATTACCATGTTGACTACCCGAGGCAGAAACAGAACCGTGAGCACGGCTGAGATCATGAAGTAGTTACCGTATATCTGCAAAACTCTCGGTAGGTATCAAGAAAACTTTTCAGCTGAGTACGATGTTTGATGAGTATGCTGCGATATCTTCTAAATGGATTAGAAAACATTTACGCAGAGGAAGCTAAGATTGTGATGTCTGGCGCTGTAAGCGACAAAGTGGTAATGGAACGACTTCTCCTGCTCGTTCGAGTGCGTGCGCGATAAAGTGCCTTATCTCTCTATCAGGCGAGCAGCGATTTTTTTTTATTTTTTATAACCCAACCATATTTCAATGTCTTGCGGTGTGTTTTAGGGTGTGCTGAAAAATAAAAATGAAAAAATCTTCAAAAATGAGCTTGACGTTTCGGTTCGATTCGTGTATAGTCTGCCCCGCACCCACTACGGGGCGGCTCGAAAGAGCAAGCCG
>JAZNLU010000012.1:0-29839 GCA_045579245.1 Akkermansia sp.
CCTTCATGGTGTTAGCAAATGCAGAAATCATGGTTTCCTGGATTGTTAAGAGGTTGTTTTGTAAATCTGGTATGCAGCGGTGGTGGCAAGGCAGCCCGGCAGGCAGCTGTTATTCCTTGCTCTTAGTTGAGGTTCAAGAAAGTAGAAAGATTCCGATTCACCCTTCCCTTTCTTACACAGGTGCCGGGGAGCGCTGCGCTGCCCGGCTCCCGGGTACGCTTTTGCAAAGGCTCAGTAGCTGAGCCTGAATCCTTTACTGGGCGCTGAGCACCGTAAGGGTGCCACCGGCGGCCTCGATCTTGGCAGCAACAGATGCGCTGGCGAAGTCGACGGTCACGTTCAGTGCCTTGGAAAGGTTGCCATTGCCCAGGAGCTTCACAGCATCGGCCTGGCCCTTCACGAGGCCCATGGCGCGCAGTTCATTCTCCGTCACCGTGGCACCGGCTTCGAAGAAGGCTTCGAGCTGGTTCAGGTTGACGATGGCGATGGTGCTCTGGAAGCGGGCGTTGTTAAAGCCCTTCTTCGGCAGACGGCGGTGAAGGGGCATCTGACCACCTTCGAAGCCGGGGCGGATGGTGCCGCCGGAACGAGCCTTCTGGCCTTTGTTGCCCTTGCCGCAGGTCTTGCCCAGGCCGGAGCTTTCACCGCAACCGAGGCGCTTCTTGCGATGCTTGGCACCCGGGTTCGGCTGGAGATTGTCGAGAGTCAACATGATTCTTGAATATCTATGGTTGGTGGTTTAACTCAGATAGCGGCGTCCTTCTTCTTCTTGCCGCGGGCGGAGAGCACCTGATCAGCAGTGCGCATGCCGAGCATGGCCTGCATGGTGGCCTTCACCACGTTAGCAGCGTTGGAGGAACCCAGGGACTTGGCGATGACGTTGCTCACACCAGCAGCCTCAAGCACGGAACGTACCTTGGCACTGGCCACAAGACCCGTACCGGAAGCGGCGGGCTTGAGAACAATCTTGGCGCCACCGAACTCGCTGTACACCTCGTGCGGGATGGTGTCGTTCACCACGACCACCTTCTTCATGGCACGCTTGGCAGCGTCGGTACCCTTGCGGATAGCGTCGGAAACCTCATTGGCCTTGCCGAAGCCGTAGCCAACCTTGCCCTTCTGGTCGCCCACCACGATGAGGGCGGAGAAGGAGAAGCGGCGGCCACCCTTCACAACCTTGGCGCAACGGTTCACGTACACAACCTTCTCCATCAGCTGGGGACCTTCCTCAGCGGGAGCCTCGTTGCGGCGGCCACCCTCACGACGCGGAGCGCGACCGGGGCGATTGCCATCACGACGGGGACCACGGGAACCACGCTGCTGAGGAGCGGGAACGGCGGCAGCCTCCTGAGCCGGAGCTTTCGTTTCTTCAGTGTTCATTTATTTGAGACCTTTCTAGATTAGAATTTGAGACCGGCTTCACGGGCGGCATCGGCCAGAGCCTTCACCTTTCCGTGATAGAGGAAACCACCACGATCGAATACGACCTCAGTGATACCGGCGGCCAGGGCGCGCTCGGCAACGGCGGCACCCACCTTGGCGGCGGTCTCGGCGTTGGCCTTCTTCAGCTCAAGCTGCTTGGTGCAGGCAGAGCAGAGCGTCACACCCTTGGTATCGTCGATTACCTGGGCATACACATGCTGGTTGGAGAAATTGACAGCCAGACGGGGACGTGCAGACGTACCGGAAAGCTTCTTGCGGATACGGGCATGTACGCGGCTGCGGATGGCTTTGCGATTGATAGTGCTCATGTTGTGTTAAACTTTCTATTGTTTTATGATTACTTACCGACGCTCTTGCCTTCCTTGCGGCGGATGTACTCACCCACATAGTGGATACCCTTGCCCTTGTACGGCTCGGGCGGGTAGTACCCGCGAACCTCAGCGGCGAACTGGCCGACGAGCTGCTTATCAATACCCTCAACCTTCACCTTCGTGTTGTCGGCAACCGTCACGGTCAGACCGGCAGGAATCGGGTGCAGGATGGGGTGGGACTTACCGAGAACGAGGTCCAGAGCGCTGCCCTTGACAGCGGCCTTGAAGCCCACGCCCACGATCTCAAGGTTCTTCGTGAAACCCTTGGAAACGCCCTCCACCATGTTGGCCAGGAGGGAACGGTTGGTGCCGTGAAGAGCACGAAGCTTGCGGGACTCATCTGCGCGGCTGACGGTGAGGGTCGTACCCTCCACAGCGGCGGTGATACCCTCAGGAAGCGTCCAGCTCAGCTCACCCTTACCACCCTTGACGGTAACAGCGCTACCCTCAATCGTCACCGTAACACCGGCGGGGATAGCAATCACTTTCTTACCTACTCGAGACATTGTATTCTGTTATAAGGTTAAGTGTTAATAGTTACCAAACGAGAGCGATAAGCTCGCCACCCAGCTGCTGCTTGCGGGCCTTGGCGCCCGTCATCAGACCGCGAGAGGTGGACACGATGGAGATACCAAGACCGTTCATCACGGTCGGGATATCGGCGGAGTGCACATAGATGCGGCGGCCCGGCTTGGAGCAGCGCTTCACATCCGTGACGATGGACTTACCTTCCTTCGTGAACTTGGACTTCACCACAATGGCCTTGTCCTTGCCTTCACCCTTCACCTCATAGCTCCAGATGTAGCCTTCTTCCTGCAGAATGCGGGCGATTTCAGCCTTGATTCCGGAGAAAGGCACGGAGAATGACTCGTTACGGGCGATACCGGCGTTCTTCACGCGAGTGAGGAAATCTGCGATAGGATCACTTAATACTGCCATGGTCGTAAATTAGTTAGGCGTTTTCTTCAGTCTTCTTGTTGGGCTTGCGGAAGGGGATACCCAGCTCAGCAAGCAGGTCGCGACCCTCGTCGTCCGTGTTAGCGGTCGTCACGAAGATGATGTCGAAACCGATATTGCGCTTAATCTGGTCCAGCTCAATCTCAGGGAAGATGGACTGGTCCGGAATACCGATGGCATAGTTACCGCGGCCGTCAAAGGACTTGGTGGGCAGACCACGGAAGTCGCGAATGTTGGGGGCGGTAATGTTGATGAAGCGATCGAGGAACTCCCACATCTGGGTGGAACGCAGCGTCACACGGGCGCCGAGGACTTCACCCTCGCGGAGTTTGAAGTTAGCCACGCTCTTGCGGGCGTAGGTCATAGCCGGCTTCTGGCCGGTGATTTTGGCGATTTCAGCCACAGCATCCTCAACAGCCTGCTTGCGGTCGGGGTGCTTGCCCATGCACGTGGTCACCACAATCTTTTCAAGACGGGGAATCTGGTGCACATTGGTGTACTGATGCTTCGCCTGGAGGGCCGGAACGACCTTCTCCTTGTAGTATGTAAGCAATGTAGGTGTGCTCATATGTTTAGCGGGTCAGCTCTTATTGTTAGTATTTGATGATTGATGGCTTAAGCGCGGAGGTGCTGCCTTTCGGCATCAGCTCTCTTTCTTCACATTGGAGATGTGGATGGGGCCGTCAATATCCTTGATACCGCCTTCAGGATCGGATTCGCTGGGCTTGGTAGCCTTCTTGAGGGTGCGGGCACCCTCCACGATCACGGTCTGCTTGGCAGCGTTCACGGACGTAACGACACCACGCTTGCCCTTGTTCTTGCCGGCGATAACGATAACGTTGTCACCTTTCTTCACGTGGGTCTTCATCGTGTGTGTTTATTGTTTACGTGTTCGAGCCACACTACACCTGTAGTGCGGGGCGCATAGTCTACACATACTTTACCAATCCGTCAAGCAAAATTCCGTAATTTTTAACTCTTTTTTATCTTTTTTGTCTTATCGCGCGCCCGCGCGAAATCCGGGTCACTCGCAGACAGTATAACATTGACACTTGTTTCTGAATCTGGTAGGTTTCTCGCATCACAAATAGTCATGAACATGAACCAACGCCCCCTTTTCCTCAGTGTAATAGCGGCTGCTCTCATATCCCCCCTGCTCTTTACCGCCTGCCAACAGACAGCAGAGGAACGGATGCTGTCGGAGTTAGTTGATAAAGATGCCGGCTTCGATGCCCAAAAGCTGTACACGAGCTATCTCAGCTCGCGCGACTCCTACCTCTGCCAACTTCGCACAGCGGCGGATAAAGCCGCTGCCATGCGTGTTAAACTCTCTACTCACTACGGCGAAAAGACGGAGTACATACCCGTCAGCAAAAAAGAAATGGAGGTAGTGCGAGAGGTTCTGGCTTCCATGGAACCTACCCCGCCCCGAGATTTCAATACGTGGTTGAAAGAACGCTACGACAGTGAGTTCGGACCGCAGCCGGCAGCTCTGTCCTATGGCATGTGTCTGGAATTCCTGACAGCGGACGGAGAGGTGTCAGCCCGGTATTACAACCCTGACTCAGAAATCGGAGACCGAGCCAAGGCGGAATACTACCGCACGGCCAATAGCCGCCCTGACTACATGCTGCCTGCGAACCTGTTGACGCGTTGGAACGCTCTGACATTTCTTAACCAAGCCTCCCAGCGTCTGAAAGAAATAGTATGGAAGGATAATGCCGAACACGCCAAAGCTGTGCAGGCTGATTGGAACACAGGCACGCCGGGTTCTGAATAAAACCGTGAAGCACCGGCGATGCCCTTTTCCGAGCTTTCCGGCATCGTATTTGATTTTACAACTCGCACAGACGCTATCATGCGAGCAAACACGCTTGAAATTCCGGGGCATGCGTGGTATAGTCCCCGCATGCCGAAGATTGCGCTCATTCAGCAGGAGGCCGTGGCAGAACCCGCGGAGAACAAGCAGTTGCAGATGCAGGCCATCCGCGAGGCCGCCGCAGGCGGGGCTCAGATTATCTGCACGCAGGAGATGTGCACCACGCTCTATTTCTGCCGCACGCAGGACTGCGACCTCTTTGACACCGCCGACCCCATCCCCGGGCCATGGACGGATGAGCTGTGTGCGCTGGCGGCTGAGCTGAAGGTGGTACTGGTGGTGGCAGGCTTTGAAAAACGCGCCACCGGGCTCTACCACAATACCGCCTGGGTCATTGATGCCGACGGCACCTTCCTGGGCAGCTACCGCAAGATGCACATCCCCCAGGATCCCGGGTTCGAGGAAAAATTCTACTTCACGCCCGGCGATTTGGGTTACAAATGCTTTGATACAGCCTACGGTCGAATCGGGGTACTCATCTGCTGGGACCAGTGGTACCCGGAGGCCGCTCGCCTCACCGCCATGGAGGGTGCGGAAATCATTTTCTACCCCACGGCCATCGGCTGGATTCCCGGGGAGGAGGCACTCTACACCGCCCAGCACTGTGCCTGGGAGACGGTGCAGCGCGGGCACGGGGTAGCCAACGGCTGCTACATCTGCGCGGTGAACCGCTGCGGGGTGGAGGGAGAAACCACGTTCTGGGGGCAGTCCTTTGTCTCCGACTATTGCGGACAGATTGTTGCCAAAGCCCCGGTGAAGGAGCGCACCATCCTGTATGCGGATATTGATTTGGCGGCGCTGGAAGCCCACCGCCGCATCTGGCCCTTCTTCCGCGACCGCCGTATTGATTCCTACTCCGGCATCACCCGGCGCTGGGGCAAATAATCCCCCTGCCCACTCCCTGCATGAGCGAGCCGCCGCGATTCACCTACCCGGATTTGCCCATCTCCCGCCACCGACGGGAGATAGCCGAGGCGCTGCGGCGGCATCAGGTCATCGTGGTGGTGGGTGAAACCGGCAGCGGCAAAACCACGCAGCTGCCCAAGATTGCGCTGGAGGTGGCAGGCAACCGACGCGGCAAACTGGGCTGTACCCAGCCACGCCGTCTGGCCGCCGTGGCAGTGGCGCGCCGCATTGCAGAGGAAATGGGCTGTGAGCCGGGTGGCTATGTGGGTTATCAGGTTCGTTTCGATGACCGCACGGGGGCAGAGACAAAGCTCAAGCTGATGACGGACGGCATTCTGCTGGCAGAGACGCAGAACGACCGCGATTTGCGGCAATACCACACCATCATACTGGACGAGGCGCACGAGCGCAGCCTCAACATCGACTTTCTGCTGGGCTACATGAAGCTGCTGCTGGCGCGGCGGCGGGATATGAAGCTCATCATCTCCTCCGCCACCATGGATGCGGGGGCTTTCTCAGAGTTTTTCGGCGGAGCACCGGTCATCAACGTGGAGGGGCGCACCTACCATGTGGACATGCACTACATGCCGCCCCGCAACAGCGAGGAAGAGCTGCCGCAGCATGTCTGCCGCGCCGTGGAATGGCTCTCGGAGTACGACTCCAAGGGAGATGTGCTGGTCTTTCTGCCCGGCGAGCGCGAAATCCGCGACTGCGCTGCCGAACTGGAGAGCATGAACCTGCCGCGCACGGATATCCTGCCCCTGTTTGCCCGACTGGGCCTTGGGGAGCAGCAGCGCATCTTTCACCCCACCCGCGGCACACGCCGCATCGTGCTGGCCACCAACGTGGCAGAAACCTCTCTCACCATTCCGGGTATCATCTATGTGATAGACAGCGGGTTGGCCCGCATCTCCCGCTACCTGCCGGGCCGCCAGATTCAGCGGCTCCAGGTGGAGCCCATCTCACAGGCCAGTGCCCGCCAGCGCGCGGGGCGCTGCGGCCGCGTGACCGAGGGTGTGTGCATCCGCCTGTATGCGGAGACAGACTTTGAGAACCGCGAGCCGTTCACCGACCCGGAAATCAAGCGCAGCGCACTCGCCGGGGTCATCCTCCGCATGGCGGATTTACGGCTGCCGCCGCTGGGCGAATTCCCCCTGCCGGATCCGCCCAGCCCGCGTCTGGTGAATGAGGGCTACAAGACCCTGCGCGAAATCAGCGCACTGGACCGCGCGAAAAAGCTCACCGATATAGGCCGCAGTCTGGCACGGCTGCCGCTTGACCCGCGACTGGGGCGCATGCTGCTGGAGGCGAAACACGAGCAGGCGCTGCCGGAGCTGCTGGTCATGGTGGCAGGGCTCTCCATCATGGATCCGCGTGAGCGTCCCGCCGATTTTGCCGCACAGGCCGACCAGGCACACGCCCAATGGCGGGATGAGAACAGCGATTTCCTTTCCCTGCTGAAGCTGTGGCGAGCCACGCTGGAGTTTGTTGAGCGCCGCGGGCTGCGCCGCAACCAGCTGCGCCGCTGGTGCAGCAAGAATTACCTGAGCTTCCTCCGCATCGTCGAATGGCACAATCTGGTGCAGGATTTATCCGCCGCGCTGGCCGACACCATGCGCTGGCGCATCCCGGAGCTGCCGCCGGAGGCAGAACAGGCCTCCTCTGAGCGCATTCACCGCGCCCTGCTGGCGGGGGCTCCCCTCCAAATCGGCTTCTGGCGGCCGGAGGAAAAGGTATACCGCGGTGCCGGCGGTCGGGATTTTGCCATCTTCCCGGGCAGCGGGCTCTTCAAACGCAAAAAACGCCCGGAATGGATTATGGGTGCGGAGCTGGTGGAGACCAGTCGGCTCTGGATGCGCCGCACGGCCATCCTCGACCCCGCCTGGGTGGAGCAGATTGCCCCGCAGCTCTGCGCGCACCATGCCTATGATGCCACCTGGGACAAAGCCGCCGGGGTAGTCTACGCCAGGGAACGCGTCACCTGCGGCGGGCTCACCATCATCGATGGCCGCCGCATCTCCTACGCCCGCTGCAACCCCGCCGGAGCACGGGACATCATGATACGCGACGGCATTCTGGCGCAGCAGCTCAAAAATCCCGCCCCCTTCCTGAAACACCTGGCAGAGATGCGAGAAACGGTCAGCACGGTGGAGTGCAAGTTACGCCGCCGTGACCTCATCTGGTGCGCGGAGGGCGTGTACCGCTTCTTCGACGAGCGCATCCCCGCAGAGGTCAACAGCGAAAAAGCCCTCCGCCACTGGCGGGAAAAAGCGGAAGCCAACAATCCGAAGTTGCTCTTTGTTCCCTACGCTGACTGCGTGTACCCCGGGGAGGACAATGCCCCGGCCGATCTGTACCCGGATGAAATCGAGGTACAGGGGCAACAGTACCCCGTCTATTATAACCACGCTCCCGGTGCGGCAGATGACGGCATCACCCTCGGTGTTCATATCGACCAGCTGGCAGAGTTCCCGGACTGGCTGCCCGGTTGGAACGTCCCCGCCCACCTGGCAGACCGCGCAGAAACACTGTTGCGCACGCTTCCCAAGGATTTACGAGCCTTCCTCATGCCTATCTCCGAGGCGGCAGATGAATTTTTCGAGGAATGGTATGACCGCGAACCCGACCGCCCGCTGGAGCAGGCTCTAGCCGAATTCGTGATGAAGCGCAGCAACAAATTCTGCAACGCCTCCCAGTTCGACACCTCCCGACTCCAGCCGGAGCATGTTACCAAAATATGGGTCTGCGATGATAAGGGGGATGAGCTCGCCCTGGGAACAGATGCCGCAGCCCTCCGCGAAAAACTCTCCGATTACCAACAGAAACGCTTCCGCAAAAAGGCCGCGCGAAGCTTCTCTGCCTCGCCCATGACCCGCTGGGACTGCGGGGAACTGCCCTCCACTGTGGATGTGGGCAACGGCACCGGCTACCCCGCCCTGGAGGACGATGGTGAGCGCGTCCGCATCCGCGTCTTTTCCACAGAAGCAGAAGCCACGGCCGCCCACCGCGCCGGCGTGCGTCGGCTGGCGCTGCTGCGGCATGGCGATTTCATCAGCAGTATCCGCAAGCGGCTGCCCATCAAGAGCATGGCGGTCAAGCTGGCCATGAGCACCCTGGGCAGCGAGCCGAAAAACAACGTGCAGGAAACCCTGCTCGCCGCCATGAATGCCACGCTTGCCCCCCTGCCCCGCACAGCAGAGGAGTTCGATACCGCCTGCCTGCGCATGCGCGAGCGGCTCTATGATACCATCGCCGGGCCGCTGGAAAAGCTCTGGGAACAACTTGTTGCGGCTGAAGCACCGCTGCGGGAATACTGCCTCACCGCAGCGCGTGACCGCTATGCCGCCCGCATCGCCGAAGACCTGCAACAGGAGTGGCAGTGGCTCACCCGCCCCGGCTTCCTCTCCTCCCTGCCCCCGGAGGCTCTGGCTGATATCGCCCGCTTTGCCCGCGGTCTTCGCGAGCGACTGACGCGCATCGCCCAACAACCCGCCGCCCGCGAGCTGGAGAGAATCGATACCCTCCGCGCCGCCATTCTCCCGGATTTCTATGCCCGCTACCCCCGGCATCTCACCCACCCTGCCTGGCTCAGTTACGGCATGATGGTGGCAGAATTCCGACTTTCCCTCTTTGCTCCCGCCCTTGCGGTCAAAGGGCGAGCCTCTGCCAAAAAGCTATCCGCTGCTGCTGAGCTCCTGCCCTGAAACGGCAGCTTCACCCATTGAAAAAAAGAAATCCGCTGCACCCGGTATAGGTACAGCGGATTGAACGTTTATCCGGCGGCGTCAGCCAACCGATGTCGGCAAAGCCTTAGCGACGGCGGCGGCGTGCCGCCAGAGCCGCCAGAGCCAGCAGGCTCAGCGTGGCGGTAGTTGGCTCCGGCACAAGCGCTGCTTCGCCCACCAGATACAGGCTGTTATCCTTGACCTGATAGTATAAGTTACTGACATCGAGAGTCAGATCGTCTGCAGAACGCAGAGCCAGAACCGAGCTGTTCAGAGAGAATGAGGTATGGGACATCATTGTCTCCAAATCGCCGTAATCACTGCCTTCACCGGCAGAAATCAACATCATGTCCAATTCCGTAACTTCACCCAAGGTGAATATATCGCTGCTGAAGACGATCTCAATCATTGCACCGGATTCGATGCTGACAGTTTCGCCAAAGATAATGGAGTGCATACCTTCACCCCAATCAGCCATACCGCCCGAAGCGATGTCTTCTTCGCCGTCCACGTTAAAACGGGTTGTGGAACCGGAAGCCAAAGTGATATCAGTGGCCCTAAGACCAACGATGGGAGCCTGAGAAGTACCCACCACCAACATGGTATCCTCACCGATGGTCACCGTCTCAATGACACCGCTGCCTTCCACAGAACCGTTGCCGCTGATTTTGCCACTGAGTGAACCTGCGTTATTGATGCGGGCACCTTCCGACAAAACAATACCGCCTTCCCCACCGCTGATTTCCAGAGAGCCGGTGTTGGAGAGTTCAGCTCCGGCAGCAATATAGACATTACCGGCACTTATGGCTCCGCTGTTCGTGGCTGTGGTGCCATCCGTCAGGCTGACACTGCCGCCAACATTGACGGTACCGGAGTTCACCAGAGAATTGGCAATACCATCATTCAAAGTATCATAGATTAAAAGGTCTCCGGCTACGTTCATGACACTGTCCTTTTCTACCGTGACAGAGCCCTTTGCGTCGTTTACCCCAACATAAACAGACTGAGCCGTAAGGGTGGATGCCTCCCCCACGGTAACATCACCGGAACCTCCGGAGTAACCCACAAAGAGAGCACCGGATGTCTGATTCACCGAGCCACCTGATTGGATATTCACCGTAGCTGTTCCCTGAAAGCCCACAATCGTGGTGCCATTGAGGTTGGCTGTGGCGTTTTCCGTGACCTTGAGTGCGCCGGTTGAACCGCTTCCCTCACCTAAGGAAATCTGCACATTGCCTGCATTTTCCGTACCGAGCGTTAAAGTGGCGGAGTCTGAAACAGTCACCTCCCCGTTACCGCCCTCGTACGTACCGATGGAGACATAAGACCAGAAAGAAGTTTGCCCAGTTCCCTGCTGGGGGGTGAGCGCAGAGCTCTCCATGACCATTTCACTACCCTCACCGCTGATGACGAGGGAGCCCTTTCCGGTGTTGCTGGCACCAATCATCAATTGGTTGTAATAGCTCTTAATCTGATCCGGCTCCGCTTTCAGATAAACCTTGCCGCCGTTTTTGATTTCCAGCAAGCCGGAGTTATCATCGTCCGTTGCTGTTGAGGAAGAAATAGCAATAAGCGCGCGGGAAGTCAGCGTACCGCCATCCACGGTGACGGTGCCTTTTCCACCGTGACCGATGCGTATCTGAGTGCCGCCCAGAGCATTGGCACCGGTGCCGGTATCCAGCGTGGAGCCCTTGTTAATGGTGATAGACCCTTCATGCGCAACAAAAGGCAAATCACCGCGGGTGCTGCTGTTGAGTTCAGCATTGTTTCTCCAACCGCTTGTGCCGTGCCAGCCGTAGCCGCCTACAAACAGACTGTTTTCCGTATAGACGCGTACCGGGGTATCCTGAGTACCGATGACGAGATGAGAGTCTCCCGTGAAACTGCCTACGGAGACAGTTGTGCCACTGCCATAGGACAGGGAGATGTCATCCTTATTGGCATTCGTATCATCTGCCGCAGAGATGTAGTAGGGATTTTCCGCCGTACCCGCAGCGATAAAGCCTACTTTGTTGGAATCGGAATAAAACATGCCGTTACCGGCTGCACTTTCCGTAAACGTTTCTCCGACCACGTTGTCGCTGGTCAGAGTAATGCTTTCTAAAACAGATTCGGTATCACCTGCCACCAAAACCGGGGTTGTTAAAGCCGCAAAAAGCGGGAGGAAGAGTATTTTTTTCATGAGCTTTAGTGTTGATATTGTCCGTTACGGAATTAAGGTATGCAGTTAGCCTGACGCTAAATTTATTTTTAAAAATGTTCTCACCTCAGAAACATTGTCTGTTTATATCATTTACTCTGGCGTTAAGTCAATTATTTTTTTGAGTCTTCTCTTTACTTCTTCCGGGCTTGTAAGGTTCATGTAGCCTAAAGCAGTGTGCGGCAGAATCGTTCCATATGTATGGTTGTCTGCAAACCTCCCCTTTCCATCCGTGTAGATGAGGATGTCTCGTCTTTTCCATCTATCTACCCAATCCCATGATGAATATTGACTGTAGTGGTCTGTGTGGAAGATTTGGGACATCCGCCGATTTCGGTGCCATTTTCAATGCTTACGGACACAACTTCACTTCCATCCTTTATGAAAAACTCCACACGGATATTTCACGACTTTCCCAATCCATGGACGCAGCACAGATAATTATTGCGACGCGCCATCTTGCGGATAGGTTACATATTAATTGTCCATACATCGTCCACAGGAATCGCCTCTAACTCCTTTAAAGTTCTTTAACAGAATCTCTATCTCGGAACGTGCCTTACGATGTCTGCCGACACAAAATACTCCCGGCAAACGGTATTGATTTTCTGACAGATAAGAGTTATAAGCTTACCTTTAACAAGTTGGCTATTGTCACTGAAAGCTCCCCCCTGGATTCAATATCGGGTTCAACGTTGCAGCATGGAGCAAATCAAAATAAGCTCACGCAAGACCAAACTGTGCGTCGCATTCCTAAGTGGGGAATGCGACGCACAAAACGGGAAATCACATTCCTCCGGCTTGGCGAATAGCATCTGCCACCGCGTTGTACCCGCCGTCAATCGCCTTATTGAGTGCGGTTTCTCCGTCATCATCCACAGCACTCACATTGGCACCGGCCGCTAACAGAGCTTTTACTATATCCAGATGCCCTTCCTCTGCAGCCATCATAAGTGCACTTTTGGCATCTTCGTTCTGCAGGTTCACATCGGCACCGGAGGCGATAAGATTACGGACTGCGGCCATGTTGCCGGATTCGGCAGCTTCCATGAGGGCAGTATCACGATCATCATTGGTAGCATTCACATCCACCCCGGAATGCAACTCTTTCTGCAGTGCTGCCTGACTGTGAGATGCAGCTTTCAATATGGCCTCTTGCGGGTTAGTATAATGATCATCTGCCAGAGCAGAGGGACAAGCTACCATAACCGCCAACATGGCAGCACCGATGTATTTATTAGTATTGGTTATCATATTTGCTTTTATTCAGGGTTTATCAGGGCAACAGATTAACGCCCATATGTCCTTTGTAATCAAACAAGGTGCATTTGTCAATTCACCCCAAGCGAAAAGCTAGTGTCTTGTTTAGCAAGTTCTACACAATGCACTCTGTACATAAGCATTTGTACCATAAAGGGTAAATGAGATTGCTTATTGTAAAGGATTAACTCTACAATACGCTAAAAATGGGTGGATTCCCAAAAGAGATACAACCACGCAGACTCAGTCCGCTGCATATTAAGCATCAACTCTTCCTGTTCAAACTGCTGAATGAAAAAGGATACCACCGAAAACAATAATCCGCATAGCCCACTGCAAATTCACGCCATCCACGGTCGCGGCGTGGTCTTCTCTGCACAGATTAACTGCTCATCCTTTTGAACATTCCCCGCATCTCTGCTCTCTCCGGGAAATGCCGGTGTTGAATTATCATAAGGTAGCTCAAAAACGCCCGCAGATGCAGAAAGCACCTGCGGGCGGTCATATATAGATTAGTGGATGCGCTTGAGCAGCCAGGGCAGCAGTTCCTTGACAGACACTCGCTCCTGCTCCATGGAATCGCGGTGACGAATGGTCACCGTATCCTTGAGCGCGGGATCACCCTCCTCACCCAGCGTCTCAAAATCCACCGTGATACAGAAGGGCGTACCGACCTCGTCCTGACGGCGATAGCGGCGGCCTACTGCTCCCGTCTCATCGTAGAATACATTCATGAAGGGGCGCAGCTCCGCCTCAATCTCACGGGCGATACGCACCTGCGCTGCATTCTTCTTGAGCAACGGGAAGATAGCGGCCTTGATGGGAGCCATGCGCGGGTGGAAGCGCATCACGGTACGGATGTCGCTCTTGCCGTCCTTGCCCAGCTCTTCCTCATCGAATGCCTCACAGATGACAGCCAGCACCGTGCGGTCGCAACCGGCAGAGGGTTCCACCACGTGGGGAATAAACTTCTCACGGGTCACCTCATCGAAATACTCCATGGGTTTGCCGGAGCCTTTCTGGTGGGTGGTGAGATCATAATCCGTGCGATAGGCAATTCCCTGCAGCTCCTGCACACCGAAGGGGAACTGATACTCCAGGTCGTATGTCTTTCTTGAGTAGAACGCCAGCTCGTCCTTGGGAACGTCCAGAATGTGAATCTTATCGCGGGGAATACCGATATTCTCATAGAACACGAGGCAATTCTCCAGCCACTCATCAGTCAGGCGGAAACCATCTTCCTCTCGGCAGAAGTATTCAATCTCCATCTGCTCGAACTCGCGGGAGCGGAAGGTGAAGTTGCGCGGGTTAATCTCATTGCGGAAAGACTTGCCAATCTGGGCAATACCGAAAGGCACCTTCATGCGGGAGGAATCCAGTATATTTTTATACTGGCAGAAGATGCTCTGAGCAGTTTCCGGGCGCAGCCAACCGGTAGCTGAGGGGTCATTTTCATCCGATGTGGCACCAATGGTGGTCTTGAACATCAGGTTGAACGAGCGAGCCTCGGTGACCAACGAACCGTTGGCGGGGTTGTAACGCACAGAATCCGTCACTTCCTCCGTTGTCTCCTCTGCCAGCTCGATATCGGCCGCCTGCAGCTTCTTGCCGGAAATCTGGGCGTAGTATTGAGCCGCCCCCTTGCGAGCGGTCTTGGCGCTCTTTTCATCCATGCCCGGCACCAGCATGGAGAACTCCTTCTTCGTGCTCCAGGAGCCGTCCTTGGCGGCAGCGCCCTTCCACCAGAAAGCCACACCGCTCTGGGCGGGAATCTGGTCGGCACGCAGGCGCTCCTTGGTGAGCAGACAGTCGCAGAGCGGGTCAGTAAAGCCGTTCACGTGACCGGAAGCCTCCAACACGGAGTTGTGCGTGAGGATAGCACCATCCATACCCACGATATCAGGACGCTCCTGCACATGAACGCGCCACCAATAATCCTTGAGATTGCGTTTCAGCTCAGCACCGAGAGGACCGTAGTCCCAACAGCCGTTGAGGCCGCCGTAAATCTCTGCTGCCTGAAAAATGAAGCCTCTGCGTTTGCAAAGGCTGACGATTTTTTCCATCCTAACGGGATCCGTCTGAGTACGATCTGCCATAACGCGGGCTATTGTATCGCAAAAAAACCGCCTTGCCAAGTCTAAAGCAAGCTAAGATTCAGCTGCTCCCATGATAGAAAAAACTGACAGGAAGAATAATCTCAAACAAAAGACAGAAAGCAATAAAAGTAATGAATTGTTTCAGCGCCCCGAAATACTGCAGTCAAAGGATAAAAAATTTGAAAAATCAAGAAACGATAGCCACAAATGACATCGTCAACAGTATTCAGCCGTTTTTGCGGCGTATTTATCAGCGACAAGTGTGTCATTCTAACATCAGAGAACAAATCTCAGTTACATGACTGCCGGCATCACACTTGAGCTGCCATCATGATGGAGACTCAGGCAATAAGCCCTACCATCCGGGCTGCGGGCATACCTTTTCTCACAACAATCAGCGTGGGAACCATCCGCCCGCCAAAAATACTCGTACGTTTTTCTCCCATCCGGTGCATACAGACTCACCTTTTCCGCATATCCGACTCCGGGATTGTCGCGCAGTAACCCATCTGCCCCGGTATAACACTCCCACTCAGGGAGTCCCTTTTCTGTATGCCTCACCAAATGCTCCGTCCACCCCTGTTCCGGCTGAATAGGTTCACCAGTTTCATCTAATCTCACACTTCTGAAGATACGAGAAGCAGGATGATATTCATGCAAAATTCCGGCAGCTCCTTCTTGAGGATGAATTACCGGATTCCCGGCGGCATCCAACCATTCCCGTCTCAATTCCCGTCCATCCGAGCCACGGGTTATCCGCTGAATTGCCACGCCCCGTTCATTGTTAGCCGGCAAATCGTGGACAAAGTTGCGCCGCACTTCCACACCGTCAGCATCATGATACGTATAGCTCAATGTTTCTTCTCCGGCAGAGTTAGGCTTAGATAAGCCATTTACTCCCAGATTTCTCACCACCAAAGGGCGACCTTTCTCATCATAGCTTATGCGTTGTTCAGCTATGGCTATTGGATGAGCAGCCGTTGGCAGCCCATCATCGCCACGATAAGATTGGCGCACCAATTGCCCCATCCCGTCATAGGCAAACTCTCGAATTGCAACTCCGGCGGCATCCTCTGCCGGATTTCCCGCTACGTCCAAGTTAACACGGCGGACAACCCGACCGGCTTTATCATATTCAACGGTTTGCCGCGCCACTCTGCTGCCAGGCAGCGCATGAGGTTTACCCTCTTCATCCACAAATCGAGCCTCTACCGTACGACCTTCCGAGTTTTTCAACATCTGCACATGTGCCACCGCCGGCTGTATCCCATTACCCATAATCCCAATAGGCTGAGGAGAAATAGGCTCAGCCGGATTGGTCATACCGGCACAAAAGACAACACTTGTCGGATGTTTTGCAGAACGAACCAACTGCATCGCACCACGCCCCAGAGTCCCTCCAAGGACTGCCACTACGGCTAACGTGCCGGTATATCCCCACATCTGACCTAACCATTGCCAAATTCTGGGAGATTGCTGTATTTCTTCCTCCTCCATATTACAAGGGTAACCTAATCCTACGCACAGATTCGATAACAGCTAGTGTCTTGTTGAGTTAATTCATTACAACCAGCAAGCTTATTTATTCTTTATAACACAAATGTTTACGTGTTGAGAGTATTGCGTAGGACTAGCTAAACGAGACACTAGTATCCCATCGATGGTCAATTGCTCACAAAACATGTACTGATTCCTCTTTGAAAGGAAAGTGTGAACCAGCGTTTTCCGTGAGAATATCGTTCGCTCCGGCATATATCAAGGCAACTCAATCATGTAAGTTCATAATTTGGCTAGATAAACAAAATGCGCTTGCAAATCAGGGGGTGGATATGGTAGAGTACAGTAATGCAAGCAGCAGATTTCAAACCGGAGTGGAAGCGTCTGGCCGATTTGCCGGATGCAGAGGGTTTTGCCGGCTCTTATGCCGGCGTGAGCAATGGCGCGCTTATTGTGACCGGCGGTGCCAATTTCCCGGAGAAACCGCTCTGGGAAGGTGGCCCGAAGCGCTGGACCGACCGCGTGTTTGTGATGCCTGAGGGCAGCATCGGCTGGCAGGATGCCACCCCGCTGCCCAAGCCGCTGGGCTATGGTGCAACGGCTACCCTGCCGCAGGGCATGATGCTCATTGGTGGGTCAAATGCCGGTGGGGCCGTGGCTGATTGCTACATGCTGGTCTGGGAGAACGGGGATGTGAGCTGCAAGCCCGTGGCTCCTCTGCCCGTGACTCTTACCGGGCATGCCGCCGTGGTGATGGGGGGCAAGGTGTATGTGCAGGGAGGCAGCATTGCCGTGGGTGAGCAGGATGCCGAGAGCCGCATGTGGATTTATGACCCCGCCGCCGATACCTGGAGCGAGGGCGAGCCGCTGCCCGGTCGTGGGCGCTTCCTGCACCAGATGTCCGTTATCGGCAACACGCTCTACGTGCTGGGCGGTATTGGTATCGTGCCCGGTGAGGACGGTCGCCAGGTGCGCGAGATGCTTACCGAAGCCTGGAGCTATTCCGAGGCAACGGGTTGGCGGCGCCTGAGCTACCTGCCGCATTTCTGCGGAGCCGCTCCCACGCCCGCTCCGGTCATCAACGGGTGCATTTACCTGATGGGTGGTGATGATGCTACCGTCAAGGGCTTCACACCTGCCAATCACCCCGGCTTCCATAATCAGAGTCTCTGCTACTGCCCGGCCTCGGACAGCTGGAGCGATTCCGGCGAGATTGCCGTGGCTCGTGCCGTGCTTCCCTGCGCAGAGTGGAACGGTCTGGCGGTCATCGTGAACGGTGAGCAGCGTCCCGGCAAGCGCTCCAATCAGGTCTGGGGGGCTAAATTGCACTGATAACATCTATTTTTTGTCATGCTGAAAACACTTGTCATTCTGGCGGCAACGACCGCCCTGCCGCTGGCGGCTCAGTGCTGCGGCGGTTGCTGTTCTCACGCTCCTGCTGCCACCACGGTGCAGGCTCTCCCGCTGGCAGAGAGTCCCACCATTTCCGATAAGGTGGGGCGCGCCGGTATGGCGGCCTCTGTGGTAAAAACCCCGGAGGGACCGCGTATTCTGGCTATTGGTGGTGCCAATTTCCCGAACGCCAAACCGGGAGCCAAGACACCTGCGGAGCGCGGGGCCAAGGTGTTCTACGATGAAATTCTGAGCATCAATCCTCTGGATGGCAGCTGCGCCGTTGCGGCTAAGTTGCCGTACCCGATTGGCTATGCCGCCCACACGAGCAAAGGCTGCTGCATGGTGATAGCCGGCGGTTGCAACATGGAGGGGCATGTGGCCACCGTTACCCGCATCACGGCAGACGGCAAGAGCGAGGCACTGCCGAGTCTGCCCGTCACCACGGCGTATCCCGCTTTCGTGCAGGTGGGCAGCAAGCTCTATGTGTTCGGCGGTCAGGAAAAGGCCGAATCCGTCACTTGCCTGAGCAAGAGCTACGTGCTGGATATGACCGCCCCCGATAAGGGCTGGACGGAGCTGGCACCCATGCCGGGCGAGGGCCGCATGCTGGCGGCAGCCGGTGTATGGCGCGATGGCAAAATCTACGTGGCAGGCGGTTGCTCTCTGCATCCGGATGCCAAGGGCGCTGCTGAGCGTACCTATCTGAAGAGCACGCTGTGCTATGACCCCGCTGCCAACAGCTGGAGCACCGCCGCTGATATGCCGGAAACCATCGTGGCTCCGGCTACTCCCATGCCGACCACACCCGGCGGCATGCTGCTGCTCTGCGGCGACCCCGGCAACTTCTACCGTGCCAGTCTGGCCGGTAATGCCCCCGCCGACCATCCCGGACAGAACAAGACCGTGTACTGCTTTAACCCGCAGACCGGTGCCTGGACCGTTGCCGGGCAGAACAGCGTCGGTATTGCTACCGCCCCGGCAGTCAAGGTCATGGGCACGGTGTTCATCATCTCCGGTGAGACGCATCCCGGCGTGCGCACCCCAGTCATTTCCACTATAAACACCAAATAATAACACATAACTAACATGCAAGAAACTACAGAATCGAGCTGGACGTGGCTCATCGAGGCTCTGCGCGCCTGCTCAGAAGCCGTCGGCATTACTCTCTGGGGTGCCGTAGCCATTGCCGTTGCTGCCGTTGTCATCGGCCTGAAGAATGGCTTTAAGAACAAACCCGTGCTCAAGACCGCTCCCGCCGGTGGCCCCGGCAAGTGGGCGTGGATTTGCGTGGCCGTGCTCTGGGTCGTAGTAATGCTCAATTACTTTGACCGTCAGCTGCTGGCCGTGCTTAATCAGTCCATCACGGAAGGTGCGGACGGCATCAAGATGAGCCAGGCCGAATTCGGCATGGTGACCTCTGCTTTCCTCATCGTGTATGCTGCGCTGAGCCCCGTGGGTGGTTTCCTGGCTGACCGCTTCAGCCGCAAGTTCATCATTCTTTGCTCTCTGGTGGTGTGGTCCGCTGTGACCTATATGACCGGTAAGTCCGCCACACTGGAGGAACTCATCTTCTGGCGCGCCCTCATGGGTGTGAGTGAGGCTTTCTACATCCCCGCCGCATTGGCTCTTATCTCCGACTACCACCGCGGCAAGACCCGCTCCATGGCAACCGGTATCCACATGAGCGGTATTTATGCCGGTCAGGTGATGGCCGGTTACGGTGCCATGATGGCCGGAGCCCCCTGCCAGCTGGGTTGGCGTCTCACCTTTGAGACTTTCGGCTTCATCGGTGTGGCCTATGCGCTCATCGTTATCTTCTTCCTGCGTGATCCAGAGGGTGCCACCTCCGAACAGCTTGCGGCTGAGGCAGCGGCTTCAGCCGATGAAGGCAAGCCTGCCGCTGCCGGTAATGATTTCACCATCATGGATGTGCTGCGCAACCTCTTCAGCGGGCGCGCTTTCCCCATGCTGCTGGTGGCCTATGCCATAGCCGGTTTCGCCAACTGGTTCCTCATGGGCTGGTATCCGCGTCTGCTCATCGACATGTTCGGTATCCCCGAGTCTGAGGCCGGTCCGCAGGCTACCTCCTGGATTAACTTTGCCAAGTACGGAGCCGTGCTGATTGCCGCCGTGATTGCCGATATGTGGTATGCCAGGACCAACAACCCGAACGCCCGCGCCTATGTGCCCGGTATTGGTTTCTGTCTGGCCGGTCCCTGCGTGGTGATTGCCATGCTGCCGGCACTCGGACTTCCCGTGTCCTTCGGCCTTGCCGCCACACTGGGGCTGGTGGCCATGCAGGGTGTGGCTCAGGGTTCACTGGATGCCACGCTCATGCCCGTGCTGCGTTCTCAGATTGATGAACGTTTCTCCGCCACAGGCTACGGTTTGCTGAATCTGACCTCTGTGGGTGCCGGTGCGCTCATCAGCTGGTTGGGCGGTTATCTGAAGGATGCCAACATTGCTCTGGGGATTCCGCTGAGCGTGGCAGGCATGCTCATGGTTGTCTGCGGTCTTATGTTCTTCTTCCTGCCCAGGAAAAAGAACGCCTGATGGAATCTGCAGGAAACTGAGTTCCTGATTCTTTACTCCAGCGGGGGCAAGTGCAAGCTTTTAGCTTGACTTGCCCCCGCTTTCGCGTCAGAATACTGGCGTGAAGTTACGTTCAATCCCTTTGATGCTGATGGCTGCGCTGCCGGTGGTGGCACAGCAGCCGGAAACGGTTGTTGCTCCTCCCGCTCCGGCTCCGGAACCTGCCGCTCCCGCACCGGAAGTGCAGACTGCTCCCGCCGCTTCGGAACAGGCAGCACCCTCCCCGGAACAGGCAGCGCCCGCACCGGAGCCGGCAGCTCCTGCACCTGAGCCGACTCCTGCACCCGCGCCTGAGCAACCGGCTCCGCAGCCTGAACCGGCTCCTGCCCCCGAAGCGCAGCCCGCACCCGCCCCTGCGTCGGAGCCTCAGCCGGTGTCCGATAGTCAACCGTCAACAGTCAATGGTCAATCTTCTCTCGTTTCCGCCTATCGCGGCATAGTGAAGGTCGAGGTGGCGGCCAGCCGTCCGGATTACCGCACACCGTGGCAGAGCGGCTCTTTTGGGCGCGGCAACGGCACGGGATTCATGGTGGAGCCCGGCTTATTCCTGACCAATGCCCATGTGGTGTCCAATGCCGAGCGCATTTACCTGATGCCCTATGCAGATGCCCGCCAGCTGCCTGCTCGTGTCAAGTTCATCTCACATGAATCAGATTTGGCCTTGCTGGAAGTAGCGGATGCCGCTGCATTTGCCGATGTGCCCTGCCTGAAACTGAGCACAGAGCTGCCGAATCTGGAGGATGAGGTAAGGGCTGTCGGCTACCCCATCGGCGGGAAGCGCCTTTCCGTGACGCGCGGTATCATCTCCCGCATTGACACCATCAAATACGCCCACTCACGGCAGGATGAGCATCTGGCCGTGCAGATAGATGCCGCCATCAACCCCGGTAACAGCGGGGGGCCCGTCCTGAAAGGGAACGAGGTGGTCGGTGTCGCTTTCCAGGGGCTGCTGGAGGCAAATTCCACCGGCTACATGATACCCGCCCCTGTCATCAGCCGTTTCTTGCAGGATATTAAAGACGGCAAGTACGACGGCTACGTGGAGCTGGGGGCCACGTTCACCCCGCTGGAGAATCCCGCCATGCGCCGCCGATACGGTCTGGACGAACAGAGCCCCGGCTGTCTGGTGGCAGATGTGGTGAAAGGCGGGTGCGCGGACGGTGTGTTGCAGCCCGGTGATATTGTTCAGAGTATCAACGGACTGAGCGTTGACCGCAGTGCCATGATTGAACTGAACGGTGTTCGTGTAGGCTTGGAAGAGCTCGCAGAGCGCGCCTTCCTGGGAGATGTGCTCAAATGTACGATTCTCCGCGATGGTGCGACACTGGAAGCGGAGCTGAGTCCCGCCCCGCTGCCTGCCTGGAAAGTGATGGCTCTGGCGCATGATGAGAAGCCGCGCTACGTGCATTTTGCCGGGTTGGTATTCCAGCCGCTGCATTTCAATGTGATTGCTGCCCATAACATTTCCCCCGGCTCGTTCATGGTGGAGATGGAGGATTACCTCCGGGGCGGTTTCCGCAGCCGCACGGATGTGGTGGTACTCACCCGCGTGCTGCCGGATGAGGTGAATGCACGCTTTGACGATCCCGGCCGCCGCATTGTCACAAAGGTGAATGGGGAGGAAGTCAAGGGATTGGCACACCTGTACAGCCTCCTGTACCCGGAGAACGGGCAGTCCCGCCCGGATTTTACCGTGATAGAATTTGCCGATGCCGCCCGACCGATGGTGATAGATAACGCCACGCTGGATGCTGCCAATGAACGTATTTCACGCAGCTACGGCATTCCTGCACCTGCCCGCCTGAACCCCTGACCCATTTTCCTACGAACATGTTCCGTACACTCACCGCCCTGGCTCTGACCGGTTTGCTGCTGAGCTCCTGCGAGCCTACCCAGCGCACTAACCCGGAAGCGGAGAAAGCCCGAGCCGCTGCCCGTATCAAGGCTCAGCAGGAAAAGGCTGCGGCTGATGCCGAAGCCGCACGCAAAGCCGAGGAAGCCCGCAAAAAAGCAGCGGAGGAAGCCGCCGCCCGGCAGGCTGCAGCAGCAAAACCGGCACCCGCGCCGGATGCCTCCTCCTCTATCCTTCTCGTTAACAGCTCGCTCCAGAACTATAATCCCATGCAGCCGTGGGAAAAGGAAAATGTGCGCAAGGTGAGCGCTCTGGGCGTAAGCCTGGGCAACGGCATGGTGCTCACCACCGGTAATGTGGTGAAAGCCGCCACCTATGTGGAGCTGAGCCTGCCTGACCAGTCGCGCACCGTCCCCGCACGCGTCATTCGCTGGGATGAGGGCCTCAATCTTGCCCTGCTGGGCGTGCTGCATGAGTCAGATGCCTCTATCATCAGCGACCGGGTGGCACTGCAGACCGGTGACCCCATGAAACAGGGCGATGCCGCAGAGCTGGCCGGACTTGTGGATGGTCTTGTCCCGGTGAAAATCCCCATGCAGGCAGAGAGCTTTGAGGTGGATACCATTCCGCAGCTGCAGCTGCGTGCTGCCCGCCCCATCCCCGCTGAGCATGACAGCGGTGCCCCCGTCATGAAGGACGGTAAGCTGGTGGGACTGAGTGTGGGCTATGATTCTGAGAGCATGTTGCTCACCGTGGTGAACGCGGAAATGATTCAGCGTTTCCTCGCTCAGCAGGAGGGGGAAGCAGTCCCGGTGCTGGGATTGCAGTTCGCCAAGCTCAGCGACCCGGTGTTCCGTCGCTATCTCAAACTGGCACCCGACTCCGGCGGCCTGTACATCAGCAAGGTGTTGCCGGGCGGCTCTGCGGAGTCTGTCGGTATCCGCAAGGGAGACGTGCTCATGGCGGTGGATGATATGCCCATCGACAATGTGGGACGCTGCAAGCATCCCCTGTACGGTACGATTGATGCCACCGCCGTCCTGCGCGGTCACAAGCCCGTGGGTGCGGTGCTCAATCTCAGCATCAGCCGTGGCGGACAGATTCAGAACTTCAACATGACACTGGATCGCAAGGTGATGGATTCCCGCATGTTCGGAGTAGATAAAACCGGGGTGCAACCGCGCTATGTCATGTGGGGCGGTCTGTTGTTCCAACCGCTTACGGAAACCTATCTGAACCACATCCGCCGCGCTTCCGGCGGTAATATCCCTCTGGAGTTCCAGAAACTCGTCAATGATGAGGACGCACTCCGCGCGGAAGGCATAACGGAGGTCGTGGCGCTTACCGCCGTTGTTCCCACTCCGGCCACGTTGGGGTACGATTCCGTGCGCTTCTGCCGGGTGGAGGCCGTTAACGGCAAGGCGGTAAAGGACTTTACCCACTTTGTACACCTGCTGGATGAACCTACGGAAAACGGATTGGTGGAACTGCGTCTCAATAAGGCACCCTTCCGCATCTATCTGGATGTGAATGCAGTAGAATCCGCCAACCGGATTCTTCAGGAAAAAGGTATCTCCCCCCTGCGCGTGGTGGAGCGCTGAATCTGCTCAATCGCTATCGGGTGCTTGAATGGGGAGGCTTGGAAATAGAAGAGGCTATCAGAACGGGCTCTCAGGAGCGAGTCATCCCCATTATGATGACCTCGCTTACCACGATTCTTGGTCTGCTGCCTCTCATCTGGGCAAAAGACCAGCCCGGTGGTGAATTGCTGGCTCCGCTTGCCATCGTGCAGTTCGGCGGTCTGGTGACAGCCACTATTCTGAATCTGCTGGTCATTCCCGTGACCTGCAAGATTTTCGCAAGCTTCATTGCCGGAGCGGATAAGTAAACCGGGTAATATCAGGCACAACCAATGAGCTGGCTCATTGGTTGCGCTTTACAAATCATCAGAACAGCCCTGAAAGTTCATGGGGTATCCCCGGCGTTGAGCGGATTTTTCCATTCCGGAATCAGCTGTAACAGGAGCTTTTGCGTGGGGGTATCCACATCTGCCCGGAAGTGATAGGGGGCTTTGTAGTAGGGCTCTACGGTAAAGGGGGCATGCTTGAAGAGCATGAAGGACTCTATCGGGGCGTCGTTTTCATCCAGCAGGGTGAGGTGATATCTTGTGTAAAAGCGCTCTCCTGCCGGGCGCACCATCATTTTCCGGCGGCGAATGGTCTCGCGTCTTTGCTGTTCCTTGATGGCAAGGGCATGCAGACGCGGCAGGGCTGCGGGGCTGATGCCGATATCACGATACGAGTGGTTGAAGTTGTCATCGCATTCCTCCAGAACAACTTTTGTCGGCATGGGAACCGATTCAACGCAGCAGGCGCTCAGCCAAAAAAGGCAGATGAATGCCGTCACAAGCAGGGAAAAGAGCGGTTTCGTATTCATATCCTTACATGATGGTTAATCCCTCCCGAACCCGCATCCGCAACTTTTTCTGCATTTATGGAAAAACTTACTTCCGCACCTGCAGGTAGATAATCTGCTGCGCGTAGCGGGGGTCGGAGCTGTCGGCCTTGATGACCAGACGGTTCAGGACGGGCTTTGCTGTGCTGAGGGGGGTGACGGTGATGCGGTACTCGCGTCCCTTGGTGATAATCTGCGGGCGGTAGTCGAACGCTTCCCCATTGAGCCCGGCATCGTTGATACCTTTGACGGGGGAGCCTTTGGGCAGGGTAATAGTGAGTACCTTCGGGGCAAGGGTGCCGCCGACTTTCCATTGCAGGCTGCGGGCAGAGAGGACGATGGCGGGCGGGACATCAAACTGCATGGTCAGGCGGGTGGTCTTGCCATCGGATGTGGTGGCATCAATGGTTTTGCTCACCTTTCCCTCGAATTGGGAGGTATCCACCTCAGCGATGAGTTTGGTTCCCTCTCGTTGCAGGGCAGTGCAGTCGCAGTGGGCTTTGGCTTTGGTGACGGCGGGGCCGTCCGTGGTGAAGACCACGGTGGCTTTCTGCTGACCGTAGTTCAGCTTCACCTGCTGCGTGGGCTGCGGAAAGCCGGCCAGTGCCGGAGAAACCAGCAGGAGGGGGAAAATCAGGTGTTTCATGCGGCTTGGTTGCTCTCTTTCTTTTCCTTGAGCTCCGGGGTGATGAAGGAGGCGATGATGAAGAGCCCCGCAGCAATGCAAACGCAGGAGTCTGCCACGTTGAAGGAGGGCCAGTGGTAGCCCATGGGCCAGTTGGCCGTGGTAATCCAGGGGAAGGAGAAGTCCAGGAAGTCCACGACGTAGCCGTTCATGAGGTTGGCAAAGAAGCCCATCTCTCCGGCTTCCGGGCGGAAGAAGCCCTGCAGGAGGCGGTCGGTCATGTTGCCAATGATACCGGTGATGATGAGTGCCCATGCCACCTTCAGCAGACGGGTACAGAAGAACCCCTTGCGGAAGAGACGGTAGAGCCACACCAGCGCCACAATCTGAATGCCCAGGAAGAGGAAGGGAGCCCACACGGTGCCGTTGCCTGCGCCGAAAGCCACGCCGGTGTTATGCACGCGCACGAGATTGAAGTGCATGATGCCGTTGTCGCTGAGCACGCTGATGTAGTCCGGTGAGAACTGGCGCAGCCAGTCGTAGCTGAAGTTGAGCACGATAGCCCACTTGCTCACCTGATCCAGCGCATACAGCCCCACGATGAGGAGAATGAGATACAGCGGAATACGTTCTTTCATGGATATCATCGGGTTGTGAGTGAAACGCCGCCCGGCTTTGCAACCGGGCGGCGGGGGAAGTTTCCGGCTCAGGCCATGACGGCGGCGCAGCGGGCGCAGAGGCCCTCCTCATTCACCGCCGGCTCATAGCGGCGGCAGCGCGGGCACATGGCGTGCGGGCTGCGTTCGGCGGTGGCGCTCAGCTCGGCACCGGTGGTCACCTTCACGTCTGCCACGATGAAGAATTCCTTGGCGAAATCGGCATCGGACATCAGCTCAACCACGCGGGCAGCTTCATTTTCCGGCAGGGTCACCTGCACGGCGGCCTCGTTGTTCTTGTTGAAGGCCTTGGCCTTGACCTGCGCCTCGATGGCCACCTGAATGACGCTCTTAATCTGCTGCAGACGGGCAAAGGTTTCCGTGAGCCCGGCATCAAAGGCGGCATCGGCTTCCGGGAAGTCCTGCTCATGGACGGAGCCGCTGTTGCCGGCATGCTCCCATGCTTCATCTGCTGTGTAAGCCAG
Source organism: Akkermansia sp. (assembly GCA_045579245.1). GTDB lineage: Bacteria > Verrucomicrobiota > Verrucomicrobiia > Verrucomicrobiales > Akkermansiaceae > Akkermansia. The sequence goes on from JAZNLU010000012.1 coordinate 26,394, forward strand.
AATGGGCGCCAGCAGCTTCACCAGCGCGTCAAACACGCGGGAGATGGCAAACTGCTTGCTGATACGGCGCGAGGAATCCGCAGCGTCGCAGTACAGGCTGTCCTTCGTGATGTCGATGTAGAGAGCCGACAAATCATTGGTGCAGAACTGGTTGATGGCGGTGAATACCTTGCGGAACTCGTAGGCCGTGTAGGCGGCACGCACCTCGCGGATGAGGGCGTTGAGCCGCTCCAGAATCCAGGCATCCAGCTGGGCAAGCTCGGTGGGCTGCTGCCCGTTGTAGCCCTTGAGGTTGGCCAGAAGAATGCGCAGGGTGTTGCGCAGGCGGCGGTAGGGATCGGTAATCTGCTTGAAGAGGTCCTCACCGAAGGGAACCTCGTTCTGCCAGTCTACGCTGCTGACCCACAGACGCACGATGTCGGCACCGTACTTCTCATAGAAGTACTTGGCATTGGTGGGTTTCTGGTAGGTTCCCTGGGCGCTCTTGGAGAGCTTGGAGCGGTCCTGGTTCACCACGAAGGCATGCGTGAGCACTTCCTTGTAGGGTGCAACGCCGCGCCAGGCGCAGGAGAGCATGAGCGAGCTCTGGAACCAGCCGCGGTGCTGGTCGGTGGCCTCCAGATACACATCACAGGGAGCGGCCAGCTCGGGGTGCGTCTCCAGCACGGCCACATGGGAGCAGCCGGAGTCAATCCACACATCAAGCGTGTCCTTGCCCTTGCGGAGCCCGGCGGGCAGGTCGAGCGCGGCGCAGAGTTCTTCGTCGCTGAGCTCGAACCAGACATTCGTGCCTTTCTTCTCCACCAGGTCAGCGACCTTGCGAACGATGTCGGCATCCAGCACAGGTTTGTCAGCTTCATCAAAGAACACAGGCAGGGGAACGCCCCAGGTGCGCTGGCGGCTGATGCACCAGTCCGGGCGGGCCTCCACGGTGCTGTAGATGCGGTTGCGCCCCCAGGCGGGCAGCCACTTGGTGTTGTCAATCTGCTCCAGCGCGAGCGGGCGCAGCTTCTCCATGCTGATGAAGAACTGCTTGACGGCGCGGAAGATGATGGGGGTCTTGGAGCGCCAGCAGTGCGGGTACTGGTGGGTGAACTCCTCGCGGGCGAGCAGGCGGTCATTGCCCACCAGCATGGTGATGACATCCTCGTTGCTCTTGAATACATGCTGCCCCACCAGAGAGGGTACGCCGCATTCTGCCGTATACAGACCATCGTCATCCACCGGAGAAAGCACGGGCAGGCCGTACTGCATGGCGGCGTTGTAGTCGTCCATACCATGACCGGGGGCGATGTGTACTGCGCCGGTACCGGCATCCGTGGTCACATACTGAGCGTTGATGATGAGAGAATCGCGGTCCAGGAAGGGGTGGCGGGCGTTCATGCGCTCCATCTCACTGCCCTTCACGGTGGCGAGTTCCTCCACCAGCTGCCAGCCGGTCTTGTCCATGACGGTTTCCATCAGCTCGCGCACCACAATCAGGTTGCGGGTGACGCCGTCCTTGCTGTACTTGCCGATGACGTAGTTGAAATCCGGGTGCAGGGCAATGGCCAGGTTGCTCGGCAGCGTCCAGGGGGTGGTAGTCCAGATAACCATCTCGCAATCAATGCCCTTGACCGGCTCGGTCATCTTGAAGGCCACATAGACGGCGGTGGAGGTGTCCTCCATGTATTCCACCTCTGCTTCTGCCAGGGCGGTGTGGTGGGCATAGCTCCACTGCACGGGTTTGAGGGACTGGTATACGGCACCGCTCTCCACCAGTTTGGCAAAGACACGCAGAATCCATGCCTCATATTCCGGCAGCATGGTGATGTACGGGTTGAACCAGTCGCCGAATACACCCAGACGACGGAAAGATACGCGCTGCTGGTCGATGTAGCCCAGCGCAAACTCTGCGCAGCGGCGGCGGATTTCCGCCGGTTCCAGCCCTTGGAATTCCTTCACCACCTTGGCCTCAATCGGCAGACCGTGGCAGTCCCAGCCCGGCACAAAGGGGGCATAGAAGCCGGCCATGGTCTTGCTCTTCACAATGAGATCCTTGAGTACCTTGTTGAGCGCGGTACCCATGTGTACATCACCGTTGGCAAAGGGAGGACCGTCGTGCAGGACGAACTTCGGAGCATTCTGCGCCTTTCGGCGCGCTGTAATTCGCTCGTAAAGCTTTTCATTCTCCCATTTCTCCAGACGGGCCGGCTCTTTGGTCGTGAGATCACCACGCATGGGGAACGTGGTATCCGGCAGGAAGATGGTGTCCTTATAGCTTTTCGTGCTCATACGCGCGCTAATATACGCCCCTCGCGCATAAATGTCAACCCCATAATCCACCGATCAAACAGTATTTACGCGGAAAATACGGGGGATTCAGCAGATTCCTAACATATCTACATTGGCCCGGCAGCAAGCAACAGAGAGATAAAGATAACAAATACATCCGACAGCATTGACCGATTTTAGTAAAAAAAAGGCATGTTGCTATTCAATACGAAAAGGCTATAACGACACATTTTCTCAAGGAGAAGGCCGTTGATAATACCACAATCAGTTCTTTAGCTCTCATCTGTGTCAATTAAGCCGCCTTAAGTACCATTACCGTAAATGTGATGCCACGTACCCTGATTAAATAGAGAGCGAGTAAGCTTGCGTAATGTCACCAACATTCACATGAATGAAGAGATACCTTTTGTCAAGATTGATATCTCTTCACTCCATAAATCAAGACATTGCTCAGAACGCAGAATCAGCGTATCCCTTGGGATTTTCCCTTCAGCACGGCATCTTTCATTCGCATCTGCTTATCTAGTATATCATCCGATAAATAACTAGATATTTGGTATAAAAGATGAGATAATAAGGCATCAGCCATGATTAAGATTGAAATTAGTTCCGAGGATTTAGCCGAAATCAAGAAAATATGACGAGCCCGCACGGAATCATATCAAGTGGTAAACCGGGCAAAGACACTCAAACTCCGCTATGAGGGAAAGACGATAGAGAGTATAGCGGAAGCTTTGGATGTCCACAGGAATACAGTCCTTTTAACTCTGTCAAAGTTCTAAAACCAAGGCTTAAGCTATGCGTTGTATGATGCTCCCGGTCGGGGAAGAAAGGCAGAAATAACCGATGAGGATAAAGCCTGGATTACCAACATTGCTTGCATGAAACCATGTGAATGTGGCTATGCGGCAGAGTTGTGGACCTACAAGCTGCTCACAGAACATATTCGGAGGAATGCGACACAAGCAGGCTATCCGCGACTCTCAACCATTGCGAAGAGCACCTTACATCTTATTCTCAATGAACAAGGCATAAAGCCATTTAAGGTCAAATACTACTGTGAAAAACGAGATGAACAGTTTGAGGAGAAGATGCACGAGGTGCTTGTCGTATATAAGCAAGTAGAAATGCAATTTGATGAGGACGGTAACCTACTACCTTACGACGGACAG
>JAZNLU010000013.1:0-23311 GCA_045579245.1 Akkermansia sp.
GTGTTGTTTTCGTTTACTTCAATGGCATTATGCCACCTGCAACACCGAAAAGCACCCACTTTTTGTATCATGACGGCAACCGGGGGAAGGACTCATTGCCGTCCTTCCCCCAAGCCCCCATTCTGCTAGGGCAGTTTGGGCACCTTCGGAGACTTTTTTGGGGGCTCTTTGGTGTTGCTTTTGTTTTTACACTTCGCACGGCTGATTCTGCTTTTCCCGGGTCCAAAAAATCGACTTGACTTTTCTGAGTTGTCATGTAGGATACGCAGCAGAACATACTACCATGATTAAACGAATTCTGACTATCCTATTATTTCTGCTCGTCTACATGTGGATGTATGATACTCTGCTGAGGCGTGTTCCCGATTGGTGTCCGGCTCCCGGCAGATTAGCAGAAGCGTTTGTTCTGACAGGCAAACTACTTATTCTACTCGGAAGTCTTTTACTGATGCGTTTGATATGGCGCAGATTCCGACTCCATCTGCCGGATAGAGATGAACGCTGCTGGGAAAAAAGAAACAGTATCCGCCTGAGTGAACACAAAGAATCTGCCCCACAAGATGAAGAATCAGGAAAAAATTACTATAATTTTTTCACGGTATTCCTCATTCTTGTCATCATCTGTTCAGCAAAGATAACGGGAAGCAACCCGCAATTGACATTTAACGGATTCGTGACAGCAGAGCACTATCTCTCAGCTGATATCATGCACTTTGTGTTCGGAAAAAAAATTGACAGCTCCTGGACACTCCTTGGTGTAGTAACCAATCAGGACAGCGAGCAGGTCAAAGCCCGAAAAGTTGAATATCTGCTGAGCAAAGGGGCAAATCCTCACTACCCGGGACACCAATACACCCCCCTGCGTACAGCCGTTGAGAATGAGCAAACCAGGTATCTGATTCCCCTGATGCTGAAGTATCACCCCGATGCTGCGCGGCTTGCAGGGTGTAGTCTCCTGCGTAATCCGGTGCGTGACGGGGATGAGGCATGCATACAGCTGCTTCTTCGCCACGGAGCGGTAGTGAATTTTCCGGATGAAAACGGCAGAACACCTTTGCACCACGCCGTTGAGCCATCGCATGGAGATGAGCAAAAAGCACTGAGAATTGCCCGGCTTCTACTGCAGGCAGGAGCAAATGTGAATGCGGTCAAGCTGTCCCACCGGCCTCCTTTTGCCGACACCCCGCTGGACCAGGCGGAACGCTGCCAATTCCCGGCCATGGGAGAGCTTCTACGCAGCCACGGCGGAAAACGAGCCCAGGAAATAGAGACAGAGTATTACCGTACACAAGAGTCAAAATAATCCATCGGAACAAATTTATCTTCTGAGAGCATCTTTTTTTGCTCTTTATCTTGCGGATTTGGCTCGCAGCGGGATTATCATTGGTGTAGACTCTATACTAGTGATGAGACAAGCTTTCCCCCTACTTCTGTTCTGCAGCACGGCGGTATTGGTTCAGGCCGCGCCGTACACCCGGCTCAACTTTGAAGAACCCGTGGTGCACGAAAGTCAAATCGGTACCGACACACCGGGCAAATACACGCTGAGCGTCGATGATACGCACCGTCCGCAATGCCGATGGGTAGACCAAGACAGGCTGGCAATTAAATTTGCTCCCGGCACCTCTGTGTTCACGGAATTCAAGTTGGAATTCAAAGAGGGACAGGATAAATACCTGAGCGGGGAATCCATGGAACAAGCAGAATTCCGTTTTTTCTGCCCACGCAGCGAGCTGACGGCTAACCGCCGCCACGGATACCCCACGGCCACGTTCTGCGTTTACCCGGAGAGTACGCAGACCAAAGAAGCACGGGAATTTTCCGTTTCCACTCCGGTACGCTATGAATTCCGAGAGATTGCGGACATAATTGGAGGTAAGATTATCTACGGACGCACCGTGGAGGCGGAGCTTCACCCCGCCAAACTGGGGGAGGTCAACAGCCCGGAGACCGCCCTCGCCCTATTGGCGGAGACATCCCCCGACTGGAGCAAAGTTCATCCCGACACGCTCATTCCCGGGATGATCATGGTGCGTGCAACTGAACCGCTGTTGGGCTCCGCAAAATGGGAACTGCACATCACCCCGACAGAGGAAAGCGGTCTGGACACGGAAGAAAGACGTATCGGTTTTTCCCCGGAGGCTGAGCTGGGAACAGGCGTGAGCCAGTTCATCCGGCGTCCGGCTCAGAAATCCGGCAAAAAAGATTCCATGCAGGTGGAAATTTCCTTTTCCTCGCCGATAAATGTGAACGAGCGGGAGCAAATTTTCCGCGCCATCAGCATCCGTGCCAAGGGGCAGGAAGCGAAAACAAACGGCGACACAAAAACTCTCACCATCGATGGAAAAGAAGCCACTTTCAGACTCCTGCCACACGAAAAAATAGATGTAGGGGCATGGGAATACACCATCCGAGAGGAAGGCCCGAAGGAAACAATTCTGTACGAAGAACATGAAACGGAATTATCTTTCCTGTTGGAAGTGAATCTTCCGGCAGCTACGGAACTGGAAGTTATCATCCCCAAAGGCACACGCGCTGCCAATGGGCTCAGCACTGTGTGCGATCACCTGCACCGCCTCAGCTTCAATCCCGCCGTCCCCATGCTGAGCGGCACTCATACCGACCTTCTGCCGCTCAAAGGTAAGCTTGACTTGAGGCTCAACACGCTCAATGCAGAATCTCTGGAGGTAAAGGTGCATCGATTGAATGCGGAAAACTATCTCCGATGGAAAGATGAACTTTCTGAGATAAGCGCCGATGACTTGGTGCTGAGGGATAGGCTCAATGCTCACTTTCAACTGGCAGCAGCACGTATCCGGCAAAAGGACAAAGCAGATTCGGAAGCCGCGGAAAAGCTGCGTCTGATGGCGAATATGCTGCGGCAGGAAACACAGGAGAACGCTCGGGTATTGGCACATATTCAGAGTATCCTCCGCCAGCTGCCCTCTTTTGATCAAAAAACAATCCACCTCCCCACGGACGGAGAAAATCCGCTGATTCACTCACAGGAAATCTGCCTGAATCTCAACGAGCTCACCGGCGGCACTCACCTGCCCGGGTTCTATGTCCTGAGCATCAAACCTACCCTCAGCCCCGCCGTCCGTGAGCTGGCCCAATCTCTGCACATTGACCCGAAAGAGCTGGAAACGCAACGCCTTTACCATTTACAGGTCACGGATTTGATGGTGAATCAGGAGAACGGGCAACTGATTGTCACCCGATTGAGTGACGGCTCGCTCGCCAAAAACGCAGAAGTGCTGCGGGCAGATGGATTCAGCAAGCCCCTGCCGGAAGGATATACCACGGACTTTCCCCGACCGAACAATACGAGCGTGGTGCGCGTCGGTGAGGATTTCGTTCCGCTGAATAGTGAGGAGGAAGAGGGTAGAGAGGAACAGGAAGAATCAGACATCCGCATGTACATCCTGCACGACCGCCCGCTGTACCGCCCCGGAGAAACCGTACACCTGCGCGGCATCATCCGCCGCATGACAGAAAACGGAGAGTGTGAGACGGACGCTTCCCTCTCCCGTGCTCAGTTGACCGTCTACCGTGCCAATGAGGAGATTCTGCTGCAACAGGAAATAACGGCAGATGAGCTCGGCACATGGCAATACAGTTTTACTCTCCCGAACGGAGAGGAAGACATTACCGGCAACTATCGTGTTGTCGTTAATCTGCCCGGCACCGAGTACTCTGCAGAGCAAAAAATCCCCTGCGAGTTCTTCCGGCGAAACGCTTTCCAGACCAAGTGGCAACTCCGTGCGCCGTTGATAGCCCCCGGTGAGTTCACGGCAGAGCTGCATGCCGCAGACCTCAACGGAACCCCGCTGAGCCGTGCAGAAGTGGAGGTGCATGTTAATTCCGGAGGACCCGGCATCAGTCTGCAGCCCAACGGAAAACCGGAAAAGACAATCCGAACCACCCTCCATACGGATGAGCGGGGCATCGCTGAACTTCGCGGCTATTTTATCGGAGATTTTCCACCGTTGACAAATGGCGTGGCTCGGTTGAGCATCAGCGGCAGCGTTGCCAATGACCGACAGGAATATAGGGAAACGGAGGGTATCTCCACATATATCTATGCCGCCGATTTCCGGGCAGATTTGAATGACGATACCCTTCGATTGTATGCCGTCAGCGATGATGATGCCATCCATGAGCGCACGCTCCGGCGGGAGCAAAAGCTCAGAATCCGTATTTTGGGCCACGTTTACGAAACTCAGCAGCTCTCGGATTACATCAGCAAAGTCACCATCAGAGAACAATGTCTGGACGACCGGGAATGGACTGTGCCGGCCGATTGTGAAAACGGCGTGGTGCTGCCACTGAAAGAACTCTGCAAAAAGGCGGTGGATTCCTTTCCCCTGCGTATTCTCATCTCCGGAACGGATTCTTCCGGCAGAATCTATAACGATGAGTGGCGACACGATTTTATTGAGGAAGAAGAAGAGGAAAACGAGGATGAGGACGATGAAAGCTGTCTGATCTGCACGCACAGGGAGGGGGCTCTGGAAGTGGAGCTGAACGCTCCCCGCGCCGGAGAAGCGCTCCTGCTGATAAACTCCCGCAGTGGTGCCCGCATCATCCCCCTGACGGTCAATGGGGGAGAGGAAAGCTTCACTATTCCGCTGCATACAAGCGAAACGGGTTCGTTAGTCTGTCACTTGCTTCAAACAACCCGCGACAGCATGGGATGGTTCAGCAGACTTCAATCCGACTTGGATGCTCTGTTCGTTCCCCGCCCGGAAATGCAGCTCAACCTTACCCTGTGCACCCCGACTGAAGATTTACGCCCGGGCAGCGAAACGGAGCTGTGGGGACAGGTCACGCTGCCGGATGGCACTCCGGCAGATGCGGTTGTTACGCTTGTAGCCGTGGATAAAGGCATGTCGACCCCGTATGAATATATGCCGGATATCACGGACTTCTTCGGTTCTACACCTTTTATTTCCCGCGAGCCCTTCGGCCACCGCGGACTTCGATGGAACGATACAACACCGGTAAAGTTTACCTGTGGCTATGCTCTGCTGCATCAGCTTTGGCCCGGTGCCATTGTCGGCTCCGGTCGCGATATTGAAGCAGATGAAAATGATGATTTCCTCGCGGAGGATGAGGAGATTGAATACGCCCCCCTCAGCTGGGGAGGCTCTACCGACGGAGATGAGGAGGAAGGATTTGATGATGAGGAAGATTGTTCCGAAACTTCCACAGTCAATGCAGAGGAGGAAGAAGAAGGGGAAGATACCCCGCGCATACGCCGGGACTTCTCTCCCGTGGCGGTCTGGCAGGCTGCACTGAAAACAGATGCGGAGGGAAAATTCTCCACCCAATTCAAGCTCCCGGACACGCTGACAAGCTACTGCGTCTTTGCCGTGGCTGCAAGCCGCTGCGGCAAGCGTTTCGGGCAGGCAGAGGGGGATTTCCGGGTCAACCAGCCGGTCATGATTACACCCGGCACACCGCTTTTCATGAGCTTGGGTGATTGTCTCCGGCTGCCGCTCACCATCACCAATAATACAGGAAAGGACGGCACTTGGAACGTCTCCCTTGCCGGAGCAGCGGCCCCGCAAAACATCACATTGAAGGCCGGTTCCACCGGCACGCTGTTCTTTGACTTCACCGCTGCTGCAGAGGGGGAAAACACCTTACGCTGGACAGCCACCGCGGCCGCCGGCGGCGATGCCGTGGAGGGCAGCTTCCCCGTGCGCTTCCCGGCTCCGGTGCTCAAGGAAACCCACCATCTGATTCAGGCCGCCGGAGCGGAACCGCTGAAGCTTGCCGCCCTGGCCGCCGCAGAGTTGGCGGAATCCGAGCGAGGCTCCGTGCAGCTGGAGCTTTCTGCCAACCCGCTGCTGCATCTGGCCTCTGCCATGGATTTTGTGCTGAGCTACCCCTACGGCTGCACGGAACAGACGTCCTCCGGGCTGTTGCCCTGGATTTTCCACAGCCGCCTCGTGCCTTTCTCACCCACCATGCAGGACATCAGCACGCAGGAGGTCAGCAAGGTCATCATGCAGGCCATTGAAAAACTCTTCCAACGCCAGTTGGAAGACGGAGGGCTGGGCTACTGGTCAGACTCCCGCGAGTCCTGTCTGTGGGCTAGTGCTCATGCTGCGCTGGTATTCACGCTGGCAGAGGAAAACGGCATTCCCCTGCCGGAAGAGAAGATGAAGGCGCTGCGCCGCTATCTCTCCTCCTGCAGCAAAGAGGAGATGAAAAAACTTTCCCCCTACAGTCGTTACGCCGTGGGACGCGCCTGCGGCAATCATCAGATTATCAACGCCGCACTGAATGCTGTCAGGGAGGAAAATGTGTCCGGCTACCGTTGGGAAAATAGCGCGAAAAGGGATATACAATTCATCGCAGAGCTGAGGCAAAACCCGGCAAATCGCCACACAGCCTTCCTGAACTGGATGCGTAGCCGCGGGCATGATTACCGCCACATGACCACCTGGCAGAGCGGCTGGATGCTCGTGGCACTGGGCGAATACCTGCGGCTCGACCCCGCACAGGCAGCCTCCGCCGCCGTGCAGCTGCAGGATGGCACACAGATGACACTCGGCAACGGTATCACTCGTTACACTCCGCCCGCCGCGGCAAAATTCCGAGAGCTGCCCACCGTCATCACCACCACACAGGGCACAGCCTACCTCAACGTCAAATTCCGCGCTCTGCCGAACAAAACGGAATACCCGGGCGTGACGGAAAAGGGCTTACAGGTCACCCGCGTGTATGAAATCAAGGACACCGAGGGCAACTGGAAGCCCGCCACGGAGTTCCGCGTGGGTGATGTGGTGCGCGTGACGCTTACCTGTGCCAAGGCAGCATCGGAGCTGGAGTATTTCGTGCTGGAGGACTACCTGCCCGCCTGCATGGAAGCCATCACCCCGAATGTGCCAAGCCAGGCCGCCGGGTTGGAACTGCCCCGGCGGGCATGGAGCCCATGGTTTGACCACAAGGAATATCTGGCCGACCGCGTGCGGGGCTTCTGCACGCGCTGGGGCGGGCGTGACTTGCTCAACATGAGCTACTACGCCCGCGTGAAACGCGCCGGCATCTCCACCGCCCCGCCCGCTGAAGCCCACCTCATGTATGAACCGCAAACCTACGGTCTCTCCCCCAACGCAACCATCATCAGCCGCTAGTATAGCGTTCGATAAATAGCTAAACAGTAGGAATTGACACATCGGTAGATAAATGGGAAGTTATCGGGGGAAGATGTGCGGGCAAGCCCGCACGCGAAATTGCCCTGACGGGCAGCGAAATTCATGGCTGGAGCCATGAGCGAAATTATCCACTACGTGGATAGCGAAATTACCGCCGGATCGGCGGTAGTGAAAAAGAATGGCAGCCCTGAGGGGCTGCGGAACTCTATCACTGCTGCCGGAGGCAGCAATTTCGCTGACAGCGTAAGCTGTTAATTTCGCTCCGCGCAGCGGAATTTCGCTCGAGCCGCAGGCAAGAATTTCACTTCGCTCTTCAGAGCGAACATCTCCCCTACAACTTCCCATTTATCCCTTGCAAACTTGTGGAATCATTTACCGAACGATATACTAGTATCGTCCTCAACCGCAACAGAGAGCTTTCACGGGAACGACGGCCCCTTTCACGTGAAGCCCCGCGAAACTTTCACGCGCCGGCTTTCACCAATCTTTGGGCCACGCGTGAGATAAATCACAAAATTCGCAGTTTTAGCTCGCTTCCGAAAGCATACTGGTATAAACTACACAATAGAGTGATGAAACCATACCTGACACCCCTTTTTCTCGGAGCAGCCACCGTTGCTGCCGCTTCCGGCATAGAATGGAGCATCCGTTTTGACGAGCCTGTCGTGCTGCAAAGTGAGCTGAACGGCGGCGGGCTCGATAAATTTGACCTGACGGGCGATGCCGACCACCAACCGAGCTGCCGCTGGGTGGACCAGAATAGACTGGCCATCGAATTTGCCGATGGGACCTCCGTCTTCACGAAGTTCCGACTGGCATTCAAACCGGGACAGGCAACATACCTGAGCAATGCTCCCATGGAACAGACGGAATGGACCTTCTCCTGCCCGCGCCCGTCATTGGATGCCTGCCCCATCGACGGCACACCTACAGCAGCATTCTGTATCACCCCCGACTCATTTCTCACCAGAGAAGCGCGGCAGTTCTCCGTCAGCACGCCGGTGCGCTATGAGTTCCTCTCCTGCACCACGGATGCCCAAGGGAAAACCATCACCAGCGGAGAACCCATCCCCGCAGAAACGGAAGCTGCCACACTGGGCATGATTCCTGATGTCTGCCGTCCTCTGGCTCTTGAGTTACTAGCTGAGAACAAGGTGGATTGGCACAAGGTGAACAAGGATACCCCGGTTCCCGGATTTATCATCGCCAGGGCCCCGCAGAAGCAGGCGGCAGACTCAACATGGGCCTTCCGCATCGTCCCGACAGACGAAAGCGGCTTCCGCATTCCGAATCAGAGCGACATCTTCTACCGCGCCGAACAGGAACTGGGAACCGGGGTCTTTCAATACATCTCCCGCCCCGACGAAAAGGAAAAACAGGCGGAGTCCCCACGCCGCATGCGAATCAAAATCAGCTTCTCCTCCCCCGTGAGGAAAGACCATATCGCGGATATCTTCCGGAATCTCATCATCCGCGCCAACGGGCAACAGGCAACCACCGCGCCGGATGGGAAGACAAAAACGCTCAGCGTCAACGGGAGCAACATCACCTTCACCCTCCTCTCCCCCGCAGATGAGCCCGAATGGCATCCGGTTATTCCCCGTGGGCGCGGCAACGAGGATATCAGCTACGCCCCTAATGATACCGTAGACTCGCTGCATCTGGAAGTAAATCATGCCGAACCGATAGATGCAGATATCATCATCCCCGCCGGAACGGCAGCCGCCAACGGACTCGCCACCGAATGCGAGCACCTGCACCGGCTGAGCCTCAACCCGGCCGCGCCGGAGGTAGGGGTGGACACCGCGTTAATTCCGCTCAAGGGCGACCACTGCTTCCTCCTCCCTGCGCTCAACGTAGAAACGCTGGAACTGACGGCCTACCACATGAGCGCAGATCAGGCGCTGCGCGGAATGGACAAATTGGAGCAACTGGAAGAGTACAGCCGATTCGTCCGCACGCTGGAACGCCTCAAGTACCGACTGGCTGCAGAAGAACGTACCCAAAAGCTGCACCCGAAACAAGACGGAGAAAAGAGCTTGAAGTTGCTCCGCCAGCTCATCCGCCAAACGGAGCTGAAGCTGATTGCCAAGGGGCTCTCGGCTCAGCCGTTCCCGGGAGGCCTGCGTTCCTTTGAGCCGAAAACCATCGAAGTGGACAACGGCGGCTCCTCCGACCTGCTGCATTCCCGCAGCATCAGCATCAACCTCGATTCCCTCACCGGCGGCGCTACCAAACCCGGTATCTACCTCATCAGCGTCAGGCAGAAAGTCACTCCGGGCATCCGGCACATGCTCGAAACGCTGGGGCTGCGCGCGGATTTGTTTGAAAAGGAACGCTACTTCCCGCTGTATGTGACCGACCTGCGGGCTTCTGCTGACGAGGGGCTGCTCTTCCTCACCCGCCTGAGTGACGGTTCTTTCGTGAAAGATGGCGAACTGACGGACAAAGACGGCCGGAAGCTCCCCATCCAACAGGGTGTCTGCCACACCGGCGATTGGGACAAGAGCGGATGCCTGGTATGCGCCGGGGAGGATTATACCTTTGTCTCCACGGATTCTGCCACATCGGGCTCGGAGAACACCCTGCGCATGCAGATGCTGGCAGATAGGCCCTTGTACCGCCCCGGGGATACGGTAAACCTGCGCGGGGTATTGCGCAGCATCTCCCCGAATGCGGACTGCGACCTCCCCACCGGGGTGAACATGCTGACGCTGACAGTACGCAGGCCCAACGGTGAACGCCTGCTGCAACAGGACCTCACACCGGATGAATTCGGAGCCTGGGCTCACAGCTTCTCGCTTCCCACGGGTGAGGAAGATATCACCGGCGATTACAGAATCAGCGTCTCTGCTCCGGGGCAGAAAAATATCAACGGGGGACAACTTTCCGTATCCTGCCAGATTTTCCGCAGAGATGCCTTTGAAGCAGATTCCGAGCTGCAGGTGACAAGCATCCTGCCGGAGCAATACACCGTCAACATCAAGGCCACAGATTTGAACGGAACGCCGCTGAGCCGCGCCGCCGTTCAACTGACGGTTGTCTGCTCTGAACCGATGCTGCTTCCGGACGGAGGAGACTCCCCCCGCAGCCAACAAAGCATCCGGCTGACCACAGATGCGCAGGGGATGGCCTCTTACACGGGCAAAATCAAGACACCGTTTGCCGCTGATTCGCTGGGGAAAGCATGGTTAACCGTTCACGGCAGCATTGCCAACGATCGTGAGGAGCAGCTGGTGCTGCCAAGGATTCACCAACAATTTTTTGCTGCCGACTTTACTCCGCAAATAGAGGGCGAACGACTCCTGCTGACGGAAAGCGCCGCCAACCCAAATCCCCTCGCCCGCGAGCAATCCGTTCATATCCGTGCATTGGCCAAGGTGCAGAAGTGGGAACAACTTCCCGGCGGCATCGTCTTCACCCGGCAGGAAGAGCAATGTGTCCTGGAGCAGGATGTCACCGTTCCCGCCAACTGTGCGGACGGCGTCCCCCTGCCGCTGACCGATATCCTCAAGCGCCCGGAACTCGCCGGCGTTCGTCATCTGGACATCCGGATTTCCGGCACCGATTCTGCCGGGCGCAAGTTGGAGGTTCGCCGCAAGTGGTACGCCTGGGTGGCCTCTCTGGACAATGAGAGTGAGGAGGAGCGAAAGACCGGGCTTTCCGTCAATGCAGACAACGGAGCGCTCCGGCTGAAGCTGCAAACCCATTGCCCGGGAGACGTGCTTCTGGTGGTGCATTCCCGCAAAGGGGCTCGTCCTGTCATCCTTCAGGCCAAAGGCGGAGAAGAAACAATTTCCCTCCCCCTGCAGGAGGGGGAAAACGGCTCGATTCGCTGCCAGCTTCTCCGGCCTCTCCCCGGGGAAGACGGGCTGTACACCGACTGGATAAGCCGCGAAGACGATTGCACCATCCCCCGTGCTGACATGCAGCTGAAGGTGGCTCTCTCTCTGCCGGAAAAGGCTGTTCGCCCCGGGGATGAGGTGGAATTGAAAGGGCGCATCACCCTGCCGGATGACAGCGCAGGACAAGCCGCTGTCACGCTCTTTGCCGTGGATACCGGCATGCTGTCCGTGGCTCCCTATAAGCTGCCGGATTGGGGGCTCGCTCTCACCGCCGCGCGGCTGCCGAGGCTGAGTTTCCGTCGCTTCACCCTGCCTGTTCCCTCAGAGTTCCGCCTTTCCCCGGCTCTGCTTTACCCCGTCTGGGACGGCAGCATTATCGGCGCAGGTCGAGGAGTCCCGGCTATCAATGTCACCCGGCGTTCCGCGAAAAACGGTGGCTTCCGCGCATACGCAGCAGTAGACGGCGACACCGGCTACGACGATGAGGGAGAGGAATATGAAGCAGAAAGAGCCCTCGGAGCCGCGCCGGCTCCCGTAGCCATGGAAGCTGCCGTACAGGAAGCCGATACCGAGAAAGGGCAGGCTCCGCGACTGCGGACAAACTTTGCCCCCGTAGCGGTGTGGCAGGCAGCCCTCCGCACCGATGAGAACGGGTACTTCTCCACCACTGCCAAACTGCCCGATACCCTCACCACCTACCGCGTCTTTGCCGTGGCCGTGGGGAGCTGCGGCAAACGCTTCGGGCAGGCTGAGGGCGAATTCTCCGTCAACCAACCGGTCATGATAACTCCCGGTACGCCGCTCTTCATGAGTCTGGGGGACTGCCTGCGCCTCCCGCTCACCATCACCAATAATACAGACAAGGATGACACCTGGCAAGTTTCCCTCGCGGGAGCAAGCGCGCCGCAGAGCATCACCCTGAAAGCCGGCACCACCGGCACGCTCTTCTTTGATTTCACCGCCGCCACGGAGGGAGAAAACCGTCTCCGCTGGACAGCTGTTGCAGCCGCCGGCGGTGATGCCGTGGAGGGCAGCTTCCCCGTGCGCTTCCCTGCTCCGGTGCTCAAGGAAACCCACCACCTGATTCAGACTGCCGGGGCTGAGCCTCTGCAGCTTGCCGCCCTGCCCGCTGCCGAGCTGGCGGATTCCGGGCGCAGCTCCGTTCAGCTGGAGCTCTCTGCCAACCCGCTGCTGCATCTGGCCTCTGCCTTGGATTTTGTGCTGAGCTATCTCTACGGCTGCACGGAACAGACGTCCTCCGGGCTGTTGCCCTGGATTTTCCACAGCCGCCTCGTGCCTTTCTCACCCACCATGCAGGACATCAGCCCGCAGGAGGTCAGCAAGGTCATCACCGATGCCGTGGAAAAGCTCTTCCGGCGTCAGCAGGAGGACGGAGGGCTGGGCTACTGGTCAGACTCCCGCGAGTCCTGTCTGTGGGCTAGTGCCCATGCGGCTCTGGTATTCACGCTGGCAGAGGAAAACGGCATTTCCCTGCCGGAAGAGAAGATGAAGGCACTGCGGCACTACCTCACCTCCCGCACTGAGGAGGAGTGGGAAAAACTCTCCGTGTACTCCCGCTATGCCATCGGCCGCGCCTGCAACAAGGAGGAAATCATCACGGCTGCACTCCGCGATGCCCTCGCGAACACTCCGCAGCACCACGCGGGATGGTGGCAACACCGCGCAGAAACGGATATCCGCTTCATCGCCTCCCTGCGCCGGAATCCGACAGAACGCCACACGGCCTTCCTGAACTGGATGCGCAGCCGCGGGCATGATTACCGCCACATGACCACCTGGCAAAGCGGCTGGATGCTCGTGGCGCTGGGCGAATACCTGCGGCTCGACCCCGCACAGGCGGCCTCCGCCACCGTGCAGCTGCAGGATGGCACACAGATGACACTCGGCAACGGCATCACCCGCTACACGCCTCCCGCAGCGGCAACACTCCGAGAGCTGCCCACCGTCATCACCACCACACAGGGCACAGCCTACCTCAACGTCAAATTCCGCGCCCTGCCGAACAAAACGGAATACCCGGGCGTGACGGAAAAAGGACTGCAAGTTACCCGCGTGTACGAAATCAAGGATGCCGCAGGTAACTGGAAACCCGCCACGGAGTTCCGCGTG
This sequence comes from Akkermansia sp., assembly GCA_045579245.1. Taxonomy (GTDB): domain Bacteria; phylum Verrucomicrobiota; class Verrucomicrobiia; order Verrucomicrobiales; family Akkermansiaceae; genus Akkermansia. Next base: position 13,145 of record JAZNLU010000013.1, read on the forward strand.
GGTGATGTGGTGCGCGTGACGCTTACCTGCGCCAAAGTTGCGCCGGAGCTGGAGTATTTTGTGCTGGAGGACTACCTGCCCGCCTGCATGGAAGCCATCAACCCGAATGTGCCGAGCCAGGCCGCCGGGCTGGAACTGCCCCGGCGGGCATGGAGCCCATGGTTTGACCACAAGGAATATCTGGCCGACCGCGTGCGGGGCTTCTGCACGCGCTGGGGCGGGCGGGACTTGCTCAACATGAGCTACTACGCCCGAGTGAAACGCGCCGGCACCTCCACCGCGCCGCCCGCCGAAGCCCAGCTCATGTACGAACCGCAGACCTATGGGCTCTCCCCCAACGCAACCATCATCAGTAAGTAGAACGTGGCATTTACGCCACAATGAATGTGGCATTTCTTTCACCATGGGAAACTTGCCGAATCCGGTGCGTATAAGCTATACTGCAGGCGTCGCAAGGGTCATCAACCACAGCGACGTAACAACCAAAAATCACGTATGAACAAGAAGACACTGACACTGCTTGCGCTCACGCTGGGTGCAACTTCTCTCTGCCGGGCAGCCGACGCTACTGAGTCTCAGGCCGCACAGCAAAAACCCGCATTCGACCTCTGCCAATCCATTACCGACAGATTGGATATATTCAATGCTGAGCGGGACGGTGCAGAGAACCCCTGGATTCAGGATTTCCGCGTGAAGTTCCGCGCCCAGTACCAGTACGGGTATGTTGACCCCGCCGGCGGTGCCGACCGCGAAAAGGGAGGTCGTGAGCAGGGACGCAACACCAACAGCGAATGGCGCCGCTTCCGAATCGCCGCTCAGGCCAAGGTTCTCAACCGCTTCACCCTCGTTTCCAACTGGAATATCGGCGGCCTGGAAGGACGGGACGAATTCAAGAACGGCAAGTGGAATCAGACCCGCACCTCTTCCTCCGTGGATGAGCTCTACATCTCCGGCAACATTGCCAAACCCGTGAGCTTCACCCTCGGCAAGCACAAACCCGCCTTCATGGGTGAGTACCGCACCTCCAGTGCTAAAATCGTCACCATTGAGCGTTCCCTGCTGGTCAACCAGCTCAAGTCCGAGAAAAACTACGGTATCTCATTCAAGAATGCAGACAAGAAAGCAACGTGGGGCTGGGAGACCGGGCTCTGGGTGAACGGGGCGCGCGACAACCAATGGCTTGAACCCGCCTTTGACAGCGACACCGGCTACATGTTCGGCGGCGGTATCAGCTACGCCACCGGAGATAACAGCCGCCTGTATCTGGACTACATGCACTCGTTTGCCGACTGGAGCGATGTGAACCGCACCGACCTCTCCTACGAGGGCTGCGGAGCCCGCGATATCGTGGCCCTTACATGGGAAGCCAAACAGGACAAACTGAGCTTCACCGCAGAAGCCATTGCCGCCTTTAATCTGAACTCCGAACAGGCTGAGAACGCCTACGGTATCGTGCTGATGCCCACCTACCGCATCTCCCCGCACTTCGAGGGCGTGTTCCGCTACCAGCTGGCCGCCGGCAGCAACGCCATCGCGGGCGATGGCCACTTCTACACCAGGAACAGCACCTACAACGGTGCCGCCGATTTGGTGCAGGGCCTTTACTTCGGTATGAACTACTACGTCTGCCCCAAGAACCCGGACGGCATGAAACTCATGCTCGGTGCAGAGTACCTGAATTCCCACGGCACGGATGCCGCCGGCAACAAAGGCTTCACCGGCTGGGGTATCACCGGCGCCATGCGCGTGAACTTCTGATACCCGTCATTTGAATCCATAAGGGGCGGCGCAGAACGCCGTCCCACCCCCCAACAACAACAAAACCAGGGTTAAGTTCCCTTAACCACACACTAGAACTATGCTTAAAAATATCGTTATTTCTCTGTTGGGCATTGCCACCCTTGCCCAGGCCGATACCACCATCACCGGCGCCGGTGCCTCCTTCCCCGCCCCGGTTTACCAGAAATGGACATACGCCTATACACAGGCAACTCCGGGCACCACCGTCACCTACCAGAGCGTAGGCTCCGGGGCCGGGCTCAACCAGATTAAATCCGGCACCATCGACTTTGCCGGGTCGGACAACCCGCTCACGGCGGAACAACAGGAAGAAGCCGGACTGACCATGGTACCCATGCTCACCGGGGGTGTCGTCGTCATCGTGAACCTGCCCGGGGTAAAGAGCGGCGCGCTCAAACTCAGCCGCAAGGTGCTGGCGGATATCTACCTGGGCAACATCACCGCATGGAACGATAAAGCCATCGCCGCGCTCAACCCCGGCATCAAACTGCCGAAACTCAAGATAACGGTTGTCCGCCGCGCGGATTCCAGCGGCACCTCCTTCATCTTCACCAACTACCTCTCCAAGATTTCTCCGGAGTGGAAAAGCAAAGTGGGACAGGGAGCCTCCGTCAAATGGCCCGTGGGTATCGGCGGCAACAAGAATCCGGGCGTGTGCAACAACGTCGCCAAAATCAGGGGAGCCATCGGCTACACCGAATACACCTATGCCGTGGAAGCAAAGCTTAACTGCGCCACACTGGAAAACGCAGACGGTCAATACGTACGCCCCAGCCTGGAGACATTCTCGGCCTCCGCTGCCTCAGCAGACTGGAAAAACGCCCCGGGTTTCTACATGGAGCTGACCAACGTGCCGGGTGCCAAGTCCTGGCCCATCACCGGCGTGACCTACATCCTGCTGCGCAACGACACCCCCGCCGATAAGAAAGCCGCCATGGGTAAGTACTTCAAGTGGTGCTTCACTCAGGGTGCTGCCCAGGCTACGAAGCTGAACTACGTGGCCCTGCCCGCCGAAGTCGTCAAGCTGGTGAGCGAAAAACTCTGAGGAGAGAGAGATACCCCCTCACCCAACTCCCACAACCATATACATCCATAACACCCACCCCGCTGCTCGCCCCCGGGCGATGCAGCGGGGCTTCTATTCCACCCTCAGCATGTCTGCCAGAGCGCAGAAATAGTCTGCTGACCAGATATCCAGCGCATGAACATCCCGGACAAAGGGTTCCACATCGCGCCGCACGGCATCCACCGATACGCTCCGGAGTTTTTCCTTCAATTCCGAACGAAACCGCTCCACGGTCATCCCCTCTGCATCCGCAGAAGCAAACTGTCGTACCTGCTCGCAGAAATGAGAGAAATTCAGCGGGACTCCCCGGCGCACATACCATTCAAAATCAAACCAATCCCTGCCCTTCACCCGATTTTTCCAGCCGCGATACATCAAAGCGTGCATCTTACCGGCAAAGAGGCAGGGCAAGGTAAAGCAACGGGTATAAAAAGAATAAGGATGAAGCAACAACTTCTGCTCCGAATCGAACATCAGAGGTGGTGTCGTATCCACTTCTATTTTGATTCTGATATTCCGCCCCCGCTCCAGTTGCAAGTCATACTGCACCGTATCGCTCTTCAGAAAAGCGGAATGAATGGTACTCTGTTTGCTCTTCTTCTTAACGCTGAGGTGAACCTTCTGCCCCATCGAGGCAAACAGTGTCTCAATACCGGGAAAATAGGGTTCCAGAGAAAAATCAGGCTCCGAACGCAGCAATGAAAAATCCAGGTCTTCCGAAAAGCGAGGAAGTCCGTGAAATATCCGCAAGCAAGTTCCGCCGTAAAAAGCGGCCTTTTCAAAAAATCCCCCCTGACCCAATGCCGCCAGGGTCACCTGCTGCATCACTTCGTGAATGGCATTCAGTTTATCCTCTCGGTCATTCACCTCGTAGGATGCCAGCATCTGCTCAAAGACGTTCATGGCTGAGAAAAAGAGCTATATTTTTCAAATCCGCCGACTTCCGGGTCGACGCGTCCGCACACTCTGCGACAATTTCCGGATTCAACCTCATACGGGCATCCTGATCCATGCGCAGAAACTCATCCAGATAAACTCCGGCAGCTCTTCGGGATTGCAACCGCAGCCCCACGCTGTCCAGCACCAGATCACACAACGCCTTTTCCGGCGTGGCTCGCAGGTAAACATATCCCTGTTCCGTGCGGTGCATCGTCACCCCCACGGCATAATACCCCTGAGGCACACGGATATAATCATACACACCGGTGGCATTTTCAAAGCGTCTGCTCCGCGTCAGGCAGGAAGACTTGACCACATGAACCCTCTCCGGTATCAACCCCTCCTGAAACAGCACCGTTTCATACGATACGTATGACGGCGCCAGAAGGTGATTCGCTATCAATCCACGGGAATAGCCCGCACGTCCATCCGAACACAGGTACAGATTCCGGCGCAGCGGTATCAGCTCCCCGCGCTGCTGCAACAGCGCCAATCGAGCCTGCGGCGCCCGAAGCCCCGGTAAGGCAGAGCACAGCACCCCGGTGCTCACCGGAACGCCCGCAAACATGCTGTACATAGAATCCTTCATACTCCCATCTCAAATGAATTATTAGCAAATTTTGCATACTTAATCAAGTTTATTTTCATTATCCCTGCAAAATTTGCTAAAATCAGTGCATCCGCAACAGCCATCGCTCGCGCCAGCGCGCTTTCACGGGGCGTAAGCCCCTTTCACGTGCTAACTTTCACGCGCAGCTTTCACAGATAGCAACAATTCACCGCCGGGAGAGATGAATCCCCTCTCCCGGCGGCTTTGTTTATTGTTTTCGGCTAAGAGAAAAACGGACGTTATTTCCTGCGGCGGCGGGCGGCAAGGGCAGCCAGCGCCAGCAGGCTCAGCGTGGTCGTTGTCGGCTCCGGAACAGCCCCTGCTGCGTTTTCCAGATATACCATCCCGGTACTGCTGTCGTACACCAGTTTCATGCTTTCCGTCACCCTATTTCCAGTGAAATAGTCCTCTGCCTTCACGCAGTACACCATCCCATTGTCCGCAGATGCCGTCAGACCATCGAAACCAAAGGTGACGACACCATTCACATTGAACAGCACCACTTGATTATTCTCATCCGTGATAACCCCCGGTGCAATATCCAGCGCTATCTTTTCCTCTCCCTCAGCCACGTCAAAGAAAAGATTCCCTGACAGCTCCAGATACGCATCATCCAGCGACAGCAGAGAACCACTCTCTAGCGTCAAATCGCCCTCCAGCACACTCACGGGACCCATGTTCACCGCGCGGGAAGCATCGAAGCCCGCCACCGTTTCCTTACTCAGCGTCAGGGCTGCCACCTGTTCCGTCAGCGGCTCCGTGCTGACAGAACCCAGCACCGCCAGTGTTGCCCCGGTGGTGATGGTCAACTCCGTCGCAGTCACTTTGGCACCGTCTGCCAGCGCCAGACTGCTGCCGCTCACCATGCTGAGCGCATGGCTGCCCACATTCAGCTCTGCTGCCTTAACTTCCACGGAAGCATTACCACCCTCCGCCACCGTCAGCCCACCGTTCAGCTTCAGCACGGCCTTATCCTCCACACGAAGGCGACCGCCGTACAGGTTCGTCATGGTATGTACCTCCGTGGTGCGGGAGTTGAGGATTTCCGCTTCCGTTGCCGTGCGGTTCAAACCGTCTGCCTCCAACAGCTTGTTGAGGTGTTGTTCTGTATACGCGCCGGTAAAGATAATATCCCCCGCCTGCTTGTGAACCAAACCGTTGGCATCCGTGTAATCAGCATTCAGATTCACCGTGCTGCCGGAAGCAATGTACACCGAATCCCGGAACTCAATACTCTTCCCCGCCGCGGCGGACAGAGAAATCACATCCCCGCTGCCTCCGGCATAAATACTGCGCAAACGGTAAGTCTCGTTTCGCTCCTCTGCATTCTTCTCGAACAAGACGGAATCGTTGTTCCGGATATTCAGATTACCGTAGCCGCTAATCGCACCGCCTTCGTAGGAAGCCCTGTTCCCGCTGAACGTCACGCTCCCGTTCCCGCCCAGCTCTATCGTGCCGCCATAAATCGCGCCGCCGGAGGAGGAAGCCCTGTTCCCGATGAAGGTCACGCTCCCGTTCCCGCTCAGCGTTATCGTGCCGCCAGCAATCGCGCCGCCGGAGGAGGAAGCCGTGGTGTTCCCGCTGAACTCCACGCTATCGTTCCCGCTCAGCTCTATCGTGCCGCCATAAATCGCGCCGCCGGAGGAAGCCCTGTTCCCGATGAAGGTCACGCTCCCGTTCCCGCTCAGCGTTATCGTGCCGCCATAAATCGCGCCGCCGCGGTCATCAGCAGTGTTGCCGCTGAATGTCACGCTATCGTTCCCGCTCAGCGTTATCATGCTGCCATAAATCGCGCCGCCGTAGCCATCAGCCCTGTTCCCGCTGAACGTCACGCTATCGTTCCCGCTCAGCTCTATCGTGCTGTTATACCCCCCATGAATCGCGCCGCCGCCGAAGTAGGAATCCATGGTGTTCCCGCTGAACTCCACGCTACCGTTCCCATTCAGCACTATCGTGCTGCCATACCCATAAATCGCGCCGCCGGAAATATTCTCAAACGAAATCCCTGTATAGCACACCAGCCCCACATTACCAATTAGTTGCTTGGAAGTCGAGTATTCACCATTGAAATAGCGATTAAAGGTGTCGGCATTGTGATTTAACACCAGCATATTTCCCACCCACGTTAAGTCATCCGATCCAACAGTATTACTAAGCAGCGTGATGTTATCCTCATTCCACCCTGCAATTCCACCGCTCACGTACAGCAGGATGGCATTCTCCCCCATTACAGAATCGGACAAACTCAAGGATACATCTCCGCCTAATTGCAAACGCCCGAATATATAGTCGGCGTTGGGTTTCTCTATCGATACAGAGAAATGACTCCCCTCCAACATGCTTACATCGCCGTACAGCGTGTTCTCTCCCGCCAGCTCCAACGTGGTGCCTGCGTTGAATACCAGGTCATAGCCTGCATGGTTCAGGGTGGCATCCTTCACCAACACGGTAGCAGAGGAGCCTTCATGGGCTGTAATGCCATAGCCCTCATAAACAGCGCCGTCCTCCACACAAAGGCGACCGCCGTACAGATTCGTCATGGCATAGACCTCCGTCGTGCGGGAATTGAGGATTTCCTCTTCCGTTGCCGTGCGGCTCAAACCGTCTGCCGCCAACAACTCGTTGAGGTGTTGTTCTGTGTACTTGCCGGTAAAGATAATATCCCCCGTCTGCTTGTGAACCACGCCGTTGGCATCCGTGTAATCAGCATTCAGATTCACCGTGCTGCCGGAAGTAATGTACACCGAATCCCGGAACTCAATACTCTTCCCCGCCGCGGCGGACAGAGAAATCACAGCCCCGCTTTCTACGGCACGGATACTGCGCAGAATGTAAGTTTCGCCAAAAATCTCTGCATTCTTCTCGAACAAGACGGAATCGTTGTTCAGTATGCTCAGATTACCGTAGCCGATAATCGCGCCGCCGGTGGAAGCCGTGTTCCCGCTGAAGGTCACGCTACCGTTGTCGCTGAGCGTTATCGTGATGCCATGAATCGCGCCGCCGAAGTTGGAAGCCGTGTTCCCGCTGAAGGTCACACTTCCGTTCCCGCTGAGCTCTATCGTGCTGCCTTCAATCGCGCCGCCGTGGGAAGCCGTGTTCCCGCTGAAGGTCACACTTCCGTCCCCGCTCAGCTCTATCGTGCTGTTGCTTCCTCCACGAATCGCGCCGCCGGTGGAGGAAGCCGTGTTCCCGCTGAACTCCACACTTCCGTTCCCGCTCAGCTCTATCGTGCTGCCATCATACCCATAAATCGCGCCGCCGCCGCCGGAGGAAGCCGTGTTCCCGCTGAACTCCACACTTCCGTTCCCGCTCAGCTCTATCGTGCTGTTGCTTCCCCCATAAATCGCGCCGCCGGAGGAGGACCCGGTAATATCTTCAAAGCTGATTTCCTCGTAGTAACTGAACACCAACGATGCGGTCTGGCGTGTGGTGATGGTCTGTGCGGCTTTCACCGTCTCATGGTGGCGAACCAACTGCAGGATACCATCTTCGGAAAGGGACAGTGTGGCATCTGCCCAGAATCCGGTACCGGGTTGGGTTGTGTCAAAATAGTGAGAGATGGTGTTGTTAGAGGAATCGAGCAGCAGTTCATTTCCCTCTGCATCCAGCAAAGCGGAAACCCCGGTGGCCAGCGTGTAGGTCTTGCCATCCCCCTCCCCACAGTTGGAAAGGTTCAGCTGCGTGCCGCCCAGCAGTTGGAGAATACCACCGACATCCGGTAAAGTTTCAGCATCGGCATAATCAATGGTGAGCGTATCCTGCTCACCGAGAATAATGGAAGCTTGTTCTTCTGCCATAACCACACCGCTGTTCACGGTAAAACAAGCAACAGACAGACAAAGCAGTAGAGATTGGAATAAACGGACGGGAAGATGAAATTTCATGGCGCACCAGTTTACGCTTTCGGAATTCGTAGGAAATACAACTCAACTGCCGAAAAATCAATCCTGATTTGAGGATATTTCATCCAAAAATTGCCCTTCTATACACTTTTTGCGTCACTAGGGGCGGGCATGAAGAGAATCAGCCTGCTCAATTATTTACAAATAACAGGTATTCTGCTTGACTTACGAATTCCGAATTCGCAACGAACTTATGAATACCATACCCCAGACAAGTCCTCTTCCGCCCTCGCCGGGCTCGGGGCTTCTCCTCGATACGCCCACGCAGGTCAGCGTGACAAGTGAAGAAACAGCCGCTATAGCATTACTGAAAAGCACCAAATTACCACTTCTGGAAGCGGCGCAGGTGGCGTGTGCGGCTATCAGGGCGGGACGGGGGAGAGTGAAGCGTGCGCTGCGGTGTATTGCGGCGGGGGAGGAGGAGCTGAAGCGGCGGGAACGCACGGTGACGTTTGACAAGGCGGTAGAAGCGGCGCTGGAGGCGCGGAAGCACAGGCGGGCACGGACGCTCAGCGATTTCCGCTATGTGACGCGGCGCTTCATGAAGCGCTGCCCCGGGCTGGCGCGACGGCGGGTGCGCAGCATCACGGCGGCGGAGTGTGCGGCGTATATCGATGCCGCCTTTGAGACACCACGGCAGCGGCAGAAAGCGCGGCTGACGCTCAGCGGGGTGTTTTCCACGGCGATGAAGCGCGGCTGGTGCAGCGAGAACCCGGTGGCGCGGGTGGAAGCCCCGCGTGTGGTGGAAAAGACGGTGCCGATTCTGACGCCGGAGGAAGCGGAGCAGCTAGTACAGGCAGCGCGGGAGTACAAGGGCGGCATTTGTCTGCCCGCGGTGGGGCTGATGCTCTATGCGGGGATTCGCCCTCACGAGGTGGCGCGGCTCACCTGGGCCGATGTGGATTTGGCAGGCAAGCGGGTCAACATTGCCCCGAAGCACAGCAAGACAGGCGGAGCCCGCCCCGTGACCCTGCTGCGTCCCGCGCTGCATCTACTGCGCACGGCACAAGCCCCTGCCCCGCAGCGCATCTGCCCGCCGCAATGGCTGCGCCACTGGCGAGCGGTGCGCCGCCGCGCGGGCTGGAACCGCCTGACTCATCCCTGGCCGCAGGACATCTGCCGCCACAGCTACGCCAGCTACCACGCCGCCCATTTCCGCAACCTGCACGAACTGCAACTCCAGATGGGTCACCGCAGCACGGAGCTGCTCCGCACGCGGTATCTGAATTTGCCGAGTGCGAAAGCGGCCAAAATCTATTGGGTAAGCGGGGATTGCCGGTTGGGGGAGAGGTGCGCCTGACGGCGCAGTGAAATGTTGCTGCGCAACGTGAAATTGTGCCTGCGGCACAGTGAAATTACCGCCGAGACGGCGGTAGTGATAGAGTTCGGCAGCCCTAAGGGCTGCCGAATTCCATCACTGCGAGCAAAGCGAAGCAATTCCACCGGCTCGCAGAGCCGATTTCACCCGGCGCAAGCCGGATTTCACTCTGCCCGAACGGGCAGAATTTCACTTCTGATACTCAATAGCGAAATTACCCTGACGGGCAGCGAAATTCATGGCTGGAGCCATGAGCGAAATTATCCACTGAGTGGATAGCGAAATTACCGCCGGAACGGCGGTAGTGAAAGAATTTGGCAGCCCAAAGGGCTGCGGGATAGTGAGCCCCGATTGAGGGGCGATATAAAATAGCCCGGGTGTGGAGCCGCGGCAGCGGCGTAACCTCGGGAATATACCAACATATATAAATGAACCCCGGCAGGGGTGGTATAAGGCGATGCATTAAGTTACAGCGGGTTAATTGTCCCGTGTCCTTGTCATGGGGCTCATTGTTGCCTTCTACCTTAAGACT
>JAZNLU010000014.1:0-9395 GCA_045579245.1 Akkermansia sp.
GAATAAAATCCCGCGAAAGCTCTTCGATGGTAAGTCCGCAAATGAGATGGTGAAGGCTCTCGGGCTGAATTTTGGGGATGCAAAGCACTAAGAGCGCATTTTTTTCAAAAAGTGTTGCATTTGAACTTGCAATTCACCGAATAAGCGGGATATCTGCCGGAAGGACCGATAGTTGTTTTACGGTATAAAATGCAGATAATACTTAAGCGTTGATTTATCAGAATAAAGGAGCGTATCGCATTTCAAATGCGATGTGCATCCACGGGAGCTGCGGGTAACAAAAAACCTCCGGCAATAATTGCCGGAGGAAATAGCTACAGAGTGAATGTATGTCAGATGGCGAGCACCTCTTCCGATTCCGGTTTTTCTATGGGGTCGTAGACAATGCGCGCCTGGGTAACGCGGCGACCGTCTGTGCCGGTAACGGTGATGAGGTAGTCCTTGAGCCGTACCTGTTCCTCGCAGCGGGGCAGGTGACCGAGGCGGTCGGTGATGTAGCCGCCGAGGGTGGAGACGCTTTCGCTGTCCACTTCACCCACGTTGGGGAGTTCTTCCTCCAAATCAAAGAGGGTGAGCGAGCCGCTGGCTACATACTGCCCTTCACCCACGGCAAAGAAGTCGCGGGTGGTTTCCGTCTCAAACTCATCGCGGATATTGTCGCCCACCACTTCTTCCACCACATCATCCAGGAAGACAAGCCCCTGGGCATCACCGTATTCATCTACCACCAGGGCGAAGTGGGTCTGCTCCTTGGAGAAGAAGTCCAGCAGGGTGTCCAGTTTCATGGTGTCCGGCACGACCTTGAGCTCACGGTGAACGCGGTGCAGGTCATGGTTCTTCTCATGGAGCATGCGCAGTACGTCCTTCACATGAATCCAGCCTTTCACGTTGTCCAGATGCCCGGAAACGAGCGGGAAGCGGCTGTGGCGGCTGTTGGTGACGCGCTCGACGATGGTTTCAAAGGGTGCGTCAATATCCAGCACCTCCACATTATTGCGCGGCACCATGATTTCATGCACGGAGCGGTCGTTGAGCTCCAGCGCATTCATGGAGATTTCCGCCTCAGTCTCCGTCACTTCATTGGTTTTACCGCTCTGTTCCACGATGAGGGCGATTTCCTCTGCGCTGTGGGCCACGCTGGAGTTGTAGTGCGGGTCCACGCCGAAAACGCGGTGGGCAATGATGTTGGCGGTGTTGTTGCAGAACTTGATAATCCACGCGGTGTAGTGCGCGAAGCGGTACATGGAGGTGGAGGTCCCCATGGCTATCTGCAGCGGGTGGCGAATGGCAATGCTCTTGGGCACCAGCTCACCCAGCACCACGTGGGCAAAGGTGAACAGGATGTAGGCCAGAGAGTAGGAAACGACGCTCACCACTGCTTCCGACAGATGCAGGAAGTAGCTGAGGGGCGGCGCGATGAGGCTTTCGATAAAGGGTTCACCCATGGCACCGAGGGCAAGGGAGGCAATGGTGATACCCACCTGATTGGCAGAGAGGTAGGTATCCAGATGCTTGACGATATGCAGGGCGTTTTTGCGGCGTCTGGCCTGGGCTTTGCTGTCATCCTCCTGTTCGGCGAGCTGGCTTTCGCGGACGCGGGCACTGGCGAACTCATTGGCCACGAAAAAGGCGTTCAGGAAGAGGAAGAAGCTGATGCCCACCACAAACATGACGATGGAGCTGATGCTGGGGTATTCCCAGGTGACTTTGGCGGCTTCTTCGGCGGTCAGGAAAAATTGAAAATCGGTCATCGGTTTTTACTTAACAGGTGGAAAAGAAAATGGGGGTCAGAGTTTTTCGTAGACACCTTCATCGCGTTTCTGCAGGACGGTGAAACCTGCCTTGCGGGCATCCGTTACGGAAAGGGGGGCGGAAATCTTCGGCACATTCACCGTGCCGATTTTTTTGCGAACCGGGTTCTTACAATATATACACCGCGTGTGCGGCTCCCGGCTCAGTGGGCGCATCAGTTCATAGCCCCTGCGGCACATCGGGCAGGATAGGGATGCGTCATCAGGATTTTCGGAAATGTACTCGTAGAGTGGCATAGCTTAGCGCGGACTATCCGTAAAGAATAGTCCGCGCAGAAAAATTGTCAAGTAGATAATGTGGCTTACCAGCTGGACTTGGTCACACCGGGAATCATGCCGGCGTTAGCAAGCTCGCGGAAAGCGATACGGGAAAGATGGAAGCGACGCAGGAAAGCGTGACGACGACCGGTGAGCTCGCAGCGATTCACGAGACGCACGGGGGAAGCGTTACGCGGCAGCATCGTCAGTCCGATGTAGTCACCCTCAGCCTTCAGCTTGGCACGGAGGTCTGCATAACGAGCCGCGACAGCTGCCTTCTTCTTGTTTCTTTCGATCCAGCTTTTTTTTGCCATAACTTTGTGGGGCTGGTATGTACATCAAAACGGAATAAAAGTCAAGCTGAATTTGGAATTTTAATGCCTTTTTATCGAATTTGCTGACAATTCTATCGTTTATGAAACACTGTGAGCTGTGGAAAGGTCTGTCACGACGTAAGGAGAAGACATGGATTCTACAACTCGACACCAAACAAGCGGTGCCCTGAAAATGGGCGTGTTTACCCTGGCAATGATCAATGTATCAGCCATAGTGAGTCTGCGCGGCCTGCCGGCAGAGAGTACCTATGGTCTGAGCTCAGCCTTTTACTATATCTTTGCCGCCATATTCTTCCTCATTCCGGTATCACTGGTCTCTGCTGAGCTGACGACCGGCTGGCCGCAGAAAGGCGGTGTGTTCCGCTGGGTGGGGGAGGCATTTGGTCCGCGCTGGGGTTTTCTGGCTATCTGGCTGCAGTGGATTGAGAGCACGATATGGTTTCCCACGGTGCTGACCTTTGCTGCGGTGTCGCTGGCATTTATCGGTCCTGATCAGCGTTGGGATTCGGCGTTGGCAGCCAATGCTGAATATGTGTTGCTGATTGTGCTGCTGGTGTATTGGGGGGCGACCCTGTTGAACATGCGCGGCATGGGGCTGAGCGGTACCATCACCAAGTGGGGGACTCTGTTCGGCACGGTGATTCCGGCGGCGGTGCTGATAGTGCTGGGGATGGCGTATTGGGCGCTGGGAAATCCCATTGATATTTCCATGAACCCGGGAAGTTTCATTCCGGATTTGAGCAATTTCAATAATCTGGTGCTGGCGGCAAGTATTTTCCTGTTCTATGCCGGCATGGAGATGAGCGCGGTGCATGTGAACGATGTACAGAATCCGCGCCGCAATTATCCGCTGGCCATCGGGCTGGCCTCCGTCATCACGGTGTGTATCTTTGTATTCGGGACTCTTGCCATTGGCTTTATCATCCCCAAGGGGCAAATCAATCTAGTGCAGAGTCTGCTGGTGGCATATGATAAATTGTTTGCATGGTGCGGCATGCCCTGGTTGGGTTCCATCGTGGCTGTGTGTCTTGCTTTCGGCGTGCTGGCGCAGGTGGTGGCGTGGGTCGGCGGTCCGTCCAAGGGCTTGCTGCAGGTGGGCTGCGCGGGGTATCTGCCGCGCTTCATGCAACGCACCAACAGGGCAGGGGTGCAGGTGGGGATTCTGCTGATTCAGGGGGCGGTGGTGACGCTGCTTTCTGTCCTCTTTGTGCTGCTGCCCAGTGTGCAGACGGCGTATCAGATGATTTCTCAGTTGACCATTATTCTGTATCTCATCATGTACATACTGATGTTTGCCGCAGCGATTCGCCTGCGCTATGCAGAGCCGGAGACTCCGCGCTCCTTCCGTATTCCGGGTGGTAAGGCAGGTATGTGGCTGGTGGCGGGTATCGGTCTTATCGGCAGTTTTCTGGCTTTTGTGTTCAGCTTTATCCCGCCCGGTCAGATTGCAGTGGGAAGCCCGGCGCTGTATGTGACCCTGCTGGTGTTCGGCACGGTGATTTTCGCTGGGATTCCCTTCATCATTTACGCCGTACGGAAGCCGACGTGGAAACAGCCGAATGTGGATTTTGAGCCTTTTGGTTCAAAAGTGATGCAAACAAAGTGAATCACCGCACGCCGTGGTTGCTCTGTCATGCGAGTGGGTGTATGCTGATACCCATATGACAGTAACGACAATACGTGAAAGAATATATGAAGTGGTGGCAACACAGACCTGCACGGTGACGTCCCCGGATGGCACGCTGATATGTGTAGTAGAACCGGGAACTCCCGTCAGCTTCGTCGCCCCGGCTTCTTCTGTGGAGCTGAGTGATGAAGAAGCCCGCGTGACTCCCGCCTTTTAACTGTCCCGCCGACTGCGATTGTCGCAGTCGGCGGGTTTTTGCCCACATGAGAAGAGTTTTGTTCCGCGCTCTCCGCGAACGGTACTTCAGTCGGCTTTGGTGTCTTGGAGGTAACGCCTGAGAAGCGGGGCGGGATTCGGATTCCGCCCCATGAAATTGCGGAAGAGCTGCTCCGCCGGCTCAGTAGCACCCGGTGTCAGGATGGCGCGGCGGTAGGCTGCTCCCGTGGCGGGGTTCAGGAGCCCCTCCTGCCGGAAGCGTGAGAAAGCGTCCGCTGCCAGCACTTCCGACCATTTGTAGGTGTAGAACCCGGCATCATATCCGGCAACAATGCAGTGAGTGAGCGTGCGGAAGGGGGATGGGGTGTTTTCCGCGCCGGGGAATAACCAGGGGCGGAGCAGTTCCGCCGTGGCTTCATCCAGTGGGCGTCCGCTGAATTTCTCATGGAAGTGCATGTGGAGTTCCAAATCAAGCTTGGCGGAGAGAAGCATGCTGATATGCTGGGTGATAGAAGGACCCGCACCGGCACTGCTGAGCTGTTGCAGGAGCTCAGGCGGGATGGGGGCTCCCGTTTGGTGGTGGCGGGCAAAGCCGGTGAGTGCTTCCGGCTCCCAAATCCAGCTTTCCTGCAGGTGGCTGGGTGTTTCCACAAAGTCGATTTCCACATTCATGGCGGCCAGCGGGCGCAGCGGCGGTTCTGCCAGGCACATGTGCATGAGGTGACCGAACTCGTGGAACAGCATCCGCAGGTGCAGAAGACTGAGCAGTCCGGGTTGGCCCGGTGCCGACTGCGGGAAGTTTGACACCATGGAGGCGATGGTAGGTTCTCCCGGGTCTGCCGTGCGTAGCGGGAAGCAGTAGGTAAGATCCGTACGCTTGTTGGGGCGCGGGAAAATATCCAGAAAGAAAGAGCCGAGGTGTTTGCCGCTTTGCGTATCTCTCACCTCGAAACAACGGATATTCGGAGCCCATGTTTCCACATGTCCGGCGGGGCAGCTTTCACCGGGGCGGAGACAGACGGTGGGGATTTCGGTGTAGGTGACACCGAGCAGGTCTGACCAGAGGCGGAGCATGCCGCTGAGGACGTTATTCAGCTCCAGATAGGGGGTGAGTTCTGCCTCATTGAAAGAGGGAGCTGCATTTGCCGTGGGCTTATTTTTGCGGTGACTGAGGATAAACTTTTCATCCCATGGAGCAATCTCCGTGAGCTGTTCTCCTGCAGCTTCGGAGAAGCGGTGCAGCTTCTTTGCCACCCATGCATCCCACGCCGGTTTGCTCTGCCGGAGCATGTCATCCACAAAGGCAAGGGCGTTTTCCCCGCTGCGCATCATGCGGTCGGCTGTTTTCATGTCCGCATAGTGTTTATAGCCCAGCATGGTTGCCAGCTCATGGCGCAGCTCCATGACGCGGTAAATCACGGGTTCATTGTCATGCGCCATGGCGGTGCCGGCACTGTGAATGAGCAACCAGGCAGCACGGCGGGTTTTCTGCACGGTGCAGTGGTGCAGGACGGCATCTGCGTGAGCCCCGGAGAGGTTGATAAGCCATGCCGGGGTGTCTTCTGAGCCGTGTCCTGCGGCGTGGGCAGCTTCGGCTGCCCGCTTCATCCAAGTGTCAGGCATGCCGTCCAGTTGAGCCGGGTCGGTGATGAGCAGCTGCCGGGATGCCGTGTCGGCGTTGAGGTTGTGTGAGAATTGGAAGCTGAGGAATTGGAGCTCCTGCTCAATCTGAGCCTTGCGGGCTCGCATCTTCGGGGGGAGGTGAACCCCGGTGTGCTTTAAGTCACGCATGACGCTTTGAATGACGCGTTGGTGGGTTGCAGGCAGCTCTTTTGCCCAGCCTGATTCAGCCGCAGCATGCAGCACCGCCCACACGCGGGAGAGAACCTCCAGATTCTGTTTGAATTCGGCGTATTCTCTGACAACGACGTTGCGCAGTTGCTCCAGCTCAGGGGTCTCAGCATTATTGGTGAGAAACTCCAGATAGAGCTGCACTTGATTAAGGTTTTCTGAAGCTTCCGTGTACGCCAGAAAGGTGTTGGCGAAGTTGCATTGCTCAGCGGGAAGCGCGGCGATGTTTTCCAGACGCGTACGCGTCTGAGCCATGGCTGCGTGCAGGTCGGTCATGGCCTGCCGGGGGGACATGCGTGACCATGCGGGGTAAATGGAGTCCCGGAAGAACGGGTGAGATGGCGCCCCTGTCCGCAAATCCGGTTGAGGGGAATCGGATAAGGCTGCCGCGGGGGCGAGTCCGCCGAGGGTGAGCAGCAACAGCCCGGCTGTTGTCAGGAGAGGATGCATCCGAGTGGTCATGTGCCTATTATAGCGAAGAATAACAGCCGGGAACGAACCGTTTTCCTGTCATCTCCGGGTTGTAGAGAGAAAAATGACTTTCCCATAGCTGCCCCGAAGATTTCCTGATGGTGTAGTAGGCTTTCCGAAAAAGTATATCGGATGTTGCGTTGATTCCGGTACATGTAAACCCATCAAAATGTTGAAACTGTTCATTAGAAAGGAAAAATGATTGAGAATTATACGAATTTTCGAAAGGCTTGTTGGCTGCCATGAATATGTGGAACATGTGACCCGAATAGGTCTTGCCAAAAAATGGAGGGGGGTGTAGAATGAGAGGCATGAATCATCTGGATGAATTGTTTTCCTTTTTGCGTATTCCGAGTGTGTCTGCTCAGGCAGAGCATGCGGGGGATGTGGAGCGTTGCGCGGATTTCCTGGTGGAGAAGCTCAGCTCGCTGGGGTTCGATGCTAAAAAACACCTGACGGATATTCACCCGATTGTGGTGGCTCACAGCCCGAAGGTGGAGGGCAAGCCCACGGTGCTGATTTATGGGCACTATGATGTGATGCCGGTGGACCCGGTGGCTGCCTGGGAGACACCGCCTTTTGAGCCGACGATTCGCGATGGGCGTGTGTATGCCCGCGGGGCGTCCGATGATAAGGGCGAGATTATGGCGCTGCTGCTGGGCACGGAGAAAGTGCTGCGGGAGGACGGAGCGCTGCCGCTGAATGTGATTTTCCTGCTGGAGGGTGAGGAGGAACGCGGCAGTGAGAGTCTCTTTGCCTTCATGCAGCGCCCGGAGGTGCAGCAGGAGTTGGCCTGTGACGTGATTGTGGTGAGCGATACCGGGATGGCTGCCCCGAATATCCCGTCTTTCTCTTACGGGTTGAAAGGTCTTTGCTGTTTTGAGCTGAAGGTGAGCGGCCCGGCCATGGATTTGCATTCCGGTCTCTTCGGCGGCGCGGTTAATAACCCCATCACGGCTCTTTGTGAGATGATTGCCACCACTCACGATGCGGATAACCATGTGACGGTGGAGGGTTTCTATGAGGGTGTATGCGCCATTGAGGAATGGGAGAAGGAAAGCTGGCGCCGCGTGCCCGGCATGAGCGATGCCGAACTGGCCTCCCTTACCGGGGTGGATGCCCTGCGCACGGAGACCGGCTTCACCGGGGCTGAGTGCGTGTATGCCCGCCCGACTTTTGAGCTCAATGGTATTTCCGGCGGCTATGAGGGGGAGGGTTCCAAGACGGTTATTCCCACGCACGCCATTGCGAAGATGAGCTGCCGTCTGGTGCCGGGGCAGGACCCGGAGAAGGTGATGGATTGCGTGGAGGCTCACTTCCGTAAGGTATGCCCGGCCGGGGTGCGGATGGAGTTCACCCGCCAGCATTCCGGTGCTGCCTACCTGAGCAACCCGAACTCCGATTTCGGACTGGCCGCCCAGCGTGCTCTGGAAGAGACTTTCGGCAACAAGCCCGTGCTGGTGCGTGAGGGCGGTTCCATCCCGATTATTGCCGAGATTTCGCAGGTGCTGGGCAAGGATGCTCTCCTGCTGGGGTTGGATTTGCCGGATGCCCGCATCCACTCGCCCAATGAAAACATGCGCGTGGAAATCTTTGAGAAGGGTATCGAGATGACCGCGCGTCTGCTGCGTCTCATGAGTGAGGCCTGATAGTTTCATCTCCCGAATCATGAACGCCGTCGAGATTGAGCAGATTCACAAGAGCTTCCCCGGCCACTGGGGCAGGGGCGGCGTGTATGCCGTGAAAGGTGTGAGTTTGCAAATCCCGCAGGGCGGCGTTTATGGCCTGATTGGCCCTAACGGCTCCGGCAAGAGTACTATCATGAAAGCCTTGGTGGGCTTGCTCTCGCCGGATGCCGGGCATTGTCGCGTGTTTGGTCTGCCCGCCACGGCGGCGGCCAACCGCCGCGAAATCGGCTTCCTTCCGGAAAATCCGTATTTCTATAAATTCCTGACCGGGGAGGAAACAGTGCGTTTCTACGGCAAGCTCTGCGGGCTGAGCGGCAAAGCGCTGCGAGAGCGAACGGCGGAGCTGCTGGAGCTCGTGGGCCTCACAGAAGCGGCACAGCGTCGTGTGGGTGGTTATTCCAAGGGCATGCTGCAACGTATCGGACTGGCGCAGGCGCTGGTGCAGCAGCCGCGTCTCCTGGTGCTGGATGAACCGACCGCCGGGGTAGACCCCATTGGCTCTCGCACCATTCGGGATATCATTCTGGCGCTGAAGCAGCGCGGGATGACGGTGTTCCTTTGTTCTCACCTACTGGAGCAGGTGCAGGAAATCTGTGACCGCGTAGGTATCCTTTATCAGGGCTGTCTCATAGCAGAGGGCTCCATGGATGAGCTGACCCGCGATACCCGCCGCAGCGAGGTCATCCTCCGCAATCCTACCCCGGAGCTGCTGGCTGAGCTGCAGCGTGTGGCCGGGGATTCCTGGGAATCCTGCGCACCCGCCCGCAATTCGCTCGAAAAGGTTTTCCTGGACGGCATCCGCGCCCGCCTGGAGGCAGATGGACGCTCTTAAATATTTAGTCAGCCCTTCTCCCAATACTCTCTCGCCTGCTTTACCTGCGGGAGATTCAGATAACGTGAGCGCAGCAAATCCGTGCTGCGGTGGCCCATTTCCATCTGCAATGTACCCAAATCCCGGAAATACGCTGCATGGTAGCTCGCAAAGGTATGGCGGCAGACATCCGGCTGCCATCGGGTGAAGCCTGCGGCTCTCCGCAGTGCCCGCCAGCGGTTTTGCCAGTTGCGGGGAATGCGGAGGCCTACACCCTTTAACCGCTTTTTCTTTCGCAGCGGAACCACGCGCCCGCCTCCCGTCTTG
>JAZNLU010000015.1:0-6818 GCA_045579245.1 Akkermansia sp.
GGCCACCGGAGTGGCGCCGTTACGGCAGTATCCTGATACCTGGGTGACGCAGGCTCCGACGGAACAGGGCGGAGTATTACCCCCGGGAATGTCGCAGCCGGCTACGCCTGCTCCTATTCCGGCGCCTCGGGTGGATGCTATGCCTGCTCCGGTGGCTTCTCAGCCGGTCACGACTCTGCCGGTGAAGCCGGTGGTGCCTCCCGGAAATACCATTACGACTCCGCAGAACGGGGTGCTGACCCCCACGGTATCGGTGCCGAAACCTGCCTCTGCCGCACAGCCCGCTTCTATGGCGCATCGCCTGGCCACTGACCCGAAGAGTATCACGAATCAGGGACCTATCCCTGTGGCAACTCGCGTGGAGGGCGACCCCACCCGCGTGTACAATCCGCTGGATCCCAGCAAGACTATCCGTGTAGTGGACAAGAACGGCAAGCCCTACCCCAGCGGTAAGGAGCTGAAGGTGCGTGGCACCAATTTCCATTTCTACGTTCCGTAAATCATGCCGGAGCTCCCATTCAGGACGGTGGCGGTATTCGGCCCGGGACTGCTGGGCGGTTCTATCGCCATGGCGGTGCATGAGCGTATGCCGGACGCAGAGCTGCGGCTCTGGGCGCGGCGGGAGCAGCCGTTGGAATTTGCTCGGGAGCAAGGTATTACCCCGCACACGGGAACTAATCCTGTGGAAATTGCCCGCGGGGCGGATTTAATTATTCTGGCGACTCCCATCGGTGCGTTTGAGGAGCTTGTGCGCAGCATGCTGCCCGGTATCAGCAAAACCGCTGTTGTGACAGATGTGGGCTCCGTGAAGTCCTATGTCCACCGTACCACCGGCGAGCTGCTGACCGACCGCCGCCGCATCTTCATCGGCTCCCACCCCATGGCGGGCACGGAGAAGAGCGGTATTGAAAACGCCTTTGCCGATTTGCTGAAGGGGGCTACCGTGGCGCTGACCAATCCGCACGCCGCCTCAGAGACGGATGTGGCTCGCTTGGCTGCATTCTGGCAGGCATTGGGTTGCTCCACCTATCTTATGGAACCACGCAATCATGACCACACCGTGGCGCGCATTTCCCACATGCCCCATATCATGGCGGCACTGACAGCGCGCTGTGCGGCCTCTGACAAGGTACCGATGCAGGATTTGCAGCGTTTGGCATCCTCCGGTTTCCGGGACACGACCCGTGTTTGCTCCGGGCCGGTGGGGATGTGGGCGGATATCCTGTGGGAGAATGACGTAGCGGTGCGGGAGACGCTGCTGGATTGCGTGAAAGATATGCACTACCTTATCGATTTGCTGGAAAACCAGGATAAAGAGGGTGTACGCCGCTGGCTGGAAGAAGGCAAAGCCGCCCGTGAGACGATACGAAAGGAACTATCCTGAAATTAACAACAATACTGACTATCTTATGGAACTGATTGATACTGATTTGACGCTCGCGGAGCGCGAGCAGGCGGAAGCTGCCACGGGCAGTGATAAACAGGTGCTCTGGTTCGGACGTCCCGTGGCAAAAGCATGGACGCTCGGTTTGGCTCTGTCGGCTCTCAGCGGTGCGGTAGCCTGCGGTTTTCTGGGATATGTGGCACACCAATTTCTGGGGGCGGGGTGCAAGAGCGATTTGACCTTCAACCTCATCTTCTGCTGTTTTCTGACTCCCTTTATCATCGTGGCGTTGAGTCAGTTGCTGATGCCGTGGCGGCAGTTGAGGCGGTTGCGCAACACGGCGTATCTGCTGACCGCGCAGCAGGCTATGGTGCTGGAGCCGGGGTGGTTCGGCAAGCGTAAGTTGAGCATCTATCCTGTGCAACCCGGCATGGTGAAGGAACGTGAGGTGGCGCCGGACGGCAGCGGCAGTCTGGTGTTTGCCTACAGAGAGGTGCAGGGCAAGCATGGTACGCACCGGGTGCAGCAGGGATTTCTGAATATACCCCAAGTACAGCAGGTGGCAGAGATGCTGGACTCACTCACCGCCGGGGAATCGGCTCCTGCCGAAACGCAGCAGGAGGAGGAGGTGCTCTCAAAGCCTGCTTCCGGCAAAAAGTCGCTGGGCGGGGTGATTATCGGGTGCGTGTTTGCGTTGGTGGGAGTCGGAGCCCTGGTTGGCGCAGGGATGTCAGCGCATACCGCCTATCAGGTATCTGCGGACGGCTTTATTGCACAGGGAGAAGTTGTTTCCCTGAAGCGGGAGCGGAGCAGCGGCAGAAGAGGAAGTAGAACGAGTTATTATCCCGTATTCCGTTTCACGGCGCAGGACGGCAGGGAATACCGGGTGAAACATAATCAGGGTTCCAACCCGCCGGCGTGGAAAAAGGGCGAAAAAGTGGAGCTTATCTACCTTCCGGATAATCCGGAGACAGCCGTTCCCAACACTTTTTGGGGTAAATATGCTGTTCCATTCTTTCTCGCCATCTTCGGTACCGCTTTCTCCGTCATGGGCTCTTTTGTAGCCTGGCACTGCCGAAAAGGGTAGAGTTTGATTTCACTTGATGTCCTCTGCTGTAAGCTGAGATGCCGGTGGTATTGAGTTTTCAGATGAAACCGGGATTTCGGCAGGGAGGGACACGTTGATAAAGCACGTGTTTCGGCGTGTAATGTGCTTTCTTTCTTGCAAATCGATGAAAATAGTATAGAATAGCCATCGTAATCAGGCTTTTCTCGCTTTTTTTATTATCTGAATAAAGAAGGGGGCGTACGTGAACGAAATACTTGTAACAATTCAGGAAGTAAGACTTAAAGAGTTTTTAGCGAAACGGTTTCCGATAGTGTACGTTCCGTTGGAGAGCTATCAGGAGGCAGATTTTTTCATTGGAGATACGTTCACTTCGCATATCGACCACTTTAAGGGGGTGAAGATACTCAGCACCGGTGAAAATCATGCGATAGACCTGAACCGCTTTGATTATTGCCTGACGCATGAGTGGAAGGAGACTGATCGCTGTCATCGGCATCCGTATTGGCTGCGGATTTTGTTGAATCATCCAAAATTACGTGCCTATCTGAAAGGAGAGCGTCCCTTGGTGACCCCGGATGAACTGCAGGAGAAGCAAACGGAGTTTTGTGCGTTTGTTTGCCGAAATGCCAAGGGTAAGGAAAGAAATTCCTTTGTCACGGCTCTGAATCGAGTGAAAAAAGTGAATTGCGGCGGACCGTTCATGAATAATATCGGCTATGTGTTGCCCCGGCCTTATGAAGTGAAACGGGAATTTCAGAGCAAGCATTGTTTCAGCATGGCATACGAAAACGAGGCTGCGCCGGGATATCAGACAGAGAAGATTATTGATGCGTTTGTTTCCGGGAGTATTCCCCTTTATTGGGGAAATCCGGAAGTGACGAGAGAATTCAATCCATCATCATTTGTGCATGCCCGTGATTTCCGCACCCGAAAGGAAATGATAGCTTATTTGCTGGAGTTGGCCGAGGATCCGGTGCGGCGGGCAGAAATGATTAACAGTACCATCCTGCAGGACCCGGATGTCTTTGAAAAATCTGACAGAGCGCTGGAAGAATTTTTTGCCCGCATTTTTGAGCGGGGACCAGGGGCGATTAAGCGCACCCGCTTGCAACGCTTTTTGGGCGTGGCGCAGAATTTTTATGGCCACGGACTGTTCCGTTCTATTCGCTATGTTTCACGCCGGGTTCGCGGTAAGATGGAATAGGACTCAATCTCAACGAACGGCTTCTGATTGCTTCGTGTGAATTTAATGCGGCAGTATTGCTTTCAAATACCTGAAATCCCGACTAGGAAACGGTAACTGGTTACTGGGATGTTTTTCGGTAATTGCTCCGCTTGTTAAAAAATGCAGTAGCTTCACCAAGAAGGAAGAATGAGCCGCAGATAAGCGTACCCTTCGGCAGCTCGGATAAGGCCGCTTCCAGTGTCTCCGTACAGTGGACGGGAGCAGAGCTTGCTGCACTTACCTTGACCGCCATCTCAACACATGGGAGGATTCGGGGAGACTGCACAGGCGGCAGCACCCATTCCCTGACAATGGGGGCTAGCAGTTCCAGCACTTCTTCCAGAGCCTTGTCAGACGAACCGGCGTAGATACAGCGGGCTTTCATGTCTCCGAAACGCTCGCGCCAGGTGCGCACCAACACGTGCATAGCATGCGGATTGTGCGCGCCGTCCATGATAACCCCGGGCAGCACCTCCTCAAAACGCCCCGGCCAACGCACCTGAGCCAGCCCTCGGGCTTCCTCTTCTGCCGAGCAAAGGAAATGAGGCAGAGCGTGTAGAGCCGCCAGCGCCAGCGCCGCATTGCGCCGCTGGTGTGCACCTGCAAGCCCCAGAGGAAGCTCGCATTCGGACGTGATGATGCGGAAATCAGTATCCATGCGCAGTGCCGCCTCATGTATGGCGCGGACTGCATCCGGCTCCTGCGGTGCAATGACAACCGGGCGATGCCATGAGATGATGCCGGCTTTTTCTCCTGCCACATCATAGAGCGTAGAGCCCAGATACTGCGTGTGATCCAGACCGATGGGGGTAATGACCGCCACATCCTTGGGTACGGCGTTGGTGGCATCTAGTCTACCACCCATGCCGGTTTCCAGTACGATGAGCTCCACCTCTTTTTCTGCAAAATAGAGCATGGCTACCGCCAGCACTATTTCGAAAAAAGTAGGCGGTGTTTCCCAATCCTCTATCAGCTCACGAACATAATTAATGAGCCTTGCAGCATCCTCATCCGGGATATGTTCACCGTTCACGCGGATACGCTCATTGAACTCTACCAGATGCGGGGAGGTAAACAAGCCTGTTTTGTAACCAGCTGCCCGTGCCACGGACTCAATGAACGCGCAGGTTGACCCCTTGCCGTTAGTACCCGCCACATGTACTACTCTGGCCCGGGGATACAGAACGCCGCACTCTTGCAGCAATTGTGTGATTCCCTCCAGCCCAAGCTTGATGCCGAATACCTGTGCAGAATATAACCAATCAAGGGAATCTGCTATGGACGCCGGATGGTGAGCCATTAACTATGAGTGTTGTTGATAATGTGTTTAGTAGAGTTTCTGAACAGCCGTTTTGATGCCGACAGACAGGATATGGCAGAGTTTGAAGAATCCTTCGCTTTTATACCAATAGCCAATCCGTCAGTATCTGTACATTTCCGCTTTGTAGGGACCCTCCACGGGTACACC
The DNA here is from genome assembly GCA_045579245.1 of Akkermansia sp. Lineage (GTDB taxonomy): Bacteria > Verrucomicrobiota > Verrucomicrobiia > Verrucomicrobiales > Akkermansiaceae > Akkermansia. The sequence goes on from JAZNLU010000015.1 coordinate 5,147, forward strand.
GATATAATCTGCCTGTTTCTGCGTGAGGGTGGTGAGATGAACGCCGAGCTTGGCGAGATGGAGGCGTGCCACCTCCTCATCCAGCTTTTTGGGCAGCACCTGCACAGTGTTGGCTCGGGTACCACGCTCTGCCCAGAGCGCTATCTGTGCCAATACCTGGTTGGTGAAGCTGTTACTCATCACAAAAGAGGCATGCCCCGTGGCGCAACCCAGATTTACCAGACGTCCCTCTGCCAGCAGGTAGAGGCTGTGACCGTCCGGGAAGGTGTACTTATCCACTTGCGGCTTGATATTGGTACAGACAATACCCTCCCGATTCTGGAGGCGTGCCACCTGAATCTCATTGTCAAAGTGACCGATATTGCAGACAATAGCCTGATCTTTAATCTTCTCCATGTGCTCTAAGGTGATAATATCACAGTTGCCCGTGGTGGTCACATAGATATCTGCCCAGCCCAGAGTATCTTCTACCGTGAGCACGCGGTAGCCTTCCATGGCAGCTTGTAAAGCGCAAATGGGGTCTACCTCTGTGACAACTACCTGAGCTCCCAGACCTCGCAGCGCCTGGGCGCAGCCTTTGCCCACATCACCGTAGCCGCAGATGACGGCTACCTTGCCGGCAATCATCACATCCGTGGCACGCTTAATGCCGTCCGTCAGGCTTTCGCGGCAGCCATAGAGGTTGTCAAATTTGCTCTTGGTGACGGAGTCGTTCACGTTGATCGCGGGGAAGAGCAGTCTGCCCTCTCGCTCCATCTGATAGAGACGGTGCACACCCGTAGTTGTCTCCTCGGAAACACCCATAATTTCGGGCATCCAGCGGTGAAACACGCCGGGGTGCTCTGTCGCAATGCGTTTGAGAAGCGCCTTGATAACACATTCTTCCTCGCTTCCGGAGGGGGTGTTGACCCAATCGCTGCCTTCTTCCATCTCATAGCCCTTGTGCAACAGAAGTGTCACATCGCCGCCGTCATCCACAATTAGTTGCGGTCCCAGTCCTCCCCGGTGAGAAAGAGCAGCCCAGGTGCAGTCCCAGTATTCCTCCAGTGTCTCTCCCTTCCAGGCAAACACAGGCACACCCGCTGCGGCAATGGCGGCGGCGGCATGGTCTTGTGTGGAGAAGATGTTGCAGCTTGCCCAGCGCACATTTGCCCCCAGCTCAACGAGCGTCTCAATGAGAATAGCGGTCTGGATAGTCATGTGCAGAGAACCGGTGATACGCACACCCGCCAAGGGTTTCTGCGGACCGTATTTCTCACGACAGGCCATCAGACCTGGCATTTCATATTCTGAAACGCTAATTTCCTTGCGTCCCCAATCCTTCAGGCTGATATCCGCCACTTTGTAAGAGTCTCCAACAGTCATGACGGCCGCATTTTACCGTTTTTTCTACTGAAAAACAAGAGTAAACATGTGCATGTAATTCCATGTGCGAGTTGTAAAATCAAATGCGACACCGGAAAGCGCCCCAAACAGTCACCATAGGTGCCCAAACTGCCTTAGCAGGATGGGGGAGCGGGGGAAGGACGGAAATGAGACCTTCCCCCGTATGCCGCGATGAAACAAAAAAGAGGTGCTTTTCGGTGTTGTAGGTGGCATAATGCCTGTGAAAACTTAACTACAAACAACACTTAACGATGATGAAAAGCACCCAAGAAGATTGGGGTGCTCT
>JAZNLU010000016.1:0-2084 GCA_045579245.1 Akkermansia sp.
TTCATCCTGTCTGTGTTTCGCCTCCGGCTTCCTTCCCACCCCACATTACTGTGACGCAGTTGCCTTTGGCTATTTGATTCCGCCCTGTCAGCGGTTCATTGGGGACTTTCACCCCAGTTGCGTGTCATGCCTGACGTACTAAAAAAGCCGGGCATGAGGAAGCCCGGCATGGTTAAACAAGTGCGCCAGTTGGCGCTCGTAAAAGGCTTCCCGAGGTGCTAATTCAGCAAATAATAATAGAAGCAGTAGGCTGATACCTGCGCTTTTACCATGAGACTGCTGCTAACTTCGGGAATCATTCAGAAACGTTATACACATTTCCCGGTCAGATTCAAGCCCAATCAATGACTTGATCCAAAAACGCGTCTGCGTGTCCGGATGAACCGAATCGTAAAAAATACAGCTGCAATGGTCAAGGCTACAATAAAACTAATCCAGGCTCCGGCGGGTCCCATGGCCGGCACAATCAGGTCTGTGCGAATCAGCACGCAGGAAAGAGGAAAGCCCACCAGCCAATAACTACCAAGGCTCACCCAGGTGATGACAGTCGTATCATGGCAGCCGCGCAGCAGACCGCTCATAATCACCTGCAGAGCATCCGGTATCTGGTAGACGGCACAGTAGAAGAGCAGCACAGATGCCGTGGCAATCACGGGTGCTGACTCCGTGTACAGCTCCACGATTTCACGCCGCAGCAGCATCGTCCCCCCCATGAATACACACACCAGCGCAAATGATATCACCAACAGCGTGCGCACCATCGCATCAAAAGCCTGCCGATTCTTTGCACCGAGATGATAAGAAGCGCGGATGGAGCCGGCAATCCCCAGACTGAGCGGCAGCATGAAAATGACACCCGAAACATTGATAGCCACCTGCTGAGCACTCACCATCAGCTCACCCAGCGGAGCAATCACCAACACCACGGCGCTGAAAAAGGTCATCTCACACAGAGAGGCTACCCCCAGCGGAATCCCCAGCCTGAAAACGGCGCGGAACATACTGCCTTCCGGTTGCCTCAGCGCCCACATCTGCTGCGCCCGCGCGCGGTGCCGCGAGCACCACATCAGAGCCAGCATTCCCAAACACATCATCCAATGAATCAGTGCTGTTGCCAATCCGCAACCGGGACCGCCCAGAGCAGGAATCCCCCCCCAACCAAATACAAAGACAAAATCCAAGGGGATATTGACCAGCAGCCCCAACAGAGAAATCACCATGGCGGGGCGGGTCTGTCCGTAGCCCTCAAAGTTTCCCTGCACAATCCGCATCAGCAGTACAGCAGGGGCTCCCAGCATGATATAGTACACATAGAGCCGCGCCTTCTCTGCCAGCAAAGCATCATCCGTCGCATATTCAAACGCATGGGAAGCCCCATACAGAGCTGCCAGCATCACCGCCAGCAACACACAGGCAGCATACCGGGCATTGTTCAGCAGCAGACCGACTTTGGATTCATACCCTGCCCCACGGTAGCGTGATATGATGGGACCCACAATCGTCAGCACCATGCCTACCGCCACGGTGATGGGCGCAGTAACGGAAACGCCCAGCGCCACGGCAGCCAGTTCACCCGTGCCGGCTTGTCCGGCCACGATGGTATCCACCACACCCATTCCCATATGCATGAGATTGGCAATGTACAGCGGCACCATCAGGACGAGCAGTTTTTTCAGCTCTTCCCTGTCAAACCATGGTCTGACCTGTCGCTCGGCATCCATATTTCAGCTCTCTACCCATGCAAAAGACCGGTCCCTTACCGGAACCGGTCTCAGCCAAGCATCTGGAACGGGATTCGAACCCGTGTTGCGCGCGTGAAAGGCGCGAGTCCTAGGCCTCTAGACGATCCAGACGTTATTTCGCTACTTGCGCATGGGCAATTTAGCATATACTCAGGCATATGGCAAGCTTTATTATGACTTTTTTTTATTTTTGTGCAAAAAAAATCGTGTAGGGGGCTTTCGCCCCCTCACACACCACCGTACGTGCCTTTTATGGCATACGGCGGTTTCCTAACCTTTACAGACTACGCTCTGCAATGAGACTAACCCCTGTTTCCTGAACCACTCCTTTCCCATGGCTCG
>JAZNLU010000017.1:0-20648 GCA_045579245.1 Akkermansia sp.
TGAACCGCTATCCACGTCGAATCTTCAACGGACAATCTGCACGCACGAAGGCACGCATCGAAAACCTGCATTTTATCCAATTTGCCGCTTAATCAAAAGAAAAATCTCCTATTGTCGCATTTGGTCTTGCAATTCAGCGACCCGCCCCGTATCTACATCTATTACCCTTGGAATCAAAGCATCTCAACAAATTAATTTCTTGACTGGATTAAATCTGAGATAAAAGCATGAAATTATGCTATGGTACATGCTTCCCTCAACTCACAATGAAAGCTTTCAACAAGCACCCCCTCGCCAAATACTTTGGAGAGGGGGTGAATTACATCCGATCTTATTCGGCGTTGTCCGGTTCATCCACTTTATTTAACTCCGGTTCCGGAACCGGGCGATGGCGGGCGGCTTCCAAAAGAAAGATTTCCGCCACCTTGAAAGCGCGGCGGGAAGCCTCCAAAGCCGTGCGGTCATCCATCAGCGCCAAGCCTTCCTCTGTCACTTCTCCCAAAAAAATCTTCCAAGCTCGGCGGTTGAGCTCATCAGGATCAACCCGCAAAGGCAACGAATTCTGCTGCTGGTCGCGGTTGTTATCCTCACGATTGCGGTTGCGATTGCGACGGCGCTTGCGGCGGTTGTTGCCTCCCCCCTCGTTGCCGCCTACCACCTCTGGCATGGAAAAACCGGGCACGGGCTCAGGCTTGCGAAACTCCGGCGTGGGTTCCGGAATATCCGGCTCATCACGCATAGCGGGGGCTTTTCGATCATCAGCAAGCGAAAGCGCTGCGGGCTGTGCAGACTGCTCCTCCGCTGGAGCCTTGTCAGGAGCGGGCGTATCCTTTTTATTGGTTATCTCCGTGCGGACTTGTGGCTGTGCTGCAGTCTCGGGAGCGGCCTGCACCACCGGCTCCGTGAGCGGAGCCGCGGATTCAACTCCGGGGGGTGCAACTTTCTTGCGGCGGGAGGCACGGGGCTTGCTCACTTTCTCGGGAGCGGGGGAGGCAGCAGGGGTGCCGGCATCTCCCTCGGGTGCCACTGCGGGAGTCTTGCTGCGGGTACTCTTGCGGGGAGTACGCTTCTTTGCAGGCTTCACCGGGGCATCTGTCTTGGTTTCTTCCTGATCCATATCTTAAGTTTTGTCAGTGTTGAGACGTTGCGTACGGGTCAACACAGAACGACCACTCTGCCTTATGAGCGGTTCCGTCTGTGCTCTTCCACGTCACGTGAACGGATAGATTCGGCATGTAGATGCGCACCGGGAGCATCCACTGCACGGAGCGCGTGTTCCTATCCACCCGGGCGGGAACACGGCCAAAACCACTCACAGACATGTGAACGGTTGAAAAATCCACCCCGGACATTTGACTCATATCAATAGAAATGACACCGAAATCACAGGGAACCGTTTCATTCGGTGCGGGACGGACAGGGAAAGGCGGCAGCGGTGTAGATGGTGACAGCGTGCCGGGAGAAGCCCCGGTTGCCGCAGCGGTGCCAAGTTGTGCCATACGAAAATCCATCGCATGGCGGAAGATGGAATGATTGTTACCGAACACCATATATCGGCGAATCTGCAGGGGATTTTCTGTCACCGTTACCTTACCGGGAATCACAGTGAAGGCCGCCTTGCAGCCATAGCCGGGTAAAGATTTCTCCATGGCCGGTGTATGGTAGCCCCCGGGGTAACAGTAGGTGTCTATGGGACCAAAAAGTTTAGTCAGTCTCGGGAACGTTTCGCCGATTTCACGCTCAATCATAGCGGCTTCTTCCTCCGGTCCTTTAGCGGCGGCAGTTTTCCATGCTCTCGGGTAGGCATGGCTGGCGGAATGACTACCTACAGTTGCCCCGTGCTGCTGCATCTCACGAATCATCTCCGGTGACATACTGTCTCCGCGACCGCTGAGAAATTGTGTGTAAAGAAACAGATGAAAGGGATAACCAAACTCGTGCAGGATGGGGTATGCCTCGGTATACACACTCTTCCAGCCGTCATCCAACGTAATAAGCACACACTTGGCAGGCAGCTCGCGCGAGCCGAAGCGCCATTCCAAAAACTCCGGCATACTAATGACGGTATACCCCGCATTGCGAATGTATTCCATCTGTCTGCGGAAATCACTTGTACGCATGAGCATATCAGACACCGGAGCCGTTTTGCTGAAATTATGATACCCTAAAACAGCAACGCGTGTCTGATCTCTCGGCACCAACAGACGAGTATCCTTGCTCTGCTCAGGTGCAGCATCCACTTCCTCCGCAAAATCATCATCCATAAACGGTGAAAATGCTGCGGGATCCTCAGCCAAAGGATCAGGATTAAGCGGCAGTGGTGCGGTATCCTGACCAAACGCCAGACCGCCCAAAACCAGTAGCAACAGCATGTGCACAACCGCTCTCACGTCGCGTCAGACTATCAGGATTCCACACACTTATCAAGTATTTATTCTGCCATTCACACAAAGTCTAAGCATCACTTCTGAAAAGATGATAAAATAAGATACCATCCCCTGCTAACAGACAAACGTGAACTATACTGATATGCATCAGAATCGACTAATAATCCACTCAACAATTTGTTAGTGAACTCACACCGCAGCTTTAACTTCCAATTCCGCAGTAGAATATAGCTAATACCTGATTCAGAAAACGGAACAATGTCTTGCTTCTGCTATCTTTCGGTACATAACTATTCCCAACTTCCGGAAGTCGAGAGCATTTACAGCACAGCACTCGTAACGTAACCATCACGTGCCGACAAATCGAAAAAATACCCCTATGATTTGAACACAGAAAGATTTTCAATTTGCCGATTATTATCTTATGCAGTCATCTTCCCCCGGTCCCCATGATGGCAAAAAATCAGGAATACGTGAGCCGCTGCCCGGACAGTCAGTCGGCACACGATACAGAGCTCGCACAGCATTATACTTCTCCGTAAGTTCCTGCATAACTTTTGCATAAGCAGGATCCTGTGCCACATTGTGCATCTGCTGCGGGTCTTTCTCATTGTCAATGAGCAACCACTCGTTCTCCGGCTTGCGCACACCGCTCTTGCGTTCCTCTCCCGTGGGAGTCCAGATGCGCGCGAAGGTGTAGCGCTGCGTGCGGATACCATCGTGACGCGGGGCATTGTGCTCACCCGGCTGCTCATAGAAAGCGTAGTAGAGCGGACGGTCAGCAAACTGCGGAGCCTCACCGGTCTTGAACAGCGGGGTCAGGGACACGCCCTCCATGGTGCGCGTGTTCTCCGGCGTATCTGCTCCGGCAACCTCCAGCAGCGTGGGTGCGTAGTCGATGTTCTGCACCATGGCCTGGCTGCGCACACCGGCAGGGATGGTTCCCTTCCAGCGCATGATGAGCGGCATACGCATGGATTCCTCGAATATCCAGCGCTTGTCGTACAGGCCGTGTTCACCCAGATAGAAGCTCTGGTCGCCCACGTAAATCACGAGGGTGTTTTCGGAGAGACCGCTCTTGTCCAGATATTCCATCAACGTGGAAATGGATTCATCCAGCGAAAGAATGCAGCCGAGGTAGTCCTCCATATACCAGCGCCAGCGCTGCTCTGTCATATCCTCCACGGTCTTGTACTTACCGGCACGCATATTGGCCACGAACTCATCCGTGCGGGTGTTGAAGTGTTTGCGATAAACCCCCTGCAGCCCGGGTTCAATCCAATCCATACCCCATCCCAGAAGCGTGCGGGGAACGAACTTGGGCTCATGCTTATCAATATCAAAATCAGCAGGGATTTGTCCCTTGAACTCGCCGTTCTTAATCTTGTTGCGCAGCTGACCCTTGGGCAATATCTCCTTCATCACGTCAAAGGGTATGCGGTCATACACCAGATGGCTGTCATTCCAGGGGCAAAGATTCCAACCCACGCTCTGTCCGTTGTGGCGGAGGAATTCGGGACGGTCGCTCCAGTCATCGTGCAGGGTCGCAGGAGGAGTCATCTTGGATACATACTCCTTGATGATATCCAGATGGCGCACGGCAGGCAGCCAGTTGCGGTGCGGGGCCTTGTGACCCACCACCAGAGCAAAGGGCTTGCTGCGGTCGCGGCTCTCCATCCAGGTAATAGCCATGTTGGTAACTACATCCGTCACATAGCCTCGCATACGGTTGCTGCGGGTGCTGTTGTTCGGACCGGCAGAAAGGAAGGTAGAGTTCAGGTAATCGCCCTGGCTCGGGAACACCTGCCAGGAGTCAAAGCCCGTGGGGCGCGAGATGAGATGCCACTTACCCACAATACCGGTCTGATACCCGGCTTTTTGCAGCATCTTGGGATAGGTGGGCTGATCGCCGTTGAATGCAGGTCCGCCGTAGTTGTACAGGAAGCCATTGTTGTGGGAATGACGCCCCGTCAGCATGCAGGCGCGAGACGGTCCGCACAGCGAGTTTGCACAGTAGGCACGATCAAATACCATACCCTCATCCGCCAGCTTGCGAAAGCCGGGCAGCGGCACAGGGGTATCCTTATCACAGGTACCCAGCGCATTCGTACCGTGATCGTCTGATATAATAAACAGGATGTTCGGGCGCTCATCTGCCGCAGCAACTGCGGCAAACAACCCTATCATCAGAACGGAAAGCGAACGAAAAATTCTCATAACGCCCTACTTTCTACCATATTTGATTGCGCAGGTCAAGAATTTTGTAAAGAGCCTCTCCGTAGTGCGTCCTGTCAAGCCACGCTTCTACCCCGAAAATCTGAACACGGGGGGCTCTTACTCCACATCTTCCCGGCACTTCCCGTTACTTATCCTCTCCCTCCACCGCGCACCCCTGCGTTCTTACAGAAAACTCTGCGCTCAGCGAAAGAAAACCGCCGAACATGCAATTTTTCTCTCTTTTACGCATACCTTTTTTTCAAGCTCAATAATTTTTTTCTAACATTTTTCTTTAAAAAAAATCATCTAACAGCAAAAAAAACAACCTGAGCACCTCAAAACTTGAGTAAAATATAGCTTTATCGCTCCTGTATATTTTAAATTTAATAAATAAACATTGTTACTCTTTGTTTTTTAATATGTTTAAGACAAGCCAACATTCATTTCACAAATTAAGCAATTATTATTTTTTCTTATTTTAAGGGGAAAAAAAAGACAATTTGAATCACCCACCAAACAGGAAGGCGAAATTTCCAACATTTAGAATTCTTCTATAATTTCATCTTGACTAATCGGAATTTTATAATAAAATCCACGCGGCTGAGGCATCCAGAAAAAAGGAAGCAGCCGAAGCCGCAACAAGAAGCCAATAGAAGACCACGACCATGAATTTACGGCATATCACGCGATTCACGTATGAGTTCACCAACTTCCAGGGTTGGAGAGTCGCTATCAGCCGCCAGGGAACTACGCTTGCCCGCTATTTTTCAGACAAGCAGTACGGCAGCCCCGAGGAGGCGCGAGAGCAAGCACTCTCATTCCGGGATATGGTGCTGGCAGAAATCAACCAAAATCCGGGGATGACCCGAGATATTCTGTACAAATACCGCGTGAAGCCACGGAAGCTGCAGCAGACGGAAACGCCGGAAATCAGCCTCATCTCCAAGCAGCACATCTCGGAACCTGCAGCAGGAGAGTTCCTGAACGCAGGCGTTTCCCGGAACATGGTTAGCAATCTTAAAAAACTTTGTCGCTATCTGCAATTGGACAGTGCCGGGATGCTGAAATTCTCACTGTACATGTTCATGCTTCAGTATGGAACAGCGACTGCGCTTCCTCAGAACAAACAAAGCGGAAGCTTTTCTCCGAACGCAGTCGAAGCGGAAATATGCAAGCTTGTTTCAGAAACTCACTTGCAGCGCATCATTGATATGCTGGGAGACCTCAACAGCGCGGATGCCGAACCAGCCTGCGCCGAAAACGCTATTTATCACAGCCCGGCACCATTTGCCATGGTACCGGATGAAGAGATACGAGCCAAAGAATCTGAACCGAATATGCACAATACCAGCCCACCAGAATCCGCTGAAGAATATCGTCAAAACCCGCCGTTTGATGAAGTTGAGCCCTTGACTTCCGTCCACCCGGCACAAAACATGAGACCGCCCCGTCCATCACCCCCGGATGTTGTTTCCCCGCTAAACACTCCCAGCCACACTACCCAACACCCCGGCACGCAGAAGCCTATTCTGCACACTCAGTACACAACAGGCGGCATTACACGTAACACAGACCGCCACAAGTCCAAACACATTGACCATGGGCTTGAATATGCAGTTTCCCGGCCGCCGGATGCCATTTAAAGCCGCGCCGTCACAGCCGCTGTACACCACGCAATTTCCCCACAAAGTCACGGTATAGTACGCCTGCGTATTCCTTGCAGAGCAGTCCTGCCGAGCCTGAAAGCTGTCGATACGGGGAAAACAGAATCACCCACCCTCCGTGTGATTCCGGCACCACCGTGTCCACAGTTCAACTACCCCACCCAATAACAGCAACACACGCCAAGATGACTTCCTGGCGTGTGTCTGCGTTTGATAATAAGTTTATTTATTTCACGATAAAGAACACCCCACAGGGCGAACCTTTTACCGGGACATGCACCAGCGCAACATCCCGCAGGGCATCCATTCCCAGTATCGGCGGCTGCCCGGGAGTAAGCACAGGATTCACCACGCTGAGCACCACACCGGGTGCCACTGTCAAATCCGCCGGCTTACCCAATTTCACCCGCAAGTGGGCGGCTGTGTTCACATCCCCCACCTGAACAGTGGCAGCTTCTGCCACACCGGCAGGCCACAATTCGGCAGGCATGCGAGTCACCGTACTGCCGGTGTCCAGCAGCAACTCCAGCTTTTTCCCCATGCATTCTGCATCCACCAAGAGCCGTCCAAAGCGATCCGGGCGACCATTCATCTGCGCTCCCTGTACTTTTTTCGGCAGTCCCCAATAAAAAGCACCATTCCTCTGGTCAAACGTGAACGGCAGAACACCAAGCACATCCATGCCGAGAATGCCGTCAATCGGCTCAGACATCGCGCCCCGCACGGGAGTCAAATCCATCACCAGACAGGTATGCTCAGCAAACTTTAACGGTCCGGTCTGCAGAGCAGCGGTCAACAATTCCGGGCGCTGCCGGGCATTGCCCTTGAAATCCATCACGGAGGTATCGGGGCGCTTCACATTCTTCAGGCGTGCAGCGCTCTCCTTATGCAGGACAGTGTGAGAGGCTCCCGTATCCAGCATCATGCGCAGTGGTTCCCCGCCCACCAAACACGTCACCACCACCTGGCAACAGCGGGCATCCTGGGACATGGTGATCAGGTCCGCCTCCGTTGCGGGAGCGCACACCTCTGCCGAAGCAGGAATACCAAACAACAGCGTCGGTGTCACAAAAAAAGAAACGAACTTCATGGGGGTATTCTAATCACTCAACTCAGGGCGGTCAATGCCAAACATCATTTAACGGGAATAAACATGACGCGGCTAATTCTTCAACAATCCCTCGGTCTGCAAGTGCTTCAGCATATCGGACGATGCCAGTTGCAGGGGAGTGCGTCCATAAGAATCCGGCAAATGCGGGTTTGCACCTGCGCGCAGAAGCAACTCTGCCGCTGCCGCTCTGGGAGACTTGGCATCACCCTGCACAGCCCAATGCAGAGGGGTCAGACCGGCTTCATTCTGCTGATTGACATCTGCCCCGGCTGCCAACAGAACTTCGCAGCCTCCGGGATTGGCATTCGACACGGCATAATGCAGAAGTGTATTGCCATGTTGCAGCGGGAGATTCACATCCGCCCCCCGCTCCAACAACAGACACAGAACTTCCGGGCGGGCAGACTGAGCCGCCGGAATCATCACCCGCTGCTGAGTCTCCGCAGAGAAATCCGCTCCGGCATCCAAAAGTGCAGCCACCACCGCTGCTGCATATTCACGGGAAGATTTCACCGCATGCTCCAGGACAGATGCCCCTTTCGCATCACGGGCATTCACATCCGCCCCTGCCGCTATCAGCGCTTTCACGCCGCCAAGCGGTGCATTGCGTACCGCAGGCATCAGCGCTGTTTCTCCCCAATGGTCTCGGGTATCAACGCCTTTGCCGCAATACGGAGCAATCATCTCCAACAGTTCCGCATCAGAGGACATTCCCGCCACGCTCCGCAGCACCGTCCACCCGGCAGCATCCGGGAGCAAAGGGTTCGCCCCATGTTCCAATAACTGGCGTACAACTTCACTGCGAGCCGAATCATCCGACTCACCAATAATACGCCCGCTTCTCACGGCACAGTGTAAAGCGGTTCTACCGCTTTTCGGTGCTGCCGCATTCACTTCAGCACCGGCTGCCAACAGGGATTCTGTCACCTCCGGCTTACGCAGCCCGGCAGCAGCCATTAGCAGCGTCGTATCCGCGCCCACCCGACCATTAGGATTGGCCCCACTCTGCAACAGTTTCTGTACCAGCCGCGGGAACCGCAGCATTGCATACGCTATCGGGGGCTTTCCCTCAGCATCCACTGCATCAACCTCAGCTCCGGCTGCCAACAGCAAATCTGCCGCAAGCAGCAGACCATCCTCCAAACGCCGACGTTCCCGGGCAATATCCTCACGACTCATGCCACACTCCCAAGGTTTATAGAGCAAATCAGCCTGAGCCAACCGGTGCAACACCGTTTCCCGTCGGGTATTACGCAAGCGGGCATCTGCCCCGGCTGCCAGTAATAGCCGAACGCCTTCCGTATTTCCCGCATACGCCGCCGCCATCAGCGCTGTATTACCGTCTTTCGACTGCACATCCGCCTCCCTACCGTGTTTCAGTATCTCAGCAAGCTCGGCGTTATTACCGGCATACGCAGCATCTATCAGAACAATACCACGCCCGGGCAAATGAACCCCGGCGGTTAATAAGCTGCCCGCCGCAAGCAGCAGCAGTAACACACGCTCACACAAACAAACCGCGTTTAACATAGATTGATAAAAATAACACAATCTATACTGCCGAACATTCCGCAGCACGTGAGTTTCCTCCCCATAGACGGGCACACACGGGGCATGCCGGACTGCAGCCACGAGCCGGGCAGAATTGTCTGCCCCACAGTACCATCTGCAGATGAATCACGCCCCAGCTGTCACGGGGAAACAGTTTTTTCAAATCAGCTTCTACTTTTTCTACCGTATTGCCGCGGCTCAACTTCCATCGGCGAGCCAGACGGTACACATGGGTATCTACCGGGAAAGCGGGAAAACCGAACGCCTGATGCATGACCACGGAGGCAGTCTTATGCCCAACCCCTGGCAGTGCTTCCAATTCCTCAAAAGTGCTCGGCACCTGCCCGGCATGCCGCTCCAGCAGCAGCTGCGACATCTCTACCAGTCTCTGTGCCTTGGTGTCACACATGCCGCAGGTGGCTATCAGCTCTCGCACCCGAGCCACCGGGAGCTGAGCCATGGTCTGCGGCGTGCCTGCCGCTGCAAATAAGGCAGGTGTCACCAGATTAACGCGCGCGTCCGTACACCGGGCTGAAAGCATCACCGCTACCAAGAGGGTGTATGCATCCAGATGGTGCAAGGGAACCTCAGGCTGCGGGATTTTCCTAGCCAGTTCCTCCTGCACAATTGCGGCTCGCTGCGCGCGCGTCATACCTCCGTTGCTCAGCGGCGGTTCATATCGCTCAGCGGACCGAGGGTCGCATCTCCCTCTTGCTTAGTAGTCTCATTCCAGGGCTTCACATTGTCAGATGTCCCGGAGGGACCAACTACCTTGCGTGTATTCGGCGGCACCTCATCCATGGGAAGTTGACAGGAAACAAAACTAAGCATCACCAGCGGAATCAACATCAGATATCTTGTTTTCATATTTTTTACACTTTTGACCATTATATCAGGCAGATTGTTGAAAAAGAGCCTGTCCGTTTTTCCCGGACAGGCAGTATAATTGCAGAACGGCGCGAGGGAAGCGACATCAGCTGCCCAGCGGCTTCTGGCGGAACACCATATCACCCACCTGCGGGCGCACACCGGGAGCCAGAGTCTTGGGATCAAACTCAGCAGTCACCATACCATCCTTGATACTGATGATGCGCAGTTTCACTACTTCCATCGGACCGCGCTTCACCAGCAGCGGCGTGGTATCACCTGCCACTAGTCCACTGTCTGTACCGACATTGAATGCCACAAAACGCCAGCGCATGTCAACAGCCAGCAGGGCGAACTCATCCCCGTTCTTCATGTAATCCTTGAAGAAACGAGCGTTGATACCGGTAATGCGGTTAAGCTCCACCTTTTCCTTGGCCAGTTTCTCCGTGGCAGCCTCACGCACCATTTTTTCCTCTTCCAACTGAGACTCTAAATCCTTCTTCCGAGCATTCTCACGGTCGACTACAGATTTGATAGCCTCCACCAGAGCGCCCAAGTCAGAAGTATCGGCATCCAAGGCACCGTCAGCCTTGAGCTTGGCAAGCGCGGTATTGTAGGTATCGCGCAGCTGCTCTGCTGCCTTGATGGCGGCTTCCACCTGAGTTTTTAAATCTTCATTTTCTGCCTTGTCGGCATCAAGTTTTGCCACGGCATCGTTGCGCTTATCACGGGCATCGCGCATTTCCACGCGGGCGCCTTCCGTTGCTTCAATGGCAGCAGCGCGCTCGCCGGAGATTCGTGCGACTTCGGCATCCAAATCACTGTTCAGCTTGCGCAGCCCGGTTGCATCGGCATCTGCCACCTGAGAACCACCGCCGTGGGTGGCGGTCAGGACATCCATGACCTGCTGCTGGTCGGCAGAATACATCACCAGACCAACGCCCATCAGCAGAACGAGAATCGAAATAACGAGTTGAGAGACTTTCATATCAGAGAGAGGCGGTTAAATTTACTTGTTACGGACAGAAATGATACGATCACCGGGCTTGACGCTGTCACCGGGACGAATGGTGCTGTACACCACCTCGGCACTGGAGCGTTCTGACTCCACGTTGGTCACATTCAGCTCACATACCTTGCGCTCACCGCGCATGACTGCCAGACGGGAACCAATCACCACGCCCTTGTTAATACCGGCGTTGATGATGACGTAGTCCCAATTCGGGTCAGCGGTCACCACCGTTGCCTCAAGCTCAGCGGGAGAGATACGAGCCATGCGGTCGGAATTAAGCTTCTTGGCAGCAACGGTAGCGGCAATGGTGCGCTCACTCTCCGCGCCGAGAGCTGCCACGGCGGCTTTCTCAGCAGAGAGAGTAGCCTCCAGCTCGTTATTACTGCTTACAAGTTCGGCAATCTTGGTTCCCATCTGCTCTGCGGCTTCCACATCACTCTCAGCAAAACCACCGCCGGCATCCTCGCCTTCCACGGCGTTAGTCACTTGCTGGGTGAAATTCTTGAATTCCTCACGAAGCCTATTCAGCTCGCTCTTGGCAGCATCCAAGTCACCGCGATTCTTGGTTACTTCAGCCATGATTGCTGCATCCTGTTCGTCCAGCTCAGCCTTATGTTCCTCATAGCGTTGCTTCTGCAGGCGGAAGAAATCCGTGCGCAACTCAGCATATTTCTTGATGGCAACATCAAGCTCCGCATCGCGGCTCTTCTTAACGGCATCATTAAAACGAGACTGAACGGTAGCCAGCTCACCCTCGGGAGCCGACATAGCTGAATTGGCCTTATAGAAGAAGAAAGATGCGCCCAAGAAGAGCACGCCGGCGCCGATGATGATATATTTCCACATGGTGTAAGTAAAATTTGCAGATGTACGCTAATATATCTATACCAGATTGCACTCTTTGGCAATCAAAAAAAACATTCTCTTCCCTTTTTTTTCATTTTTTCCTATTTGCGGTACAAAAAAAGCCCCGCTCCGGTTCTTTTCACCGGAACGGGGCTGGAGGGAATCAATCTCAGAAGCTACTTTCAGGCCTCGCCTTTTTCAGCTGCTTCCTTTGCCTTGCGGTCACGGGCAGCGGCGCGCATGGACATCTTGACGCGCCCCTTGTCATCGATACCAATGCACTTGGCCGTCACGATATCGCCCACCTTCACCACGTCCTCTGTCTTCTGCGTGCGACCTTCTGCCAGCTCAGAGATGTGGATGAGTCCGTCCTTACCGGGCAGCACTTCCATGAAAGCACCGAACTCCTTGGTGGAGACAATCTTGCCCTCATAGGTCTCACCCACCTCAATCTCCTTGAACATGCGGTCGATGAGGTAGAGTGCGCGTTCCACACCCTCCTGGCGGTTGCCGTAGATGCGTACCGTGCCATCCTCTTCGATGTTGATATCCGTGCCGGTCTCAGCCTGCAGAGCCTTGATGTTCTTACCGCCCGGGCCGATGAGCTCACCGATGCGATCCTGCGGGATGCTGGTGGACTCAATGCGCGGGGCATTCGGGCTCATGGACTGCGGAGCAGAGATGCAGGCATTCATGGTGTCCAGCACGTCCAGACGCCCCTTGCGGGCCACATGGATGGCTTCCTCCAGGATGTAGAGCGGAATACCGGGCAGCTTCAGGTCAAGCTGGTAACCGGTCACACCCACCTCTGAACCGCAGAGCTTGAAGTCCATATCGCCGTAGAAATCCTCAGAGCCGATGATGTCCAGCAGAGTCTTGTAGCGCTTGGGCTCGCGATCGCCCTCGTTCTCGAACTCTGTCACCAGACCCACGGAGATACCGGAAACCGGGCGCTTCAGCGGCACACCGGCAGCCAGCAGAGACAGAGAGCCGGCGCAGACGGAAGCCATGGAGGTGGAACCGTTGGACTCCATAATCTCAGAGGACACGCGAATGGCGTAGGGGAACTCGTTCTCATCCGGAATCACGGGAGCAATGGAACGCTCAGCCAGAGCGCCGTGACCAATCTCGCGGCGATTCTGACCGCCGAAACGACCGGTCTCACCCACAGTGAAGGGCGGGAAGTTGTAGTGGAGGATGAAGCGCTTCTCATCCACGGAACCGGTGTAGTTGTCCAGATACTGCTTCTCTTCCATGGGAGCCAGCGTGGCAAGACACAGGGACTTGGTCTCACCGCGGGCGAAGATAGAGGAACCGTGCACCACAGGCGGCAGCACGTTCACCTCTGCGGTCAGCGGGCGCAGCTGCTTGATGGCGCGGCCGTCGGCGCGCTTGTCGTGCTCCATGATGGAGATACGGAAAGCCTTCTTCTGGATGTACTCAAACACCTGCTCCACGTCGAAATCCGTGGACTCGGGGTATGCAGCCTTGATGGCGGCCTCCACCTCGTCGCGCAGGGCACCCACCTGCTTCTGGCGCTGAATCTTGTTCGGCGCATAGATAGCCTCCTCAATGCGGTCACCGGCCACCTGATAGCCGATTTCCAGCAGCTCGGGCTTAGCCAGCGTCAGCTCGTACTCACGCGTGGGCTTGCCGCAGATGCCGCGAAGCTCTTCCTGAGCGGCGCAAATCTGAGCCACATTCTCCTGAGCAAAGCGCAGAGCGGCGATAAAGTCTTCTTCGGGAAGCTCGTTGGCAGAACCCTCAATCATGATAACCTGGTCCTTGGAACCGGCATATACCAGATCCAGGTCAGACTCCAGGCGCTGAGAGTTGGTGGGGTTGATGACGAACTCACCGTTGATGCGGCCCACGCGCACAGCACCCACGGGCTCGGCAAAGGGAAGGTCAGAAATCACACAGGCAGCGGAAGCACCGTTGATGCTCAGAATGTCCGGCTCGTTCTCGCCATCGGCAGCCAGCAGCAGAGAGATGACCTGTGTATCATAGAAATAGCCCTTGGGGAACATGGGACGCAGGGGGCGGTCCGTCATGCGGCAGGTCAGAATTTCCTTCTCGGTGGGACGACCTTCGCGCTTGAAATAACCGCCGGGGAACATACCCGCAGCAGCGGCCTTCTCCTTGTACTCCACAGACAGCGGGAAGAAGGTCTGCCCCTCCTTAATCTTGGTGGCACTCACAACGGTGACGAGCACCACGGTATCACCACAACGAACAGTAACAGCTCCATCAGCCAGGCGGGCAAGTTTACCGGTCTCGATCGTGATGGGATTGGCGCCAACGGCGCACGTAACGGAATGTATACTCATTATTTTTCTTTCTTCTTGTCGCCGGCTCCTCGCTGCACCTCAGAAAACCGGAACCGGCCCTCGTTTCCCTCGGTAACTCACTGCGCGCCGTGGGCACACTGCACCACCACGCGACACGCGGTCGCGCCCATTCTACACGCTCAACAACCACATAGCAAGCCAATAATGAACAAAAAACCGGCTTTTCCACCCGATTCATCAAAAAAAGCTTGCACCCACCGCCCCCTGCGCTACAATCGCACTACACGCTAAACGACCGCCGCCATATCCCATGGAATCCCCCGCCACAGCCCCGGAAGAACAGCTCATGCCCCGCGAAAAGATGCTGCGCCACGGCCGCAGCGCCCTCAGCGATGAGGAACTCATTGCCCTCTTCCTGCATACCGGGCTGCAGGGCTGCCCCGTGCTGGAGCTCTCCGCCCGCATCAAGAAAGCCGCCGGTTCGCTCGCCAACCTCGGTGCCATGGATGCCCGCGAAATCATGGAATGCTGCAAGGGAATCGGCCCCGCCAAGGCCACCACCCTGGCCGCCGCATTCGAGCTGGGGCAGCGCGCCGTCCGCGAGAATCTGGAGCGAGCCGAAATGCGCAGCCCGCGCACAGTATACGACTACCTCATCGGCGACCTGCGCTATGAGACAGAGGAAAACCTCGTCCTGCTCCTGCTCGACAGCCGCAAACAACTCATCCGCCGCATGCTCATCGCCCGCGGCACCCTCACCTCCGTCCCCGCCAATCCCCGCTCCATCTTCCGCCCCGCCATCATCTGCAACGCCGCCTGCTTCATCATGGTACACAACCACCCCAGCGGCGACCCCTCCCCCAGCAATGCCGACGTAGAACTCACCAAAACCATCGCCCAATGCGGCGAGCTGATGCACATCCCCCTCTTTGACCACGTCATCCTGGGCACAGAGGCGCCGGGACGCACCCAACCCTTCTACAGCTTCCGCAAAAACAACTTCCTGCACTAAGCCCGCATCGGCCGCCCCCTTCCCCATCGCATGAAAGATTACCACACCCACCACCCCTCCCCCAACGGGGGCTACCTCTGCGCCGTCACCCGCGCAGACTGGGAACGCATTGCCGCCACCCCGGGCATGACCCCCTGCTTCGGTATCCACCCCTGGCACGCCGCAGAGACAGACCCCGCCGAGCTCGCCTTTGAGCTGGATGACTGGCTCACGCGCTACCCACAGGCCGGCGTGGGAGAAAGCGGGCTGGATGCCTCCCCCAAACACAGCGACACTCTGGAAACCCAGCGCATCCTGCTGCACATCCACCTCGGCGCCGCCTTCCGGCACGACCGCCTCATCCACCTCCACGGCGTGCGCGCCTGGAGCGAGCTGCTGGACATCCTCCGCGAGCGAGAGCGCAACCGCACCCTCCCCCGCGTCCTCCTCCACGCCTGGAACGGCCCCCACGAACTCGCCCGCGAATTCCTGCGCCTCGGAGCCCTCTTCTCCGTCGGGCTCCGCGAGCTTTCCCACTCTGCCGCAGCAGAACGCTACGCCCGCATCCCGGAAGGTCGCCTCTTCCCGGAGACAGATGACCACCCGGAAAACTGGTCTCGCACCGTCGCCCTCCTCGGCCTCCTCCGCAACGGCCTGACCACGTGACCAAAACACCTTCCCCACCCCCTTTCCCCACATTTTTTCACATTTTCGCAAAATAATCCTTGCCAAACCGGCAAAGCTCTGTTAAACTCCCGCCACCTCATGCACGGGTAGCTCAGTGGTAGAGCGGCTGTCTTACACACAGTTGGTCAGGGGTTCAAATCCCTTCCCGTGTATAAATCTCGCAACCCTCTAGCGCTCAATGCGTTAGAGGGTTTTTAGCAACAATCAACGACTTAACCACCCTGTGCAGAATCGGTATACGCCCGTTTTTGCCTATCGCCGTCTGTCTCGGCGTAGGCTTGCCGAAGCCGGAGGACGCCAAAGGACTAGGGGTGCGGCAGAGCTCTCACTTCCACAACAAACAACTTTCATAAAGTGCATTTTTTTCACTTTATTGTTCTTTTTTGCACATGACAACAAAAAAGAGCAAAAAGACATATTGACAATTGTCAAAATGTCCGCATAATATCGCTTGTCATGAGCTCTGTTTTGTTTCTATGCACGGGTAATTCCTGCCGCAGTCAGATGGCTGAGGCCTGGGGACGATGCCTATTCCCCGACGGGTGGAAGGTGGCGTCTGCCGGGATAGAAAAACATGGCTTGAATGCGCTCATGCTCGCCGTTATGGCCGAGGTCGGAATGGACATGAGCCAACATTTTTCTAAAACGGTTGACGAGTTGCCGAGCGACATTCAATGGAACTTGATTGTGACGGTCTGTGACCGCGCCGCTTCAGCTTGCCCCTATTATCCCGGGGGAAAACTCATTCATATTCCTTTTGATGACCCACCTGCATTGGCAGTTGGCTTGCCTGAAGCGGAGGCGCTGAACATATACCGCCGCGTGCGCGATGAAATACGCGCAGAAATCGAGAACTTAGCACAATATTTACAGTAAGATACCCATGAATTGTAACTGCCACAATACGGAAAAAATAAGTCTGTCGCACGAAGCTGCATCTGCGGTTTTTAAGGCTCTCGGTCATCCGGTTCGCTTGCATATCGTCAGAATGCTGTTGGCGGGAGAGCGATGTGTCTGCGAGTTACACAAGGGGACGGAGCGCGATTTATCCACGATTTCCAGCCATCTCAATATACTCAAGAATGCCGGGGTGGTCACAGCAGAACAAAGAGGAAAGAACATCTATTACCGCTTGGCTATTCCCTGTCTTTCTACTGTCCTGAATTGCCTTGTCGACTGACGAAAAATAACCCAATCAAGGCTTTTTATACTTACGTTTTTAGATTTGCCCAAATATAAATACAATACAAACCATGAAAACAACACACATCACAATCTACGGTCCGGGGTGTATGCGCTGCACAACCTTGGTCAATAATGCAGAAGAGGCTGTACGCACGCTGTCGGGAAGGTTCGAAATCGAGAAAATATCCAATCCGCTAGAGATAGCGAAAGCCGGTATATTCAACCCCCCTGCGATTGCAGTCAACGGCACAATTGTTCGGCAAGGAAAGGTTCCGTCTGTGGAACAACTCAGAGAGCTGATACAGGATTCGCTTGCTCATGTGCAGGCATCTACCGTGACCGAAAAAGCGGTAGTCACCACGTGTTCATGTGGTTGCGGATGCCAACAAGCAGATAGCAACAGCAAATCACCCACAAATCAGGAAATCAAAACGGAAAGCACCCCGGGCAAAGGGTTGAAAACGGCTTTACTTCTCATCGGCTTCGGAGCATTGGCAGTTGCCGCGCTCAAACAAATACAACAGGAAGCCCCGGTTGAACCGATAAGCACACCCTCACCGATTGTGGCAGATAATTCTGCGGGGCTTGTGTATTTCACCTACGGAAAACGCTGCCCGACATGCAGGCGCATGGAGCAATGGGCCAGGGATGTTGCCATGGACATGGGGATTGCATTTGTACAGAAAGAAGCGGATGCAGCCCAGGTTAATCTCTATGGTCTCACGACGAAAAGCCTCATATTGCGCAATGGGCAGAATGGGAAAGAATGGGAGAAGCTGTCACGCATCTGGGAATTGAACCAAGACGAAACAGCTTACAAACAATATGTAAGAGAACAAATTAACGCTTATATATCGAGATGAGTATACTTTATCTGGTACTTGCCGGAATGGCGGCTGCTATTGCACCATGTCCGTTAGCGTCGAATCTGGCAGCTATCGGCTATATGAGCCGGCATGTGGGCTCACATCATCGAGCCCTGATGGCGGCGGGGCTTTATACTTTGGGGCGCATTTGCTCATATGTTGCAGTAGGTCTGCTCATAAGCCGGGGATTGGCCGGTGCCCCTGCCGTATCACTCTGGCTCCAGGAGAGCCTGCCTTTGTACATGGGGCCCATACTCATCGTCTCCGGACTCGTTGTGCTGGAGTGCGTCCGTATCCCCTCCATTGGTCGCCATCCCGGCAAGAAAGTCACTCACAAACTCGCAAACAGTGGCTTATGGGGAAGCTTTGTGCTGGGGCTACTCTTTGCGTTGGCTTTGTGCCCTCCCAGCGCGGCACTCTTTTTTGGAACCGCTCTGCCGATTGCCCTCCAAAGCGGCACTTGGGCTTGGGTAGCTATAGCTCTGTTTGGATTAGGAACCTCGATTCCGGTAGCGGCATTCGCCCTATTGCTGATTACAGGAGCCGAAAAAGCAGCAGGAGTCCTGCGTTGCCTTCCGGCGATTCAGCGATGGGGGAAGCTTCTTGCCGGAAGCAGTCTTTTCCTTCTCGGAATGTGGATAACAATAACTGAACTCATCATTTGATACATGAACAATAAATCAGAACTAAAATCCTTGTTGTGGATGGTTGTCATCTATACTGCCATCTTTTTTCTTCCCTTGAATCATCAGGCATTCCGAACATCGCTACTTGCTACACTGGATCTGGCGAAATGGTATGCGCAGGAGCATGTCATCCTGTGTCTGCTGCCAGCCTTTTTCATAGCCGGAATCATTGCAGTATTCATCAGTAAAAAGTCGGTACTGCGGTATCTGGGAGCCCATGCACCGATATGGCTTTCATACAGCGTTGCGGCTATATCGGGCGGAATTCTCGCCGTTTGCTCCTGCACGATTCTGCCTCTGTTTACCGGCATCTACAAGAGAGGAGCCGGTCTCGGTCCGGCCATAGCATTTCTTTATTCCGGCCCGGCCATAAGCATGCTTTCCATCATTCTTACGGCTCGCATTCTGGGCATGGAAATGGGGATAGCCCGCACCATTTGTGCCATTGTTTTCTCCATTATTATTGGTATGATAATGGCTTGGATTTATCGTAAGGAAGAAATGCAGAAAGCTGAGGCTCAAGCTGCAAGCAAGCAGGCAGAAACGGCCGCCGATTCTTTCGGGCAGACGTCCGTGCTCTTTTTTGCGATGGTTGCCGTGCTTATCTTTGCCAACTGGGCGGCGCCCGTTGAACAAAGCTCTTCTATATGGACTCTTGCCTATACTAATCGTTGGTACCTCGTAGGTGTGGCAGCATTGCTCATGTGTTGGTGTATGGTAGAATACCTGCGTATTCCGGCGTGGAAAGTGTATACCGGGGCAATAGCCGTCGTTTTGACCGTAGCCGCATCCCTGCGATTCATTCCTGTTCCCATGTTCACCCCTCTGCCCCCCATGGTGGTTGCACTGGTTGCATTATCGCTGATTCTTCTCTCTGACAAAAGAGAGTCGAATCGCGAGTGGGCCTTCTCATCCTGGGGCTTTGCCAAAAAGACCATACCGCTTATGGGTATAGGTATCATCATTACCGGGATGCTGCTTGGTTCCACGCACGGTAATACTTCTATCCCCGGACTGATTCCTGCAGAATGGGTACAACACGCAGTTGGCGGAAATGGAATGCTTGCCAATTTCCTTTCCTCCTTTACCGGGGCATTCATGTATTTCAGCACTCTCACCGAGATACCGATTGTGCAGGGGCTACTCTCTTCCGGCATGGGCAAAGGTCCGGCTTTGGCTTTACTGCTGGCAGGCCCGTCCCTTTCGCTACCCAACATGCTGGTTGTTTCAGGCGTAATGGGATGGAGAAAAACGGCAATATATGTAACCCTCGTCATCGTCTTGTCCACGATAAGCGGTTATGTTTATGGTAACTTTTTGGGCTGACGAGAATGTAAAAGCTCTTCCTTATCCTCCTTGTTGTTTTGTAAGCGACTTATAAATAACGCATTATATTCCAAAGCCTTTTATTCATATCCTCGGAGACGTACCCTTCTCAAAGGGTACTAAAAATAATGAATTCTAGCGTCTGTTGAGGCATGTAACCCCTTAACAGACGCGTTTTTTTGTCTTGCGGACGTCTGATGGCGTATGATAGTTTGGGTGTACGCAAGGGTGTACGTTGTGGGTGTACGTGAAAAGTGGGTGTACATTGCCGTTTTTTCACCCTCCGCCCCTGGCAATGTTAACCGAAACAGGACATGGCAGGAATAACAGAAAGCTACGGCCGCATGTAGCGCCACTCGCAGCTTTTGAAAGCTTTTGAAGCTTGTGTGAATTGCAAGGATAAATGCGACAGAGGTGAATTTTAATCACCTCGCGCGTTGGTGCTTCGTCATCCGTGAACATACTCATGTTAGCCAAGGCATTTGCCCTGTACAAACTATCAGTTTTATTCACATCTGCACCGGCAGCCAATGCGGCTTTCTATGCGTCAATGTCGCGGGTTCTCGCAGCCTGAATCAATGCTGCATTTGCTTCTTTCGGGGTCATAAGTCAGTATTCTATTGGTTGTTATTTTATCAGGAACCAGGCCTGACATCACACAACATCCTACCATCCGCCTGATATCACATCAAGAAAAAAGTTACGGTAGCGTGCCATTTTGTAAGTCTATTCTGAAAACGCATTATTTCCCTTGAAATAACCTTGAAGCAACTCACGAGGTTTGGTATACTAATGCCGATTTCATGAGTACTCCTAAATTACACTTTCTGGGCTGGGATAAACCGGCTATCGAACTTGTGGCCGAGCGTCTGCTGAGCTACCTCACCAACCCGGACACGGCGCCCCAATATCGCCGAGCCACCGTGGTGGTACCCACCTCCGAAAGCGGTCGCCGCCTGCG
>JAZNLU010000018.1:0-34889 GCA_045579245.1 Akkermansia sp.
ACGCGTCACGACCTTTTTCTTCCCTCTCTTTAGCCTCTCCGGCACCCCTCATGGTAAGGTTTACCATTCGTTCCGCAATCGCTGCGGTCCTGCGGTGCCACGGAAAGTCCGTGCATTAAAAACTGCCTCGCCCGGCTGAGCCTGCCCCGGTGTCGTTTCACCGTCGGCTTGCTCTTTCGAGCTGCCCCGTAGTGGGTGCGGGGCAGACTATACACGAATCGAACCGAAACGTCAAGCTCATTTTTGAAGAAATTTTCAACAGCATGTGAACGCATCGTCACAAGGCACTCATTTTCGGTAGACTTGCACGAAAAATATTTTTTTGTATTTTTTCCACCGGCTGGGCGCGAAATTCCCCCGCCCCGGCGGCACTGATTTTTCACCATTTCCGCTCAAAACCCAAAACCAACTCAGTAACACATTGATTAACAAGCATCTAACTCAATTCGTAATTTTCCACCCCCTGTCAGCGCAATTTGTTATTGAATCAATGAAAAGCTCGCAGTATCTCACCCATACCAAAATAAATTACCCAATCTTTTCATGAGGAACAAGAATATCACGCGCTATACTTACGAAAACACCGATTTCCAAGGTTGGAGAGTCAGTATACAAAGGTGCGGACGTATCATAACCCGCTATTTTTCTGACTTGTACTACGGTTCAGAAGAAGAATCATTTCGAGAGGCACTTGCTTACAGGGATCATGTGCTTAGTGAAATGGCCATGCACAGAGATAACTTACCTGAGTATATGGATAAAGAGCTAGAACATTTACAGGATTTACTGAGAGAAAAGGAGCAAAACCCTGTCTCCCAACATCACGAACGCGCGCTTTAAAGATCACAACAGAGTTTTTTTCAGCTGTTGGTTGCCGTAAAAGTCCGCCTTCTGCAAACGATCAATTTGGGCAGCAAGACGCTGCAACACACGCATAAGCGGAATCTTCACCTCATCCGTATGGTCAATATAGTTCCAGAGTTCTCGTTCATCCACACCGAACAACGCTTTCTGAACAGCCAAAGATTCGTTAACCTTGGGAAGATACTCTGAAGCGGTTTCCTCATCTTTGATGGAAGTCAAAGCCTCAACCTGCTGCTCCAGAGCCGTCTCAAGTCTATCACAAACGGATGCAAGTTCGGCATCTTCCGCCGCTTGTGCACTCAGCACCACACAGCTTCCCGCCAGCATGCTCATGATTATCTTCTGCATATGCTCATGTTAGAGTCAACGACATGAATTGTCAAGAAATTACCGTTTCAGACGACATTTAGCAGGAATTCCTGCCGCTCTTGTTCCAAAAAAGGCGTGACTTTTCGCCTTTGAGTGGTAGAATGTCTGCGTACTTATGAAATACCAGGGTCTTTACACAGCCATTATAACCCCTTTTAAGAACAACGAGGTTGACTACGATGCGCTCAAAACGCTCGTGGAGGCTCAGATTGCCGCCGGAGTAGACGGAATCGTTCCCGTGGGCACTACGGGTGAGTCTCCCACGCTCACCCACCGTGAGCACATGGAAGTCATCCGCCGCACTATAGAGTTTGCAGCAGAGCGCTGTCAAGTGATTGCCGGAACCGGCTCAAACTCTACGGTGGAGGCCATAGAGATGACCAAAGAGGCCGCCGCCATGGGGGCTGACGGCACGTTGCAGGTTTGCCCGTACTATAACAAACCCAATCAGGAAGGTCTTTACCAACACTTCAAGGCAATTGCCGAAAGCACCGATTTGCCGGTACTTCTCTACAGCATCCCCGGCCGCAGTGTCATTGAGATTGCCGTAGACACCGTGGCTCGACTGGCTGCGGATTGCCCCACCATCGTGGCTATCAAGGAAGCCGGCGGCAGCGTGGAGCGCGTCAACCAACTTGTGCAAGCTCTCCCTGCTGACTTCTCCGTGCTGAGCGGAGATGACGGACTGACCGTTCCTTTTATCTCCTGCGGTGCCGTGGGGCTCGTATCCGTCACCTCCAATATTGCACCGGCAGAGATGAAAGAGCTTGTCACGGCAGCCCTTTCCGGTGACGGCAAGCGCGCCTTAGCGCTACAGAAGAAGTATTACCCGCTCATGAAGGGTCTCATGTCTCTGGACACCAACCCGGTTCCCATCAAGGCAGCACTGGCGCTGCGCGGTGATATCAGCTGGGAAATCCGCATGCCGCTCACCCCGCTTGCCCCGGAGAAGCATGAGCGGCTGACCACCCTGCTCCGTCAGTTCAACCTCATGTAACCACCTTAACGGATAGAACGCAGATATGATGAAGATTCTCATTACCGGCATTTCGGGGCGCATGGGTCAGGCCGTGCGTCAGGCCGTGGAATCCAACCCCAACACGGTCATCGGTTCCACACATGACGTGGGAGAAGATATTGAAGGCGCGCTGGAATGCTCAGAGGTGGCTATTGACTTCTCTTTCCACGGCTTCACCATGGAGCTCCTGAAAACAGCCGTAGCTCAGAAAAAGCCTCTGGTAATCGGTACCACCGGGCATACGGATGAAGAGCGCAGTGCCATTTATGAAGCCGCCAAACAGATTCCCATCGTCTATGCCTCCAACTATTCCGTTGGTGTGAACACCCTGTTCTGGCTCACCCGCAAAGCCACCCGTATCCTCCGGGATTTCGATATCGAAATCGTAGAAATGCACCACCACCACAAGCTGGATGCCCCCAGCGGTACCGCCCGCACACTGGCAGAGGTAGTCTGTCAGGAAACCGGGTTGGATTACAACAAAGACGTGGTTCACGGACGATTCGGCAACGTGGGAGCACGTCCTCAAAAACAGATTGGCATGCACACGCTGCGCGGTGGCGATGTAGTGGGTGACCACACCGTCATCTACGCTATTGACGGCGAACGCGTGGAATTGGCTCACAAGGCTTCCAACCGCGGCACATTTGCCGGCGGAGCCGTGCGCGCTGCGCTCTGGATTGCAGATAGGCCCGCAGGACTTTACAGCATGCAGGACGTGCTCGGTCTCACCGATTAAGTGCTTTCCCATGCACGATTCTTCCAACGGCATACGCCGCGTGGGTTTCTCCCTTGGCTCTAATCTGGGTGACCGTCTGGTCACCCTTGAGTCTGTTTGCGACTATCTTTCAGACCTGTTCGGAGCACTGCGCCTGTCTCAGGTGTATGAGACGGAGCCGGTGGGCTGTCCCGAGGGTGCCCCCGCCTACCTGAATGCCTGCGTGGAGGTGGAAACAGACATGCCCGCAGAAGAAATCCTGAAGAATTGTCAGCAGATTGAACAGGAACTCGGACGCATCCGCAGCGGCATCTACGGCGAAGCGCGCACCTGTGATATCGATATCCTCTACTGCGGAGATGAATGCAGCGCATCAGACACGCTGACGCTGCCGCACCCAAGAGCGCACCTGCGAGCCTTTGTCCTGAAACCACTCTGTGATATTGACCCCATGCTGAAATTGCCCGGACAGGCACTCAGTGTGAGCGAACTGCTCCGGCAGCTCAATGACTCCCACACTGTAACCCCCTTCCCCCTCTGACAGATGATGAATCCCAAAATTGCCGCCATTCTGGAAAAGAAAGGAAAGCAACCCATCTCCCAGCTCACCGCCTATGATTATCCCACCGCCCGCATGCTGGATGAAGCCGGGGTGGACATGATACTGGTGGGAGATTCTCTGGGTATGATGATGCTGGGCTTCCCGGACACAACGCATGTGACCATGGAGCACATGCTGCACCATGGTGAATGCGTGGTGCGTGGCGTGAAAAAAGCTCTGGTGGTAGTAGATATGCCCATCCATTCCTACGACACACCTGAACAGGCCGTTTCCAATGCACGGCGACTCATGGCTATCGGCGCAGATGCCGTCAAACTGGAGGGCGGTGTTGCTCAGGAAGAAAAAATCCGAGCCATTGTGGAAGCGGGTATCCCCGTGCAGGGACATATCGGGCTTCTGCCCCAGAGTGTCAAAGAGGACGGAGGCTACCGCATGAAAGGCAAAACAGACGAAGAAGCCGCCGCCATCTCACGTGATTTGGATGCAGTTATCCGCGCCGGAGCATTCTGTGTAGTCATTGAATGCACGCGGCACTCGCTGGCGGCAGAACTAACCGGGCGCAGCAGCATCCCCACCATCGGTATCGGAGCCGGAGCATCCACCTGTCACGGAGAAGTAGCCGTCATTCATGATCTTGTGGGCGGCTTTCCCTGGTTTGTTCCCGGCTTTGCCAAACAACTGGGCAACGTTGCCGGGGAAATCACACGCGCTGCCACGGAGTGGATGCAGGGATTGCAGCTGCCGAAATAACCCCCAATAAGTGTTACAATTGTGTAACATCCGTATTTCGGCTGGATTTTGCCGCTCCCGCATGCTAGAGTTATCGGCAGATGACTACTCGCATTTTTCTTTGTTTTCTTTTTCTTGCCCTGAATCAGTTTCACACGGTTAAAGCCGAGGAAACCGCATTTCCCCTGCACCGAGCCGCGGCCATGGGACATGAAGAGGTATTGCAGGAGCTGATAAAAGGGGGAGAGGATGTAAACCGCGCAGGCATAGTCGGCTACACCCCGTTAATTGATGCAGCGTATGCAGGGAAAGCTGATTGCCTCCGTCTGCTTCTGGAGGCAGGCGCAGATGTGAACCGGGCTGACAACTTCGGCTGCACACCGCTGGGTTACGCTGCGGCACAGGGGCATGCCGAATGCGTAAAGTTGCTGCTGCAAGCGACGGGGATTGATATCAACAAGACAGACATTGACAACGAAACCCCGCTGATAAAAGCCTGTCTGCATCTAGAGGAAGAATGTGTCAACATCCTGTTGGATGCCTCCAATCTGAATATAGCCCCGGACTTCTGGGAGAAAATTTTTCTCTGCGCCATCAGTACAGCCCCGGAAAGCATCCGCATCTGCCGCATGCTGGGACAAAAAATCCCGTTTGAGCAGATTCCCATGAACGCGCTTGAGGATTTTATCCAATTAGCGCCCAAAACTGAAGACTCGGGAGTCATCGCGCTTCTGTCTCCCCCCGGCATCAACATCAGACGTACGGATGCCGCCGGGAAAACCCTGCTCCATTACGCAGCGGCAGCAGAAAACAAGTTTATCATCCGGCTGCTGCTGGCAGCCGGGGCAGATGTCAACGCATCGGATAAACAAGGAAATACCCCCATAGACTGCATCCCGGGGAGAGGTGAATGCCATGAGCTGCTGAAACAGGCATGCGGTATCTCCAATCAGCAAAAGAATCCGCCGGTCATCATCCGCATTCAAGCTCATGACGCAACACAGCTTCGGGCATTACTCGAAGAAGGAGCAGATGTTAACTGTACGGATTCATGCGGAGTTCCGGCACTGATGCTCGCTGTTTATCATCTGCCATGCCACCCGGACGCACAGGAGAACCTGCGGATGCTGCTGCATCATCCGCGTATTGATGTCAACCGTGCTGATAAGGAGGGAAGCACTCCGTTGCACGCAGCTGCAGACTATGGACAGGCAGACGTGTTGCGGGAACTGTTGAATTTTCCGGTTATACAGGCAAACGTCACAGACACGCGGGGGCGAACACCACTGCATGAAGCGGCAGAATCAGGCTCAGCGGAATGTGTCCGCCTGCTTCTGCAAAACGGCAGCATTGATATCAATCAGGCTGACAAAGACGGACAGACGGCATTACACATCGCTCTGAAACAAAATCACGCAGATTGTATACATCTGCTTCTGAACAGCCCGGAGCTTCGCATCAATCAGGCAGATAAATACGGCGAAACAGCTCTTCACATAGCGGCGGAAAAAGGGCTTCCCGAGCTCATGCAAAAAATCCTTCAACTCCCGGGAATTGAGGTCAACAGCCACGCTCGTACCGGGCAGACCACCCCGCTGATGGCGGCTGTTCCACATTCGGAATGCGTTGAGATTCTGCTCAACGATGAGCGTACCGATACCACGCGAAAAAACTTCATGGGAGACACGGCACTGCACATGGCCTGTCAACAGGGGAACGCAGAAAGTCTCCGTATACTGCTGACCCGTCCCACGAATAAGCAACTACTCAGCGAGCTGCTGCAATGCAGCATCTTTAACAATCAGGTCTCCTGTGTCGAATTGTTACTGAAGCAGGGAGATGCAGATATCGGTACCATCTCTCAGGGCATTCACACCGCTGCCACCCGCGGCTACACCGAAATACTCCGCATGCTCCTAAGCATACCAGGAACAGTTTTCAACATGCAGGAGCTGCTTTACGAAGCCACGAAAAATGATCACTTGGACTGTGTAGAGTTATTGATTGCATCCCCCTAAGTGAGTAATGCTACAAGTCGGTAATTTGTACAATCTTTCCCAATGATGGAGAATCTGCATAACTCCCGTCTCCGGAGAAATATAACCACCGTGCCCTCTCAGCCATTCTTTCACATCAGGATGCGCATTTACCGGTGCAGCACAAAACGCAGAGGGGAAGTGAGAGAACGCATCTATATCATTGTGTCCGTCACCAATAATGACTATGCGGCTATGCTCCACCCCCCATTCCTCTGCTACGTGAGCCAGAGCCGAACCTTTGTGAAATCGGGCATCAGCCAGTCGCATATAACGTCCGGCACGCTGCATGGACACCGTCGGATGAAACTTTAGCAACGGTTGTAGAAGAATAGTAAGTGCATCCATTGTTTCAACATCAGCAGCTTCAATGGAAAGCGGATCCGAGGAAGCGATTTCCCACTCCAATTGGGGGTGATATGCCTCAATTTTTTTCAGTGCAGCGTGCAGGCGGGGAACCATAATTTTCCGGAGCTTAGCAGTAGCAGTATTAGCTGCAGAATTATGTTCTTTGAGAGCTTTCAGAGAGCCATCCATCGCAGCCATATAAACAAAACGCTCACAAGTACAGATGAAATCCGGCAGAAAAGGAGCATAAGCATTCCAATCCTGCAGAAGATAAGCCATGGTTCGCCCTGTATTAATCCCCCAACGCACGCCCATTCGGTGCCAGTGTTGAATCAGCTCAAAAAAAGCAACAGGGATAGGGGGCTGAGCATCTTCATGCCACAGCGTACCGTCAAAATCAAGCGAAATAAGAAGTGAGCAGGATAAAGTCTGCGGCAGTGTACGACCCGTGGGAAGAATAGAGTCCATATGACTTACTTCATCTTAGCCGGAGTTGATTTCATCTTCTTTTCTAACAGTCCGGGAGTAATGGATTTGCTGAGAGGAACTTTCACCCCTTTTGCAATTTGCGTGGTAATAGCAGTCTTCATATCCACCTTGTATGAACTGGGCATAGACCCCTCCGGGATTTTATCACCTTTTTTACGCATGTGAATTTCGACGCGGCGATTCATGGTCTGCTGTTCCTTGGGTAATTTGGTATCAGCCAGCGGAGCCGAGCAGGCACAGGAGCGGATAAAGACATTTTTCACGGGAACACTATTGCCGGCAAGCCATTCACGAACGGCAGCAGCACGCTGCATTCCCAGCACCGTGTTATAAGCATCACCGCCCACGCTGTCAGTGTGCCCTTCTATCAAGAATACAGTCTCAGGATTCTTCTGAATGAGAGCGGCCAGCTGAAGCATTGTGATGCGTGCTGAGTTTTTAAGTTGGTTTTCGTTGAAACCAAACAACACATCTGCGCCCAATCGTGCCACACCGGATGTTGCTCCAAGATCTCCCTCTCCTAATAAATCCGCCAGACTTCGGGTATCAGAGGGCAACTCCCCATGCCCGAGTTTGGTGGCCGACTCACGCATCTCTTTTTCCATAAGAGAGGAAGCCTCATCCACCGCCTCGGGCTGAGCCTCAACGGCAGCAATCACTTCATTACTGTTGACAGGTGCAGGTTCCGGGATATTCAGCGCTTCACGGGGAACGGCTTCCATCTGTAAAGCCCCCACGTCCAACTGAGCCGGGGGGATATCACTAACGGAGGGAGCGGTTTCCTGCGTATAAACCGGCTCCGGCAAAGCAATCTCTGTTTTACCGGGAGCCATGACCAACTCCTCCATCTCAGCATCGAGAATATCTATTTCCTGAGGTTCGTAGGCAATCTCCAGCGGCTCGTCGGGAGGAGGTGGTGTCTCCTCCGGCTTGGCTTCCTCCAATTCTTCTTCGGTCTGCTGCTTGACGACAACCCGGATTTCCTCATCCTGAACGCGGTCGGGAGTCTCAAAAAGATTGTTAAAATTAAACTCTATGACAGACGGTCCCCAGAGGAATACAACAATATGCAACACGGCAGCAGCGCAGGCTGCCCCCAGTGCGATGGGTAACATATCTCGTTGCTTAGTCAGCTCATAGCCCTCACGGCGGCGATTTCCCACCCTACGGGGTTTACGATGAGATGATGACATGAATCAAAAATAGGTTAAAGGTGTAAATCAGAGGTGGGAATGGGACGAACCGGGTCAGCTATATGGGGTGACAGAACAGAATCCGCCACAGGTCCATCCAACCAATGGATTAATGAAGTCATGGCAGTTTCCTCATCCGGAAGTTGTTTTACAACTGGTAGCATCTCTTTCTGCCGTAATGTAAGACCAAGTCCTGAAGACTCAGCGAACATAGCCCAAATTTCACGTTTATCACTGCGTAAACGATGATAAATTGTCAGCGAATCTCCAAGCGTACACACCGGGTTATCCTGAGCAAGGTGTACCACCAGTACGGGAACATCACGATTAATGAACGATGCCTGTTCAACAGGAGCCACATCAAAACACTCCATCCCCAGCATCCTCTCCATTCGCAGATTCATCATTTCGAGTATCAGAGGAGATAAAAAGCTATCCGGCAGCGTACGTTTGACAGACTGGCGCAATGAAGCATAGGCATCAATAGCAGCAACTCCCTGAATCCGAGAATCATGAGCGGCCGCATGCAAAAGCAGCCCCGCCCCATAACCTTGACCGACGGCAACCACCACAGGCGTTTCCGACGTATGCCTAGACACTAAGTAATCAATCAGCAAAGGGACATCAAGACTTTCTTTCAATCCATGGGTACAATAGGGTCGACAATCATTTACCCCCCGGGGATCCCAAAGGACGCATTTGAGACCGGCAGCAGTCAATGACTCAGCCAAAGGCAGAGCTGAACGAATACCGTGATCCCAGTCCACACAGACCAGCACATAATCTATCACCTCCAAGTTCTCCACCGGGTGCTCGGATAAATCGCTCATAACCGTAAGCTGACGAGAAGATTCTTCTCCCTCCTTGGAAACCATAACAGCCTGCACAGCTTCACCATCCCAACCTTTGAAAACAAATGGATTAAGATGCAGACCCAACACCTTTTTAGGCAGATTGGAATAGTCAGAATATGCCTGATTGACCGGAACAAGAATAGGCTGTAACTCTTCCTCAATATAAAACCAAAGGCGAACGCACCCTCCCCCAGTCAACAGCAGGAGAAGAAGAACAAACATGTGTCTGAACCTTCGTATCGTCATCACTCACCGGCATTATAACAGTCTCGACGTCTGCCTGCAATCCGAATTTAAGCCATGTCAGCAGATTCAAAAGGGCTCCACCTATCAAACAACAGGGAAAGCATTCAATTAACACTGTCAGCACAAAAATTTGGAGCTGTCAAAAATGGGAGCAAACAAACCCTAGGCATACACAAATGAACGCGCCCGAGGAATGAGGCTACAGCATGGAAACTCTTTCTGTTTCGTACTAATCAGCGGAAAAAAGAAAATTAACATTTCACTTAAAAGTAACACAACACAACTTCCAATCGAACCATCATTTCCGATGAATCACCCCCTATTTCCCGTTGGTTTCAGCGGTTAGGAGAATGCTTTTTGCTTGCCTGATGAGAGCAGTCATGCTAACATGAGCCACAACATGGGTACTTTCTGCATTCTGGATGGTATGGCGCTCATCTACCGCGCTTTCTATGCGTTTATCAACAATCCGATGCGCAGCTCCGCCGGATTGAACACCTCGGCCATGTTCGGCTTCATCAACACCGTGGTGCATATCATAGAAAAAGAGCAGCCAACCCACATCGTTGCCTGCCTTGACCCATCCGGTCCCACATTTCGGCATGAACGCTTCGCAGAATACAAAGCCAACCGCCAGGCCATGCCGCAGGAACTGCGCGATTCCATCCCATGGATTGCGGATATTCTGGCAGCCATGCGTATCACCACCGTGCGGCTTCCCGGGTATGAGGCAGATGACCTCATCGGCACCTTCACCCGACAGGCAGATGAACGGGGCGATATGAAATCGCTCATGGTATCCAAGGACAAAGACCTGGGACAGTTGTTTTCTGAAACATGCTCCATGCTGAGACCGGGCAAGAAAGGCAGCGACTTTGAACACGTGACTCAGCAAGCTTTTCTGGAGGAATGGGGCATCAGTTCTCCCTCGCAGATTATTGATATCCTCGCGCTCATGGGAGATGCCTCCGATAATATCCCTGGCGTACCGGGGGTGGGAGCCAAGACCGCGCAGAAACTCATCCAACAATTCGGCAGCGTGGAAGAACTACTCTCCCGCACCGCTGAAATCAAGGGTAAGATGCGCGAAAAGATAGAAGCCAACGCGGATAATGCCAGACTTTCCTACGAGCTTGCCACCATCCGGCGGGATGTGCCGCTGCCGGTCAATATTGATGACTGCGAGCGCCGGGAATTCGACACGGCAGCCCTGCGTGAGATTCTCAACAAGCTGGAATTCCGATCTCTGGCAGACCGGCTCTGCGGCAGGGAGGAAAAACCCACGCCGGATGCTGATTTCGGGGAGCTTTTTGCCGCAGCCGCTCCGGCTCCCGGGGCAGAGGCGGAAGAACCCGCTCAGTTGGATTTGTTTACCGCCCCTCAGCTCACGGATATCAACACAACTCCGCACCGCTACCGTCTCCTCACCACAGAGACGGAACGCCGTGAGCTGGCTGCCTCTCTGGAGTCAGCCCCGCGCTGGGCGTTCGATACAGAGACCACGGGGCTTGACCCACTGACAGACAGATTACTGGGAGTTTCCTTCTGCATCACCCCACACGAAGCCTGCTATGTCCCGATTTCCAATCCCACTGAGCTGGAAGCATTCCGCGCAGCATTTGCCGGAGATGCTGAAAAGGTGGGTTTAAACCTCAAGTTTGATTTACAGGTGCTGCGCAGTGCCGGGGTGCAGGTAAACGGACCGTTTTTTGATGCAATGCTGGCACACTGTGCGCTCTGCCCGGAACTACGCCACAACATGGATGACATGGCGGAAGCCCTGCTGAACTACCGCACCGTGCATCTGGAAGACATTGCCGGCAAAGGAAAGGATTTGAACACAGCCGCCGTACCTCAGGAAACGATGGCGGATTACGCAGCAGAGGATGCCGACATCACCCTGCAACTGGCGGATGTCCTGCAAAAGCAACTGAAAGAAAGCGGGCAGGGAAAGCTGATGCGTGAAATTGAATTCCCGCTCATGCCGGTACTGGCAGATGTTGAATATGAGGGCATACGCGTGGAACCGCAGCAGCTTCAGGAAGCCTCCGAAGAGCTGGGGCGGCAGATTGAGGAGCTCCGCGAATCCATTGATGCAGAAATCGGTCGTCCCATTAACCTCAACTCTCCCAAACAGCTCGGGGATCTTCTCTTCGGAGAAATGAAACTGCTGGCAAAGCCTAAAAAAACCCGCACAGGGCAATACGTGACCGATGAGGAAACACTCCGCAAGCTCGTTTCCCTCTCCCCGCTGGTTGGAAAAATACTGGAATACCGCGAGCTAGCCAAACTCAAGGGAACATATCTGGATGCCCTGCCCCGTTACATTTCCCCGGCAGACGGAAGAATCCACTCCACCCTGCAGCAGATGGTAACCGCCACCGGGCGTCTGGCCTCCCAGACCCCCAATCTACAGAACATCCCCGTGCGCTCAGAAGCCGGGAAACTCATCCGCCGCGCCTTCGTGGCACGTGATGCTCACCACAGCATCCTCTCTGCCGACTATTCTCAGGTAGAACTGCGCCTCATGGCAGCCCTCTCCGGTGACCCCGCCATGGTTGCTGCATTCCGGGAGGGACGTGATATTCACGCCGAAACCGCAGCCCGCATCTATGGCGTACCTCATGAACAAGTCACGCCGGAGATGAGACGAGCCGCCAAAACGGTGAACTTCGGTATCATCTACGGCATCTCCGCGTTCGGTCTTTCCCAGAGGCTTGACTGCCCGCGCAACACCGCAGCAGCTCTAATAGAGAGCTACTTTGAGCAGTTCCCGCTGGTAAAGGAATGCATGGACAGACTCATCTCCATGGCTCGGGAGCGCGGCTATGCGGAAACGCTCTGCGGACGCATCCGCAGACTGCCGGATATCAACAGTGCCAACTTCAACCTACGCGCAGCAGCTGAACGCACCGCCATCAACACCCCCATACAGGGGTCAGCGGCAGATATGATTAAAATCGCCATGATTCGTGTAGCCGAACTGCTGCGCGGCAGGCGCAGCAGCCTCATCATGCAGATTCACGACGAACTGCTCATTGATATCCACGAGGACGAACACGAACTCATCCCGCAGATTATCGCAGCCATGCAGCAGGCTCTCCCCCTGCCCAACGGCGTACCGTTGGAGGTGGAAGCCAACACCGCCTCAAACTGGCTGCAAGCCCACTGATTTTAGGCATAACACCCACTACGAAGGAACTGAAAGCTCATCAAAATTTAATCGTTAAATATCAGCTTCAAGTGACTTTTGGTCATTAGATGAGCGTGAGCACTGCATGTCACAATGCACACAATGATAGAACTTGACTATTCACCACCGAGCAGGTAGCATGAAAGCGCAACCTGCTTCTGCGGACTTGCTCAAGCCTGTTCCGGGAGCAATAACACCCCCATATCGAGTTATGAAAAAAACGTACGTCATGATTCTGGCCGGACTGGCTGTGACTGCCGCAGCCGTGACCCCGCTTTGCTTTTCCCAGAACACCCCTGCCCCTGCAGCTCCTGAAGCTCCGACCGCTGCCCCAGCCGCCACACCTGAACAGGCTAAGATTGCTTTTTCCTATTTCATGGGCTACCGTTTCGGGCAGGAAGTTGCCTCCGGTGCTTCCACGCTGACTGTCGCGGATTTTGATCAAGCCGTGTTCTTCAAGGGGCTGGAACAGGCGCTCAAAGGCGAACAGCCCACCATGAGCCAAGCTGAAATTGAGGTCGGCATGAACGCCTTTGTGGAAACTCTCCGTGCCCGCGAGGCTGAACAGGCTAAGCTCAATCTGGAAAAAGGTAAAGCTTTTGAGGCTGAGTTTGCCAAAAAGGAAGGAGTAACCAAGACCGATTCCGGACTTCTCTACCGTATCGTCACACCAGCTGACGGACGTAAATACGATGAAGCCAAAGACGGCAAGGACGCTATTTGCATGGTGACCTATGAGGGCAAAAAGATTGACGGAAAAGTCTTTGATGCTACTGCCACCCCCATCGAAATGCCTATCAACCAAGTTGTCCCCGGTTTTGCAGAGACGCTCAAGCTCATGCCTATCGGCTCCACTTATGAGGTATGCATTCCCGCCGCTCTTGCCTACGGTGAGCAGGCTCCCGGTCCTATCGGCAGCAATGCCACCCTCATCTTTACCATCAGCCTGAAAGATATCAAGAAGAATGAGGCTCCCCAGGGAGGTATGCCTTTCCAGCTGACGCCGGAGATGCTTCAGCAGCTCCAGCAGCAAGGGCTTCAGAACGGCGCGCCCGCGCCGACAGATGAGACTCCCGCCCCCGCAGCGGAGTAAATATTCACCTTTCACTTTTCTCAAACGCGATACTCATAACGAGTATCGCGTTTTTGGTTGAAATGTTCCACGCTGCACCTGCCGGTTCAGCAAAATCACAGCAACACCCGCGATGAGAAAAGAGGTTACCCATCAGGTTGATAGACTGCAACCGTAACCCGTTTAAGGTATTCTATCCAGAAATCAATCAGATTGGAGGCCTACTCCACCGATTGCGATACAGTAGTATATCGCTCAGGGAGAGGCGAATATACAGCAGGGTTACCATAAGCAATGTGTCCGGGTGGGACATCTTTGTTGATAAGCGCCCCCGCAGCAATAACGCAATTATTGCCGATGGTCACCCCCTTGAGTATGATGCAGCGCATGCCGATATAACATCGTTCTCCGATGATAATCGGAGCGCCGCCTCCCGAGTGTGAACTAAACCACCCATTTTTCGGCGAATAGTCGTGAGGCTTGCAGTCATACAATACAGTATCCGGGCCTATGATGGTATACTTCCCTATTGAGATATGTTTTGAGCATAATATCTTGCATCCACTAATGCCGCAACCATCATGAAGTTCCAGAATGCCTCCCGGCTCAATAACTGACAGGGTAACGGGCTCAGAAATCAGAGTATTATATTTCTTCTTGGAATGTATAGTAACATTATCGCCGATTCGAATTTGACCACCCTTGCAAATACGAATATAGGGAAAACCACTGATAAAGCTCTTTTTCCCGATGCATACGCCACGCATTCGATAATAAACGGCTTTAATCGAATAGACAAAATACAACAGCGCCAATTTGAACTTACGTATCATAAACATCTCTCATGGGAAGATTATATCTTACTGAAGGATCAGTCAAGAACAATCCAACACTTTACCTCTTCTCTGACACATTTCTCTTACTCTTTGCTTGCCGTAGCAGGATTTATGGTGTATGATGCTGCTTATTCATGGAAGCAGAATACACGGAGGAAGATATTCAAAGTCTGGACTGGCGGGAACACATTCGCCTGCGTCCGGGCATGTATATTGGGAAGTTGGGGGATGGCTCCATGCCGGATGACGGTCTTTATGTGCTGCTCAAGGAAGTCATCGACAACTCCATTGACGAATTTGTCATGGGGGTCGGTAAAAAAATTCTTGTTTCCATCAACCGCGAGGGAATGTGCGAAATACGGGATTTCGGGCGCGGCATTCCGCTGGGAAAACTCTATGACTGTGCCGCAAAAATCAACACAGGCGGCAAGTATGAGGGTGAAGCATTCAAGAAATCAGTGGGACTCAACGGCGTAGGTATAAAGGCGGTGAATGCTCTCTCTGAGGTGTTTGAGATTCAGGCCTACCGCGAGGGGCAGACACGCCGCATTCGCTTTGAACAGGGCATAGAGGTGGAAGGGAGCGATGTTACCGAAGCTACGGAGGAACCGGATGGTACCTGCGTGGCATTCAAGGTTGACCGCACTCTGTTTGCTGAGGAGGCCGCGTTCAATCTCCAGTTTGTAGAACGCATGTGCCGCTACTACTGCTACCTCAACACCGGGTTGACCATCAACCTGAATGGTCGCAATATCACCTCCCGCCACGGCTTACTGGATTTGCTGAGGGAAGAAATGAAGGATACCCCGCTCTATGAACCCATCCATCTCTCCGGTGATGATATTGAGGTAGCCATCACCCACGGTAACCAATACGGGGAAGAGTACTATTCCTTTGTGAACGGTCAGCACACCACCATGGGCGGCACGCATCAAGCGGCTTTCCGTGAGGCTATCGCCAAAACTCTTCAGGGCTTCTTCAAAAAGGCCTACGAGCCCTCCGATATCCGCGCCGGTATTCAGGCCGCCATCAGCATCAAGGTGGTGGAACCCGTGTTCGAGTCGCAGACCAAAACCAAGCTCGGCAGCAATACCATCGCCCCCGGAAAGGAAACCATCCGCACCTTCGTGCTCAATTTTCTCACCCGAGAGCTGGATAATTACCTGCACCGCCACCCGGAAGCCGCTGAAGCTCTGGAAGAAAAAATTCGAGAGAGTGAAAAGACCCGCAAAGAGGTGGCAGGCGTCACCGGCAAGGTAGCCAAGGAACGCGCCAAAAAGGCCAAGATTCACACCCGTAAGTTGCGTGACTGCCGCGTGCATTTTGACAGCAAACACAAGCGCGCTAAGGAAACGATGCTCTTCATCACGGAGGGTGACTCCGCCTCCGGCTCCATCACCACGGCTCGCGATGCAGAGACTCAGGCGGTGTTCTCCCTGCGTGGCAAACCGGCCAACAGCTTTGGAATGAAGCGAGCTGTCCTCTTTGAAGAAAAACGCAACGAGGAGCTGGATTTCCTACATCTGGCTCTCAATATTGACCGCAGCATTGAAGACCTACGCTACAACAAGGTCATCATCGCCACGGATGCGGATGTGGACGGCATGCACATCCGCCTGCTGCTGCTCACATTCTTCATTCAGTACTTCCCGGAGCTGATCCAGGAAGGACACCTCTTCATCCTCCAGACACCGCTTTTCCGCGTCCGAAACAAACAGAAGACCATCTACTGCTATTCGGAAGCAGAACGCGACACAGCCGTAAAACAGCTCGGCAAATCTCCGGAAATTACCCGCTTCAAGGGGCTCGGCGAAATCTCCCCCGCAGAGTTCAAAAACTTTATCGGTGAGGATATCCGGCTGGAGGAAGTCACGCTGGAAAACGCCCACAATCTCAAGGAAATTCTCCGATTCTACATGGGGGATAATACAGATGACAGAAGACAGTACATTGTTGATAATCTCCGCATTGAAGAAGATTTAGCATAAAGAAGCCTGCAGATAAACCATAGACCTACAGTTTATGTAAATTACTGCTGTTCTCCAAGTAAAGATTCAGAACGGTCAGGCTCCAACACAGCAGGGGTTTTCTGCAAGTTCTCAATAAGCAGCGTCCCCTTCTCGCCGGCGGCGTTATACAACCCACCGGCGATTCTTATGCTCAGGTACTCCCCGTATGCCCAAGTTTTGCCGGACTGACGCCGCATCCGCAGAAAAAGGCGATCAATTTCCCATCTGCTAACGGGGGCACCGTTCTGAAGAGCATGATATAGGGCATCATGCAGCAGGGTCGGCATCAAATCCCGCGAACTCGTACAGCCCCAGGTCATGCCGTCCCAGATATACCGGCGGTGCAAAATGAATGTGTCACCGCGCGCCTCCATCATCACACGGTGCGGCGGCTGTGGGTGAATCGCCCGCCAGTTACCCAAATTCATCTCCAAATCCCGCCAGACAACTGCATGGCGGGTTATCAGGCAAAAACCCGGGGAACGCTCCGGCAGATAAGCGTACCAACACCCGGGCTGCGCAGCGGCGGCACGAACCTCCGGTGAGATTTGTTTCATATTGATGACATGCACCACCTGTCGGCAACCGCCGCAAAGAAGTGACAGACATGCCAAGACTATTGCCCTGCTCCGCATCCGTTCACAATATACGCCCTCTCACAGCTCTTGTCAATCCGCTCTTGACCTTTTCCGCCCAAACGGCTACACTCCCGGGCATGAGCGATATAATGGGCGGTTTTTTCGGTGCTGAGTTTCCGAGATACGATAATTTTCCGTTTACGGAATCAGCCACCTGCGTTTTTTGCAATAGCGGCCGCACTGCGTTGGACTGCATCCTGCGCAATCTGCCCCGCCCCCGCCGCGTCTACCTGCCCAGATTTACCTGTGACACCGTCGCGGAGCCTCTGGCCGGCGTACCCACCGTGCGGTACGGGTGTGAGGAAAATCTTGCCCCGATTCTGCCGGATGACGCGGGAGAGGAAGATATCATCATCCTCACCGACTACTTTGGGCTGACAGCCAATCACGTCAACAGCGCAGCAGCGCAATTTCCCGGTCTCTGTATTGTAGATGCCACAACCGCCCTGTTCCGCCGTGATTCGGGCAACAAACTGCCGGCATTCTACAGTCCGCGCAAATTCGCCGGCG
This sequence comes from Akkermansia sp., assembly GCA_045579245.1. Classification (GTDB taxonomy): domain Bacteria; phylum Verrucomicrobiota; class Verrucomicrobiia; order Verrucomicrobiales; family Akkermansiaceae; genus Akkermansia. Next base: position 17,685 of record JAZNLU010000018.1, read on the forward strand.
TACCGGACGGCGGAATTGCCAGAGCTCCCTTCCCGCTCATACAGCGCCCACTACGCAGCGAAACCTCGTCAGAATACGCCCTGCACTTACTCCAGCGGACGGAAAGCGGCGCCGCAGCAGCCGCTCCGGCTGCACAGCGTCTGGAGGATTCCCTGCGCGGCAAGAGATTGCTCATGAGCCCGCTTTCCCGCAAGCTGCTCAGCAGTATTGATTTTGCAGCAGCGGCTCAGAAGAGAAAGGAAAACTACCTCATTCTGCACCGCGCTCTCAGGGAGCTCAATCACCTGCCCCTGCCTGAGCAACCGGACAGCGCCCCCATGTGTTACCCCTTTGTCTCCGGTATTCCCGGATTGAGGGATGACCTGATTGATGCCGGCATAGCCCTACCCCTGTTCTGGCCGGAAGTTATCGCCTCCACCCACCCGCTGAGCACCGAAAACAAGCTTGCCAGAACCCTGCTGCCACTGCCGCTCGACCAGCGATATGACAGGCATGACATGCAGCGACTCCTGCACCTTATTCTCCGAAATTGACCTTTTTTTCACGCAAATTCAACAAAAAATTAAAAAATTGCTATTCGGGGGTTGACCTTGACAAAAGGTATGCTAATATGTTCTTACGTATGCATGCCGACCTTGAGAAACTCGTGAATGCCGGTAAAATTCCGGCTGATTTTGCCGCCCGCCTGGACAAATTTGCACCCGGGCAGTATGTTTTGCATCAAGATTGGGGCGTCGGCAAGGTTGCAGTCTGGTCTCTTGCCAAAAACAAGATTAAGATTGACTTTGAAAAGAACAAAGGCCTTATACTGGGTCTGAAGCTTGCTTTCAACCAGGTCACGCCCATTCCGAAAGGACACTTCCTCATCACCTGCTTTGACGACCCTGAGGGATGCCGCAAACAGGCAGAAGACAAGGATACTATGCTGGACTTCATCCGCATGGTGCTTACCTCTAACATTTCCCTGCGCGAAGGCATCAGCGATGTGCTGCCCATGCAGCCCGAAGATTTGGAAAAATACCTGAGCGGCCGCGTCATTCCTGAGGAATCTTGGAAAACATGGTGGGAAAAAGCCCGCACCGCCATGCGGGACACGCCCTCATTCCGCCTGCCAACCAAGCGCGGTGAGGCTATTTCTCTGCGCAAAGCCACCTCAGCAGCGGAAGCACTGCTGGACGATTATTCGGAAGCCACCACGCTGGAGGCCTGCGTACGCATCCTTGACCAGAGCCGCCCCGAAGTACTGAAAGGAGAGTACGCCATTGCGGCAAAACTCATCAAGGCCATGGAGGATGACATCCACCACGACCACACAGAACCCCAGCATGTACTTGAGCTCATCATTATCCGTGACGAGATTCTGGAAATCGTGGCAACGGACGAGAACTCCCGCGCCCTACTGGATGCCGAACTTTCCGATGTCGGCGTTGAATCCGTGACCACTCTTGCAGACAAGCTCAGCAACATCACCTCCGAAGCCATCGTGACCTACATCGGGGAGCTCTCCGCGCTCCGCCAGCAGAAGGTCTATGAAGCCCTGCCGGAAGCCATTGGGGAAGGTTGGCTGCCTTATGCCACCAATATCTTCCTCTTCGGCGGCGCAAAAGTCACCGGCATCATAGCAGAGTTCATCCTCGCCAAAGGCGGCAAGGAGCAGCTCTTCACCGACCTCAGCAACGGCATCTCCCGCCAGAGCCTCAGCCCGGAAGTACTCATCTGGATTTGCCGTGAGCGCAACGGGATTGCCAAGGAAGTGGTAGACAAAGCCCGCATGGCACTCGGCTCTGCCATCATCAGTGCCATTGAACGCGACAGCGCAGAGGGCGGTCCGAACCGCGCCCTGCGTCTGCGCAATCTTCTTCTGGAAGACAAGGACCTTGCTCCCGACCTCGTGTCCGGCATTTCCGACCAGGAAGCCCGTCCCTTTGCCAAAGCCATTTACGACTCCTCCGTACTGCCGGATTTGGACCGCAATCTCTTGCTTGCCAACATGATGAAGATACATCCCTCTCTGCAGGAGATTGCACTCACCCGCAACACAGCCAAGGAGAAGCAGACCATGTTTGTCTCCCTACGCTCATTTGCTGCCCGCAAGGCTGAGTATGAGGATATCATCAACGTTCGCATACCCAAGAACAAGCATGATTTGGAAGTCACCCGCGCCGAAGGTGACCTCCGTGAGAACGGCGGTTACCAGGATGCCAAGGCCACACGTCAGGTGCTCATGCGCCGTTCTGAGGAACTTTCCCGCCTGCTTGCCAAAGCAGAACCCACCAACTTCAGCGGTGTCTCCTGCGACGAAACAGCCATGGGCACTCAGGTCACCTTTGTCACCGACAAGGGCCAGGAAGTGGTCTACACCATTCTGGGTGCCTGGGACTCCATCCCGGAAGAGCGAGTGATAGCGTACAGCTCCAAGCTCGGCGCCAAACTGCTGGGGCACAAAGTAGGTGCCACCCTGCGTCTCCCGCTGGAAATCGGCGGTGACCAGGTGATGATGACGGTGAAATCCATCGCCCCCGCTCCGAAAGAGCTCATCTACCCGGACGGTGAAGCCCCGCAGAGCTGATTCCCCATAGCTTAATAATGATGTCTCCAGGCGCACATCTCCCGCAGATGTGCGCCTTCTTTTGTCTGCATCTCACCTGCGGCACTTATCTCATTTTAAATGCGATGTCCAGCAAAATATGTTGTTAAGTGTTAAAATTAATCAGGGTTAAGGGGCATTTGCTGCCAGTATATTTAGCGGAACGTCATTCAAACGTATTTATATCTCGTTCATAATCAATATATTTATGTGTAGCTCATTTAAAATGCGATACACTGCGCGTGTCGTGTTGTGAAAAGCATACCTGACAAGCCACCGCGCGAGGTGTCAGATTGCTCCTGAACAGTAGAACGACAAAATAACAAGCAATTATAAACACAAGTTATGAAAAAGACTGTTATCACTCTTCTGGCTCTTGCCGGAATCGCAGCTGCCGCAGACACAGCAGTGTTTGACTTCAAGGCAGACAATCTGACAGCTCAGGATCTCACCGCTATCACACTGACGGATGAGCTGACACAGTACACCGCTACCATTGAAACAGCTGAGGGGTTCACCCTGATTGGTGGAGAATGGGGCGATACCGTGACCGGAGCCAATGCTGACTACATCGCAGCCAGCAGCAATGCACAGGGCGCCACACTCTCCCTTACCCTCGGTGGTCTGGTTGCCGGCGGTAAGTATGATGTCACCATCGTGACAGGTGTTCCCTTTGAAGGCGCCGGCTCTTGGAACAGCATGAATACCACCAACAGCTATGAGTCTACCTCTCTGGACCTTGGCACGCAGAACGTACAGGTGCGTAACATCACCACATACGATGTAACGGGCATCGAGGCAGATGCCAATGGAGAGATTACTTTCAGCATTGGCAAGCACTCCGCTGCTCACACCGCATCGTTCAACTACGCTTCTATTACCGCTGTACCGGAGCCGACAAGCGCTACGCTGAGCCTGCTGGCACTGGCCGGTCTGGCAGCCCGCCGCCGCCGCCGCTAATTAGTCTTTACATCTATCTGAAATTGTTTATTCAAACGCTGTTTCGGAATCGAAGCAGCGTTTTTTCTTTTCAACCGTAATTGACTAACAGAAAAACGGAACATAGTTACTTTATGCTTGCATACTAAAAATTAGATGGTACAATGCGCGCGCAGGGCGGCACAACCCCCGGTGTGGAAGATGATGAAAAAGTGCGTTCACATTGCAGCAATATTGGTGGTCTGCCTCGTGCTGATGTTGAAATCGGCAGGTTTTGCAGCAACAGAAAACAAAGGAATTTCCTCCATTGATGACCTTGTCGGCAAAAAGTTGGCCGTTCCCAGCTCTACCGTGCAGGATATTTATCTGCAAAAGCACTACCCGAACATTGAGCTCCAACGCTATAATCTGGAGGCGGACATGATGCAGGCACTGCAGAATGAGCGCTGTGATGCCGCTATTATGGATGACATCATCTGCTATGCCCTTGCCCGCAAGTTTGACAACGTGACCATCCTGCGCAACAGCCCGGTGCCGGAAAATCAGATGGCCATCGTATTCAACAAAGAACAGACCGAGCTGCACCGGCAATTCAACGAATTCCTGAACGGACTGCGCGAAAGCGGAGAGCTGGAGCGAATTTGCGAGAACTGGATTCACCGCTTTGAAACCACCCCCATGCCCAAACTGGACATACCCACAGAGGGTGAGCCTATCCGCGTGGGCATGGAACCCTGCACCGAGCCCACCGTCTTTGTTCGCAACGGCGAAATAGTGGGGTTGGATGCAGAGCTCATCATGCGTTTTGCCGCCCACATCGGGCGTCCGGTAGAGATTCTGAGCATGGACTATGACGGGTTGATACCCGCCGCCGTTTCCGGCAAGGTGGACATGTCCGCCTCCGGGCTGCTGGTAACGGAGGAACGCGCCGAAAACGTCCTCTTCTCCGCCCCGTACTACAACAGCGGCTCCTGCATCGCCGTGCTCACCAAAAACACGGCCAAAGGAGCTAAAGCCATCGCCACACAAAAGAAAAAAGCCAACGGCATCACCGGCATTGAGGATTTGGCAGGCAAAAAACTGGCGGTCCCGAGCTCTACCGTTCAGGATATCTACCTGCAAAAGCACTACCCGGACATTGAGCTCCAACGCTATAATCTGGAGGCGGACATGATGCAGGCACTGCAAAATGAGCGCTGTGATGCCGCCATTATGGATGATATCATCTGCTACGCTCTGGCCCGCAAGTTTGACAATGTAACCATCCTGCGCAACAGCCCTGTACCCGTGAATCAGATGGCTGTGGTATTCAACAAGGAGCAGACAGAGCTGCACCGCCAGTTCAATGATTTCCTCAAAGGGCTGCGTGAAAGCGGTGAGCTGGAAACCATCTGTTCCAACTGGATTCACAATTTTGAAACCACCCCCATGCCCAAGCTGGAAATGCCCACCGAGGGTGAACCCATCCGCGTAGGCATGGAACCCTGTACCGAGCCCACCGTCTTTGTTCGAAACGGTGAAGTAGTGGGGCTGGATGCCGAACTTATCAAACGCTTTGCCGTCTACATCGGTCGCCCGCTGGAAATCATGAGCATGGATTACGACGGATTGATACCCGCCGCCGTTTCCGGCAAGGTGGATATGTCTGCCTCCGGATTGCTCGTGACAGAAGAACGCGCCGAAAACGTCCTCTTTTCCGACCCATACTACAACAGTGGCTCCTGTATCGCCGTGCTGAGCAAAAATGTGGGAGACGTGGAATATATCACCGCCGGCTCCGCCCCTACCCGGCAAAAGAAAATCGGCTTCTGGGAGGGAATCAAACGCAGTTTCTACCGCAACATCATTGCCGAAAAGCGCTATCTGCTGCTGTGGGACGGCTTGAAGCTCACCATCTACATCTCCCTCTGGGCGGCGCTGCTGGGTACGGCACTGGGCGCGGGAGTATGCTATCTGCGCATGCGCAGGAACACCACGCTTCAGCGCATTGCCAAGACCTATATTGACCTGATGCGCGGCACCCCGATTCTGGTACTGCTGCTTCTGATGAACTATGTTGTCTTTGCCAACTGGAAAAACGGCGGCACTGCCGTAGCCATCATCACCTTTGCACTCAATTTTGCCGCCTATGTGAGCGAGATGTTCCGCACCGCCATCTCCGGCATTGACCGAGGACAGACGGAAGCGGGTATCGCCATGGGATTCACTCCCCTGCGCACCTTCATCTACATCGTTCTTCCGCAGGCCATTCAGCGGGTACTTCCGGTGTACAAGGGTGAGCTGATATCGCTCATCAAAACCACCTCAATCGTCGGCTACATCGCCATTCAGGATTTGACCAAAGCCTCGGATATCATTCGCGGGCGCACCTTTGACCCCTTCTTCCCGCTGATTATGGCCGCCATACTGTACTTCCTGCTTGCCTGGGTATTCGGCGCAGGTTTGGATTGGATTGGCAGCCGCTTCAACGCCTCCACCACCAACGATGAAGAAAAGGCATGATTCAGATTAACAAACTTCAGAAGAGCTTCGGCAAGCTCCGCGTGCTGCGCAACATCAATGCCCACATCCGCCCGGGAGAAATTATCTCTATCATCGGTCCCTCCGGGGCGGGCAAAAGCACCTTCCTGCGCTGTCTCAACCTGCTGGAAGAACCCACCGGCGGCAGTATCATCATCGATGGTGAGGACTTACTCGAACCCGGAATCAATGTAGCCCGCATCCGCCGGAAGATGGGCATGGTGTTCCAGTCATTCAACCTCTTCAACCACCTGACCGTGTTGGATAACGTATGCATCGGTCCCGTGAAGCTGCTGAAAAAGAAGCGAGCGGAAGCCGAACAGCGAGGCATGGAGCTGCTCAAGCTTGTGGGCATGGCAGAAAAAGCCCACGCCATGCCGGATGAGCTCTCCGGCGGGCAGAAACAACGCGCAGCCATTGCCCGCTGCCTCTCCATGGAGCCGGAAATCATCCTGTTTGATGAACCGACCTCCGCGCTTGACCCTACCATGGTGAGCGAAGTTCTCTCTGTCATTCGCTCTCTGGCACGCCAGGGCATGACCATGGCAATTGTCACCCATGAGATGAGCTTTGCCCGAGATGTCAGCACCCGCGTCTTCTACATGGACAAAGGTACCATCTACGAGGAAGGTACGCCGGAGCAGATATTCGAACACCCGCGCCGAGAGCTTACCCGCATCTTTGTGAATCGTATCCGTGATTTTCACTTCTGCTTCCACAGCAAAGACTACGACCGCTACGCCCTCAAGTCCGAGTGGCAACAGTACTGTAACAAGTACTTCCTGACACAGGAAACCATGCAGAAGGCTCTGCGGCTGGGCGTATCACTCTTCCGCCTCATCCCCTTAGACAGGGGCGCGGTGGACATGTTCTTCCGCTATTCGGAAAAGACACGTCAAATGAGTGTAGAAGTCCTGCTGCCGCCGGGCATGGAATCAATCCTCCCCCCGGGTGACAGCAAGAAGCTCTCCGTCATCAGCGTACTCTGCAACGGAATCCAAACCAGCAAAGAAGAAACGTGCGAGGGAGTCCGTGTGAAATACCGCATGGAGCTTCGTCACCGTAACCACTAAATTTCCTACGCCCAAACAGATAAAAAAGCTTGTTACTCGGTCATTGTCGCAAGAATGCCTAACCGTTATCAAGCAATAAGGTCACACGGCGCTGATAGGTTACATCATACTTACGGAATTCCGGGCTGGCAAAGGTCTGCTGAGGAAAGTAGTCTGCATAGTTGCTCTCCGCAGCTAAGGCAAGTTTCTGCTTCTCATCTCGACTGTATTTAATCAACGCAAATTGAGAGAGCAAAATTTATAATTTGGAAATCTAAAGAGTTTGCCAAGCTGCAGACAAGTGCTTTCCGTTTACAAAAAACTCAATATATTATTTTGCTTTCAGTGGAAGATTTTCTATTCGATGTTCATTACTCAGCGTTCCATACATACTCATATATCAGAAAAAATAAGGGATATAAGCTTTTCATCCATTAACATTTATAACACAACCTAATCGGCTATGTCACTCCCATGCTTTTGAGCATCGGGCCGATAGGTGGGCATCCAGCCCCAAAAGAGCTTCTGCATTACTACCGCAGAGCATCATTTGGCGGGATATTTCCTCCACTTGATGTTCTTCCTCCACCTGCTCTTTCACGTAATCCCAGAGCAGCACCTGCGTGGCGTAATCTTTTTCCCGTATGCAGAGTTCTAATAAGTCATGTATAGCGGAAGTGATGCGCTGCTCGTTCTCCAAAGACAGGCGAAATAAGTCAAGGGGGCGCTCCCACACATATTCCGGATGGCTCACAGTGGGAATCTGTACAGGTGCGTTTCTCTGATTCAGATGAGAGATGAGTCGCAAGGCATGCCCGCATTCCTCTCGATATTGCTCCCGCATCCAGTGCGACATGCCGGGTAATCCGTAGGCATACAGATTAACGGAAAAGGCCAGATACATAAAACCGGCTTCAAATTCAGTCTTAATTTGTCGATTGACTGCTTCGATAACATAGGGATTCATAACGCAGAGAATTTTACACCCATCAGACGTATTCCGCCATCACTGTTAGCCGACTGCTGAAAAAAAATCGTTGGCAAGAATGAGAAAACACGCCGCATGGAATACACGAGTACTGGAGGAAATCCTCTTTAGTGCATTCGGCGCAAAAAAATCGAAACAGAGGTAAGTCAATAAGAAATCCCGACATCGAAATGCGTTTGCCCTGTAAATATACACTAATGCCTTGCCACTACGGGGGAAAGTGTGGTAGGATAACGGCATGAAAACACTGCGTCTGTTTTTCGTTACTCTGCTGACTACGCTCGGTCTCTGCTCAGCTCAGATCCCGGAGGGGCTGCTGAGCGAAGATTCAAACGGAACTGCCATAAGCGCTCTTCTGGGCGGTCAGGGAACCACCGGTCCGGAAATGAAACTCACAGGCTCCGCCTCCGTGACATCATATAAAGCAGGTGAACCTTTTTATCTGTTAATCAAGGGTGAAGCCACCCCGGAATGGCATGCCTACTTCCGGAATCCGGGAACCGTAGGTGAGCCGATGGCGGTGGAGCTGCATGCACCTGCCGGCTTTGTGTTGGAGGGGCCTTATTGGTCTGCACCGGAGCGTCACGTAAGCTCCTACGGCAGCGTTGCGTACTGCTATGAGCGACCCACCATCATCTGGAAAATCACACCGAAAGCTAATGCGCCTCAGCAGGCGAGCTTCTCAGTGACCGCAACCACACAACTTTGCTCGGACAACGGCTGTGCCCCACCTGTCCAAGGGACGGCTGAAATCTCTCTCTCGGCCGGAGATGGTGCCGCTGCTCCCGAATGGGATGAAGAAAGCATGCAAATGATTGCCGGTCTCACGCCTGCTCCGAAAGATCTTTCTGCGACACAGACAGCTAAGGCAGTCACCATTATCTTCCCCGCCGATGCAGTTCCAACCCAGGTTCACTTCTTTTCGGATGACAACTCCATTTCTCCCACAGCAGATCAGAAAATTGATTCAGCTACCGGCACGCTGATGCTGCTCCGCAATGACAACACCGATTCCCTGCACCCGGTGAAAGATACCTCTACGCTCGGTAAAGAGTTATCCGAACTTTCCGGTGTTCTTGTTGCAGACGGAAAGGCATATGAGATTTCTCTACCGCTGGAAACCGCCGCAAAAGCATCTGTGATTTCGACAGCATCCTCCGATTCTGTTGCTTTCTCCGGTGGGATGAGCGCGCTTTTTCTCTCACTCTTTCTGGGCGGGCTTATTCTCAACCTAATGCCCTGCGTATTCCCGGTTATAGGGCTCAAGATTATGAGCTTCGTCGAGCTGGGTGGAGGTAGTCGCCGCAAAGTGTTCCTGCACTCCCTCTTCTTTGTGTTAGGCATTCTCATCTCATTCTGGATTATCTCTGCCCTGCTCATCATATTTTCCAATATGGAGGGCATGGCCAATCAGCCATGGACGCAATGGATCCACATGCTGTGGAATGATGCCGGCTCCGAGAGCCGCAGTTGGGCAGCATGGATGCAGAACCAATGGATTGTCTATCTTATCCTGTTACTACTGCTCACGCTGGGTCTAAGCATGTTCGGCGTTTTCGAAATCGGTGTGGGCGCAACCTCCGCCGGTCAGAGCATGCAAAACAAAGGTGGGCTTACCGGCTCCTTCTTTCAGGGGCTCTTTGTCACCGTGGTAGCAACGCCATGCAGCGCCCCTTTTCTGGGGGCAGCCATGCCTGCAGCCATGGCACTGCCGGGGGTGTGGATGATGCTTGCTCTCACCTTCATGGCACTGGGACTTGCTTTCCCCTACATACTGCTGGGCATCTTCCCCGCTCTGGTAAAATACCTGCCGCGTCCCGGTGCTTGGATGGAATCTCTCAAACAGGGACTTTCTTTCTTACTCTTTGCAGCCGCGGCATGGATACTCTACGTCTATCTCGCCTTCATCCCCGCTGAGCAGCAAGCTAATGTCCTGTGGGTGCTGGTAGGGTTGGTCATCTTCTGTGCGGCTTTCTGGGTATATGGTCGCTGGTGTCCTATATACAGAAGCATAAACAGTCGCATCATCGGACTTATTATATCTCTCCTGCTGGCTGCAACCGGTATATACTACTCTATGCCCGTATCCCAACAGCCGGTGGAAGAGGGTGCTCACCTCAAGCCGTTATGGGAAGAGTGGAGCGATGCCGCCATGCAGAAAGCGCTGGATGAAGGGAAACCGGTTTTCGTAGATTACACGGCCAAATGGTGTGCCACCTGTCTGGCCAACAAGAGTGTGGCCTATACAGATGAGGTGTATGATGCTTTCCGCAAAGGTAACGTTGTACTCATGCGGGCGGATAAGACGCTCCCTTCCCCGGCTATCGATAAAGCCATGCACAAACTCAACCGCAGCTCTGTGCCGGTAAATGCGCTCTATCTCCCCAACACGCCCCCTATAGTCACCCGCGAACTTCTCACACCTGAGTACATGCTTGAATTCCTTGCTACCCATCTCTCCGCATCAGAAACGAAGGGAATAGAAGCAGATGATGAAATGACTGATGAAGAGTTGGACGGACTCTTTGATGACGAAAAAGAAACCGAGGAAGCGGAAGAATAATCTGAAATGCCGCCATATATAGGCAGGATAAATCACTTTATCCTGCCTATTTCACCCTCCCGACTGAATCAAGTCAGTTGGGAGTTTTTTATTGTAATTAAGTATGTGTTTCTGAATCTCCAGCAATTCTACAGCGTCAACCCCACATGAGAATGATTTGGCATGCTATACTCCATTTTCCGGAAGGACTGTGGAAAAGAATCCGCGGCAATAAATGCGATATTACCCCACAATCCAATATTGATTTGCAGGCATTCATGGGACGCTGGTATGAGCAGGCTCGGATAGAAAATACCTTTGAATATGGTTTGGACAACGTGTACTCAGATTACTATGCCATAGGAGAAAAAACATTCCGAGTGTTCAATAACGGTACGGATGCCCATGGGGAGCAATATCAAGCGCGCGGTATGGGCAGAATGAAAAACAAACGGAAACCGGGAGAGCTTCTCGTCTCATTTGTCCCGCCTTACACCTGGTTCGCAGCTCCGTTCCATATTCTCTACACGGATGACCAGTACAGGGAAGCAATCATCGCCGGCAGCGGTGGACACTACCTCTGGCTGCTGACACGGGAGGCTTCCCCGGACAGGAACAGTCTCAAAAAATTGTTACAGGAAGCACAACGACGAGGCTTCAATACGCACCATTTGCGCTGCACGCAACACAACAATCATCAGAATCGACAATCCACCCCTACTGAAACATAAAACCCAGGGTGATAATGATGCGCCTCCAGAGTGTGTTTTCCCCTATCCATGCGGTTGAGCTCCGCAGAGGTTACCAGTGTAGAGCCAATTGTGGCGGAAATAATGCGCTTGCGCTCCCCGGGAGTAGAAAAATCATACTCACCTGTAATACCGGCCACAAAAGAGCGCACCGTAAATAACTGATTTCCCCGCTCAGTATGCACCGCCCAGGAATTCCCGCGCCCCATCAGAATCGCACCCATTGAAAACCGAGGTGTAAATGCATACATAGCCTCCAGTTTATACCCTTTCAGACTGACTGTCCAATTATGAGAGGGTCTCCACTCAGCAGAAAAAAAGGGAGCTACGCCATAATACAGCCGCTGCGGCATCACCATCATACCTACTGAGTAGCTCAGCGTTTCGCTCTTGTACAACTGATAATCAGCAGCCCCGGCCAAAGCCACTCCGTTCCAACCGGAAGAGAAATCTGTGGACACGCTCGGCATAAGAGTCAGAGACAGTCGGCGTCCGTTATTCATCTGTTTCAGGACGGTCAGAGGAAGATTGAAATTGTAAAGTTCATCTTTACACAGCTGAAGAGACCCGGAAGCATGTATAGCCGTTATCTCCATATCCATAACTGCGTTAAATGCCCACTCTCCGAAGTAAGTGCGGCGTGGATCATTTAGAGGAATGGAGATATCATACTGCTGCATCCCCAGGGTGGATGCCTTGCCATGTCGCTCCGACATATCACTCCATACTGTTAACTCTACCGCTCCGGGCATCAGACCGTTTTCCGGCAGCTTATAGCTCCAATCCGCAGCGGCTGTTCCGGCAGATATCCCCATTAGAAAAATTGTCACATTACGGCTCGCTTTCATCTTGCAGAAAAGTATCATTTTTCATAACTATTGTCAAGCATGAACAATATCGATTAAATTTCCTCGTCTTCCCAATACGCCCTAGGATGCGACTCACGATAAACCTGCTTCATCCTTGTTTTCGTGACATGGGTATAAATCTGGGTAGTAGAGAGAGAAGAGTGCCCCAACAGCTCTTGCACAGCACGCAAATCTGCACCGGCATCCAACATATGAGTGGCAAAGGTGTGACGCAGTTTGTGAGGTGATATGTGGAAAGGGATATCAGAGAGTTGAAGGTATTTATCCAGCATCTGTTGTACGCTCCGACCGGACATTCTGCGCCTTAGACGACTAATGAATAATGGGCCGTCTGCAGGTAATTCCGCCATTTCCCGATATTTTTCCACGGCTTCCTTAGCATAATCGCCAATGGGAACAAGACGCACCTTACGCCCCTTACCCAGCACCCTCACACAGTCATCGCCGCCTCTCAAAGCATCGACATTCAGCCCCACCAGCTCACTGAGTCGGATTCCGCAAGCGTAAAAAAGCTCCAGAATAGCAGTATCCCGATAAGGAATCCATGCCGGATGTTTTTTATCCAACGGCACCTGTAACGGCAACGCCAACAGAGCTTCCATCTGCCGCAGACTCAAGTGCACAGGCAGACTCTGAGATACACGCGGAAGGCTCACATCAGCCAATGGATTGACCGACAAGCCCTCCCGCCGCATCTGCCAGATATAAAACGAACGCAGAGCAGCAAAACGCAGACGAATGGTCGCCGTTTTAAGCTGAAGGTTGAGCGCTTCATACAACCATGCGCGAAAATCCTCTGAAGAACAGCTTGCCCATGCTTCAAATCGTTCCCCCATCCACTCTCTGAAAAGGGTCAGGGAGCGCCGATACGCATCCACTGTGCGCGGGGAAGCATTGCGCTCCGCTTCAAGATATTCCAGAAAGCGGAGCATAAGCGCATCCGCATCCGCAAAGGATTTAGGGTGGTTTTCGGGCATCACGCCGGGATTATATCACAAAAAAAAAATACTGACAAGCCTGCAGCTTGTACACTCAGGGCAAACGCATTTCGATGTCGGGATTTCTTATTGACTTTCCTCTGTTTCGTTTTTTGTGCCGAATGCACTAAAGAGGATTTCCTCCAGTACTCGTGTATTCCATGCGGCTTGTTTTCTCATTCTTGCCAACGATTTTGTTCCCCCGGACTTCTTCTTATGATTGCGCAGCAAGCTCAATACCACTTTCATCATTCGTGAATAGTTTTCTGCTGCATTGTACACTCGTTTTCGACAAGAATCTTCTCCGAAAACTACATCAAGCACCCAATGCATGCTTTCAATCTGCCAATGATTACGAATTGCATGTGCGATAGTTGCGCTACTCCCTCTGGGTAAATTTGTTATATAGCAACGTTTTTCTTTGCTTTCCGTCCGCTTCTTTTTATTGTAGCGCGTGCTTTCCACTACTACCAGCGCTGAAAGTTTTTCCCAATTCCATACCCCTGTGACAAAACTCAAATCCCGATATATCCGATATACTCGTTCCTCCACCCTCCCATGCCCTGCGTCTACTTCTGTAAAAACACTGCTGGGGCGTACCATTTTAGCGGTCTCGAGTATCTGCTCGTGTAATCTTTTCTGGTTATCCTTTACTGCTAATACATAAGATGCCTTTTTCTCCTTTACAATCTTTCTAACCACTTCCTTTTGACAACCCATAGCATCGGCTGTTACAATACACCCTTTTATATCCAGCATATCAAGCAGTTGTGGAATAACCGTAATTTCATTTGTCTTCTTGTCCACATTAAGCTGCCCCAGCGATATCCCCTCATCACTCAAACAAGCACTCAGCATGTGAGCGTACCCTTCATCTTCTTTGCTTCCAGCACCACGAATTGTCTTACCATCAATGCTTATAACTGAGCCTTCCTTTATTTTGACAAATTGTCGAATCCAGTTCTGGTAATTCTTTTCCAGAACGATCGGATCCATAATTGCAAAGACTCGATTGAAGGTGTCGTGGGATGGAATGCCGGCGGGCAGTTCCAGATACTGCCTGAAAAACTCTTCATGCTCTATGGCATCATCTTCGATTTGATTCCAGGTATCAGCATCCGCAACGCCTGCGGCTATTGCAATGAAAAGAATGTCTCCCAGCTTGTGTTTCTTCGCATTTCCTATGCGTGGGTCTTCGACAGCCTCTAATTCGTCAATAAGTCTATGCATCTGCACAGTATAGCATAACAATGCTATAACTGCGAGAAAACAAGATTTTTACGATAATCCTTTCAGTGTAAATTCGGTGCAAATTTCAGATGCTCGAATCTCGAGAGCGTATGACACTACTCAAATGCGTTTGCCCTGAGCGTCAATGCCCGATTGCCGCCTTTTTGTCTTGCTTTTCCCTGTAATTTCATCTATCATTGAAAAGTCTTTAATTTATAACTGAAATCCTGTATGATAAAACGTTTTATCCTGCCCGTTCTCGGACTCCTAGTCGTGCTTTCACCGATTCAGGCTGTTGAACCGTCTGCGCTTACTGCCGATGGGGCGGAGCATTTCTCCCTACAGCAGGCGGAAAAGAAGAAAAAAGTCAAGAAGCGTGACCCGCGCAGGGAAGCCACCCGAAAGAAAAAGGAACTGCGCGAAATGGGTGTGAAAAATGTACGTGTTGCAGTCCCCGGTGACTGGCCAAAGGGGATTCCTGTGCCGAAAGATACCATCCTCGAAAGCAAAGGACAACAGCCAGGCGTAGGTTTTGTATATGAGACGAATAATTACCGCTTTCATTCACCGGTTGCGCTGGATGATGCGGCTTGTGAGACTGTGGGGCGTTTGTTTGAATGTGCCTACGCTGCGAATAAGGCGGTGGGTGAGGTTTTGCCTGTACCCCGGACTCAGGGTGACCGAGGCGGAAAGAAGTATCTGGTGGAACTGTGGCCCACCAAGCAGCAATACATCAGCAAAGGGGCTCCTGCTGATTCCGCCGGTCTGTTCTCCTTTGCTGCTCGCCGTTCTCCTTCTGAGCAAGGTAAACCGCTCGGCCCGCTTTCCGAAGAGCAAATTGCCATGGATAAGGTGATGGTCCCGTTTGAGTCTCTCGGTCTGGGGGCTAATGGTTCCGTGGTATCCCGAGATATCAATACCCACGTTCTTGTGCATGAGCTGACCCACCAGAACTTTGTCCGCAACGGTCTCCCCATCTGGGGGCAGGAAGGTTGGGCTGAGTATTTGGGCTATATCCCCTACGTGGGTGAAACGCTTGACTTTAACCGCGGTTTCTCCATGATTCTTCATGAGGCTAAGAAACGCTCCAATGCCGGGGCTCTTCATTTTCCGTTTTCCTTGGAGGAATTTCTGGATATGAATCAGGCAACCATGTATGGGCACATGGGCTCGGGTAAGGATACCTATATGCTCTCCGTCATGCTTATTTCTTTCTATGTTCATCTTGACGGTAAGAAAGGAGTGGAGGCCATGAAATCATATATGCAGACTCTCTTGGATGGTACGCCTAACTCAGAGGCTGTGCAGGAGCTTATTAAGCCTCATCGTGATGTAAAGAAGTTGGAAAAAGATTTTATCCGCGCTTGGAAGCGCAAGAAAGTAGAGGTTTCTTTCACTTCTTGAGCCTGGAATCCGTTTTACCCGGTGAAATTAACCGCCGATGTAAATTGAAGAAAAATAAACAAATTTAGAACTATTCTAATAAAATACTTGACGAGAAAGCAAAAAACTGTTAGTCTTCACGCGTCCTCCGGAGGCGGAGGCGCACCTACATACACAAACACACAAAAAAGAAAGGAAATAAGAGAATGAAGTATATATGCACCATCTGCGGGGAAGTAGTAGAGAGTGATGGCATGCCGGAGGTTTGCCCGGTTTGCGGCGCTGACACCTTTGAGGAGATGAAAGACACGGAAAAGAACTACGCAGACGAACACCGCGTGGGGGTGGCTCAGGGGCTGGATGAGGAAATTGTCAAGGGTCTGCGTGAGAACTTCACCGGAGAGTGTTGTGAGGTGGGTATGTATCTGGCTATGAGTCGTCAGGCTGAGCGGGATGGCTACCCGGAGGTTGCAGAGGCATTCCGCCGCTACGCATGGGAGGAAGCCGAGCACGCCGCCAAGTTTGCCGAACTGCTGGGAGAGGTGCTCACTAACGACACCGCCAAGAATGTGCAGATGCGTGCAGATGCCGAATACGGAGCCTGTGCCGGTAAGATGGCTATCGCCAAACGAGCCAAACAACTGGGATATGACGCTGTGCATGATACCGTGCACGAGATGTGCAAGGACGAAGCTCGACACGGCAAGGGGTTTGACGGTCTGCTCAAGCGTTACTTCAATAGGTAATTCATTTGAATTTCCCATTGCTATATCGATTCAGGGAAATCGACACATTCCTTTGAGAATGTGTCGATTTGCTTTTTTTTGATTTTATGGATCAGTTCCGTGTAATGTAGATATACAGGAAGGATAAAAATATTGAATAACCGTGAATTGCAACTAAATTATGATTTGAGGAAATCTGATTTTTTTCAAAATTGCTTTTTACTGCCGGAATTGAGCCATTGCAGTAGAAAGGTTCTGGGCGATTTAGTGAGTGTCCAAGACATGGGTAACTAAATGCTCCACCGCGTGGGTAGTACTAGTGACAGGACATAACTATAAAAGTCTGTAAGCAGAGAATTATCTATGCCATCAGCTGGTAGATAAGGAGCATTCTACACCGAATTTGGCTCAAATTTGAGTACAGGGAGCTTCGAAAAAGACCCTTTTCGGAAGGCCTACTTGCGTCTCTCAGAAAAAATCTTTGGGACACATGTGATAACTGGCCACATGTGTCCCAAAGTTTCCTGGCTCATAAGGCGAAAGCCCGATGAGATATGGAGTTGCGGAAAAACGACGCAGACTTTATGTTCACGACGTATCAATAGCAACATTTTCAGGGCCTTCTTGCGTCAAACACAGCGGAT
>JAZNLU010000019.1:0-12955 GCA_045579245.1 Akkermansia sp.
GCCGCTCTGCGCTACCTGGTAATAGCCCTTGGTCACGTTGTAGGCCAGATTCAGGGTCAGCACGGAATCGGTTCTGTCATCCGAATCCGTTACCGTGATGCTGCTCAGGCGGCCGGAGGCATCCGTGGCAAAGCCCCACACGGTGAGGGCGTGTCCGCCCACCAGAGTAGAACCGCTCAGGCTGCTGTACACACCCAGGCTGATGATACCACCGGCGGCATACACGGCGGCCCAATCCCGGGCAAGCTGCTCAGCATCTGCACCGGTCAGGCTCACCTCCTTCACCAGGGCGGAAGTAGCGGCGGCATCGTAATGAGCGGCATAGTAGGCCCCCTGCTCTCCGCTGCCCGTGTAGTTATCGGCATAGAACGTGCCATAGCTGCCATTTTCGGAAGCGCCGGAAATCCACCAGGTGAGGCCGAATTCCTCGCGGCCACTCACATTGGCCCAGTTCTGCTTGAAGACAGCGAAAATATCATCCGCAGATTCAGGCACATCACTGGAGCTGAAGTCGGTGACTCCATACTGCTGCTGCCACCAGGCCAGCATGTTGGCATCGGCCGCGGCCCAGCAGAGCTGCCTATCACCGGTGCCGGACTTATCGGCATCCCAATAGCCGCTCAGCAGCGTAGAGCCGGAGGTCACAAGCCCCTGAGCCCAGTGACGGTCAGCCGTGGGCTCCGGAATCACGTACTCATCCACGCTGAGGCTCTCAGCCGCCGTGGCCCACGCACCGGCATTGCCGGCACCGTCCACCGCGCGCACCTGCCAGTACCACTCGCCGGCAGGCAGCGAGAGATTCAACCCGGCTTCATTCGAAGCCACAACAGTGGCGCCGGCAAAGTCTGCGGCAGAGCTGAAACGCAGCTCATACTTCACGCCGCTGGCATCCGTCACCGCGGCCCAACTGAAGAGCACCGTCCCATTGTTAACGGTTGCCGCCAGCTCTGCGGGAGCCCCGGGTGCTACGGTATCCACAGTGAAACTCTGTCCCGTCACGGCCGGTTTGGCGGAATCCTTGATGCTGACGCGCCAGAAGAAGTTGCCATCCGACAATCCATTCATGGTGAGCGTAGTGGCGTTCACCTCCTGGCTGGTGGCATTGGCAAAGTCTGCATTGTCTGCCACCTCCACGATGTAGGTGAGTCCGGTCTCGGCGTAATCCACCACCCAGCTCAGCGTGGCATTCTTACCCTCCACCGCGGCAGCAGTGGAGCTGATGACGGCGCCGGAAACCACTTCGAAAGCCTCGCTCCAGGTGCCGGAAGCAGCTGCACCGTATACCACATATACCGCGCCCGTGCTGCCGCCCACAACGAGATCCGACGTGCCATCGGCGTTCAAATCAGCCAGGGTCACGCGGCTGCGCTCCCAGTTGATACCATCCAGCTGCCAGGAAGCGACCTTGTGATAGCCGCTCTCCGTGCCGTAGTAGAGCGTGAGGCTGCCATCGCCCGCACCCAGGATGAGGTCATCCACCGTATCGCCGTTCACATCGGCAAAGACAGGGGCGGCGCGGCCCGGCACCTCGATACCCGCAATGGTGGTGGGCGTAGCAAAGCTCAGCGCACCGGTGGCGGCATCTCTGCTGCCCAGCCCCACCATGAGACTACCGCTGCCCGTGCCCAGCACCAGGTCGGTCGCGCCATCCGCATTCCAATCATGGAACGTAGGATACGCGCGGCTGCCGGCCACACTGCTCCCCAGCAGCTCAGCCGCAGTGCCGAAGCTGCCATCAGCCATGCCACTAAAGTACTGCACAGCGCCACTGCTCAGGCCTGCCACGAGGTCGGCTATGCCATCACCCGTGATATCCTGCAGCGCCACCACGATACCCTGGCAGCCGCTGGCCGCCACGCTCAGGTCCGCACCGTTGCTCCGGAGGTAGGTATAGTCGGAGAAGCGGCCATTACCATCGTTCAGGTAGAGACGCACCTTACCCTCGCTGCCCACCTTCTCACCCACCAGCAGGTCGGTGTGGCCATCGGCATTCCAGTCAACCGCATAAGGAGCGCTGTATGAGCTGCCGGCTGCCCCCAGCAGCACAGCATCGCCCACATAGCTGACAATAGCCGTATCGGCCGTACCCTCGTTGCCCACAAGCGGCGAACCGTTTGCCGCCGTCAGCAGCGCCGGGTCAATCACCAGCGCATAGCTGCCGCCGGGCAGTTTCTGCTCACCGCCCCAGGTCAGCGTATTGCCGGCATACGCAAAACCATCGGCGGACAGCTCCACCACGCTGCCGGTCGTCTGGTTCACCAGGCGCACGGCATCCCCCAGCACGCCGGCCTTCTTGAGCTCAGCGTAGTTGATATTGGTGCTGAAGCTGATGCTGATACCCGTGACAGAACCGGCACCGGTTGTAATATCGCACCCTGCCACGCGCACCTCGGCCACCGGGTCGTAGGTGAAGCTCTGCGTGTACACGCCCTGCCCCTGCAGCCCGGAGCTGGTCTTGGAAACCGTGCTCAGATCCACACTCAGGGCAACCTCCCCGGCGGGAATGCTCAATCCGCCCAGGCCACTGAGCTGCCATTCGGTCTCGCTCACCCGGGTCAGGGTTGCACCGTCCAGGGATGCCTCCCGACCATCCACCGTAAGCTTCAGTGCAGCCAACGGCAAATCAGTTGTTGCAGAACTGAAGGTGATGGAAACCGCATCCGGCATATCCTTATACTGATCTTCCAAATCCATGGCAGCCGTCAGAACAACCATATCCACCAATACGTTGAATGAATTAGTAGTCTCATTGCCTGCGGAATCAGTGGTCACAATCGACACAGCGTGAGAAGAACCGCTCAGCAGCGTCACCTGCCGGGAAAGAACAGTTCCTTCCACAACTCCAGTCCACAGGAGCGTGCCCATGCCGGAAGCTGTCACCAGCCTGTCATAAATGCTGACGGTAAGTCCGGCTTCAGGAAGTTCCGCCCCGACTGTAATCGAGCTTTCGGCCACAACACAGGAATCTCCACCATTGATGGTAATGCTCTCCAATTCTGCCGGAGCCACGGTGTCAACTTCCCAATCAGCAGAGTATGTACCTTCACCCAGGTTTCCGTATATATCCTCCACCCCGGTCATGTCCACCTCCATCTGCCAGTCACCATCGGGCATGGCAGCGGCCTTGCCCTGCGGCCGAGCCGAGCTGATACCCCGCACGATGACCAGCGTCGGGTCATCAGGATGAACTTCGCAAACAAGGGAATCACTCGTGTATACCTCACCGTTGCACCGGATGATGATGGCAGAAGAGTCCACTCGACTTACCGCATGACTGAACTGCAGATTAATCGTATCAATATTCTGCACGAGCTGTTCGGCTTCGTCAAACGAAGCATCCAATACCGTCGGCGGGGTCTTATGCAGGTTCCAACTGATGGGCGATGTTTCAAGACATGCCTGTCCATAGATATCAAGCACCTTGGAACGGTCTATCGACATCGAATAACTTCCATCCCTCACCTGCAGAGATTCCAGGCCGGTAATCGCAAAAATCTTACCCTCGGTATCTGTCTGGGTTACCATCAGCTTCCCGGCTCCGTTGATGGGATAGGTCACACCATTGGCTTCAGTGACGTACAGAGTGATGGCCTCCGCGTTAAACTCAGCCACCGGGGTCGTAAAGGTGACATAGAGGGTATCCACGTAGCTATTCTCCCGGCGTTGTTCATGTCCGCTGACCCCTTCCAGAGCAAATGCGGTACCCGCCAGAGTCCAGCGGACCTGCTCTCCCGTGCCATCACCCGGATTACCGTAAATATCCTGCACATTCGTGTTTCGCACAGCCAGGCTGTAGACGGCATCCTCCGTCATGAACTCATGCAGATTCGTGAACACAAGGGTATCCCCGGATGTCCACGTCCAGGTAAGGTCGGCCAGGTCAAGGCGCTCTGTACCCTTGCGCAGCTCCACGCAGCCCACGTTGAACGTGCCGGGATTCACAGCCTCGCTGAACTTCACGCTGATTTCAGAGGGCAATTCGCGCACGACCTTTCCATTCTCCACGCCGGAAATGGAAACAACCTTAGGAATATCTGCATCCGCAGGCTTGTAGTCGAGCACGACCTCGACGTCACCATCCTCAACAGCCTCATATACCCAGTGCAAGCGGCTGACGTAGGTAGCAGTGCCATCTCCAGCAAAGATGCGGTCTGTCTGCCAGAAGGCAGAGCTATCCAGCGCAACCCCGCCAACCGTCACACCGGTGATGCTGTAATCACCCATGCCGGGGTCATCAATGCGGAAGTAGTTCCAGCCAGCAGAAGCCCGCATGGTCAGCGAAATGGTATTCACACCGCCGCCAAGCTGACCAGTGCTGCTCAAAATACCGGTCACGGCATGCACATCTGCATAACTTCCATCGCCGAAGTAAATACCATCTGCCAAATCCAATGCATCCTGCACATCGTTCACCAGGAAGTCTGTCTTTTCATCGCCATCCACATTCATGCTGCGGGTCAGCATGTGGGTATTGGTGGATTCTATAAGCGAGAACTTCTCGTCTCCCAGATCTGACACATGGCGGAAGGTGGAGGAATAATTGCTGAAATAGCCATGCAGATTGGTGGTGAAATACCACACCGCTGTGGAGGTACTCAGCCCATTGATATCGCCGAAGTACATAGTGGTACCGCTCTTTTGCAGTTCTCCGCCATTAAGCGACGAACCAGACATCGTGATTTCCAATGCAAGGCCTGTCTCGTTTTCCAGTAACTCCGGATGGAAATCGGTCATGGTGAAATCATGAGCCACACCCTTACCCGTATTCTTCACGATAAGGCCAATTTCCGCTTTCTGCACTGCCTCCAGCGTGGTGGTATACGGATCATCCGAATACACATCTTCTGTCAGGAAATAATGCAGTTCCAGATTCGGCGAAGGATTAACTTCCAGAACAACAGGCGTCAGCGTCAGTTGCACCGGTGCCCCATCCGTCGGATTATTATAACTCAGATAACCACCGAAGGAGAAGTTCTCTGCACCGTCTGAGGCAATCGTTTTATCCGGCACATACTGAATACGGATAGTTCCCGTGCCACCGGCAGACAAATGGCCTCCATCAATGGAGTCGATGCCATCCAGTTCATAATATTTAATGCTGAAATGTTCGCTCACATCAACACCATTCTTGTCTTTGACATATACCTGGAACTTGATGTTGCTCATGTCCGAACCCGCATTATTGGTAAGAATCAGCTCTCCATCAAAAGCCTCTCGGCTCAATGTGGCAGTCTGAGAGAAGCGGAGCTTCACCGTTGCGCAGACCTCGCTCTCAGCACTGCTGGCGTAATCCTTGATGGCCTTGAGAGAATCGTAATAATAGTCACTAACATCTGAATATCCGAGAGCAGTGACCTTTTCATACGCATTCTCCACCAGTACGTTTGTCTCAGCGACATACTCACTTGAATAGAAATCCAGAGACTCCCCGCTGGGAACATCTTCAACACTGAGCCATCCCTTGCGATGATACAGAACTGTGCGATTCCATTTCTCACAAATATTATCCAACAAGTCTTTTGTTTCTTCCGACAACGTGTACAAAGCGGAAGCCCGAATCCTTGACAATTCTGAATCTGAAAGAAGTGCACCGGATTCACCGTCTTCGGCACAAGCCTCTTCCATGATTGTCAGCCATTGCGCAACAGCCTCCATATTAGCATTACCTGAAGCGAAATAGGATCTCAAATCAAAAGGCCCGGTGAAGACAAAGGTCATGTTCAGCACGTTTTCTTTTCTGATCTCCTGTTCTACGAAAAGAGTCGCCATCTGTTTTGCCCACGGATCCTCTACATCTTCAATAGAGGAATCACCTTTTCCTCCCATAAGGGATTTAATAATTCCGTCAATAAGACCGGGCCAGCATTTATCAATGGCATCTCGAATTGTATTCAGACAGTCGACAATCTGCTTGAGCATCTCTATAACATCCTGGATTTCTTCACATGCCTTACCTATTAGGGCAAGCGGAGGATAGAAGATGCCTGCAAATTTCAAAACATCACAGACACCCGGACCTTCTATCTTATGCTCATGCCTACGCCACCCCATGCAATCAGCTATTGCATTGAGAATTTCTGCCTTGCAGGGTGTACACTGAAGAATATCTGACGAGAAAATCGGAAGCTTGGGGCCTACCCAGGTGGGGCCGGGTCTGCTATACCAGGGATCTTCATAATCATTCCGACCGCCAGTTCCAAAATCGGGGCCATGATGCGGTACGGGCACCAGGCGAGGCAAATCAACCCCTTTCAGATCAGTGCTGGGGCAGTCCCCCGCTGTCTGCACAGTCTGCGCATTCAGTCTCCACTTACCATCAGCGGTACAATCAACCCACAAAGTAGTAACATAGCCGTTGAGGCACGCCCATGCCTTCTTAAACGACCTGCTCTTCTCTTCCTCATACTCCGGAGCCGTCACCAGCATCTGGAACGTATGAGAACTCTGAGCCGCAAGGTTTTCGATTGGATTAAGAATAGTCAGAGTAAGGCCTTCAAACGTCGGCAAGTCAAGGGTCAGATTCTGAGCCGCCACTAAACCATAATTCGAGATGGTAAATTGCACCAATGTCGACTCTCCATAATCTATATCCGGAATCATGATAGTGCCGCCTTCATACACCACCTCTGCCGATGGCACGCTGGTAGTGAAATCCATTTCCTGCACGATTTCATATTTATCCTCGATGTAGGTCGGTGTGACCACGAATGAATAGGTAACCGTCTGGTTCGCCAGGTATACAGGTTGGTGCAGCACCTCTCCAGGATCCAGAACAATGAGCATCTTGTAATCAGAGCAGCCGTCTGCCTTGACCTCAAGATAATACTGTCCCGCCTCCACAGATGAGAAATCAGCGTAGCCTTCACTATCAGCCACCACGGATTTGACTATTTCGTTGGTATACGCATTGCGCAACACAACACGAGCTCCGTTGATGCAGCGGTTATCCTCATTCTGCAGAGAGAATGCGTCGTAAACATTTACGGAAACAGCCGCCTTATTGTCAGACACAAAACGGAAGTCGTAATTGATAACCTCGCCTTGTGCACGGTCTGCCACCACGGCTATCTTACCCTGGTATGGTGCATTAAGCAGTACATCTGCTTTTGTGGGATCTACCTTCAGTACCACGGTAGCTGATTCACCGGGCGCAAGGTTCTCAATATCTGCTCCGGAATAGACTGACATCCAATCAACTCCTGGGAGAAGGAATTCCACCTTTCCGCTATCCCCACCGCCCACGTTGCGCACAATCACCTCGAAGAATCGAGCAGCCGAACAAGAGATAGAAGACTCCATTTCACTAAGGCTCAACGAAATATCCGCATCCGGCACACTCACATAAGAATAAGCCGTACGCTGGGCATTTACTCCCTCGTCAGAAACCACCTGGATCTGGAACTTCGAATACAAATCGTTGAGGTTCGCAGTAGAGCCAGCAAGTGTATATGCAAACGAGGCTGATGAACCGGCGGCAAGATTGATGGATGCGGTATCCCAATTGAAAGCCACGTTATCCGGCACACCGTCTACAAGCAAACGTACGTTTGTCAAGTCAACGGCACCGGAGTTCCTGATGGTAATTTGTCCACTGATAGATTCGCCGGTATCCACCTCCCAAGTCAACCCATTTGTGTTAGTCGTTATATCGAGCTGAGCAACATCGAAAGAATCCAACTCCGGACTCATTTCTGTGTATACACCAGCCTTCACAGAGTAGTGACCGCCAACACCATACGGGACGTCGTACGCCGAAGCAAAACGCCCGCTATCATCAGTTGTAACAGTTTCTCTGCTGATGAGTTTCCCATCCCAATATACATAGAGGACTACCTGCTGATTTGCGACGGAAAGTCCAGTAGCATCCGCAGTCAAGGCTCCGGTAATATTAACGGTTTCCGCAGACATGAGCACCGATTTATCCACCTCAGCCTGAATGGAATAACCGGAAGCGATGCGGATACCCGAAAGTGTTCCGTAGTTATTTGTTTCACTGAGTTCGGAAATTACGGATGAAGGATCGACCTCTGCCACAATGGAATAGGTACCTGTAACTTTGGGGAGGGTAACTTCCTTGCTGACGCTCACAGAAGATCCGGCCGTTATACCTCCGCTTACCTGAATCGTGCCCAATTCAGTGCCATCTGAAAGTTTGAGCAGAACTTCAGTAGAGCTCATGCAATCGGCGTAGCCTTCATTCGCAATAGTGATGTTGAGAGTAACCTTCCCTCCGGAAATGGCTGCGCCATCCACAGAAATATCTTTCACCAACATATCCGGGATATCTCTATCCGTAATCTGTATATACCCGGCAGCCGAAACAAAACCATCTGCTGTAGCGGTGATAGTCGAAACCTGGGTACCATCTGTCACCCCATCAACCTTGGCGGTAATCTCACATGTAATACTTGTGTGACCAGCAGGAATGACGACAAACTCTGGCAAGTTCAACATGCCATTATCGTCCAGAGAAACCACTACATCCACATCGCTCACATAGTTACTCGACAGCGTCAGTATCGCCACATCCTGACCACCTTCACGCAACACGCCACGATTCAGCGAAAGGCTCAATGCTGGGCTATCGTTATCCAAAACGGTCAAAGAGCTTTCGAACACGCCTCCATTTTGCGAGGTACTCGCGTCACAGCCGCAATTATCCAGGGTTATGTACCCTCGAATAGCACCTGTTCTTTCACCGTTGGACGCTGAATCATCCACCACGCCGATAATGAATGACCGGGAACTCATTCCCTGAGCCAGAGTTACAACATTGGGCAGAATGAGGCCTATGCCATCCACATCTTCAAGCCGAACTGAAATCGCTTCATCCGAGCCTCCAGTGCGTACGAGAGTGGCCGTGAGGGCATAATAGCCGTCACTTTCCGACACGATTTCCTTGCTCAGCACGAGCTGTACCTGGGGGATATCGTCGTCCACCACGGTGACTTTGGCCGAGCCGCTGTTGAAACCGGTGGCGGCAGCGGTAATCTTGAGTTCCTTATCAATTTCGGCGGTTTCGTCCTGCACCACGGAGGCGGAGAAGGAGGCAGAGCTCTCGCCGGCTTTGATGGTGATGCTCTCCGGCAGATTGAGCTGGGCGGCATAGGTGCTGCCCAGTTTCACCACGGTATCCACCGTGGAAATGGTGTTCATGGTCACGGTGCCGGTGATTTCAGCCCCCTCCTGGGCACGCTCGGCAGAAAGCGTGAGCGTGAGGGTGGGCTTTTCATCCTCCACCAGGGAGATGCTGCCCTGGGCGCCCTTGTACCCGGCAGCCGAGATGGCAATTTCCGCCGCTGCACTGCCCAGGTATTCCTGATCATTCACCGGGGAAGCCTGGTAGCGCAGGCTGCTCTGGCCGGCGGCGATGGTAAGCGTCTCGGGCAGGCCCAGGCGGGCCGCCAGGGCACAGTCCACCTGCACCGCGAGAGCCTCGCTGCAATCGCCGCTGCGGGTGATGGTGTAGACCACGCGCAGGCCGCTGCCTTCCGTCACCTCGGAGCGGGAGAGGGAGAGGCTGAGCGTGGGTTCAAGCTGCAGCACCTGCTCTGCCACGCAGGTATTATCCGCGCGGTGCTCGGGTTTCTCGAACACGTCATTATCCGGGTTGATGACCGCCACCAGCTGCACGTCTCCCTGCAGCTGAATGCCGGCCGGCAGCTGCACCGCAGGCACGCTGAGCAGGAGCGACTCACCAGGTGCCAGTTCAGCCCCGGTGGTGGAGGCTACCAGAGTGTAGGTACCCAGCGAAATCATGGTCGAGGCATCTGCCCCGCTCTGTATGAGCCCCAGTTCCACCAGACCCTCGGCCGGGGTGGGCTGGCCGCCATTGTTGGCCACCTGCAGCTGCAGGGCAAAGCTCTGCCCGGGTTCCAGGGACTCCGGCAGGGTGATGGCGGTGATGCTCAGGTCTGCCGCCGGGGGATAGCTCACGCTCAGGCTGCCGATGGCAGCGGTGTTATCCGCACGCAAGGCGCTGAGCTCATCGCCCCAGGAGCTGCGGGTGACCAGCTGGTATTCACCTTCGGCCAGGTCCCAGGCCTGCTCCAGCAGCAGGGTGCGGGTAAGCTCCTTCTGTTCACCGGCAGCCAGATCCACGGTGACGATATCCAGCAGGATGGAATCGGAGGCAATGCTGCCATTCTTTGTGAGCCAGATTTCCACCTTGGCCCCGGTGGCGGCCACATTGCCGGCGTTGTTGGCCGTGAGAGCCACCTGCACAGAGCCGTAGGTATGGCCGGTGTAGGCCACATCTGCCGCAGTCACGGAAACATCCGCCGATTCCAGCGTGAAGCTGAGCGGTTCCTCAGGCAGCACCACCGCATTGCCGGCGTAGTCGGTAATGCCCGGCAGCATCTCCAGCGTATATTCGCCCACGGCACTGAATGCCGGCAGATTCAGGCGCAGCGTGTTGGCCCCCGGGGTGCTGATGCTCTGCACCGCCACCGTCTCGCCGGCCGGCCCGCGCAGCACAAAGAGCCCCACCGCTGCGGTAGCGGGATTCACCGCCCCGCTGAACACCACATCCACATAGCGCGGCTGCGTGCTCTTCTGCAGGCTCACAGCGGTCACGGTCTCTGCCGTCACATCTGCGCGCAGCGTCTCGCTATATTCGCTCGCGCCGTTCCGGCTCATGTAGACCTGCACGCTCTTGCCGGTGGCAGACTGCAGACCATTGGCCACCGATACGCGGTAAGTACCATCCTTCGGCAGCTGCCCGAACTCCAGCACCACATCGCAGCCGTTGAGCTCGAAGCCCGTAATCTCGACGGCTTCGCCCAGTTCATTCACAATGCTGAACTTATCCACCGTGGTAGTGGTGGCATCCATCGCCTCGGAGAAGCGCAGCGTCACCGAATTCTCACTGGCATCCAGCAACTTATCGCCCACCAGGCCTTCGATAGCCACGGCATTCTCCGGTGCGGTCACCAGCCAGTTCTCCAGCACCACATAATCGGCATTATAGCCGCTGATCTTCGCGAGGATCTCCTCGTAATTCGTCGTTCCCCAGTAGTTGCCGGAAAGGTCTATCTTGTTCGTTCCGGTGTAGTTACCCTGAATCTGAATCGCCATGGCAGACATATCAGAATTCTGAATGCTTACAGAAGCACCACCATTCAGCGTCATCCAGCTGTCGCCACTCAATCCACTGGCTTCAACCACGCCTCCGTTTTCTACGCAGACGCCATCCAAACTGACAAAACGGGTGTTCTCCATCACCAGTCTGCCGCCGGAATAAACATGGAAATTACCCTCGCTATCTCTGGATGCCGTGGTATCAGGCCCCTGCACTACCGTATTCTTCAGAATAATCTCGGACCCGCTGTAAGCTCTCACATTCACACGATCCCCGGAAGAGGCACCCAGCAGCTGCAGCGTGGCTCCATCGGCGATGAACTTCCCCCCGCCATTCACGTTGATATCGTGGCTGGCGCTCCGGTCTGCAACCAGCGTCACGCCCTCGCCAAGGGTGAAAGTATTCCCATCGTACACCGAAATTGAAGTATTCAGCCTGTATGTATCCAGACCTTCACCCAGCACACGCAGACTGCTGCTGCTATTCACGCTGCCATTGTTAACCTGCACATAAGCACCTTCCTGCGTAGCCGTGGCCACAAACCCGGAAAGATCGGTAGTGAATGACTGAAGGACCATCACACACCCGGCACCGGTGAGGATATTGCCGGAGCCGCTCACGCTGCCACCGGAAAGAGTCAACGCACCGCTCAGTGTGCTGTTCTCCAGCACCAGGGTTCCGGCGTTGCTCAGGTTCTGCAGCGAGGTGTTGCTGATAGTGGCCGTGCCGCCGCTCTCTACATCGAAGTAAGTCACATCATTGAGCCGGCAATCTGTCATGCTCAGCTTACCGTTCTTTCGCACCATGATTAACTCATAACCATCACAGTATGTAGCAGCGTAGCCATTAATAACGCAACCCGTCAGTTCGGCGGAGCCTTCAATACTCAACTCATTCAAATCACTACCCTGTTCATTGCTATGACCGGTCAGATTCAGAGTAGCATTGGTCGCCTTCAATTTACCACCACTGTATACATACATGGAATTGCGGTAATCCGGACTTTCCAGCACCACTCCTTCTTCCAAAGTCAGCGTTGCACCGCTATATATGTAGAAAGATGTCTCCATGCGATACGTAGCCAAACCTTCGCCCAGAACACGGAAGGTAGACGAAGCAGAACGCAGAGAACTTCCGGTAATACCGATATAGGCACCCTCCTGGGTGGCTACCGCCTGCAGATCGGTCAGGTCCGTATCAACAACATTAATCTCAATCACCCGGCCACTGCCGGTCAGCGTCACATCGCCGCTCACCTTGCCGCCAGTCAGCGCCAGATTGTTCATCGTGGCATTATCCAGCACCACCGTGCCGCTGCTGGACAGTTTTTGCAACGTGGTGTTGCTGATAGTGGCCGTGCCGCCGCTCTCCACGGCAAAGTAATTCACATCGTTGAGCCGGCAATCCGCCATGCTGAGCACACCACCATTCCGTACGCAAATGTTTTCATCTCCATTGCAGGATGTTGCCGGATACGCATTGATGGTGCAGCCCGTCAGTTCCGCGGTGCCGGAAATCCTGACTTCGCTTAGTGAATATCCTGCACTCTCACTGTGCCCCAGCAGGTTCAGAGTGGCTCCTGTAGCCACAAGCTTGCCGCCCTCGTACACTATAAGATCCCGGTCCTGATGCAGGCTCTCCAATACCACTCCTTCTCCCAATGTCAACACTTTGCCATTGGAAACGTGCAAAGATGTCTCGAGGCGGTAGGTATCAAGGCCCTCGCCCAGCACGAGGAACGTGCCGGAGCCTGAATTCAGAGAGCCATCCGTCACGCCGATATAAGCGCCCTCCTGGGTGGCAGAGGCAGACAACTCCGTCATATCTGTTTCTGCCCCCGTCAGGTTAATGACACGCCCACTTCCATTCAAGGTG
>JAZNLU010000020.1:0-14575 GCA_045579245.1 Akkermansia sp.
GAATAAAATCCCGCGAAAGCTCTTCGATGGTAAGTCCGCAAATGAGATGGTGAAGGCTCTCGGGCTGAATTTTGGGGATGCAAAGCACTAAGAGCGCATTTTTTTCAAAAAGTGTTGCATTTGAACTTGCAATTCACCAATAATCGTGGTAATCATAAACTCAGACATACGTAGCAGCTGCTGCACGCAACCTGTCCTCCCCCCATGCCGGAGAAACAATATGACATACATTTTGAATTCCTGCGTAGTGAACCATCTATCCCTATATCACCTTAAACACACCACAAATAAAAGTGCGCATACCGCTCGCGGTACACGCACTTTTCCGGTCAGAACTCAGCAGGACGAGCCTTTATTTCTCAATGATGACAGGAGGCGGCACGGGAGCCGGGGGCGGGGTCTGCTGTTGCTGCTGGCAGCAGGAGGCAAATGCCACTGCTGCAACTGTCAGTAGTATGCTGTATTTCATCTCTCTCGTTCGGTTTGGGATTAAGGGGGAGATTTCGGCATCACCGTGATACCGCCTCCCATGTACCCCAAGACTAGCAGCTAACTCCCGTTAAGGCAATCTAACCCTCTCACAATTAGATAACCACCTAAAAAGGGCTTACAGCTCGTAGTAGGTATAGCCGTTCAGTCCGTTGCGGTAAGCCTCCAGAGCATCACGCCGCTGGCGGGGGGTAATAAGCCCTTCCTCCACCGCGCGCTCAGCCAGATTGCGGAACTGTGCCACCAGGTCCTTGGCATCGTACTTCACATAGGAGAGCACATCTGCCACACTGTCACCCTCTTCCTCCTGGGTAAAGACGGGGCGTCCGTTCTCCAGATGCACGCTCACCACGTTGGTATCACCCAGCAGGTTATGCAAATCACCCAGCGTTTCCTGGTACGCCCCCACCATGAATACCGCCACATAGTAGGTTTCATCCGAACCCACCTCATGCAGCGGCAGAGAGCGTGCCACGTCCTCTCGGTCAATGAAATTATCCACCTTGCCATCGCAGTCGCAGGTGATGTCCACCAGCACACTCTTCTGCGACGGGCGCTCGCAGAGCCGCTGAATAGGTGCCACGGGGAAGAGCTGGTCAATCGCCCAGGAATCCGGCAGGCTCTGGAACACGGAGAAGTTGCCGTAGTAGAAGTCCACCATGTTATCGGACACTTCTTTCAAATCCTCGGGTATCTCACTCATTTCCGAGATACGGTGAGCAATCAGCCCCATGATGTGCCAGTAGATAGCCTCTCCCATGCCGCGCTCACGCAGGCTGGCCTTGCCGTGGTAGAACTCCGCACGCAGCTGGTCGCGGTAGTAAATGGCATCGTTATAACACTCCTGGATATTCTTACGGGTAATCATGCGGCGCGTTTCATCCAGCGCACGCAACACATCGCTGGCATCCTCCGGCAGTGCCGGCATACTCTTCTCCATGCCCGGTGCCGTCGTCACATCCAGAATATTGAACGCCAGCACCGCGTGATACGCCACCACGGCACGGCCGGACTCCGTAACCAGATTGGGGTGCGGCACACCGGCCCGCGTACACATCTCGCCCACAATTTCCACGATATCTCGGGCATACTCCTCGATGGTATAGTTACAGGATGAGTGGAAGTTGGTCTGAGAGCCGTCATAGTCCACCGCCAGACCGCCACCCATATCCAGCGCCCCCATGGGTGCGCCCTCCTTCACAAGGTCAATGTAGATACGGCAGGCCTCCGTAAGAGCACCGCGCACCACGGAAATATTGGGAATCTGGGAACCCTGATGATAGTGCAGCACCTTGAGACAATGCAGCTTGTTCGCAGCTTTCAGCGCATCCACCACATCGATGACCTGCGCCGCATTCAGCCCGAACACGGACTTATCACCCGCAGACTCATTCCAATGACCGCTGCCCTTGGAAGCCAGGCGCACACGCACGCCCAGCTGCGGCTCCACGCCCAAAGCCTCAGCGCGGCGAAGAATGGCCGGCAGCTCATTGGGCATCTCCAAAATCAGGCAGATATTGATTCCCATGCGCATCCCCATGAGCGCCAGGTCAATGAACTCATCATCCTTGTACCCGTTGCACATGAGGTAGGCTTTCGGGTCTTTCATCTGCGCCATAGCGGCAATGAGCTCCGGCTTGGAACCGGCTTCCAAACCATAGTGATAGCGAGCACCGTGGAAAACAATCTCCTCCACCACCTGGCGCTGCTGGTTCACCTTGATGGGGTAGACCCCGCGGTATTTTCCCTTGTAATCCGCTTCCTTGATAGCTTTGATAAAACTCTTGTTCAACTCATCAATGCGGGCATGCAGCAAATCACGAAAACGCAGCAGCACCGGGGCATCTGTTCCGCGTTCGGAAAGACCTTTCATGATATTGTACAGACTCACCAGCTTGGAAGTACCGTCCGAATCCTGCAACTTCACCATGAATTCACCCTCTTTCGAGATATTGAAATAGCCGTTGCTCCAGCCGTTCACACAGTACAGCTCCGCTGAATCAGCAGCGCTCCAGTTGCGAATCTTGCGTTTGATGGATGAGGTGCGGGACTTTTTCATGATTCGGAATCTTCTTGATAATGAGCTCTTTTCCGCATGGGAATGCGCGCGTTATATACTATGCGACACGAATTGTCAATCAGAAGTTTGCCTATTTTGTGTCTGAAGCTTTCTTTACCCCCGGAAAATCACCCGTTTTCAGACGCTTATGTCAGCCAAATCAAAAAAAATTCAATTTTGAGTGAAATTTGGATTGCCAAGGAGGCAAAAATCGTGTAGACTGTCGCACCCACCCGAGCCGGGAGGCTCACAGACCATTTACACAAAACAAGGAGATACAGGAATGAACATTCTCGACACAATCGGAAAAGAGCAGATGAAGGACGTGACTCCCTTCAACGTTGGTGACACCGTGAAGGTACACTGCCGCGTGATTGAAGGTGGCAAGGAACGTGTGCAGATCTTCCAGGGCATCGTTATCGGCAAGCGTGGCTCCGGCGTCAATGAGGCTTTCACCGTTCGTAAGATTGCCTACGGCGAAGGCGTGGAGCGCTCTTTCCCCATCCACACCCCCAAGATTGCCAAGATTGAGGTGGTGGCCCGCGGCAAGGTGCGCCGCGCCAAGCTGAACTACCTCCGCGACCGCGTGGGTAAGGAAGCTGTGACGGTCAAGACCATCCGCTGATTCCCCCTGCAATCAAGTCTTCTTCATTCAGACGGAACTGTTCCCCAATCGGAACAGTTCCTTTTTTCGCGTTCAGAAACTTCCCCGTTACATCCCATGGCGAAACAATTAGCGTGTTAGATTGCGGATAAGCGCCGCTCGTGAGATGATAGCCCCGGCGCTGACAAAGCAGCGCTCCTTATCAACCCACAACACCACACACCACCATGACACAACGCAACATCACACGCTATACCTATGAGACCACCTCATTTCAAGGCTGGAGACTGAGCATCTGCCGCAAGTGGAATCAGTTCACCCGCTACTTCTCCGACAAGCAGTACGGCTCCGAACAGGCAGCTTTTCAAGCAGCTCTCAGCATGCGTGAACAAATTCTTGCCGAGCTCAAGGCTGCAGACAAAGACCCACGCTCCGTCTTCCAACACTACAAAAGCGTTGATTGGTCTACAGCTGCCTGATACGACTTGAACAAATAAACCATCGGCGGACGCACACGCGTCCGCCTTTCTTTTGCTCAAACGGTAAGGGCTCATATCCGCCCCGGTTCCGGCCAAGGTTCGAGAAATGCCACCAAATAGTTAACAATTCTTGCTTAAGTTGATGGTGACACCGACAATTTGTCAAATGTGTTATTAAAAAGCTCTGCTTTCCAAACAAAGAATAAACGCTGCAATCACGCATGACGGGCACGCAGCAAGTAAACAAAACTGAGGGGAGAAATGGAAAAGATGCAGGAAATCCACAGCGTCTGACTATCCGATGCTAACATACCAACGGGAAGATACCAGAGTGAAAAAATAATGATAAACAACAATGCATCACGATACCGCGGCATGCGAACCACCCCGTACAGAGAGAAAAACACCCACGCCATGGCAAGGCTCTGCAGCAACATCCACAACACGCTGAGACAGCCCTGATACAATGCCTCCCATGGGAGCAGCTTTTGCTCACTGTCCCGACACAGCCAGCACCACAGCCACAGAACCGTCAGCATCACCAGATTGCTGACCAGAGCATAGCTGAAATACAGGTGTTGATATACTTTGTCCCGCTGTCTCATCTGAATTCTCGGACAATTTTCTATCGGTTAGGTTCAACATATTCTCTCACTGTAATAAATTGAGCTTGCGCGGTATCGGGATTTATGGTTAGATACGTGGCGTACCTGCGCGGTTCAGTCAATGCGCGGGAGAACTCCCGGGAGGCGGCGGGATGCCGCAGGAAATAGACGGGAAAGGCGGTGAGAATCCGTCGCTGTGCCGCAACCGTATTGAGGCTGCTGAAAGGCGGTCGCTGAGTCGGAATGCCGGCCCGGAGAGTTCGCCTGACCCATGGGGCAGCGATGCACTGCCCCGCGTCCCGGCCGATATACAATGAAACACAAAAAAACGGCACCCCTGAGGGGTGCTTTCCGAACAGTTGTGCCTGTCCTCCTGCTGGCAGGCGGTTGCCCCGCTGCACACGCAGCGGATGAAGTGAACGCAGAGCTGCCGTCTATCACGGTTTCAGCACACGCCGGCGGGAAAATTGCCCATGATGCAACGGGGGTTTCCGTCACGGTGCTGGATATTGATGAGCTGAGGCAGGAGGGTATATACTCTGCTGCGGAAGCCATGACAACGGTGCCGGGGGTCTATACCCTGAATGGCGGTGGCGAGAACCAGCGCGGTAATATCTGCAACGTGGTCATCCGCGGGATGAGCAGCGGGGACAGTTACATGCCGATGATGGACGGCATGCGGCTCTCCGGTATCTCCGGCAGCGGGATTCAGAGTTCCAATGTGATGGCACGCACCAATCTCTTTGATGTAGGGACGCTGGAGGTGCTGCGCGGAGCGCAGGGAGCCACGCACGGCGGTTCATCCATGGCAGGTGTCATCTACATGGAAACGCCGCGGGGAAGCGCGGACAAACCGGCACTGAGCCTGTTCAACGAGGGCGGGAGCCACGATTCCTACACGGGCAATGTAACAGCTCAGGGTGAGCGGGAAAATCTCGCATGGTTTCTTTCCTCCACCTACGAACACACCAACAACGACCTCACTCTTGCCAACGGTGACAAAGTGGGCGGCAAACACGCAGGACGTTACGAAAATCTGGCTCAGGCTCTCCGCCTGGATTACCAAACCACGAAAAACACCACGCTGACCGCCACCTACCGCCGAGAGGATGCCGCCTACCACTATGCCAACCGCTACGGGGTGACACCGTACAGCTTCCGCACCAATCTGGTGACAGCAAAAGCGGACACAAAGCTCAGCCGCGCCCTGAGCAGCAGTCTGATGGCAGGATACTACGGTTCGGATTCCATGTTGGGGCACGGTTGGTACTCTGATCTGCGCCATGTACAGGTGGAGTGGAGCAACGCATACAAGTGGAATAAGCAGCACACCACCGTTGCCGGCTTCAGCTGGGTGCGCAGTCAATACGGCGTGGACAGCGTGTACGAAACCTCCTCCCGCAACACGGAGCGCAATCTGGACAACACCTACGGCATCTTTGCCGAGCACCGCTTCGCCCCGCGCAAGGGCTGGGATAACACGCTGGCTGCCCGGCTGGACCAAAGCAGCCATTTTGATTCCCGGTCCAATCTGCGTGCCGCAACAGCCTACCGTTTCAACCGGGAGCAGACGCGGCTGTTCGGCTCCGTGGGGCAGAGTTACCGCGCTCCCGGCTCCTTCCAATACAGCAACAGCACCTATTTCAACGGCAACACTATCTACCGCGGTAATCCGCAGCTGGATTGCAGCACGGCGCTGGCATTCGATGCCGGGGCGGAACACGACCTCGATTCCCGTCACACGCTCAAGCTCACCTTCTTCCACACCCGAATTGAGGATGCTATCGAAACCATACCGATCAACGAGGGGTACTACACCTACCGCAACGCCTCCGGCCACCGCACCGCGCGCGGCGTAGAAATATCGCTGGAGGGCACATGGGAGGAATATGCAAACACAGGTTACACGCTCTCCTGCACGCTCACGGAACCGAAGGATTTCGGAGATAAGCAGATTCCTGCCTCTGCCCGGCAGACCTGGAAAGCGGATATCCACACCTCACCCATGGAGGGGCTGACCACGGGAATCGGGCTGAGTGCCGCAACCGGACGCAGCAATTTCGACGGCTACCCGGCCGCGAAGCTTGATTCTTTCTACACGCTGCGCTGGTATGCTCAGTATAAAGTGAATGAGCATCTGACGCTGCATGCCCGCGTGGAAAATCTCACGAATCAAAAATACATCATTGAGAGCGACTGGCAGGACCCGCAGTACTCCTTCATCAGCGCGGGTATTTCCTTCTATGGGGGCTGCACGCTGAAATTCTGATGAAAAGGCTCGCTACAGCTGCGGCGGTACTACTGCTTCTCCTGCTTCTGTGGGCGGTTCGGCAGGCAGCGTACCGTCCTACCCCACTGCCGCAGAAGGCAGCACAGGACACAACCCCCGCTGCCTACCCGGCGGATATGTGGGAACGCGCGGGGAGGTGCGCGGGCATCCGTATCACACGCGGGGGGGGAATTCCCGCCGGGCTCACGTGGCAGGACGGGGCCCAGGAAGCGGAAATCGGTGATTCCGCAGCCACCAAAGGCGGGCGCGTGCGCCGCTGCAACGTGGGGCCGTTTCCCGCCAATTTTCTGGCATTCGGCAGTCCGCAGGCGCAGTTTTTCCACTATAACCTGTTCACGTCTATAGAGGTACCCCTCCTGCGCCGTCACCCGGTCACGGGCAACACAATCCCGGGAACAGCATGTCGCTGGGCGGTGAGCGGTCGCACCGTCTGGTTCCGGCTGGATGCGGAGGCTCGCTACTCCAACGGGCGTCCCGTGAGGGCGGCAGACTACGCTCTGGGTGCCCTGCTGCGAATCGAAGCGGAATGTGCTGATGCTCTGCTGTCTGCGGCAGAAGAACTGCGCGTGGTGGGAGATAACGCCCTCTGCCTGACACTGCACCAAGAAACGCTGCAACCCGAGCTTGCCGCCGCTGCCCTGCTCCATACCGCCGAACCCGGGTTCTACGCCGAGT
The DNA here is from genome assembly GCA_045579245.1 of Akkermansia sp. GTDB lineage: Bacteria > Verrucomicrobiota > Verrucomicrobiia > Verrucomicrobiales > Akkermansiaceae > Akkermansia. The sequence goes on from JAZNLU010000020.1 coordinate 7,202, forward strand.
TCGGCAGCGATTTCCGCAAACGCTACGCCCAACGTATCCCCCCTACAACAGGGGCTTACACCGTGGGCAGAGTGGAGCGCGGACGCATGGTGGAGCTGGTTCGGGTGAAAAACTGGTGGGCAAAGGACAGGCGCTATTACCGCTATACCTGCAATGCCGATGCCGTGGAACACCATTTCCCCACGGATGAGGCGCAGGCTTGGGAACTACTGATGAAAGGGCGGCTGGACATGCTGCAAACACGCAATATCTCAGCCTGGCAGCAACGCACTGCCACGGCACCCCCGCAGCTCCGCTGCCACGTCTTTCATGCGGATTATCCCATGCCGCCTTACGGTATCGTCCTGAACGCCCGCACCCTGCCCTGCCCCCATCTGCGCCGCGGGCTCATGCACGCCATGGATATGGATCGCGCCGTACAGGTCATTTGCCGGGGAGAGGGGGAGCGGCTGCGCACCTTTGCCTCCGGCTACGGTGCGCTGACACCCCGCAACACCCCCCTTTGCAGGTTCTCCCCCACTGACGCAGCTGCCGCCTTTGCCCGCGCTGGCTACACGCGGCGGGGTAAAGACGGTATCTTGGTGAACGAGCGGGGAGAACGCCTCAGCGTCACGCTCACCTACACGCCGCATGAAAAAATCAGCACGCTGGTCAGCATCCTGGTGCAGAGTGCAGCCAAATGCGGCGCGGAAATTGTGCCCCACGGTGTCCCATGGCAGACGGCCGAACGAAAGAGTGCCAACGCCACACACCAACTCCTGTTCTGGGCAGACATGGCAGGCGAACCTTTCCCGGATTACCGCCGATTCTTCAGCGAAACAGATTCACCCTTCGGCATCAATGATGCCGCTCTCAATGCTGCCATATCTGCCTGCGAACATGCCGGCTGCAAAGAACAACTGGCTGCCGCCATGGCTGCGGCGGATACCCGCATTGCGGAGCTGAGCATCTGGCTGCCGGGATGGAAGGAAAATGTGGTGCGGCTCATCTGCCACCCGCACATACGCTTCCCGAACTGCAAAAGCTGCCGTTTTTCCACACCAACTCCCTACGAGGTGGAGGATGCCCACCTGTACTGGGTAGAACCCTCCCCTGTAAGCCCATGAGCCGCTTCACCCGCTTCAGCCGCATTTCCTCTGCACTGCTGCTCCGCCGCAGTGAGCGCAGGGCGTGGTGCAGTCTCTCCATCACTCTGGGGATACTCACTAGCATCTCCGCGCTGCTGGGTATGCGGTTGATATATATTCCACACAGCGGTGGTGACTTTATTTTTTACAGCGTTGCCTACACGGTAACAAAACGGGAACAGGTCTCACCGCCTCCGCTTGTCAGCCATGCCACGCCCCCAAAACCTCACATTAACCCGCAACCTATTCAAACAGACGCCCCCCATGCCCTGTTACCGGAAGAGGTAGATGATACCGAGCTTGCCGCCCTCGCTGCCGAACAGCTCCCCGCACCCGATGAAACAGAGTGGGATACCCTCCCGCCCCCGACAAAAGCACACCGCCCCGCTCCCTTCCCTCCGAAAAAGGAAAGCACTACTGCCGCCGCGCCGATTCACGCTCCGCATCCCTCTTACCCGGCACGTATGCTCCAACGCCGCATGGAGGGAGATGTGGATATTTGTATCCACATTGATGCGGAGGGAATCCCCACAGCCGTGGATATACTGACGGAGGTTCACCCCGACTTTGCCGAACACACGCGCCGCTGGATTCTGCGACACTGGCGCTTCCGAGCCGCCCAAAAAGGCTCCATAGCTATTGCCTCCACCCTGCGAACCGGCATTCGCTACAGACTGGATGATTAACAGCACCGGGAAGCAATGATATAACAACGCTACATAACAGAGAAAAAACTATCCATGTCCAACCTACCCCGAAAATCAGATATCAATGTATGCGGCACCTTAGAGGAGATTGATGCCGTGCGGGATTTTTACGGTAAAACGAAGGACGATATTTATTCGGAATTACTCACGAACTACGAAAAGCTTCAGGAGGAGCTGGCGTTCATGGGACCGGTAGCCTTTACTTATTACGCTCCGGCATGGGAACGACTGTTTGAAGCGTTCCCGTCAGTAGAAGAAATTGATAAGGTAGTCGGCTGGACAGCCTGTATCATCAACTGCCGCAGCAACGACCTTGAACACGAAACAGAGGAGAGCACCGCAGCCTTGCGCCGCATGCTGTTATTCTGTGAGACGTTCTACCACTCCAAAACCTGTACCGCTTACTATACGGAAAGATGCATGCTGCCGAATTTAGAAATAGAGCGGGAAAAGTGCGCCAAGCTGCATGCTCGGCTCTATCCGGCATCCTGACTCTGCCGTGGTCGGAGCATTGCTTCCCCTGATACAGAAGAAGCTCCTGTCTTAACGTAGCCCCGCCGGGGGCAGAGTCGGGTGGCGGGATTCGGCTTTCGCCGAGCGAAATTGCTGCCTCCGGCAGCAGTGATAGAGTTCCGCAGCCCTGCGGGCTGCCATTTTTTTCACTACCGCCGGGACGGCGGTAATTTCGCTATCCACACAGTGGATAATTTCGCTCGAGCCGCAGGCGAGAATTTCACTGCACCCCAGGTGCAATTTCACGTGCGGGCACCGCCCGCACCCCTTTCCCTCTCTTCCTGTCATATCACACAGAGCGAAACAATTAGCGTGTTAGATTGCGAATCCCCAACCGATGTGAGATGATGCATCCGGCGCAACGAAAAAGCGCCCCCATTCATCAACATCCAAACACATCCATACAAGCATGACACAACGCAACATAACCCGCTATACCTATGAGACCACCTCCTTCCAGGGCTGGAGACTGAGCATCTGCCGCAAGTGGAACCAGTTCACCCGCTACTTCTCCGACAAGCAATACGGCTCCGAACAGGCAGCCTTCGAGGCCGCCCTCCGCATGCGCGACTCCATCTTCTCCGAACTGAAAGCCGAGCAGGCTGACCCCCGCGCCATCTTCGAGCGCTACAAAAACCTCTCCCCCACAGAATCCGCCTCTGCCGCCTGATTCCCAATCCCTCGCCCGCGCCATCGCGCTTTCACGGGGACAACGTCCCCTTTCACGCGCCAGCTTTCACAGATAGCAACAATTCACCGCCGGGAGAGATAAATCCCCTCTCCCGGCGGCATTGTTTTAGGCTAAGAGACAAACGGGTGTTATTTCCTGCGGCGGCGGGCGGCAAGGGCTGCCAGCGCCAGCAGGCTCAGCGTGGTCGTTGTCGGCTCCGGAACAGACGCTGCTGCGTTTTCCAGATATACCATCCCGGTACTGCTGTCGTACACCAGTTTCATGCTTTCCGTCACCCTATTTCCGGTGAAATAATCCGTGGCTTTCACGATGTATACCAGACCATCATCAGCCGTTGTCGTCAGGGCATCGAAACCAAAGGTGACGACACCATCCACATTGAACAGCACCACTTGATTATTCTCATCCGTAATAACCCCCGGTGCAATATCCAGCGCTATCTTTTCCTCTCCCTCAGCCACGTCAAAGAAAAGATTCCCTGACAGCTCCAGATACGCATCATCCAGCGACAGCAGTGAGCCGCTTTCCAGCGTCAAATCGCCCTCCAGCACACTCACGGAGCCCGTATTCACCGCGCGGGAAGCATCGAACCCGGCCACCGTTTCATCGCTCAGCGTAAGCGCGGAGACCTGCTCCGTCAGCTGCGCCGTGCTGACCGACCCACGCACCGCCAAGGTTGCGCCCGTGGTGATAGTCAGCTCCGTGGCAGTCAGCTTCGCGCCGTCGGAAAGCTCCAGACTGCTGCCGCTCACCATATTGAGCGCATGGCTTCCCACACTCAGCTCTGCCGCCTGCACCTGCACAGAAGCCTTGCTGCCCTCTGCCACCGTCAGCCCACCGTTCAGCTTCAGCACTGCCTTGTCCTGCACCTGCAGCGTGCCGCCGTACAGCGTGGCAGCACTATTTATCTCGCTGGTGCGGGAATTGAGGATTTCCTCCTCCGTTCCGGCCACACCGCCCTTCGCATCCTTCAGGTCATCCTCCGTCGTCGCACCGCTGAAGAGAATAGTACCGGTCGCCTTCTGCATCACCCCTTCGGCATCAGTGTAATCCGCATTGAGCGCCACACTACCTTTAGCCCCCATATACACGGAATCATAGAAACGGATACTCTGCTTCTCCCCGGCTGATAAAGTCAGTTTGGACGTGCTGCTGTCACCCGCCATATACAAGCTACGGAGGCGATAGGTCGAACCGCTTTTCTCCACGTTTTGAGCAAAGGTCACCTCATCATTGCCGGTTATGGTAACAATTCCATTACTATAAATCGCGCCGCCGCTGGCGTAGGAGGAGGAGGAAGCCGTGTTCCCGCTGAACTCCACGCTACCGTTCCCGCTCAACGTTATCGTGTCAACCCCATAAATCGCGCCGCCGTAGGAGGCGGCGGAGGCGGCGGCGGAGGAGGAAGCCGTGTTCCCGCTGAACTCCACGCTTCCGTTCCCACTCAGCGTTATCGTGCCCCCATAAATCGCGCCGCCGTAGGCGTAGGCGCGGGAGTCGGAGGAGGAAGCCGTGTTCCCGCTGAACTCCACGCTTCCGTTCCCACTCAGCGTTATCGTGCCCCCATAATAAATCGCGCCGCCGCGGGAGTCGGAGTAGGAGAAGGAGTCGGAGGAGGAAGCCGTGTTCCCGCTGAACGTCACGCTTCCATTGTCGCTCAGCGTTATCGTGACACCATCAATCGCGCCGCCGTAGGCGTTGGAGGAGTGGGTGGAGTAGGAGGAGGAGGAAACCGTGTTCCCGCTGAACGTCACGCTTCCATTGTCGCTCAGCGTTATCGTGCTGCTACTACCCCCATAAATCGCGCCGCCGTAGGCGTTGGAGGAGGTACGGGAATAATCAATATCCTCAAAGCTGATTCCCTCGTAATAATTGTACACCAACGATCCCGTCTGACGTGTGGTGATGGTCTGCGCAGCTTTCACCGTTTCATGGTGACGCACCAACTGCAATGTACCATCCTCCGTCAGTGACAGCGTGGCATCTGCCCAGAAGCCGGTACCGGGTTGAGTGGTATCAAAATACTGCGAAGCGGCGTTATTAGAATCATCCAGATGAATGACATTACCCTCCGCATCCAGCAGGGAGGAAACGCCGTTCAGGAGGGTATAGGTTCTGCCATCCCCCTCCCCGCAGTTGGAGAGGAGCAACTTGGCATTCCCATCCAGCTGAAGCGCACCGTTCTCCAAATCCATAATGGATTCAGGGTCGGCATAATCAATGGTCAGGGTATTCTCCCTGCCCTGAGAGAGCACATCTGCGGAGGCCATACTGCCGCTGTACAGCGTGCAGCCAACAATAAAAGACAAACAAGCGAATAGATTCGCGCGCAGGCTTTTCGGAAGATGCAGTTTCATAACGATACACATCTTACGCTTTCGGAATTCGTAAGTCAAGCAAAATAAGCTTATTTTCAATACACAATACTGCACTAAAGAGATAAAAACGAAGGATTTTTCTCCTCCTGGTTGTATGGTTAGGGCATGAAATGAATCTCCGCACTCAATTATTTACAAATAAACGTTATTTTGCTTGACTTGCGAATTCCGAATTCGCAACAAGCCATGAACACGACAGAAGTAGAACAAGCCGCTCTGACCGTTCTGAAAAACACGGGGATAGATATATTGGAAGCCGCCATGATTGCCCGGGAAGCGCTCGCCGCCGGAAGGGGAAGAGTGAAGCGAGCTCGGCGCTGTATTGCCGCCGGGGAAGAGGCGCTCAAAAAGCAGGAAAAAACTGTTACTTTTGAAAAGGCGGTAGAAGCAGCACTGGAAGCGCGGCAACACAGGCGGGCACGAACACTCTGCGATTTCCGCTATGTGACGCGGCGATTCATGAAGCGCTGCCCGGGGTTAGCGCGGAGGCGGGTACGGAGTATCACTACGGAGGAGTGAGCGGCTTATATTGAAGCAGCCTTTGAGACGCCTCGGCAGCGGCAGAAGGCACGGTTAACGCTCAGCGGGGTGTTCTCCACGGCAATGAAACGCGGATGGTGTAGTGAGAACCCGGTGGCAAGGGTGGAAGCCCCGCGCGTGGTAGAAAAGACGGTGCCGATTCTGACCCCGGAGGAAGCGGAGCAGCTGGTGGCGGCAGCGCGTAAGTACCGGGGCGGCATTTGTCTAGAGGCGGTAGTGCTGATGCTCTATGCCGGGATTCGCCCGCATGAAGTAGTACGGCTAAGCTGGGGAGATGTGGATTTGCCGGGCAAGCGCGTCCTGATAGCTCCGCAGCACAGCAAAACGGGCGGAGCACGCGCCGTGACGCTGCTGTCCCCTGCCCTGCGGATTCTGCGGCAAACGCCCCTTCCTGCCCCTCAGCGCATCTGTCCGCCGCAGTGGCTGCACCACTGGCGGCAAGTACGCAGCCGTGCCGGCTGGAGCCGGCTGACACATCCCTGGCAGCCGGATATCTGCCGCCACACCTTTGCCAGCTACCACGCCGCCATGTACCGCAACCTCCCCGCCCTGCAGCTGGAGATGGGCCACCGGGACTCCTCCCTCCTGCGCACGCGCTACACCATGCCTGCGCTCAGAAGCGTGGCCAAACGTTATTGGTCCTAACTCCATTCCTGCCAACGGCAGGAATTCTTCCCTGTCGCGGTGAAGAACGCCCTGACGGGCGTGGTGAAGAATCGGCGGTGCCGATGATGAAGAAAAGTGCCCTGCGGGCACTTGGGTGAAGAACTCGCTGCGCTCGTATACAGAAGAAGCTCCTGAACCTTTCGGTTCAGGAGCTTCATTTGAGCCCTGGCGGCTATCTACTCTCGCGGGACCTGTCGTCCGACTACCATCGACGTGCTGATGTTTCACTTCCGGGTTCGGAATGGGTCCGGGTGGGGCCATCAGGCTATGACCACCAGGCTTCTGCTGTACTTTGTACTCCGGGTTCTTCCTTACTTCGTACTTCCCACTTCGTACTTCGTACTTCAGTTTGTCTGGTTGTCTTCTGCTTTTCTGGGTTGCTGCTGTGGCTGGCAGACTGGCATCCGCGTGGCGTTCCGGGATTTTTGTTTTCCAACGTGTTGCGCGTTTTTCCTCGTTGATTACTTTTGCTGAATCCTGCAGAAATTGCTTGTCACCAGGGGTGACCTTTTTGCTGTATAAGGTCTGTTGGATGTTAGTAGTGCTCGGCTCAATACATTGCTGCAATTACACCTGCACCCTATCTACGTGGTCGTCTTCCACGCTCCTGTAGGGAGAACTCATCTTGGGAGGGACTTGGCGCTTAGATGCTTTCAGCGCTTATTCCTTCCGCACTTAGCTACCCGGCCGTGCTCCTGACGGAACAACCGGTGCACCAGTGGTGCGTCAGACCCGGTCCTCTCGTACTAAGG
>JAZNLU010000021.1:0-2857 GCA_045579245.1 Akkermansia sp.
TCGCTCTCTTAAAGCCTAAAACTCCTACCTGTCACGGCGTATCGAAGAGAAGCCGGAAGCCCGTTTTGCTAAGCTCAAACGCGTTTTAGGGTCACTAAAGATGTCTCGAATCTACAATCTGTTGATTCTGTGAGCTTAGGCGATTTTGAGTGAATGGTGACTCTGCGGCAAGCAAAGATGTTTCGAACTGAGAAGCTACACAGAATCAGCAGTTTAAGTGCCATTTTTCACCGAGTGCCAACCTAAAATGAAACATCGCTTGCAAGGGAATAAAAAGACACTTGCAAGCGATGGGCGGAAAGCGGGGCTTCTTGCCCTGCTCTGGGGCGTCCTAGGTTTGCAGGCGGTGTTTTGTTCAATTGTCGCCCCGGATTTCCCCCTTTTCTTAATCGAAAATGCTGCGGATGCAGAAGCCGGTGAAACTGATGATATCAAAGGGAATATCCACCGCAATAAAAAGTACCGCTGCAGAGGGAACTGCGTATATGGAACGCCAAGAAAGGTCTTCGTGAACACCTGTCAACATCAACTGGCGTGAACCGTCCTTTCCTTTAGTGAATAAGGGCTCTCCTCGAAGGTATGCCATTGTATGGGGAGTATCATCAGGTAATGATACAAGGCGAGGCATAGCGGCTCGCGAGTCCAACCGGCAAGTGAACGTAGGTACACTTGTTTGAGTGGATTCAGAATGGGGAATTTTATCGGCTGCACGAACGACAATGGGCATGGTGTCCTCTTTATTTCCGGAGGGCACAGTGAAGGTAATCTCTCCGTTTGAGGTGCTTTTTTCTACCTCGTAGTACTTCTTTTCTCCTTCGGCGTATTGATTGACGCTGGTCGAATCCGGAGCCGAGCCAACGGAGGCGAGAATGCGCCTGTTCCAGTGCGAGGTGACGCGCTCTGCCGCCACATAGTATTTATCCCCGACCTGATACACAGGTATGCTGGAGCCTTGGCTGTTATCCGGGGAATACTTGCATTCCGTTGTGATGATAAATTGCCTGTCCAGCCGTTGCTCCAGCATGTATTCCCCGGTGCTCAAAGTGTAAAAAGAGCCGGAAGAGCAGGAGCAGTAGAAAATCGAGCTCAGAACGCTTAAACCTATGTACAGAAAACCGGCAAGGCGTAGTCTCTTTCTAATTGAATTATAGACCGATGTGAAGAACTTCATAACAGAAAAGATTTTTTGATACAGAGAATTAAAAATTCAGCCCCATCGCCGCGAGGCACAGGGCTGTGGTGGATAGGATTCTGAGGATGGCGGGCATGGTCATCTATGGGAAAAATTAGCGGTTATTTTTGTCCTGATAGACTATCGCGTACAAACGCTTCAGGTCTTCCGGAGCGAGGCTCATTTCTGCGAGAGAGCGGTATATTCGATAATCTTCTGTCTTCGGGGTAGCTGTGAGACTCCACATAGAAAGCTTCCCAACTTCCTTGCCGGATTTATCAGAAAAGACCAGATAAGTAACACCCCGCAAACGAGCCAAAGTCGTACCTTTGTGCCGAAGTGGGGCGACTTGGCGTAAAATATCTATTACCTCTTGAGTTTCAGCCTGGCTCAGTATGCGATTGGGAGGCCCCTTCGAAAAATGAAATTCTACTGCAATTTGTGAACACTTATCCAGAGTCTGTTGCACCTGTGCAACTCTGTTACAATTTTCTGCGTAAAAATCAGAGTCAGACGCATGAACAATGTCAGGCGCTAGGCAGCAGAGGGCTGTGGTGGCAAGGATTTTGTGGAAAATTGTCTTCATCGTTCTCTATCTCCTTTACATAAGATAATACTTCCCGGCACCGAATCCGCAACAAAAAATGGCAGAAAGTGCAGATTTTCTAATAAATAGACGCTCGCGGCGGGCATTTTGTTGCGCGTTTCCTGCATTTTTGTGGCCGATGGCGCGAAAACGCATTTATTTTACAAAATGCGTCTCCCGGATGACGCCGAGTGGGAGTCTGGTACAGAGCAGAAGGAGTTTCAGCCGGTTGGGGGTGGTCAGTGCTGCTGACAGTTCAGCAAAGGCCTGCGGGCAGTAATCCGGGTGTTCCTGGCGCAGCCGGGCAAGCTGGCTGATTGCCTGGGGATATTCTTCCCGGTAGATGTGCTGGATAATCCGGTCAATCTTACCGGCATCGGGCGCGGCGTCGATGTAGGCTTCCTTCTGGGTAAAAAGGGCCATAAACTGATTCCGCTCCTCTTCGGTGAGCTCTTCGGCCTTGGTTCGGTAGGCGAGGAGCTGCTGCATTAGCCCTTGCGGCAGGTCTTTGGTGCGGTAGCCTATGAAACCATAGACACCGTCACCATCCCAGTGGACTGCTACATCGTACCGGCGCCGCTGTTGCATGATGGGCTCCCAATAGGTCAATAGGGTGCGGATAAGCTCGGGCTCCCGGGTGGAGTCCCCTTTTCGGCTCTCCGTTTCCAATTCGGTGAGAAGCTTGTCCAGCATGCCCAGCTCAGCATATCCCTGCCAAAGTTTCGCAATCTTGTCCTGCTCATGGGCTCGGAGCCAAGGAGAGCACAGCAGCATGGTGGCGATGGTAAGAAGTTTACAAAACGGGTGTATGGTCATGACTAAGCGTGTATCTGTTACGGGGCATTATATCAATTCCGACCCCTCTGTTCAAGCGTGGAAGACATTTTGTTGCGTGTTTCCTGCATTTTGTTGCCGATGGCGGGAAAACAGAGCTCCGGCTTCGAGTTCGGGCTTGCGCCCTCCTTTCTGGGGGCTTCTCTTCGATACGCCCACCCAGACCGCCGTGACGGGTCCGTCTTCGGCTTCGCCTACGCCGAGACAGGCCAAAAGCTGAGGATTCGCTCGAAGTGGAGCCCTTGATCTGCCGGGTGCGGGGCATG
>JAZNLU010000022.1:0-29493 GCA_045579245.1 Akkermansia sp.
GAGCCATGGGAAAGGAGTGGTTCAGGAAACAGGGGTTAGTCTCATTGCAGAGCGTAGTCTGTAAAGGTTAGGAAACCGCCGTATGCCATAAAAGGCACGTACGGTGGTGTGTGAGGGGGCGAAAGCCCCCTACACGATTCAGACCGCATGTTTCAACTGAATACTTGCGAACTTTAAATTCTGCTTGCGATGCACGCCTTGTAAGCCGTAAATAGCACTTAGCGATAATCAAAACCATCTCTGCGCATCGTGCGACCGTAAAAATGCCGCTGCCGTGGGAGCGGCAGCGGTGGGCATAGCGCTTGCGGTAGTCGCTGCCGAACTCGGCATAGAAGCCCGGTTCTGCGGCATGGAGCAGGGCGGCGGCGGCATTCAGGCGAAACCGGACGGTTCGCCCGGCAACCGACCAGTGACTCGCCGTTCCGGGGATTTCGTTGCTCGTGACGGGATGCCGCCGCACGAGCGGCACCTCGATGGCGGTGAAGAGATTGTAGTGGAAGAACTGCGGCTGCGGGCTGCCGAAGGCAAGGAAGTTGGCGGGATAAGGTCCCACATTGCAGCGGCGCATACGGCCGCCTTTCCGGGCAGTGGAATCGCCAATCTCCGGCTCTTGCATGCCGTCCTGCCAGCTCAGCCCGGTGGGGGGGCGGCCCCCCGCAGCACAGTCGGAATCCCGTCACCCGCGCTGCGCGTTTCCACATGTCGGCGGGGTAGGCTGCAGGGGCATAGCTTTGCGCTACCGCCTGCGGTTACGGGGCAGGGCGGTGTGTGACCCACCATGCAGCCCCAGCGAGCAGCATGAGCAATAACGCCCCGCCGATGAACCACCCTTTTTTCATCAGAACGAGATGGTGCAGCCACCGTGGAAGGAGATACCGGCGCTGATGACGGAGTTTGCAGCGCTGTCCCAGGCACTTTCGATGACGTATTTCTGGTTGGTGAGGTTTTCCACACGGGCATGCAGGGTCAGATGCTCATTCACCTCATACCGGGCATACCACCGCAGGGAATAGTAGGCATCCAGCTTCGTTGCCACGGGATTTCCCTCAAAATTACTCCGCCCGGCGGCAGCCGTCAGCCCGATACCGGTGGTCAGCCCCTCCAGCGGCGAGGTGTGGAGGTCTCCCGACCAGGTCTGGCGGGCAGAGGCGGGAATCTGCCGGTCATCGGAGGTCTTCGGTGAGGTGAGGGTACAGGACAGCTTGTAGCCGGTGTTCCAGGCATCATTCCACCCGCCGGTGAGGGCGATTTCCACCCCCTGCGCGGTCTGGTGTCCGGCGGCGTTGCGGTAGGTGTAGCCCTCATCTGCAAAGACGGTCTCTATGGCATCCTCCATGCGGGTGAGGAAGAGTGTGACGCTGAGGCTGTGTCCCAGGATGAACTCATGCTCCATGCCGACATCGAACGATATGGCCGTGGCACAGTCAATATCCGGATTGCCACGGTAGATAGTGGAGCCGTATCCGTAATCGGCCCCGTGGTAGACGCTGTTGCTGTGCTGGAACGAGCTTGGAGCGCGGTAGCTCTGCCCGACAGAGCCGAACAGGCGCGTTCTCTGCTGATTGAAGCGGTAGGAGCTTGCCAGTCGCGCGTTCAGCAGGCTGTCAAAATTGCTGCTGCGGTCCAGCCGGAGAGCCAGAGAATTATCCCAACCATCGGCGGGGCGGTAGTGATGCTCTGCAAAGAGCCCGTAGGTATTGTCCAGATTACTGTTGGTGTTGCGGTCGGATGTCTCATACACGCTCGCCACATCGTATTGGTTGCGAATCCAGGAAAAACCCGCCGTGGACGTATGGGTCTTGTTCCACCGGTAGGCGTTGCGCCATTCCAGCTGCACATTCCGCAAATCCGAGTACCAGCCGTGCCCCAGCATATAGTCCGAGCCATAGTACCCCGCCATTAGACTGCTCGTCCAGGCATGACTGAGCTTCACCTCCCCTTTTGCCGTCACCAGATTGGTGCGGAAGGTGTAGGGAGAGACACCGTAGAGCGCCCCGTAGTGATACGAGGCATCCTCCCGGCGGTAGGTGGCGGTGAGCGTGGCCTCCTCGTTCACCTGATAATCCAGCCGCAGCGCCTGGGCAAAGTTTTCATAACGCCCGGCGTGTTTACCCGGCATTTTGCGTCCGTCTGCCAGAGTGATATCGTTGTTGGTATGCTCATAGGTGGAGGAAAGGAACCAGGCGAGGTCGTCCTGTTCGCCCTGTGTGGTGATATTGCCGGTGTAGGAATCGTGGCTGCCGCCTTCGTTGAAGATGGCGACGGAAGGCTTGTCGCTGCTGCCTTTCGGGGTTTCCATGTAGATGACACCCGCCATGGAGGTGCCGCCGTAGGTCGCTCCCTGCGCCCCGCGCAGCACTTCCAGCGTGCCCAAGTCAAAGAGATTCGTGCGTGCCATGACATTGGAACTCAGAATCCCGCTGCCGGAGAGCCCGGAGAGCCGCATGCCGTCAATCATCGGCATGAAACTGTCACCGCTGCTCAGCCCGCGGATGACCACATTGCAGATGTTGCCGCGCTGGTTCTCGCCGCCGCCGCTCAGGCTGTAGACCCCGGGCACGGTAGTCAGCGCTTCGGCGGCGGTGTAGATTCCCTCTTTTTTCAGCTCGGGAATATCCAGCACCGTGACGGATACGCCGGAGCGGTCGTAGGCCAGAGCATTGCCAACATGAGCCGACACTGTGATGGCGGGCATCTCTGCGCTCACTTCATCCGCTGCAGGGGCAACGGGGCACACACCTGCCAGCAAGAGGGCAGGCACAATCGTTCGGAAAGCACCCTCTCGGGGTGCATGGTTTGCTTGTATCATGATATTGGCCGGGACGCGGGGCAGTGCATCGCCACCCCATTGGTCAGGCGAACGCCCCGGGCTGGCATTCCGACTCAGCAGCCGCCCATCGGCGGTTGCAACACGGTTGCGGCACAGCGACGGATTCCCACCGTCTTTCCCATCTATTTCCTGCGGCATCCCACCGCCTCCCGGGTGTTCTCCTGCGCGCAGACAGGCTCGCAGGTACGCCCCCTATCTAACCATAATTACCCCCGCAATGCAAGCCCCTTTTTCGTCCTGCCTGCCACAGAAAAAGCCCTGCCGTTTCCGGCAGGGCTTGGTAAATAGTTTTGCAATGTCGCAAGAATTACTTGCGACGGCTTGTCACGCCATAGCTTCAGCGACGGCGGCGGCGGGCAGCCAGACCGGCCAGAGCCAGCAGGCTCAGCGTAGCTGTGGTCGGCTCGGGGACGGTTACCACACCCGTGATAGCCTTAGTCGAAGCTGCAAGACTATTGACAAGAGTCTGAGCTGCTGACGAATCTGTCCAACCATTGCTGATGGCAGCGGAAATGACGTAGGTGGTGTCAACTTCTATTTATTGTAGCCGCCCAGCTTCGAGGAACCGGAATATACCATCGTGCCGCCATCAACGCCTTCGACATTAGCATGAGAAACAGCAATGGTGGTGTAGGTGTTTCCATCATTTCCCACCCAAGTGGTGGGCAGATCGCTATAAGCAATGGTAAAGTTGCTGACACTGTTCCACACTGCATCGTTCCACATACCTTTGATACCCTCGGATGTAAGAGCGAGCCCCACATTGGTGTCCACGTCGAAGGTCATCAGAGTAACGGGAGCAGTATTGGTCTTAAGGTAGTTATTAATTGCAGTCAGATTCAGCGTCATAGCAATGGCAGACTCTGCCACACCTTTCCCACCGGCAGAGCTAATCGAACCGGTAAACGTACCGCTACTGTATGTGATACCGTTCTGCACAGAGTCATTGAGCAAATCCGTGAAAGTGGAGGTCGTTGCAGCGGTTGTCACTCCACCCAGAGCGAGAAGTGCAATGATTGTCTTCTTCATTTGTTTTATTTTCTATCTGTTTATTGTTATTTGTTTATGTTTGATGCACTGCGACTTCTTCCGGCTTCCTTGCGCATTGGAATGGCTCGGCGCGGAGTCCCATGCGCGAGCAGTACATCGCATTTCAAATGCGAAACTGCTCGGGGGTATGAATGTTGGGTTTATTTCTGTTAGTTGTTTTTCTGCTTGCCTGCATTGACTTCTTGGGGGTGAATGTATAAATTCCCAGTCCTTCCTCAGGAAAAGAGAAACTTATAAAATGTGTATGATTTTATCACCTTGGTTCGCGGATGTTATCTCATTTAGTCTCTCCCTTTCATTTTATTCCGGGGCTTTACTACGATGCGTGTTTGTGATACAATTCACGCTGTAGTCGCGTAAAAATTCTATTCCCCGGTCATGATGAGCGAAATTTCTACACTCCGAGAAGCTGTCAGCACGATTAAACAAGCCATACTGCAAAGTCAATACAGGGCTGCCAAGCTGATAACCGGAGAACAATTGTCACTATATTTTGGGATTGGATGTTATGTATCTGCTCGCTCGCGTCAGGAGAAGTGGGGAACCGGCGTTATCAATCGCATTAGCGAACAATTAAGTAGAGAGCTTCCCGGGTTGAGAGGCTTTTCGTCCAGCAGCATAAAAAACATGCGCCTTTTTTATGAGTTCTGGGCATCTTTTCTAATTCGCCAGCCATTGGCTGGCGAATTTCAGGAGACAGGTAAAGAGCCGCACATAGAAATCGACAATCTTTCATTGCAAAAATGGCAGCCCATAGTCTCAAAAATAAATCGCGAGGAGTTTTTGAGTGTCAGCTTTTCTCACCATATAGAAATCCTCAGCAAAACAAGAAATGTAGAAGAGGTTCTCTTCTACATCCACCAAACCGTTTTGCACAAATGGGATAAATACGCACTGAGGGATAGACTAAAGGCAGATATCTACCACACACAGGGAGCGGCGGCCAATAATTTCATGCAAACATTACCCGCCAATCAGGCAATAAAAGCAGTGGGAATGTTTAAAGATGAGTATTTGCTTGATTTTATCAATGTAGAAGAAATAGACGTAAACAAGGCAGATGATGTAGACGAACGTGTGGTAGAGCAAGCCATTATTCGCAACATTAAACGCTTCATCATGACTTTTGGGCAAGATTTTGCCTTTATCGGCAACCAATATCGGCTGGAGATATTCAATGAAGAGCTTTTCCCTGACCTGTTATTCTTTAATCGTGAGCTGAATTGCATGGTCGTGGTGGAACTGAAAAAGGGAGCATTTAAGCCCGGTTACATAGGTCAGTTACAGACTTATATGCGCGTGTTGGATGATAAAGTGCGCAAGCCACACGAGAATCCTACCATTGGCATTTTACTCTGCAAGAGTGCAGATAAGGCATTTGTAGAATACGTTATCCGAGATTTCAACAGCCCCATGGGAGTATCTACCTACAGAACCGCAGCAGAAATGGATGAACGTATACGCCAATCTCTGCCGGATATGGAAGAAATGAGACGACTGCTCGTTGAAACGCGGGAAACGGTATAGCATTCTTATTTCATTTCAGTCACAGGGTACTACCGTTGTTGATACCACGAGAAAATAACACCGGTCCAATATGCCGTTAACAGACCGGTGCATTCTAAAATCATTAAAAGAGAGGTAACAACCCGTTCCGGCAGGTGGATTATTTTGTAAAACCTCTTCCTTTTTGCTCCACTTTTGCACCAGAAAGCCGCTGTCCCGGAAGAGGAACAGCGGCTTGGAAGTGCTTGCTTTGTACTAGCTCCGACAACTTACTTGCGGCGGCGGCGGGCAGCAAGGCCGGCCAGAGCCAGCAGAGAAAGCGTGGCAGTGGTGGGCTCGGGGACAAGCATTGTTTTAAGTTGTCCCTTTACACCTTCTGTTGTCCAATCTCCAACATAGACATCAACTTCATCAAAATACGTTGTATTGATAGCGGCTCCGTTGATTGTTGCACCAGCCCATCTCACTGCATTTACATTGCCAGTATAAGCATCTGATAATACACCATCCTTTCCAAGGGTGTACACAATAAGTTGTATGCCATTCGTTGCTCCTGTTGACGCTGTATCTTTTCTATCATAGGTCATGGCTATGCCTACTTGAGAGATGCCGTCAAGAACTGTTTCCGAGAATGTTGTTGTAAGTGAGCTGAAGGTATTCATTGACCAATATTGAGCACTCGGAATAGTATTCCCAGCACTAGCGATCACCCCCTTGAATGTATTATCCACTAAGCCAACACCTACGCTGTTGTTGTTACTAAGGGAAAAACTGAGGAGCGATACATCCTCTGTAGCTGTAATAAGCGAGGAGAAATCTTCGGCGCTCATGAGAGTCAGCATGTACCCTGTGCCTCCCCAGCTTTTATCAGAGACTGAACTTGCAGTTTCATTCAAAGTCAAGGTCGGCTCTGTAGCAAAACTTAATCCAGCCAGAGCGAGAAGTGCAATGATTGTCTTCTTCATTTTTTTATTTTCTATGTGTTTGTTGTTTTAGTTTTGTTGTTCAGCGGCGAGCTGCCCGGGGGTACCCGGTTCTACGCGCGACGGAATGCCGAGAGACCCGTGCCGCACTCGCCGGGGGTGAGTATATCGCATTTCAAATGCTGTGTACAGACTTTTTTGTATAAAACGTTAAAAAATGTGCACCTCGGAAAGGTAGCAGGAGTATGATGAAGATGTCAAAAAACGTCTCTTCGAAAAAAATATATCAGATATACTCGTTGTTAATTTTGTCATAAGTTCGATTTTTTATAAAGGCGACTATTATACGATTTTGTCTTTTTCTTTTGCGATTGCTGGTATGTGCGGGGATGCTTCATTCTTCCATAATGAAAACATACAGGTCGACATCTTACAAATAACTTCCCTATTTCACAACGACAAAAAGTAGAAAAATCCGGATAAGCGGCGAAACAAGGGAACCGCTCAAAAGGGAGAACGAACACCGCAAAAGCAGACCGCGAAAGCCATGCCCATGCAGATCGTAACGATTCGATACCACGTGCCGCATAAAAAAGCAGCATAACGACATCTGAAATGGGGAGATACCAAAAACAACAAAGCTGACGGTTATTCTGTCTAAATAGAAGAGCAACTTGAGCACATTTCCATTCTGTCTGTTTGATGAAAAATCCTGAACATCATGCTTTCTCCTCTTCAGTTAACAGCGAATGCCATCCTCATCAACAACGCAACAAAACACTTTAGTGTCGGCAGATAAAATCCGTAATCAGTTATCTTCATACCCCCGAGCAGTTTCGCATTTGAAATGCGATATACTCACCCCGGCGAGTGCGGCACGGGTCTCTCGGCATTCCGTCGCGCGTAGAACCGGGTACCCCCGGGCAGCTCGCCGCTGAACAACAAAACTAAAACAACAAACACATAGAAAATAAAATAAATGAAGAAGACAATTATTGCACTTCTCGCTCTGGGTGGCATTGCCATGGGTGCGGAGGAGACATTCGATGCAGCAACCAAAACTGCAACAATTGCTCTCACGTTCGATGTGGCTGCTCTTGAGGCTATCAGCGATGTAAACTTTAACGGAGATGGCGCAACGAAGCCGAACTTTTTCATGTTCACGGGTACATGGGGCAGCGGAGAAAGCGGTTCTCTCGGTCTTGCAAACAACGGTTCCTCAGGTAATGATACGACCGGTATGTGGTCTTCCTGGGTGAAGGGTGCCTCCAGCGGTCAGTCAACGGATTGCGGAGTGGGTTCAGTATTCACCTCTGCCACGAATTGGGATACAATCGATGTCGTTTCTCTGGTGTATTCCTACAGCACGCCGAATTCCGGCGCCACTACCACAAATGTGGCACTTTCCATCGGTTATACTGATGGCACAGTTGCGACATACGGTGACACCAAGTCGAATATCGTGTTCAGTAACATCTCCGGTTTCGCCTCAACAGGTGTTACCATTAATGACACATACGTTGTCTCGTACGAGGTTGATACGACATACACCACTCTTGACAACGCTAAGTTGAAGAGTGCTGCGCTCGCCGTTCCGGAGCCGACCACAGCTACGCTGAGCCTGCTGGCTCTGGCCGGGCTTGCTGCCCGCCGCCGCCGCAAATAAGTTGACGGAGTTAATACAAAGCAAAAACTTCCAAGCCGCTGTTCCTCATCCGGGACAGCGGCTTTTTGAATGGATTACTCCGCAGCGAGAAAATCGCTCAGGAAATACGAATAGGCTCGGGGAAGTTGCTCCGGCGGGGTATACAGTTTGTAATTCCGTCCATCTATGGTGCGGAAAATCAAGCGGAAGGGATGCTCAGATTCTGATGCATCGGCACTGTTATCATACAAGTACCCGCGTTGCACCAATCGCATAGCCTCCGCGCCGTATAGCAGGGCACGATTGTATCGTTCGCCGACCTTATTGCCGGGAACAGAGTGCCCGCCTTTGGCAAAGCGTTCTGCCACACGGTCAACATTAATGCGGGGTGACTCTGTACAGATAAAGAAAAGACGCACAAAGTATCCCAGAGAAACAGCGCGTCGGATGATATCAAGCTTGGAGGGATGCGAAAAGACCGTTTCGTAAATGATGCTTCTGCCGATAGACAAAGAGTTGTTGAGTTGCTCACGAACCAAGACCTGCGCTCGGCGTATGCAATCCATATCATTCCAATCACCCAGTTCGAGCGCAAGGGCATCAGCATTGAGATTGACGCAATCACGCCCCCACTCGTGCTCCTGCAATCGTGTGGCAAACGTGGTTTTCCCCGACCCATTGGGGCCGGCAAGAATCAACAGATTGGGACAACGGGTACTCATTTTCCGGCATCCCTCATTTCCTGTAGCAACTTTTTGCGACAGGCTTCAGCCTGTTCTCGGTTCACCTGCTGAAGGCTCTTTCTGACCAATTCTCCCGCGCCGCGAGCCAGCACTTCCAGCTCTCGCTCCTCGGAATCATCCCATCCCTCCGGGGCTGTCGTTTGCAGTTTAACCTCCGCAGGTCTTCCGGGAATTCTTTTTACCTGTGCATAGGTTACCATGGCGTCATTCTATCCCACTTCCGACCGATTGACAACAAAAATGATAAAACCGATATTTAAAATCAATTTTTTTGCCGTACGCGAGTTGAGAAAAGGGAGGATAGAACGATACTCTCCTTTTCATACCCCCGAGCAGTTTCGCATTTGAAATGCGATACACTGCTCGCGCATGAGACTCCGCGCCGAGCCATTCCAATGCGCAAGGAAGCCGGAAGAAGTCGCAGTGCATCAAACATAAACAAATAACAATAAACACATAGGAAATAAACAAATGAAGAAGACAATCATTGCACTTCTCGCTCTGGGCGGGGTGGCTGCTGCAGCTGACACTTCAGTACTGGATAAGGCCGTTGTTGGCTTCACCAATTTCTCATCTGGTGTGGCTGACTACGGTACCATGGTTGATGATGTCACCGTCAGCACAACTGGCTCTGTTACATCTCTCACCGGTATCACCTTTGATACGGCTATGAGCAGCACAAACAACCGCGACAGCTTCTCCATCACGCTGGTGTTGGATGCTGCGAAGATTGGTAGTGTGAGTGACTTTACCTCTCTGGCTGCTGCCTATTACAGCTCAAGCGGTGCTATGGGCTTTGGTTTGGATGCAAACGGTAATATCAAAGGACAGTGGGGTACCAGCGCTTACAACTGGACTGCCGGTTCTATGCCTACCGAAGGCACGATTACGCTGACCTATGTAACGGGTAACCACTCTGGCACCACGGAAGGTTCCCGCCTTTATGTCGGCGACTCTGCGACTTACTACACCAATAACTCGCTGAGAACCGGCGGCAATACTTACAATAAAATAGAGTTTAATAATCTGGGTGGTGCCATCAAGCAGGCCTACGTGCACAATTACTGCCTGACTCAGGCTCAGGTGGGTACGCTTATGGCTGAGACTGCCGCTATTCCTGAGCCGACCACGGCTACGCTGAGCCTGCTGGCTCTGGCAGGGCTTGCTGCCCGTCGTCGCCGTCGCTGAAGCTATGGCGTGACAGGCTGCCGCCGCAAGTAAAACTTGCCTGACAGCTAAGTCAATTTCAAACGCTGCCGCCTTTCATTGGTGGCGGCGTTTTTATGCTTATGTTTTGCTTATAAAAATTTGTGATTACGATAGAGCAAGACGGAGAGTTTTTATTTTTCGCTAGGAAAAATAGCATCTAATAATTCTCTCAATGTTTCCATCAGCTGTGAATATTCAATTTCCCGGGCATACGGGAAATTACGCCTATAGGTAATCCAGTGGCGTTGTAAAGCAGGACTTGTGGTCAGTGTGTTAATAATTTCCCGCCACCTGTCAATTATATGTTCGCTATTGCGGTGCAATGCCGTAGATTGTATCGCCCTTTTCAAAACGGCATGATTGAGGTCGTTACGCGTTCTTGTCAGAATGTAAACATCATAAAAATCTCTGGGACGTGTTGAAAAGACACCTCTTCTGAGGATTGTTTCAATCTTCTCCGCCACGATGGTTTCTTTGTTATAACTCCACAGTTTCACGGGAAGCGCGTTGTCCAGAATGGCGGGAAACTCCATCTCTACCGGATGTGGCGTTATGGCGTCTCCTGTAGAGATGTCGATACTGAAAGGGACAACAATATTCCCGCTTTGGGCTTGCATGCCGACCCGAAGTCCTCCGTACATGTCATCCTGACGAATAGATTCCATCCGCATGAGTCGGAATACTGTATCGTCATGTTCATCTCTTGATATAATTTCGTTGATGGCTTGCGACACCTTTTCCTCATCCAGCGGGAAATGGCGAAGAGTTGTATCAATATCCATGGTGCTGCGGTAATCAAGCCCCACCATGGCTGCGACCAGTACACCTCCTTTCAAAATGAAACAGTCTCTGTACCCGGAGTTTGCCAGGCGGCGTAAAAATCTCTCAAACATGATATTCTGAAGTACGACCTGCGGAGCGATATCGTGTTCTCTTGCATAGCGATTAATGCGCGCTTTCCAACTCATTTCCTGCGGATTCATATCAAGACCTCCAGGTACGGGGTTAATTTTTCTGTCACGCCAAGTATTGAGGCGTATTCTGCCAAGAGATTCAGGTTCTTTTCTTTTGCGGAAAAATACTGTTTGAGAGCTGCGGTAAAACATTCGATGCCAACTCTGTTCTTGCTGCGGAGGATATCACATATGCAGCGCTCTGCGTTGTAGCACCGCACCGGATTTCCCATTGTTGTAGGCAGCTGCGTAAGCCCCAGTTCGTGCAGATGGGGTTTAATGTAATAGCTTGAGCAGATTTCCGCAAGGCTGCGAGGCAGTGTGGATGTAGAAGGTATTGTTACTGAATGTCTGAAAGGTGTTCTTTCAGACAAAGAATTCAGATACAATGCACTTTCATGAGAAAAAATAATAGAGGGAAACTTTCTCTGCATGTATGCCATATCATCAACGAGTGAGCCCGGGCTTATGTAAGCCCCGCAACCATAACGCTCCAGCAAACCCGCGCGGGTATAAACATGCAGCATCCCGCGGCTGAAACCCAGAAGCCGCATGTCTGCGGCAGTCAGCACCCCGCCCTGCGACTCCATGTAATTTTTAATATCGGCATTCAATTTCATCGCATACAAAACTCCTTTCTGTGCATACTTATACCATCAGGAGAACAATTTAGCAAGAGAAAATTAGACAAAACGCAAGAAATAAGCAAAAGTTTGACTAAGTTTGTCTACTTTTCCTAAAAGGGCATTAACTAACTTTCTTCGGCAAGCTTGAAAGTATGATTTTTCCAAGAAGAGATAAACAGAACGAGCAAGCCTCTAGCGTTTCCCAACATTCATACCCCCGAGCAGTTTCGCATTTGAAATGCGATATACTGCTCGCGCATGAGACTCCGGCCGAGCCATTCCAATGCGCAAGGAAGCCGGAAGAAGTCGCAGTGCATCAAACATAAACAAATAACAATAAACAGATAGAAAATAAAACAAATGAAGAAGACAATTATTGCACTTCTCGCTCTCGGCACCTGCGCCATGGGTGTGACCTTGGAGGATGCAATCAAGAAAGGCAACGGTTCGGATACCGTTACGCTGGATACTGCAACTTCTACCATTACGGCAGTTGCAACCGTTGATGTAAACTCGCTCAAAGCGGTAATGCTTGCAGGTGCGGCTCTTGGTAAGTACACGCTGATTGATTTCATCGATGAAGATACTAACGATATTGGTTTGCAAACCAATTATACCAGCTCTGCCAATAAAATCGCGACTTCCGGTTTGTATGGCATTTGGAATCAGGCAGGTGCATACAAAATAGGTCTGGAAACCGACAAAGGTTACGGTTTCCACACGGAGACCTTCTGGAGCAATGCAGCAGCAGCAGCCGTGACTCTGACCTATTCATACAACACCGGTACAACGGCCACGTTTACTCTGCTGGATGAAAAGGGCAATAAGCTTAAGGAACTTGGCGGTGATTGGAATACGAGTTTGAAAGGCTCCTCATCACGCTTTGATTATGTTGATTTTGACGACATGGTGACCGGTTCTTATGTATTCAATCAGGTTGTAACGGTGGAGGATGCCAAGGCTCTTTCCTATGCTGCGGCAAAGGCTGCGCTTCCCACGGTTTCTGTTCCGGAGCCGACTACGGCAACGCTGAGCCTGCTGGCTCTGGCAGGGCTTGCAGCCCGTCGTCGTCGCAAGTAAGACTTGCCTGATGGCTGAGTCAATTTTAAACGCTGCTGCCTGTGATGGGTGGCAGCGTTTTTTGTTGCTCGCTTTATTGAAAAGGGGGCGGGTAATCCCGGCTATGCCTGCAGGGAGGCCAGAGTGAGGCGGCGCAGCTCCTCCACCGTGCCGCAGGTGGGGGCTCCCCAGTTGTGGATTTCCTGAATGTTGGCATAGCCCCAGGTGACCAGAATGCAGTGGCAGCCGGCGTTGGCGGCGGTCTGCGCATCGTAGAGTGAATCGCCCACCAGAGTCAGGTCGGCTGTTTCTACTCCCCAGGATTGGGCAATATGGTGCAGGGCATCGGGCGCGGGTTTGCGGGGGAAGTTGCCGGTGTAGCCCAGAATGGGGGAGAAGGGGATGGGGCGGAAGAGTTCCTGCACCATGGGCAGGGTGACATCGTGCGGTTTGTTGGACAGCACGGCCAGGTGTGCCCCCACGCTCACCAGTCGGGTGAGCATTTCTGTGATACCTCTGTAGATGAAAGTGCCCTTGCGCCAGGTGGTCGGATATTCGCGTCGGAAAGCGGTGTGCAGGGCTTCCATCTGCTCCTGTGGAGCTGCTGCGGCATCGGCGTATCCCAGCGCCGATGCGCAGAGGTTGCGCGCACCCCGTCCAATCATGCCGCGCACGGCATCCGGCGAGTGGGTAGGCAGTCCCAGACTCGCCAGTGCGCGATTGAGGCCATCCGCGATGCCCGGCAGGGAGTCTACCAGGGTGCCATCGAGGTCAAAGACGAGGTGTCGACTTTTCATCAGTGAATAAAGCCGCGTTCGGAGGAGTTGATGAAGTCGATGAGCTTCTTCACATTCGGGTTGTCACCATACTTCTCATCGGCAAGGATGGCTTCGATACCCTCCTGAATGTTGCAGCCCTTCTTGAGGAAGAGTTTCTTGTAGGCGAGCTTCATGGCGCGCACGTCCTCCTCGGTGAAGCCCCGGCGCTGCATGCCAATCATGTTGATGGAGCGGACAATGGCGGGATTGCCTTCCACGATGGTGAAGGGGGGGACGTCCTGTACAATGCGGGAGCCTCCGCCGACCATGGCGTGTTCGCCGATGCGCACGAACTGGTGGACTGCTGTGCAGCCTCCGACGATGGCCCAGTCACCGACCACGCAGTGACCTGCGATTCCGGAGTAGCCGGAGACGATGCAGTTGTTACCCACGACACATTCGTGACCGCAATGGCTGTTAATGAGGAAGAGGTTGTTGGAGCCGATGATGGTCTTGGTCTCAGGGAAGGTGGAGCGGTTGATGTTGCAGTTTTCGCGGAACACGTTGTTATCCCCTACTTCCAGAAAGGTGGGCTCGCCCCTGTACTTCAAATCCTGTGTCTTGAGACCGATGACGGAGAAGGGGAAGAATTCGTTGTTTTTGCCGAACTTGGAGGGGCCGCCGATGACAACGTGGTTGTGCAGGACGCAGCCGGAACCCAGTTCCACATGAGGACCTACAATGCTGTACGGCCCGATTTTGACATCATCTGCAATCTCTGCAGTCGAATCTACAATAGCGGTGGGATGTATTTCTGCCATATCTCTATACTACACCCCGACTCTGTTAGCTTCAAGTCAAAAATGGTTGAAGTTGTCGTATCAGATGGCTTTTTTGCTGATTTTTTCAGGCATTCGGCGGTTGACACTTGCGTCCGAGTCGCGTATGATGGAGCGCGTGAGAGACTTTCAGCAGAACAATCGGGACAGAAAACCACGATACAGCGACAAGCGCAAGCCGATGAATGCCGCAGCCCCGCGTGTGCGGGCGTTCAAGACAGCAGAAGCACCGGAGGGAAGCGAAAACTGGGTGCGCCCTTGGGTGCAGCTGAAGTATTTTACCTACAATCCTGCGGTCTTTCCCCGTATGCTGGGGGCGGTGAGCCCGGATGCCGAGGCCGGCAGCCTCATTAACGTCTATGACAAGAACGGCGATTTGTTCGGCGGCGGGTTCTGGAATCCGCAGAGCCGTACCCCGCTGCGCATGCTCTACCATGGCCCGGAGGTACTGCGGGAGCGGGATTTGGAGGAATCGCTGCGCCGCGCGGTCAGCTGGCGGCGGCAGGATTGTGCACTGGAGTCCACCACCAGCGCCTACCGCGTGATTCATGGTGATTCGGATGGGCTGGGCGGCCTGATTGTGGATCGCTATAACGATGTGCTCAGTCTGGAGGTGAGCTGTCTGGGGGTGTGGAAGCGGCTTGGCCGCTGGATTCCCCTGCTGCATGAGCTGTGCGGCACATCCCGCCACGTTATTACCGTGGATGATGCTATTGCCCGCATGGAGGGCATTGATAAGTCCGCAGCTCCGGAGGGTGAGCCGGTGTACCGCGTGAAAATTGTGGAAAACGGCGTGAATTTCGAGGTGGATTTTGCCCAGGGGCACAAGACCGGCTTTTTCTGTGACCAGCGGGACAATCGCCTCAAGCTTTCGCGGCTGGTGAAGGACAAGAGCATGCTGGATTTATGCTGTTATTCCGGCGGTTTCTCTATCTATGCCAAGCTTCTGGGCGGCGCGAAGGAGGTGACGGCGGTGGATTTGGATGAAAAAGCCATTGCCATGGCGAAGCGTAACGCGAACATCAACGCCCAGAACGGCCCGCTGCGCATTGATTTTGTGCATGCAGATGCTTTTGTCTATGCCCGCCAGATGGTGCGCAATGGGAAGCTGTTTGACGTGGTGCTGCTTGACCCTCCCAAGTTTGTGCTGGGGCGTGATGAGGAGAAGGAAGAGGGGCTCAAGAAATACAATGACCTCAATATGTTGGGCTTGCAGTGCGTGAGGAAAGGCGGCCTGTTTGTCACCTGTTCCTGCTCCGGTCTGGTGAGCCCGGCAGAGTTTGAGAAAACGGTCATCAAGGCGGCTCAGCGCCTGGGACGCCGTTTGCAGATACTGGAGATGAGCGGCCCGGGCTGGGATCATCCCTTCCTGTCCACCTACCCGGAGGGGCGCTACCTCAAAGTCCTCTGGGCAAGAGTCATTGCTTAATATTTTTCAAAAGAGCAAGCCGCTACCCGTATCTACACCGGGTGGCGTTTTTTTGAACGAAGTCCTGAAATAGGCGTTGATCATTCAACTTCCTGTACAATCACGGCTCACGTATGGATTTATGTTGACGGAGAGGTGGCCTTGATATGTTCGCTGACTCGGATGGTTCTTTGACGGATGTGGTGTATCAGATTCGAAAACGGAGTCGAGGGGATATCGTGCAGGTCGTTCTGTTGTTCCATGGTATCAAGTGCTGCCTGTGTGCTTCGGATGATGTCAGCAACGATTTTATGAACCGTTTTGTGCGGCAAATGTACGGCATCGGCGAGCAGACACCATCTCCTGTACGAGATGAAGAAAGATTGGCTTTTGCCGCCAATGCGCATGGCCATTCTTCGGAGCAGGCGGTTGCCGTAATAAGTTGTTGACAGTAAATCATAGAGCGGCGCTAACCGCATGCCGCCGCCTATCCGTATCATGGAGAGATTTTTAGCGTGGGCATCGTTGTTGCCTATACAGAGATTGAATGCGGCCCACTTAATCAGCAGCGCCAGATCAACGGCCGGTTGCATAGAATATTTCCTGATGAGCGCGGCACAATCGGCAAATGATGGCCCTCCGTCTTTTTCATATTTCCATTCTGAAAGAAAGGAAGACATCTGGCAGAAGTCTTCCTGCGGAAGGCGCTGTGGGTGGAAATCGTTACCTCGTCGGTCATAGCGTTCAATCTTCAGAATGGTTTGGGCTTCCGTTCGCATAATGGCGCTTTTGACAATCGGTAAACCAATCATTCCGGCCAGTGTGAGACAAAAATGTTCATTTTCGACGGTGTGAGCAAATCCGGGTATCGGCAGTTTCAGGATACAGTTGCTGGCGGCTCCTTGTAGCGGAAGATAGAAGAGGCCGTTTTTGAAGAAGAGCGGCAACTTGTTTTGCGCTCCGGCGAGCGAAAGGCTCGTTCGCCGCTCCCTTGTACCCATAGGATAGGCCGGTAACGTATCAAGCAGCTGTTGCAGTTTCTCCGTCGTTAACTCTTCGTATGATCCTCTGTTACCCGGCCCTCCTACGCTGAAGGCTCCGGCGCAATCCCTGCCGATGTGTTTCAACAACCCGAAAACATTATGCTCATCTGTGCCGATTTGGCGAGCCAATGTTCGGCGTATTGCCCCCTCGGGCAGGATATTTTCAAAAAATGTCCTGACAACAGCTCCGCTATGCTTTTTGCACTGGCGAGGCAGCGTGACCGATATGTCGAATCCCTTTTTCTGCCAGATTTCATTGTATTCCAGCTCAGGAAAACCTCGGGCATCAAAGCGAAGGGTGGCCACCTCCCGATTTTCGTAATAAATGGGGAGCGTGTTCATCTTTCAGTCTCCTCTCTTCCTGTAATGTTTATTTCCAGTCCCAGTAATGCAAGCAACTGTAGAATAATACCCACGCTTACCCCCCGTTGTCCCCTTTCCAGTTCACTTAACAAGCGGGGACTGCACGGTACCATCATCGAGAGCTCTGCGATGGTTAACCCCTGCTTCTTGCGCCGGTTGCGTATGATAGCACCTAATTCTGCCTCTGTGGTGATGTTCATAATCCCTTTTGGGATGATTATACATCTTTATCTTGAGTTTTCAAGATATTTTTCCCAATTGGGATAAAATGGCGAAAATTCTCTGTAGAAAGTGCCAGATATTCCTAAAAGGGAATATCTTGCGTGGAATTCTGTAAGAGGGGAGGCAAAGCCCGGGTGCGTTGCTCTGATTTATCGGGGAAGCTTGTAGACACCGGGGGAGGATTTGCCGGCGCTTTCCGGGGCGCAGGGGCTGTCCGTCCAGTAGAGTTGGCCGATTTCCGTGTCTGCATCCGTAGTGAGACTGATGCCGCGCAGGCTGCTGCCGGACTGCGGGGGAAGTCCCTGTCCAATGAGCATGTCTCCCAGCCACACGTAGTAGCCGCGCTGCACATTGTCGGCCTCGCAGCCGGGATGCCAGACTAGGTGCAGGGCTGCCGGGAGTTCGGAACAATCGGTGCAGTACAGGGGTGTATCACCCCAGAGGATGCAGGTCTCGCTGATGCGGAGGACGCCGCTGTTCGTGCCGTCTCCCACCGTCAGGCTCAGCGCTTTATCCGCGCTATCCCAGCCGCCTTTGCGGCCGTTGCCGAAGCCGGTGCGCAGGGAGATGCTGTAGCCGGTTTCAGCTGAGAAGACATCGTTGGCGCGTTCGATGGTTTTGCCCTTGCGAAGAGATATCGGTGTTTTGATGCCTGTGCGGCGGGCCTCCTTGGAGGCTCTCGGCAGTCCGGCGGTGCGCCCGGCGATTCCCATGGCGCGAGCCAGATTGCCGGCGATGATGAGTGAGCCCTGAGCATTCGGGTGCAGACCGTCGCGCCCGGGTTTGTTGGACATGGAATCCGGCCAGCAGAAGGGGATGGACAGGGCGTTATCGACCATGCCATCGTTGATGTCCACAAAGACGAGCTTCTTATTGTGGGCTTTGGCGTATTTTTTCACCCATTGTTTCAGCAGGTCGTTGTACTGTTGCACCGCCATGTGTCGGTCGGCTTCATTGTTGTTGCCGTGGCGTCCCCAGCAGGGTACTGCCATCACATAGAGCGTATCTCCCTCATCCCTCAGCACGTCCTCTGCCATGCGGCCCAGATTGCCCCAGTCGCGCCCGGGTGTCCAGCTGTAGCGTTTGCCTTTCATGCTGACTCGGCCACCCAGCATCTTCTGCATCTTGGTGCAGAATTCTGCGGTGCTGTATCCTCTGTCGGACAGCAGGTCATTCGTGCCCATCAGGCTGCACCAGGTGTCGCAGTTGTAGGAGTCGGCAGAGCTGCGGGTGGAATGCCCACCGTAGTTCACGCCGCTCATCCCGGCATTGGAGCCGGAGATGATGTTGTGCGTGCGACCGGAGGATTGTGCCAGGTGAACATTCGGGAAGGCTACGCCGCCATAGGCATCCCCTGCATCCGGTGTGGTCAGGTTGCTGTACCCGGGGGTATAGCCGCTGCGCGGGCCGACGATTTGTGCTTCAATTCCATTGTCCACCAGCGTTTTGAAGAGCTGCCAGCGCCAGGTCTGGTCGTTGACCCCGTGGGTGATGGAGTCGCCCATGAACATGACTCTCCCCAGAGAGGTGCCGTCCGTCTGCTTGCTGATGTAGGGGGCGGTGTAGTCCGGCGGCGCTTCGTAGGAGGAGGTGTCGAGCGTGGAGGGCGTATGCAGTGAAACGGAGGTCACATAATTGGTGTTGACCTGATAGCCGCGGGTTGCGGTATTGCCGGAAACCCGCAGCGCCGGGGCGGCATAGAGCGGGTGTTCCTTTCCTGCGGCATCCTTGGCGCTTATCGTGACTCCGGCGGTCTTGCTGTTGCGGATGCAGAGCTGCAGCCTGCCTTCCGCATCAGCGTATTGCTTCAGCGCGGCATAATCGCTTTGCAATTCCGGCTTCCATGTCTTGTTGTGACAGAATCCGGACAGAAAGGGCTCGCGGGAAGCGGTAGGCTTGCGCATGTCCGCATTGTCAGCAATGCCATAATCCGCCACATCGGCATCCCAGAGCAGCAGGGTACTGCCGCTCTTGTAATCGTTGGAATTGACGTAGCTGAGCAGCGAGGGGAGGCTGACCGTCAGCTCAAGCACGGTTTCGGGGGCAGATTGTACCGCGAAGTAGCCTTTGCCGTCGTAGATGACCTTGTTTTCGTTATCGCACCAAGGGGTGGACAGTTGGGTATAGTCTGCGGCGGCCGCAATGTTCTGAGCCAGTCCGGCAGTCAGCAGGGCGGGAATGATGTATTTGCGCATGAGAGACAGCAGGGATGGAGGTTATTTTCCGTCGTAGACGAACGGCACGGTCGGGAGCTGCGCCGCATTGACCAGATTCGGGGTCATGAAGGTAGCCCAGGCATAGCGTGCCCGGCGCGGAGAGCTGACGGCATCGCTGCTCAGAACCACGCTCTCACCCTCAATGCGGGCAGTGGCGGGATGGAACTTGCCGTTGCTGCCGGCTATTTCAAAATGGCGGGGCGGCTGCCCGTCCGTGGTGCTCAGGCCGTCGGCGTGGGCAAATTTCACCGTCAACTCCTTGCCGGAGGTCGTGCAGGAAGTCATGACCGGGCCGGTGTAGGGCACGTCTTTCTTATACACTTTGGCTGCAGCCAATGCCGCGAGACGCTCACCCACCTCCACCTTGCGGGGAGGATGCACATCCGAATTGGTGGAGCCCAGGTCAACCGTGGTCAGGCACTCTACACCGGGCATTTTGTCGGCTACATCGGCTTGCACAGTGCGGAACTCCGGCCAGTAGCGGCGCAGGGGGGTGTTGTCGTTGATGCGGGGGAGCTGCACCATGAGGAAAGGCATCTTCGGGGAATCGAAAGCAGCACGCCAGGAGGTGATGAGGTCGGTGAGCAGCTGCGTGTTCTGTTTCATGTCCTGCAGCTCAGCATCGGACTCTCCCTGGTACCAGATAGCGCCGGCCACCGGGTAATCTGTCCATTTGGCGAGACCGCTTTCAAACAGGTAGGCCGGTTTATACGGATGCGGGGATTTCGGATCCGCTCCCATGTTCTTGCGGGCGCGTCCGCGTACCCAGGCTGAGATGTACTTGCTTTCCAGCCAGCCGTCTCCCAGACAGGAGCGATATTTCTTGCGCACCACCTTTTCGGGAATCCAGGCCAGCATTTCAGAGCCGCCGAGTGCGCAGTGGATAATGCCGACGGGGACACCCAGTTGCTCCTGCAGCTTCTGCCCGAAGTAGTAGCCCACGGCAGACATGCGAGCAACCGTGTCCGGGCCGGATACGGCCCATTGCCCCTCGTACATCCGGTTTTCGCGGAGACGGGTGAGCAGTTCCTCATTGTAGACGGCGTTGTTGGTATGCACCTGCGGCTCGGAATGGAAGAATCGCAGGTTGGGATTGCCGGAAGCGGCGATGGTGGCCTGATTCCCGGGGGTCTGGTTGACGCGCCACAACATGTTGGACTGGCCGGAGGCTATCCACACCTCGCCTACCACCACATCCTGCAGCGTGACGGTTTTGTCACCCTGTGTGACGGTCAGTTCGCGGCCCTCGGCTCCGGCCTTCATCGGTTGCAGCTTCGCCCGCCATTTTTTACCCTTGCCGATTTTGGCCTCCACCTTCTGGTCACCGAACTGCACCTGAATCGGTTTGGAGGAGTCAGCCGTGCCGGAAATGGTAATCGGACAATTCTGCTGCAGCACCATGTGGTCACCGTAGCAGGTGTCCAGTTCCAGAGCTGCTGCAACGCCCGGCAGCATCACGCTGCCCCCGAGAATGGTCAGGAATAACACCTTCATACCCCATCAAGCTACCATTTACGTGGGCGTATGTCAAGGCGGGATTGGAATGATTCTTTTTTTGCGTGCGGTTTTTTTATTTTTTAGGGGGCATTTGTCCGGGAAATGCGTTGACACGGGCGGGGGGGAGTGGTAGTCTGAGAAGCGGTGACAATGGGTGTTGCCACTTGTGAGAATCTGTTTTCGGAAAGACGTACACATGATAATTACACTGGTCATAGGATTGACGCTGGCGCTGGTGCTGGGCATGCTGGCTCAGCAGTTGCGGCTTTCGCCGCTTGTGGGGTATCTGGTGGCAGGCATGCTTGCCGCTCAGCCGTGGTGGGGACACCCGGTGGATAGCCATATAGTGGAGGAATTTTCGCATATAGGTGTGGCGCTGCTCCTGTTCGGTGTGGGCTTGCATTTCCATTTCAAGGATTTGCTGGCGGTGCGCAAGGTGGCTCTGCCGGGCTCGTGTATCTGTATGGTGCTCTGGACGGGGCTGGGAGCCGTGGTGTATTATCTGTTGGGCGGGGCAGAGGCAGACTGGCTGGGCGGCACGATGTTCGGCATGTGTGTGTGCGTGAGCAGTACTGTGGTGCTCACCCGTGTGCTTTCTGAGAACCGCCTGCTGCAGACACCCTCCGGGCATACGGCGCTGGGCTGGCTGGTGGTGGAGGATATCTTCACCATCATCATGCTGGTGCTGCTGCCGGTGCTGTTCGGTGGGGAGGCCGCGCAACAGAACATCTGGGAGGCGCTGGGCTGGATGTCGCTCAAACTGGTGGCCATGGTCATCTGCGTGGCATATCTGGGGCGCAAGGTGATAGCCCGTGTGCTGACCTATGTTTCCCGCCACAGCTCTGATGAGCTGTTCACGCTGGCGGTGCTGGTGTTTGCGCTGGGCATAGCCGTGCTGTCGGCGCATGTATTCAACGCGTCCATGGAGTTCGGCGCGTTCCTCTCCGGCATGGTGGTGGGGCAGAGCAAGTTTGCCAGCCGTGCTGCATCCGATGCGTTGCCCATGCGCCATGCTTTTGCGGTGTTGTTCTTTGTGTCGGTGGGCATGGGGTTCAACCTCAGCGGTATCGTGGAATGCTGGCCGCTGGCACTGGGGACGGTGCTTTTCACCCTGTTGTTCAAGCCGGTGTCGGCCTATTTCGTCATCCGCATGCTGGGACGCCCCGGCAGTCTGGGGGTTATTGTGGGTACCTCTCTCTCTCAGATTGGTGAATTTTCCTTTATCCTGGCAGCATTGGCCGCCGGAACGTATGGGCTCATGCCGCAGTCTGCGGCCAATGTCATCACCGGTGTGGCCATCATCACCATCACCCTCAATGCAGCGCTGTATCGCTTCGTGCCGGGGCTCATCCGGCGTATGGAAGACCGCGGAATCGGCCTGGTGAACAATCAGGGGCAGGAGATACCCGCCCCCTCGGAGGAAAAACAGCGCGTCATCGTGGTGGGCTACGGCCCCTGCGGCGAGATTACATCGGATATCCTGCGGCGCAACAATATCGATGTGGTGGTCATTGAAATGAATGTGGACACCGTGAGCCGCCTGCAGAAAGAAGGTATCCCCGTGATTCACGGCGATGCCCGCCTGCGCGCCCTCCTGCAAGCGGCAGGGGTGGAGGAAGCGGAGGCGATTGTGATTTCCGTCACGTCTGCCCCGGCGGACGAGATTGCGGAAGCCGCCACTTCGCTCAACCCCGGCATAGGTGTGATAGCCGCCACTCACTTTATCCGCAATGCACAGCTGATGCGCCGCAAGGGTGCGCGTGCCATCTTCTCCGGTGAGGAGGAATTGGCTCTCTCCATGGGTGGTTACCTGCTGCATTCCTTCGGTGCGCCGGATGAACAGGTGGTGCGCGAGCGCGACCACATGCGCCGCAAGCTGGCGGGGGAACTCCCCTACCTGAAAGAATAGTTTATTGATTACCTCTCCATTATGATATTCACTCTCGTTATCGGTCTGACTCTGGCTCTGCTGCTGGGTATTCTGGCGCAGCGTTGCAAACTCTCTCCTCTGGTAGGCTACCTGGTGGCCGGCATGATTGCGGCGCAGCCCTGGTGGGGTGAACCGGTGGATGGTCATGTGGTGGAGGATTTCTCGCACATCGGTGTGGTGTTGCTTCTGTTCGGCGTGGGCTTGCAGTTCCACTTCAAGGACTTGATGGCGGTGCAGCGCGTGGCGGTGCCGGGGGCTCTGGTCTGTATGGCTCTGGTGGTGCTGGCTGGCGGCGCGGGGTATTACTGCTTCGGTATCGGTGAGCCCACCTGGCTCAACAGCCTGATGTTCGGCCTCTGCATCTGTGTGAGCAGTACTGTGGTGCTCACCCGTGTGTTGACGGATAATCGCGTGATGCAGACCCCGGCCGGGTATACGGCGCTGGGCTGGCTGGTGGTGGAGGACATGTTCACCATTGTGCTACTGGTGTTGCTGCCCGTGCTGTTCGGGGACAGCGGGCAGAGTCTGGGCGAAGCACTCATGTGGATGGTTATCAAGCTGACCGGCCTCGTGCTGGTGGTCACCATGGTGGCGCGCAAGCTCATGCGTACCATCTTTACCTATGTGGCGCGCAGCGCCTCCGGTGAGCTGTTCACGCTCACGGTGCTGGTGTCTGCTCTGGGCATTGCTGTGCTGTCGGCCAAGGTGTTCAACGCCTCCATGGAGTTCGGTGCCTTTCTGTCCGGCATGGTGGTGGGGCAGAGCAAGTTTGCCAGCCGTGCGGCCTCCGACGCCTTGCCCATGCGCGATGCCTTTGCCGTGTTGTTCTTCGTATCGGTGGGCATGGGGTTCAGTCTGGGAGGTCTGCTGGAGTACTGGTCGCTGGCTTTGGCTACGCTGGGTGCTACTATGGTAGTGAAGCCGCTGGGCGCGTTCCTGGTGGTGCGGCTGTTGGGTAAATCCATGCGCAAGGCCATGCTGGTGGGTGGTTCTCTCTCTCAGATAGGTGAATTTTCCTTTATTCTGGCCACGCTGGTGGCGGGAACATATGGGCTGTTGCCCATGGAGGCGGTCAACGTCATCACCGGCGTGGCGATTATCTCCATCACGGTGAATGCCGCCTGCTATCGCTTTGTCCCGGCCGTCATCATGGCGTTGGAGAAACGCGGTATCGGTTTGCTGAAGCGGGGCTCCGACGACTTGATTCCCCCGCCGTCAGAGGATAGACATCGTATCATTGTGGTGGGCTATGGCCCTTGCGGCAAGCTGCTCACGGGAATCTTCCGCAAGTATAATCTGGAGGTCATCATCATCGAGATGAATATTGATACCGTCAACCGTCTGGCCGGGGAAAATATCCCCGCCATTCTGGGGGATGCCCGCCTGCGCCCCATCCTCCGCACCGCCGGGGTGGAGCAAGCGGTGGCTATTGTTATCTCGGCACCCGGTGCGCCGTCCACGGATATTACGGCGACGGCTCGCGAACTGAACCCGGATATCAAAGTGGTGGCGAACACGACCTACATCCGCACGGCTCGCGAGCTCATGGCGCATGATAACAACACTGTGTTCTCCGGCGAGGCTGAGGCATCCCTCTCCATGGCCACTCATGTGTTGCGGGCTCTGGGTGCCACGGATGAACAGCTCTCCCGCGAGCGTCAGTCAGCGCGAGTCGATATACTGGGATTAAAACCCGGATTATAGGGCGGAGCCTGCCTCCCTGCGGTGTAAATGTATTGCATTTCCGTCGGGGGTGGTGTAACATGACGGCATGCAGCAAATATCTCTCACGATGCTTGGTACCGGGAATGCTGCCGCGACCCGCTGCTATAATACCTGCTTTGCCTTACGGCGTGGTGAGGATGTCTTCCTGGTAGACGGCGGCGGTGGAAACGGTATTCTTGCACGCCTTCAGGAAGCCGGGCTTCCCCTGCGGCGAATCCATGAGATTTTTGTTACTCATGCTCACACGGATCATCTTCTCGGGGTGGTCTGGGTGGTGCGCATGATTGCCCAGACCATGAATGCTGGAAAGTATACCGGAATACTCCGTGTGTATGGGCATGATGATGCATTGTCCACGCTGGAGTGGATTTGTCGCCGTACTCTGCCGGATAAGGTGTGTGTGCATTTTGGGGTGGATATCCTGTTCTGCCCGTTGGAGAATGGTGCTGCGTTTACCGTGTTGGGTCTGTCTGCGGTGAGTTTTGATATTGGCTCCACAAAGACAAAGCAGTTTGGATTCCGCCTGAAACTGCCGGATGGTCATCGTTTGGTCTGCCTTGGGGATGAACCCTTTGCTGAGTGTACACGGGAACACGTAGAAGCCGCTGATTGGTTGCTCTGTGAGGCTTTTTGCCTGTACGCTGACCGTGAGCGCTTCCGCCCTTATGAAAAACACCACAGCACCGCTCTGGATGCCGGGCGGTTGGCTGCGGAGCTGGGGGTACAAAATCTACTCCTCTATCATACGGAAGATTCTACGCTGGCTACACGCAAGGCAGCGTATACTGCTGAGGCTGCCGTGCATTTTCACGGGCGCATTGAGGTGCCGGATGATTTGGAGGTGATAAAACTGATATAATGGCGGGTTACTACCTACCTTGCAAAAAAAAAAGGCTGATGGTATGCAGTAAAAGAGTTTAGGCGTCCCATGGTTCTACCCTAAAGCCGCTGACAGAGTCTTCAGGAACTCGTTAAAATTCGACATTGTTTTCCTTTTTAGGAAGTGATTTATTGACATTTGATTCGGTTGCGCTACAATCCTGCCCGAGTATGGGACGTACTAGCATCATTAACATCCTGCTGACTTTGCTCCGTATTGGATTAGGGGGGGGCTTTCTAGTGACCGGAGCGCTCAAGATAACGGATTTGGGCACCACGGCAGAATTTATGACTCGTAGTGCATTGTTGCCGGAGTGGTGTTCCATGCCAATCGTTTGTCTCGGCGTTTCCATGGAGTTGGTGGTAGGCTTGTGTTTGGTTTTCCGCCGTTGCTATGAAGGAGCGACCCTCTGGGGGACGGTCATGTGTAGTGTCTTCCTTTTTCTTTATACTCAGGCGTGGATTCGCGGGTTGGAACTGAGTTGTAATTGTACCGGTAGTCTGCATGAGATTGTGAACTACCCGCTGGATACTGCGATGCGGCTTCTGCTGCTGGGAGCGATGCTGTTGCTGCTATGGGATACCCGACGTCGCCGTTCTCACATGTGGAACCCTGATGATAGTCCTTTTGACTTTTCAGAAATTTGACTCAGCCGTGTCAGATAGTGCCGTCCGGGAAGATTTCCAGCAGTACAAAAGCCTCCTCCTCCAAGCTATCCAATACCTCTAAATCTGCTTCACATTGTACGCGGTAGTATTCTGCGCTCCAGAGCCGCGCTATATTTTCCGGTAAAAAAACAGGCTGCTGAACAAGCAATCGCTGCAGTTCCGGATCATCTCCTGCGGCGTAGGTTGCTCCGTCGGCTCCCCCATTGTTGAGAACGGCAATGATTCGACGTCCCGGTGGTAATTGGGAGATGATGGCACCTGCGTGCAAGTCGCGCAATAGCGTTAAATCTCCCACTAGGCAAAATGCCGTGGCAGCATCCGCTGCATTCCCCAAAAACGAGGAAATAGCTCCATCCGCTCCATGGTTGCTCAAGTCACGCAGGTAGAGAGTCGGCACGTGGCATTGACCATAGCGATTCCATAGCTTAGTTACGGTGGGACTGGACAGACAGACCACATCTCCCAGCGAAGCGTGTATGGAGAGTGCTCGCACCAGTGCCCCAGCGGATTCCGGATGCGCCAGTAGATATTCCTCGATACGGCCGGCGGTGTGACGACTGCGGGCGAGTAGGCGCTCGGTATCTCCCACGTGCGGTACATCTCCCAGCGCTTTCATAATTTGCTCAGGCTCGCCCTCAATGACGGTGCTCTTGCGGCAGAGCCCGGAAAAACCTGTACGAGTGATGGAAAAGACCTCCGTATCCGGTAAGTCCTCCAAAGCTTCCCAGAAACGCCCCGTTGGTACTCCCCCTAAGCGTAATATGTAGCGTGGAGGATATTGCATCAGCAACTCATCTGCTCCGTGTAGCAGCAGAGCGGAAAGTTCCTCTCGCAGCCCGCTCGCTGCTTCGGCCACGACGGGCACACGAAGGGTTTGCGCCAGCCAGAGCACAGGCTCCTGCTCCGTGGGCTCCAGAGCACCAATCATCATCACCAGACCCTCTACAGCGCGAAAACGCAGCATCTGTGAGAGTGCCACCAGAGAGCCTCGGAACGCCGGTGTTGCCGGTGCAGCGCCTACCTCCAATGAGCTGAAATCAGCACCGCGCGGATCAATTGTCTCATCTGCCCGTATCCTTAAATGCAGCGGGAACCCCTCAGACAGCATAGCAGGTAAGTCCGGCAAATCGGAGACGGGACAGGGCAGTGACAACTCCACCGTGGGAGCAAAACCTCCGAAAAGATTTTCTTGTTCCATGGATAGTGATGCTCCGGTACCTCCGGTATCTTGTGCAGAATTCACGGTCAGCACTATCAGCGGGCGGCGTTCGTAATAAGCAGCAGCTACTGCAGGCAACATGGAAGCTGCCGCAGTGCCGTCTCCCGCTGCCACAATTACCGGGCGGGCGGTAGCCTGTATCCGCCCTAGAGCAAAGAACGCAGCACTGCGGTCATCTGCCACAGCCCAGCGGTGAATGATTGGGCAGTCTGCCAGGGCATCATAAAGCAAGCTGTTTTTTTCACCCGGGCAGCAGACCCACTCTGCGACACCGGCCATTGTAGTACAGGAAATCAGAGAGAACATGGAGGGAAAAAAGACTATTAGAACGGAAGTTCTTGTTTATTGCCCAGATGTGTGGGGGCACGGTGGGCAATGATGTCTACGACCATAGCCAGTCGCGCTGCACGTTCGCGGAGGAATTGAGTGATACGAGTACGCCGGGTAACCGGTGGCAGAGGGGCATTCAGCCCCTCTGCATCCATGCCAATGCTACGGGCAGTTGCTACGGCGCGAGCCACGTGATCCGGCTGGCTGATAAAGATGACAGCACCGGCATCAAATATGCGTGCGGTACGCACCACTGAGTCGTATGTACGCAGCCCTGCAAAGTCGGAAACAATCGCAGTATCTGGCACTCCGAGCTTTACGAGAGCCTCCCGCATATCCTTCGGCTCGTTATAGTAACGATCACTGTTATCCCCAGAGACAATGATACCACGTATTTTACCGCTTTTCCAGAGCTCGGCGGCAGCCTTCATGCGCCCATGAAAGTAGGCATTTGGCTTACCGGAGGAAAAATACTTGCTGCATCCCAGCACCACGGCTACGCGATTGTTGCTGCAGTCTTTCACTGCATCATGGCAAAAGGCTCCGGATTTGAGCGATGTCCAGAGCTCAACTGTAGCAACAACCCCGGTGCTCATTAGTATACAAATGAGTACCGTTCGCAATAAAAGATGTAACAATTTTTTCATGCAGACGAAGAAAAAATCAGTCAACTCGAATCACCTGGATGCGGGTGGTCAGCTCGTGCTTCTCCCCGCAGCGCAGCAGGATGTTTTCCTCAGGCACCACTGCGGTTTCTACCGCCAGAAAGCCGCGCTCATTCCCCTCGCCCAAATCCCCCATGCCGGCGGCAAGGGCAGCACCGGGATTCCAGACCACGCAGGAGCCGGAGCCGGCGCGGCAGATGCGGATGCTGCGCTGCCAGGCGGGGTCGTGGATGGTGATTTCCTGATTTTCCTGAACAGGATAGTAAATGCGGTCAATGTGTCCCAGCGGAATCAGCGGGTCTTCCGGGTGCGGTAAGGCATCGTCTGCATATTCCGTGAAATCGGCTTCTTCCAGCCCGGTTACCGCCACTGTTTCATAATCGCTCACGGCAAAATAGGTATGCATGGCGGCAGAGAAAGGCATGGAGCGCGGCACATCCATCGTCATAAGACTCAGGGTAAGCTCGTCGCCCACCTCCATGGCAATGGCACCGCTGGGCAGCATCTCCTGCGTGGGCGGAAGCGCCATCAGCAGGTGTACCTTACCGTCCTCCGCTTCTTCGCAGTGAGCCACCTGCCACATGGCGGTACGAGCTACACCGTGTGCGGGCAGGGAGGTGTCCTCCGTGTTCTTGCCGAACCATGGCCAGCACAGCGGAATCCCGCCTCGCAGTGCCTTGCCCTTTTGAAAAACGGCGTTCGGACTCATGTAAATAACCGGCATCTGTCCTTTCGGTGCCCAGCTCAGCACGTGGGCTCCGTAGACAGAAATCTCCGCTGAGCAGAGTGCCGTGTCGATACGAATGATGGGAAACTCTTCCCCGTAAGGATATTCTGTGGTGACCATAGCTAACGCCGTTCATTCTATCAGATTTCCTGCATAGGCGCAAGACAATCACGTTAGCGTGGGAAACTTTGGCAAATTTGTGAGAAGTGTAAAAACAAATGCGCCACCGGGAAGCCCCAAAAAAAGTCACGCAGGGTGCCCAAACTGCCCTAGCCTGGATGGGGGTGTGGGGGAAGGACGGCAATGAGTCCTTCCCCCGCTAGCCGTGATGAAACAGAAAAAGGGTGCTTTCCGGTGTTGTAGGTGGCATAATGCCAGGACAGAAACATTTACAAACAACACGTACCTATATGGAAAGCACCCAGACGAATTGTACCAAAGCGTTATCTGAAAGCAAGC
>JAZNLU010000023.1:0-1636 GCA_045579245.1 Akkermansia sp.
ACTTTTTGTATCATGACGGCAACCGGGGGAAGGACTCATTGCCGTCCTTCCCCCAAGCCCCCATTCTGCTAGGGCTCTTTGGGCTCCTTCGGAGACTTTTTTGGGGGCTCTTTGGTGTTGCTTTTGTTTTTACACTTCTCACCACAAAGTGAGTCTCTGCGAACTACTAATTTCCGACTTGCTGTCACGTCGCAGATATGGTAGGCTCTTGGGGGGTGAAAATAGATAATAACACAGGACAGGAAGAACTGCAGCGAATCTATGAGCTTACGCTGCGCCGCGAGTTTCTGAAATGCACACCGTTGAATTTGCGTGTATTTCTGCGCTATGCCGTGCTGTTTCTGCTGTTTCCCGGCATGCTGTTCGGGTTCAGAGCAGGTATACTGGTCACCATTGCTTTCTGCGGTGTTTTGACAGCTATCCTGATATTCGGGGGAGAAACCGTGTCCACTGTGGCTATCTGTATCTGGCTGGCGCTGGGATTAGCTGTGCTGACTTGGGTGAATATTCGGGTCATTCGCCGTGCGCGTGATGAACGGCACCGCCGAGCAGCCTACCGCCCCGCCGCACCGGGGTTGAAACACGCTCTCACCGCTCCGCAGAAAACGGTGCTCAAGTGGCATGCCGCCGGGAAAGGCAAAATGACGGCGCGGCTTCCTATCCGTGTAACACAGCGCGGGGTATGCGCCATGCTGCTGAGTTTCAGGGAGTATGATGGGCGTCGCATCATGACCGGCGGAGTAGAAGGCACTTGCATTGTGCAGACTAACGGGGCGCCGGGGCAGGATTTTCACGCCCTCATCCTCTACCGCCTGGAGCCCGGCTGCCACGAACTCTCCTGGAGCATGCCCGGAGAGAAAGGTTCATTGAAAGCGGAAATCAGTCAGATTAATAGACTGTAAAGCATATAGGTAAACTGTTCCCAACGATTATCTATAACAAAACGATTCTCCTACCCCTGAGCTGCTCCTATACCACCTCTGCAAATCATACTCTCTAACGCATCTTCGGCTTTTTTAGATTTAATCACCAATTCATTTTTTACGGGTCTTTGTGCTCTATGCAGCCAATCCTTTTCATTATTTCCGTAGGCACAGGTGACCTCGGTGCCGGATGCATCCATCGTGGATTCCCGAAACGCAGCACTATGAAAGGATGCCGACAGGTGATTCGACGCCCATGTCCTTATAGAGCTGAACCTGCTTATTGAGCACCTCTCGTACCAGAGGCGTTTTTCCGGGGACATGAATCATCTCTATGGAATCGAGCTCATCCAGCAAGGATGGTACAGTATACTTGGAAAACAATTTGTGTTCCTGCATTTGTTTCTTAATGTAGGACAATAAGAACAAGCCTATGAAATGGACAAACAACTTACCTTCGAGCGCTGCCTCAGATGATACGAGTGCCCGATTTCCATTAAGTCGCTCCTTAATGTTATTAAACGCCTTTTCAACCACGTCTCTGTTTCTATAGAGCTGCAATGCCTCAAACGCATCCTTGATTTCATTGCTCATCAAGGCGAAAAAGCCAAATCTTGCCTGAGCTTCCTGCATGGCATCATGCCTGATTTCGACCTTTCTTCCTCCTTTTACCTTACTTATCTTGAAGTACTTGGAGTAGTCTTTCTCATGCG
>JAZNLU010000024.1:0-42142 GCA_045579245.1 Akkermansia sp.
CCATACGCGAGCCGTGAGGCTGCGGGGTATTCATTCAACTCCGTATTCCAGCACAAGAGCTGCTTCGGATTCGATGACTTTTTCCTCCTGGGAGAGAAGCTCGGATTGCATACGGTGCAGCTCCTGCGCGAGCTCCAGAAAGGTGCCGCTGTATGTCCCTTCGGTGGAGGAAAAGAGGGAGGGGCTGTACATGCTGGTATTGATGGTGGGCAGGTAATCCATCGCCACGCCGTATTGTGCCAGTCTGGCCTGCTCGAGTTTCAGCGCGTGCTGCGTCCGGGGGGGCATCTGCTGGTGCCGGATTTCAGCATGCCGGAGGGCATATTGGCAGCCCCATACAGGCTGTACCTGCACCGCATGCTGCCGAACATTGCGGGGTGGGTGACCGGAAACAGCGGAGCCTATGATTACCTGGGCGAGAGCATTGAGGCATTCCCCTGTGGAGCAGAGTTCTGCTGCCTGATGAAGGACTGCGGTTATCAGGACCCCACCTGCCTGCCGCTTTGCATGGGCATTGCCTCTATCTACACCGTTGAGGCGTAAAAAAATCTGCTTCTGACAAATTTTCAGGTGGACAAAGGCGGGGTAAAAAGGTAGGATATTGCCAGCCCCTCACGTGAGGTGGAGAGATTTTACTTAACCGCTTAAAATAAGAAGATTATGTTTAAATATCCTAAAAAGCAGAATGATGCTGCTCCTCAGCAGCCGACCTTTGGTCAGAGCGATGACCTTTCCCCCTGGGGGGCACCTCCCCAGCAGCCGACCATGGGTGGCTCGGATATGGGGGGCAGCACCTTTGGTGAACCGGAATCCATCGGGTACGAACAGCCTGTTTCTGATGCCGTTCCCTCACCCGTTCCCGGAGCTACGCGCAATGTGCTGAATTCTGACGTATCCGTGGTGGGTATTCTCCGTTTCACGGATGACCTGCTGGTGGACGGTTCCGTGGAGGGTGAAATTACCTCTGACGGAGAGCTGACCGTGGGTGCTAATGCCAGCATTCAGGCCGGTGAGCAGAACAAGGTGGCCGTGCGTACCAAGAGTGCCATCATTCACGGGCGTGTGATGGGGGATATCGAGGTGACGGATCGTGTGGTGCTGGCTTCCACCGCAGAGCTGGTGGGTGATGTGACAGCTTCCCGCATCTCCATTGAGGAAGGTGCTGTGTTTGTGGGGTACTGCCGCGTAGGCGCACCCGTGAATGCAGCTCCCACTCCTGCGGCTCCTGCTAAGAAGGGTGGTAAGGTTGCCAAAAGTTCTGACGGTAACCTGTTGAGTTAAGCTGCAGATTGTTAATATTTGTTCATGCCGGAGTACAAGACAGAGCCGTTGAATGTGCCTTATGTCTCCGGCCTTTTACCGGAAGGTGAGCGC
Source organism: Akkermansia sp. (assembly GCA_045579245.1). GTDB lineage: Bacteria > Verrucomicrobiota > Verrucomicrobiia > Verrucomicrobiales > Akkermansiaceae > Akkermansia. The sequence goes on from JAZNLU010000024.1 coordinate 1,375, forward strand.
AGCCGCCGTGTTGCGCTCACTTCTTTTCGTTCGTCCGGCACACAGAGCCGAATCCCCACCCGTGAGGTAGAGTGCTACGAATGCGGGAAACGTTCTCATGTGCCTGCCTCAGCTCAATCCGCAGCCTGCGTGCACTGTCATGCCACGCTCAATATGGCGGATGTGGAGCTCAACGCTGATTCCCGTAACCTGACGGTGCGCACGCTGGGCAATGTGATGGTAGCTCCCGGCACGGTGTTGACGCGTCTGTCCATTGTTTGTCGCAGTATGACGGTATATGGGCGCGTATCCGGCAATATCCGTTGTACGCAGGAGCTTTGTTTCCGGGAATCTTCCCGTGTGGAAGGCGAACTGCGTGCCCGCCGTCTCGTGATTGCCCGCAATGCAGAGGTGGTGATGCCGGAGGGCGTGTCTGTGCGCGAAGCTCTGGTGGAGGGCAAGCTTGCGGCAGATGTTCGTGCGGCCGGGGTGATTCGCATCGGGCGTGAGGGCGTACTGCGCGGGCGTTGTGATGCGGCGGACATTGTCGTGGAACCCGGGGGACAGTATATTCCCCCACGAAACTGAGTATGGATATCCGCATCACCGGGGCAGCTCAAAACACCCTGCAGCATGTGGATTTGACGCTGCCGGGCGGCAAGCTGATTGCGCTGATGGGACCCAGCGGCTCCGGCAAAAGTACGCTGGCATACGATACTCTCTTTGCAGAATCGCGCCGCCGTTTTCTGGATTGTCTTTCGCCCGGTGCCCGCCGTTTGTTGGCTCGCCCGGAAAAGCCGAGGGTGGATGCCATAGACGGACTGCCGCCCGCGCTGTGTCTGGAGCAGCATGTGCCCGTGGGGCATTCCCGCTCCGTGTTGGGTTCCATTACGGAGGTGCTGGATTACCTGCGTATTCTCTACGCGGCTCTCGGGGTGCCGCATGACCCGGTGACCGGGGCGCGGTTGACGCGGTTGAGCCCGGAGGAGATTGTGCAGCGCCTCATGACGCAGGAGGAAGGGACGCGGCTGACATTGCTGGCACCCCTGCCCGCGTCCTTTGGGCGTGAACCGGAATCGGATATTCTCCTGCTCCGCAAACAGGGTTATCTCCGTGTGCGGGTGGATGGTGTGATTCTTGAGCTGGAGGAGCTGGAAGCCGCACCGCCGAAGGAAGGTGCGTGCTGTGAGCTGGTGGTGGACCGTCTCGTCATCCGTCCCGGGGCGGATTCTCGCGTGGCTGATTCCGTGCAGACGGCGCTGCGTATCTGTGCGGATGAACTGCGTGCCCTGCTGCAGCCGCGGGGGGGAGAGGGCTGTGTGCAGAGTTACCACACCCGCTACCGCAATGCTGAAACGGGCTTTACCCTGCCGGATTTGACACCCGGGCTTTTCTCTCACTATTCAAGCCGCGGTGCCTGCCCGCGTTGCGAGGGAGTGGGTGCTGTGGAAAACAAGGTGAAAAAACTCTCACTCTGCCCGGCATGCCGCGGCATGCGGTTGAATCCTACCGCTCTGGCTGTCACGCTGGATTTTGCCGGGCGGGAGCTGAATCTCGGCACCTTTTGTGAGCTGACGGTGCAGGAGAATCGGGAGTTGGCGGCGGCATTGGAAGTGCCCGACGTGTTTCGGGAAGCGCTTGCTCCGGCGGTGTCGGAGCTGCTGCGCCGGCTCGATTGTCTTATTGAGCTGGGGTTGGGCTATCTGTCGCTGTCTCGCGCAGCCAATACCCTGTCAGGGGGGGAACTGCAGCGCGCCCGCCTGGCCGGGCAGATTGGCGGCGGGCTCTCCGGTGTGCTCTACATACTGGATGAACCAACCATAGGTCTGCACCCCCGTGAGACGGAAAAACTGATACGCGCGCTGTACCGTCTGCGAGACAAAGGCAACACCATCCTGGTGGTGGAGCATGACCCGCAGTTGTTGAAAGCGGCAGATTGGTTGGTGGAGATGGGACCGGGAGCCGGACCGGCCGGGGGCAAGGTGCTGGCAGAAGGTACTTATGATGATTTCCTGAAAAACGAAGACTCCCCCACGGGTGCATGGCTTGCCGGGCGGCGGGTGATGCCGCACGCAGAGCCTCGTGAGTTGACCGCCTGCCGCTGGTTGGAACTGCCAGCAGCCAAGGTTCGCAACCTCAGAAACGTGAAACTGCGTCTGCCGCTGGGGGCGTTCACCTGCCTGAGCGGACCCGGCGGCTCCGGCAAAAGTACCTTGGTGCAGGAATGTTTGCTTCCCGCGCTGAAAAAGGGCGGCTTTCCGGGTGCGGATGAGGTGGCGCGTGCTGTGGTGGTAGACCAATCTCCCTTGGGCAACTCTCCCCGCTCCACACCCGCCACTGCCACGGGGCTTCTGGATGTTCTGCGCCCGTTGTTCGCTGCACTCCCACTCTCACGCCAGCGTGGGTACACGGCTTCCCGATTCTCGCTGAACGTGCGCGGCGGGCGCTGTGAACGCTGCATGGGTACCGGGCGGCTCCAGGTGGACATGAATTTTCTGGCGGATTTATACACGGAGTGTGATGCCTGTCACGGCTCCCGCTACAACCGCGAAACGCTGGAAGTCACCTGGCGCGGTCAGTCCATTGCTCAGGCTCTTGCCCGCACGGTGGATGAAGCCGTGGAGTTCTTTGCCCCCATCCCCCGCGCTGTCAGTATTCTGAAAGCCATGCAGGATTTGGGGTTGGGCTATCTGCCGCTGGATCGCTCCGTCACCACTCTTTCCGGCGGTGAGAGTCAGCGCCTCAAACTGGCAACTTACTTATCCAAGGCGGCGCCCGGGCGTAGCGGAAAAGTGGGAGAAAAATTGCTTTTCGTGCTGGATGAACCGAGCACGGGACTTCATTTCAGTGAGCTGGAACTGCTGCTGCGAGCCCTGTTCCGGCTTCGCTCTGCTGGGCACACTATCCTCTGCGTGGAGCATAATCGGGATATCCTCGCCCGCGCAGACTACCTCGTAGAACTGGGCCCCGGCAGCGGGGCAGACGGTGGGCGCATGACCTATGCCGGTGAACCCCGGTAATGCAGGCTTCAGTAAGAGGCGGGAAAAGAGAAAATCTGTATATGGGGCATTTGCCTCAGTCCCAATACCGCTTCGCTTCCTCTACTTCCGGCAGGTTCAGGTAGCGGGTGCGTAGCAACTCCGCGCTGCGGTGCCCCATTTCCAGTTGCAGCACAGGGAGATTTTGAAAATAGGCCGCATGGTAGCTGGCGAAGGTGTGGCGGCAGGCATCCGGTTGCCACTCTCCGGGGGCAAATCCGGCGGCACGCCGCAATTGTTTCCAGCGGTTTTTCCAGTTGCGGGGGATACGGAGGCTGATGCCTTTCAGCTGCGCTGCCCGGTGCAGAGGAATGACCCGCCCGCCGCCCGTTTTACTGCTTCGCGCGGGGATAATGACCCGCCGCTGCTCCTGCCGGATATCCTGTGGGCACAGCCGTGCCACCTCCTGCGGGCGTACGCCGCAGTAGAGCATCAGGTGCAGGGATAGCTGCATGTCCGCATGCTTCGGGTGGCGGGCGGCTTGCTCCAGCCGCCTGATTTCCGGCAGACTCAGCGGTTTGATTTCTTTTTCCTGCGGTGCATGCACTTCTATCCTGGCAACCGGGTTCTCCGCGCACCACTCCTGCCGCAGACCATAGGCAAAGATGCTGTGCAGGATAGCGCGCCCCTTGGTGTAGCTGTGGCGGCTGCCGGAAAATGCCTGTGAGAGGATGTCGCGGCACTCACGGGTGCTCATGGCTCTCAGGGGCCGCTCCCCCACGCCTTCCACGCGCAGGACGCGCCGCACAAAATGCCGCAAATCCCGCAGCGTGCAGGGGCGCCGCCCGGCGCGTGCGCGGATGCTTGCTTCTGCCGCCTCCCGCAGGCTTACCGTGTGCTCTGCCTGTGCCACCGCCTGCACCCCGGCTTCAATGACCCGCCGTATCCGTGTGATGAGCGTTTTCTGATCGCATGCGCCGAGCCTCTCTTCCAGACGTTCCGTGAGTTCCTGCATCAATCTTACTGCATCCTTACGCTTTAATATGCTGATTTTCACGCGTTTCTCTTTTTTCATAATGTTGCTCTCTGCTTATCTTGTGATGCGGTTCCAGGCCGAATTCTTTGAAAAATTGTCAGACGTGAGTTTTTTTATTATTGACTCAGCATTGCTAATGCTGAGTCAATAGCTAAAATAAAAAACACAGATTTTTTCAAAGAAAGATACGCCAACCCTCTTGACAGACCAAGGGTTGGCGTATATGGCTAAGGATGAACGAATTCTTTAGTTGCCGCGCACCGTGGTGGTGAAGGTGGTGATGATGCCCAGAATGCTGCTGATGTGCTCATCTGCCGTGTTCACCGTTGTGATACCACCGTTGCGCTTGGCTGCGGCAATGGAGGCATCTCCCAGGGAAATCAGACCGAAGTAGGTGGTGGATTTAGATACACCCACGCGGGAACCTGTGCCGCTGCCGGCTGCCACAGGGGCGGTCACGTCGGTATAGAGAGCTCCGGCTCGGGTGGTTCCGCAGCTGCTGAGGGTCAAGGCGGTAAGAGCAATGCTGATGATGGCGATAGTCTTTTTCATGTCTGTATTCTTGGTTAGATTAGGTTTGTGTTTCCGGCGTGCATTCTTATGCTTCATCGGAACACCTGCGCATGATACAGCATTAGCAATGCTGTATCATACCTGAGGGGAGGGAGTGTGTCGTGTCGACCCCCATGGATTCTTCCTTACGCTCCGTTTTTATTTTCTAACCATAAACAAGATAAGCTTATCATGAAATTACATGTGCCGTTGATGTTGCGCTCCGCTCTACTGGCGTGTGCGTGCGTGGTGCCTGCTATGGCGGATGTTGTAACAATTCCCGGAATAGATGATACTGAAGGAATTTTTTCCGTAATCGACCAAGGAGATGTAAGACTTGGTGGTCTGGTGTGCATTACTCATGATGGAAGTGTTACCATAGAAGATAATAACAGTTTTACTGCGAATTCCGGAGGGCCGGCTATAAGTATTAACCATCCGTCACCTTCAACTGTTACGATGCTTGTCAGAGGTAATGGTGAATTGTCTTTTGCAAACAAAAGTAATCCCCGCTCTTATGGCGGTGCTATTTATAGTTATAGCGGTTATCAGGTTGGTCCCATGTTGTTTGACGATAACGGAAAAATTTCTTTTGTCGGCAACAGTGCCGCATGTGGCGGGGCTATCTGGTCGCATAACATGGGGATTACGTTCTCCGGAAATGGGGATGTTTTATTTGAAGGTAATGAGTCGAAAAGGGAAATTGTCGGTGCTTATTTATATGCGGGAGAAGGTGGTGCCATTTACTGTTCATACCGAGACCTGGTGTTTTCTGCAAATGACAGCGTAACGTTTTCTAACAACTCCGGAGGTGGGGCCGGAGGTGCCGTTTATACAGGTCAACTGCACATACAGAATACTGCGAATACCGTATTATTTACTTCTAATCATAGCGGAATTAGCGGCGGAGCTGCATGCATTTCCTATTTTCCCTCCGGAAATATTCTTTCTCTAACCGATAACAATGCTATCAGGTTTGCCGAAAATACAGCCGGAGGGAGTGGAGGTGCTATTTATCTCAGTGGAACAAATACAGCAGAAATACGTCATAGTGGGAATATCTCATTTACCGGAAACACTGCTCAACAAAACGGCGGTGCCATGGCTATGGTAAATGCGTGTCAATTTGTTCTCAGTGGCAATCAGAATGTTGTTTATTCTGATAACGTTGCGGTAAATGGTGAGGGTGGAGCGATATATTCGACCAATGGAATAACCATCATCGGGAATGGTGCTGTCTCTTTTATCGGTAATAACGCCGCAGCGGAAGGCGGTGCAATTGACCTGAATGCAGGAAATCTGGTGATAGCCGGGAATACGGGGGATGTGACATTCTCCGGGAACTATGTTCGCTTGTATGATGAGGATGACAAGCTGACAGGTATCCGCCTCAACAGCATTAATTTGGACGGTACCGATATTACGCTGGCTGCCGAGAAGGGAACAACCATTGCTCTGTATGACGGCATGGTGGCGGACGGGCTCGATGATATAGACAAAAATCATCTGAATGCCTATGTGCCGGAGGGGGCAACGGAGCGGGTCGTAACTGGGGGTGATATTCTCTTCTCCGGTAAGGATTCGGAAGCTCGCCTGAAAAAACTGTGGCAGGAACACGGACTGGATGCTTCCGGCGCAGCTTTTGCGGAGGCTTTGCAGGTATCCCGCACATTTGAGATGAATCGTATTAACAGATTTCCCATTTATCTTTGGGGCGGGCGCATGCGAGTGGAAGACGGAGCCTTGTTCAAAGGTAGAACGGGATTTTATGCCGTGGAGGACTCCGGAGCGGTTCTGGTGCTGAAAAATGCCGGCATAGATTTCGGCGGGAGGCAAATGGAGTTCTCCCGCGGAACCACGCTGGAACTGACCGGAACCAACACGGCAACGGGTGAATTGTACCTGCATGAGGGAAGCTCGCTGAAGTTCAATGTGGGAAGCGCGAATCTCACCACCGCCGCTCTGACGCTGAGCGGGGAGTTCAACCAGGAGGGCGCACTGAATCTGGTGCTTGCCGCTGATGAGGCTCTGACAAATGGGGGCAGCTACAAGCTGCTGACACTGGCGGATACCGCCGCTCCGGGCTCAGATGTCTGGAATGCGGAGCTGGTATCCGTGAGCGGTCTGGGGGCAGATTTCAATGATTTGAGTTGGAGTGGCAATACGCTGTACCTGAAACTTGCCGCTGCCCCGGAGGTGGTCTGGTACAATACCTCAGGGAATGGGGTGTGGGATACGGGAACCGTGAACTGGAAACAGAATGGGGCGGATTGCGCTTACAGCGACGGCGTGAGTATCGTGTTCGGGGATGCCGGGGCAGGTGATGTGGCTTTGCAGGGAACCCACGCTCCGAAAAATGTGCTGGTGAATAACAGTGCCGGAAAGGATTACCGCTTCACCGGTAACGGTTCGCTGGCAGGCAGTACAACGTCACTGACCAAGAAGGGTGAGGGCACGCTGACGATTGCAACGTCAAACAGCTATGGCGGCGGCACGGTCATCGAGGGCGGTAAATTGCTTGTAGCGACAGAGAATGCGCTGGGAAGCGGCAGTGTACGCCTGAACCGTGGTGAGCTGAATCTGGGCGGACGCGGGCTGAGCAATGAGCTGTTGGCACAGGGCGGTATCCTCTCCGGCGGCAGCGGTTTCCGCGGTTCTGTGGTATTCAACGGTGCCGTGGGGCTGCGCGGGAATCTTTCCGCAGCGAGCATGCGTATCAATCAGGGAAGTGTACTGACGCTCAACGGCAGCACCATCAGCGTGAGCGGCACGCTGACACTGGGTGGCAGTGCTGTGCTGAATCTGGTCGGCTCACATTTCGGGGAAGGGGATGTGCTTATTAACTTCGGCAGTCTGAGCGGTAGCGAGGAGCAGCTGAGCGTGGATTACGGCGCGGAATCAGACAAATATACGGTGGAGCGAGAGGGGAATGCCCTGATTCTTACCCTGACAGAGGAATCCCTGACAGAGCCCGGCACCCCGGTGCCGGCACTTAGTCGGGAGGATATTGACGTGCTGGTGCAGAGCAGCTGGGGCGTATTCACGGCTTCGCATGCCTTTGCGGATACCATCGGCGGGCAGCGTAGTGCTGCCGGTTATGTGGGCAGAGGCCGCAGTGTGGCGTGGGTGAGTGCGCTGGGCGGTATGCACCGCATAGACGGTACAGTTGCCGCATCCGGCTCGGACATAGACTTATACGGTGCGGCGGTCGGTTTTGAGGGACTGCTGCCGGGCGGGAACACCATCGGTATCGCCATGGGGCGTTTGAGCGGAGATGTTCAGCTGAAGCAGGGCGGCCTCAAAGCAGAGCAGGAAGGAACCTACATTGGCGTGTATGGTACGCACCGCCTGGCAGAGATTGACCGCCGGAACGGCCTGAATCTGAAATGGAGTGCTGTCTACGGAGAGACGGAGACAGAGTTGCCGAGCGACCGTGAGGAGCTGAGCCCGGCGCAGGACAGTGTGCAGCTGAATGCCCGGCTGGCGTGGACTGCCCGTCTCAGCGAAGCTTGGACTCTCAGTGTGTTTGGCGGGGCGGAATACTTTGCGAGCGATTCTGCGGAAGTGAGCCGGGATGCCGCCGAAATGGTGCGCATGGGTTCCATACAGAACCTGCGCGGAGAAATTGGTCTCTCCGCCTGCGTCTCGAGCGGTTCCTCCACCTTGTACGGTGAGGTTCGTTACCTCAATGACATGGTGCGCAGCAACCCGTATGCGGATATCAATGGGATACGCGGTTACGGAGCCAACCCCGGTCGACAGGGTGTGGGCGTGACGGTGGGCGCGCAGCAGGAGCTGGGCGGCGGCTGGAGCGTGAATGCCGGCTACAGCCTGGAGGCCATGAGTGAGGGGACCATGCATTCTGCCAACATCGGTGCAGCACTTCGGTTCTGATTATTTCTCAGCCGCATCAGCATCTCACGCCGCCGGGAGAGGGAATCTCTTCTTCCGGCGGCGGTCGTGGGTATAAAGAACTTGACTTTTTCGGGGAGGAGGGGTACAACCTGCGGCATGATTATCGACACGCACTGTCATCTGGTTTCGCCCAAGTACCCGCTCATGGAACAGGTGCGGGCAGAATCTCTGGAGCTGGGAGTGGAGCACTGCATTACGCAGGGCACGAACCCGTGGGACTGGGAGAAACACTTGGCGCTGGCGGCGGAGATGCCGGATTTTGTGTCGGTTTGTCTGGCGGTACACCCGAGCGATGCGCACGAGGCGGATGCCGCTGCGATGGAGCGGATGTCAGAGCTTTGCCGCACGCATGCGTTGGCAGCCATTGGCGAGACGGGGTTGGATTATTTCTGGGATGCGCCGGAAGGGTGGAGTGAAAAGGATTTCCGCGCGCGCCAGTGGGAGCTGTTGGAGCAGCATTATGCGCTGGCAGAGGAACTGGGGCTGAATATCTCTCTCCACACTCGTGACAAGGCAGGGGCAGGGAGTGCCTGTTTTGAGGATGCTGTGGCAATCGCGCGTCAGTTCCCGAAGGTTCGCCCCGTCTTTCACTGTTTTATCGGTTCTCAGGCACAGGCTGAACTGGTGTTCGGGGAACTCAATGGCATGATTTCCTTTACCGGGTTGCTCACGTTTAAAAAGACGGAGGAGGTGCAGGCAGTAGCTGCTTGGTGTCCGCTTGACCGTTTCATGGTAGAGACGGATTCGCCCTATCTCTCCCCGGAACCATTCCGCGGCAAGCTGAATATTCCCGGGCGCACGCGTTTTGTGGTGGAAAAGATTGCCGCGCTGCGCGGCATGGATTGGGAAGAGGTGGCGGCTGCTACCACACGCAACGCCTGCGAATTTTTCCGCTTACCACTGCTGTAGTTGAGAGACTGGTGGTGTGACAGGACTTCACGCCGAGGGAACAGCCGTTCTCTCCACCATCTGTTCCGGAAAAGAAGGGGGGTACTCGGGTTATGGAAGAATACACCCGGACAACTTCTTTAACTCAGTTGTCCGGGCGCTTGTCCCCAACCTTCCGTAAATGTTTTCCTTACGGATGTGTTTGTAGGTTGCGGTTTGGTGTTGTCGACTTAGTATTCCTCATCGACGGTGATTTCTTCCGTCTCGTCACAGCTGCTCATCATGGCAGCCATCTTATCGGCTCCCAGACCGATGGCGATTTTTGTCAGGTTGGCGACGATGTCAATGAGCTGCATCTTGGCGGTGTAGGAAATGGAATTAACAGCGGCTGCGGGGTTGTTGTTACCCATCATCGGCATGATGGTGGCTGCGGCTTTGCTCTCTCCCATCGGTTCTGCTGCCTGCATCAGAGCAGCAAGCTCCGGGGAGCCGGAAAGTGCGCCCAGGATACTCATGCGTTCCTCATCCGTCAGCGGTTCAAGTGCGGTCAGGATACCGGGGGTCACTTTCTCCAGCAGCGCGTGGAGATCAGCAATAAGCGGCTCCAATTCCTTGTCCGTGCTTGCCTTGGTCAGCTCCGTCAGTTCAATGATGGCGCCTTTGAGCGTATCCTGTGCCGTGGTGGCGTTGTCGGCGTAGGCTGTCATGCAGATTGCAGGAGCCATGGCGAGAGCGAAAAATGTGTTTTTGTTCATATGGTTTTGATTTCCGGTGTTTGTATTTGTTTTGTCTGCCCTGCAGTATATAAACGGTGCAGAGGAATAGGAAGTCCTATGTTATTGGCAGGTTAACTTATTTTATTGATTGTGTCAAGCGCTTTTGTCTGTTTCCTTTAGCCGGGGTGGTATGTTGGTCGTCATGTGTTGGTTGCGGGATGAAGCGGATATGTGGGAAGCTTATTCCATGTTTTTCAGTTGGTCTGAGAAATTATTTTTTGCTTGAGAGAGCCGAAAAAATAGGTTAGAGTGTCGGACAGGCAGGTAAAACAGCCTGGATTTAAGATGAAAACGACCCTGATAAATACCCTTTTGATGTTGACTCTGAGCGGATTGGTGCCGGTGGCGGCACAGCCGACTGTTCCGGAGGTTTCGGTGCAGTCGCTTTCTGCGCCGACGCTGCACTCGATAATAGGCTCCTATTATTCCATGGATGCGGGAAATCGCTTGTGGGTGGATTTTCCCGTGCCGGTGGCGGCAGAAGCAGAAGTGGGGAGAGAGGTCAGACCCGGTGTGGTGCGGGTCAGTCATGCTGCGGCAGTCAGGACACGGTGGCTGAGCAGCTCACGGCTGGAGGTGGAACTCGTGCAGGATTTACCGCCTATGCAAGTATTTCGTCTGGAGGTGCCGGAGGGGCTTACCGGCCTGAATGGGGAACGCTTGTCCGGTTTCGTGAAGCTGATTCCGACATCTCGTGGTACCATTTGGGATGTAACGCGTTGTGAGGATGGTAAACTGATCATCCGTGCGGGAGATGATGAAGATGCCAAGGTGTTAGAATCTATGCTGCCGGACTTGTACTATGAGTCGGGCGGGGTGCGCCGTGTGCCGAATTTCCGCCCTGCCACGGTTGGGGATGCCTTGGCGGACTGGGATGTTTTTAATGGTGCGTTCCATTACAATTTGAGCGATGAACTGAGAAAGGAGGCGGCTGAGCGTTCGCCGGAAGAGTTGTTGAAGCACACGTGGATTGTTGAGACCCCTGCCTTGAGTTCGGATGAGACTCCCATACCCGTCATGCTGCCGAATGCGGTCTGGAGTGATGAGGAAGAACGATATACGGACGCGCGAATTCATGCCATTGCTTTGCCTGAGTTTTCCTATGTTCTGACAAATCGCTGCATCAGCCGGGGGGAATATGAGGCAGAGCTTTCAATGAACACCCCGGCTGCGGCTACGGAGCCGGAGCCGCTGCTCACTCAGTTTGAGTGGGCTGTGGCACCGGTGGAGGGTAAGGAAAATGAATGGCAGAATCTGGAGTGGCGGGAGGGGGCCCTCCGTGGATGCCTGCAGGGTAGGGATATTGTGATTACCCCCGGGGTACTGAAAACCGCCACCCTGTTGTTGTCAGACGGCAGACGTGTCACGGGAACAGAGAGCCTGCGCATGAAAGTGCAGACGGGTGGGCTTGAGCTTCGCCTGCGCATCAGGGGAATCTACCGGGGAATTATGCCGCCGCAGGGGCAAAAACCGCAGCAGACCACGGAGGATGTGACCGTGCTGCGGCCGCACAAGCCCTATGTGTACACAGACGTGAATGCCGACTGTCTTCAGATGAGGGGAAGCACGACGATTCGCTGCCGCTACGGGCGGGTGACCGGGGGGCGTGTACGCATTTTGAAGCTGAGCAGTGAGGGGGAGGATGTAGCCCGCATGTTGTCAGAGTACGAGAGGCTGTATACCGGGACTCACCTGCCGTATTGGGAGTCAGAGAAGCGCCGTGAGACGCGGCGTGAAGCCGGCTTGGATGAAAAGAATCCTGCGCATCATCTCCTTTCGGCAGACAGTCTGCCGGGCGTGATTGCTACTGCTGAGCGTGAACTGCCCGCTGCTGAGGCGGGAGAGGTGCAACTGCCTTTGGCGGAACTTTTCCCCGGGCAGCCTGTGGGTGGCTTCTACATGGTGGAGGTCGTGGGGAATCCGCTGCGGGAGAGTAAATATCCCTGCGTGAATCAGGGGCTGGTGCAGGTGACGGATTTGGGGGTGCTCTGGAAAACGGATGGGCGACGCCTCTTTGCCTGGGCCTACCGACTCAGCACGGTCAAAGAGGTAGAAAAAGGCCGTCTGCAGCTGTTGGACGGCAGCGGAAAACAGCTTGCGGAGCTTGCTGTCAGCAACGGCATTGCCGAGGGCGAGTTGCCGGTCGCTACGCGCTTTCTCCGCCTTGTTGCCGGGGATGACTGTGTGACCGTTCCCTACAGGGTGGATAATGCTGAGGAAGATGCCGGCTGGGGGCAACAGTGGCAGCACCGGAAATTGATGCAAGCGGGTATATCCCCCGCGTCTCTGCCGACTCCGCTGGTTTATCTCTTCAGCGACCGTTCGCTCTACCGCCCGGGAGAAACCGCTCATATCAAGGGTATCATGCGCTGGGTGACAAATAATCGGCTCAGCATCCCGGAGGTGGAGAGCATCACGGCAGTAGTGAAACTTAACTACGAGAAAGTTTGCTCGCCGCTTGTGGATGTGCAGCCGGACGGGACATTTACGCTGGATGTCCCCACTGATGCTGTGGGGAACTACCGCGTGGAATTGGCGATTAACTACAAGGGAGATAAGGATGAAACCAGCCCGGATAGTGCTGTGCTTAAAGGTAAGATGACAGAGGGGATTCATCTTCCTCGTAACCATTATATTGATATTAGCTGCAAAGAGTTCCGCCGCAATGAATTTGAGGTGAAGAGCAGCATGAAGGTGCAGGAAAAGGAACGCACGGTAACAGTAAATGCTTCGGCAACCAATTTCAACACCACACCGGTGGCCGGGGGAGAGGTGAAATGGTCGCTGAAGACCACCCCGGTGCAGTTCATCCCGAAACAGCCGCAATGGCGGGATTTCCGCTTCGGTTCCTATTGTGCGGAACCGTGGAGCTACTACTATGCCTATTACCATGGGGAAGAAGCGGCGGGGGAGAGCGACTATACCTCACGGAGCAGTAAGCTGGATGCCTCCGGCACCGGTTGCATGAGCTTTACACTGCCCCAGCCGGCGGTGCCTGCCTGTCTGCATCTGGTTTCTACCGCCACAGTGACAAACGGCAATGCTCAGAGTATCCGCAGTGTGCAGGAGCACCGTCTGCACCCCGCCGGTGTCTACGGCGGTATTCGTCCCGGAGCCGTACTGGCGAAATCGGGCGATACACTGCCGGTGGAGCTGGTGGCGGTCAAACCGGACGGTTCTGCCTGGGACGGTGCGCCGCTGGCAGCGGAAATTCGGGTGAAACGCACGGTGTTCCGCCCGTATCGCTATGGTTCGTTTTTTGCTTCATCCGTTCGCAACGCAGAGGAGGAGACTACGGAACACACCATAGCTGTAGAGCTCACGGGAGTGCCTCAGAAAATGGAAATCCCGGCAGATGCCGCCGGGTGCTATGATATTGAGCTGCGTGGGAAGGATGCCGACGGGCGGGAGTTTTACAGTGCAACGCGGCATTATGTGTGGGGTGATGAGGTGTCACCCTGGGAGTATATGAACGGCAGCGGACTGGAACTGCTGCCGGACAGAGAGATGTACCGCCCGGGCGAAACCGCTGAAATTCTGGTGCAGACCCCGGTGGATGCCGAGCTGCTGGTGACGGTAGAGCGCGGCAATGTGCTGCGCCATTTCAGACAGGCGGTCACAGTGGCGAATCCTGTTATCAAGGTGCCCTTGGAAGCGGGTGATGCCCCGGTGGTGTATGTGAGTGTCAGTCTGGTGCAGAATGGCGGCACCCGCACCGCGGACGGCAAGCCTTTGCTCAAACTGGGTACTTGCAGACTCCTGCTGGACTCCCCCGACAAAAAGCTTGGGGTGAGTCTTGAAGTGCCGCAGGAAAGTCTGTTGCCCGGGGATGAATGCCGGGTGAGCGGTGTGGTAACAGATGCCGCCGGAAAACCCGTGAGCAATGCGGATGTGACACTGTATGCGGAGGATGAGGGCACCCTGCAGGTGATGGGGTACAGATTGCCTGACCCGCTGCACTATTTCCACAGCGAGACGGGGCGTGCCCACGGCGTGCAGACGCATTCTGCCCTGGGGCAGTTGGTGAGTGAGAACTTGGGCAGGCGTTTCTTCGGCAATAAAGGGGTGTTTATCGGCGGTGGTGATTGGGAGCCGGAAGATGAGACGGTATCCGATGCGGCGGCGGATTATCTGCGTAAGAATTTTAACCCCTGTGCTCTCTGGCTGGGTTCTGTCCGCACGGACGCACAGGGCCGCTTCTCTGCCGTCTATTCCAACCCGGACACACTGACTCGCTACCGGGTCATGGCAGTCGCTTCGGCAGGGGATAAGTTCGGTTCAGGCGAGAGTGCTTACCATGTCACCAAACCTGTGATGCTGGAGCCCGCTGCACCGCTGAGTGCCGCCTCCGGGGATGAAGTGCTGCTGCCGGTGACACTGAGCATGCTGCCGGAGGAACTGCCGGAAGCTGCCGACGGCGCTGCTGTGCAATGGCTGGTGAAGCTCACCGGCGCCAATGCAGAGCTGCCGCAGCCGGAGCAGACGGTCACGCTCAGCGGCAATGCTCCCGTGACGGTGTATTTCCCGGTGAACGTGAAAGCCCCCGGGGCGGTCAGCCTGCGCTGGAGTGTGCAGGCGGTTTCTGCACCGCAGGGAAGTGTGCTGGCACGCAGCCGGGATGCCGTGGAGCTGAGCTTTGAGACGGTGCCTCCCACCCCGTATATCCGCGAGCATTTCAGCTATACCCTGGCTCCCGGTGCGGTTGCCGGGCTGCGGGATTGGGTGCGCGGCGATTACCGCGCGGAGTCCTCGGTGGAGCTGTTATTCTCCACTTCTCCGCTGGCGGGCATTGAATATCCCCTGCAATATCTCTTCACCTATCCTTATGGTTGCAGTGAGCAGCTCTGCTCCACGGCTCTGCCCTGGGTGTTGCGCGAGGAATTGCAGACAGCACTGGGTATTCGCTTCCCTCAGGATAAGAAGCCGGAAGCCATACTGGCAGAGGTAGATGCCAGGTTGGAGAGCCGCCGACTGCCGTCCGGTGGGTACCGCTACTGGGATGGTGCTGCTGGAGAAAGCACAGACTTCTCCCCCTATGTGGTGTTGGTGCGTAACCTGATGGGCAAACGCGTGAGGCAGGATATCAACTATCTCCGCCGCTGTGTCCGGGAGGGTAAGGGAAATGACTACCTCTCCCTGCTGGTGCTGGCATTGCTGAACAGCGCAGATGCTGATGCACCGGCGGTACTGCTCAAACGGGCGCAGCACCGCCGACTCCCGCTTTCTGCTCGTCAGCGGTGGACGCTCGCCGTATCCGCAGCCCTGCTGCGGCATCCGAAAGCGGCAGAGCTGCTGAAAGCGGCTCAGGCTTCCCGTGAGTCCGGGGCGGGGGATTATTGCCTTCCCCCGCTGCGTGCGCTGCAATGTCTGCATGCGATTGTGACAGATGCCGCCTCTCCTGCCACGGCGGCGGCCGTGCGTGCCTATGTGATGGAAGAGGTTGGTAACCACTCCACCTGGCGCAGCGGTTGGATGGTGCTGACCGCGGGCATGTATGCCGCGCGTTCCGGGCAGGCGGATATCTCTGCGCAGCTCAACGGAGAGAAGGTAACGGCGGCAGAACCGCTGCGCTACAGCCTGACGGCCGGTTCTTCAGGCACTCGTTTTCAAGCCACGGAGAATCCGGTGTATGTGTACGGGCGGGCAGAAGGCTATCTGACAGACCGTCAGCCGGAGCAGGTGGTGGACAGGGGATTTGCCGTGCAGCGGCGCTATGAGTGCCTTCAGCCGGACGGTACATGGAAACCCACGGCGGTTTTCCGTGTGGGAGATGTGGTGCGTGTGTCGCTGAGTGCCCGTGCCACGGGCAGGCACCTGAACCTCCGCTATCTGGTGCTGGAGGACAGATTGCCCGCTGCGTTTGAAGCTGTGGATCCGCAGCTCAGTTCACAGTCGTTGCCGGCGGGTATCAGCGGTGAGCAGTATCAGAGTTGGTGGAATTTCGGTTCCTCCGTCAGCAACCGTGAGTTCCTGAAAGACCGTGTTCGCGTGTTCTTTGATAATTGGGGAAATCGCGGTAAGGCGGAGGTGAGCTATGTGGCGCGGGTGGTGCGCAGCGGCAAGGTGACGGCCCCCGCTGCCAAGGCAGAGCTGATGTATCAGCCGGAGGTTCACGGCCTGAGCATTCCGCAGCAAATTGAGGTGAAGCCGCGGTGAAGATTCGGGCACATATACTGATGCGCGTGGCAGGGGTGCTGTTCGGCACCGCTGCCGCGGCGTATTACCTGCTGCCTTTTTGTGTAGAGGCTCCGCCTCTCACGCCCCCGCCGGAGGCGCGGGTGACTGACCGCCACGGGGTACTGCTGGGCTTTGTGCCGGGAGAGGGCGGTTACCGCAGCCAGCCCCTGCAAACGGTGCCGCAGACCTTGGCTCGCGCCGTGATTGCGGCGGAGGACAAACGCTTTTACCGCCACGGCGGTGTGGATGCTGTGGCGTTGCTGCGTGCGCTGTGGCAGAATCTGAGCCACCGTGGAAAATCCGGTGCCAGCACCGTCAGCATGCAGGTGGTCAAGCTCTACAGCCCACCCGCTCCGCGTACACTGCGTACGAAACTGCGGGAGATGCTGCAGGCGCGTCGTTTGGAGATGACCTACAGCAAGGAGGAGCTGCTGCGCGCCTACCTGAACCGCGCGGATTTCAGCAATCTCTGCCGCGGAGCGGAGACGGCGGCTCAGTTCTATTTCGGTAAAACGGCAGCTGAGCTGAATATTGCAGAAGCGGCACTGCTGGCGGCTCTGGTGAAATCTCCCTCCACGCTGAATCCCCTGCGTTACCCGGAGGCGGCGTTGCGGCGGCGGAATCACATTCTGAAGCGGCTGGGAGAGGATTGTGTACCGCCGCTCGGGGTTGCCGGGCGCAGCATCAATGCCCCTGCCGCTGCAGCGGGCAGGGCGGGGCAGATGACGCTGGATGCGGAGCTGCAGACCCGCTGTGCCGCCATTGCTCGTGAGGAGGTGGAGAAGCTGCATGAGCGCAATGTGTCTCAGGCTGCGGTGGTGGTGGCGGATAACCGCAGCGGTGAGCTGCTGGCCGCACTTCCCGCCGCCTGCCCGGACAGCCCGCGCGGCGGGGCTCTCAACGGCACGTTGACCCCGCGCTCCGCCGGGTCTGTGCTCAAGCCCTTTGTGTATCTCATGGCGTTTCGCCGGGGTGCCTGGCCGGGTACCGTGCTGGCAGATGTACCGACGCTCTACCGCAGTGCCGATGGGGTGCAGGCTCCCGGGAATTACAATAATCAATACCGCGGTCCCATCACGGTGCGGCAGGCCTTGGCCTGTTCCCAGAATATCCCTGCCATGGAAGCACTGGAGCACTTCGGTGGGGTGGAACTGCAGCTGGAAATCCTGCGCTCCGTGGGATTCCGCGTGCCCGGTACGGCAGAGGAATATGGGCTGGGGTTGGCAATCGGTAACGCCCACATCACGCTGACGGAACTGGTGCAGGCATACTCCGTTCTTGCCCGCAGCGGCAGTTTCCTGCCTCTGCAAACGCGTTTGCCGCTCCGCGAAATTTCCCCCCGCTCCCTGCTGGAGCCGGAGCATTGTTACCGCTTGGCGCACATCCTCAGTGATTCAACGGCGCGTGCGGCTGCATTCGGCTCCGCCCCCAACCTGAGCTTTCCCTTCCGCGTGGCTGCCAAGACCGGCACTTCTTCCAATTTCCGTGACAACTGGTGTGTGGGGTTCACGGCTGAATACACAGTCGGGGTGTGGGTGGGGAACTTTGATAATTCTCCCATGCGGGAGGTGTCCGGCGTGAGCGGTGCCGGCCCCATCTTTCACCGTGTCATGACGCTGCTGCACGAGCAGAATCCTGCCTCTTTCCCCTCCTGCCCGCCGCAGTTGCAGAAAGTAGTCATTGATTCCCGCACGGGCGCGCTCGCCACTCCTGCCACTCCTGCCGCTTGCCGCCGGTGCGAGCTTGCCACTGCTGAGGATCTGGCCCGTCTCCCACAGGGAAAATATGATGCCGCCGGGCGTGCTGTGCTGGATTCCCGCTATGCGGAGTGGTATGCCGGCTGCGACCGCAAACACCTCTTTGCCCTGGCGGAGGATGCTCCCTCCGGGCGGCGTGCCGCCATCCTCATTCCGGCACATGAAAGCACCGTGACGCTTGACCCCACCCTGCCGGGGGAGGGCTCCCTGCTGGAACTGCGCTCCACGCTTCCTGCCGCAACTGTCTCCTGGCACAGCGATACCCTCCGCATCATCCGCCGCCACGGCAAATACTACGCCCGCCTTACCCCCGGGCTTCATACCCTCCGCGCTGTCGCTCCCCCGAATCTTCGCGCCCAATCCACATTCCGCGTTATCCTCAACCGCTGAGCTCTTGTTCTGTGCGGCAGGGGCTGTTGCGGGGGCAGAGCAAGCTCGGAAACGCCTTTTTTGTGCATGAGGCATGTTTGTGCCATGCCGTATCATGGAATATGTCCTTGACAGGAGAGCCTCATATTTGTATATATGTGTCCGTTACGTAATATTCTGCCTGTTATGATGAGGAATCCCTTTTTACGCATTGGTGTATCCGGTTTGCTGGTGGTGGCTTTGTTGAACAGCTGTTATTTCAATTCAACGGGGCGGCTTCTGGATAAGGCTCGCTATGAGGCTCGCGCCAATACGGCAGATTTGAAAACGGCACCCAATCCTGTGGTATACACCGACGGAACGGAGTATTATATTGAGCTGCCGCGTTATCGCTACGGCATCCCGGTGCGCTTGCAGTGTACCCTTTCTGAGCAATCTCAGGAACCTGTTTCAGAGAAACGGGGCATGGGGCTTTTCCGCATCCCGGCAGACTTTGCTCAGTATTTGACCGGGCAGGGAAAAGGCCCCAAAGAACCCCTCTTCCTGGAGGAAGTGCCGAATGCGGACTTGCTCAAAAAACAATGCCGTACAGTGCCGGTGGTGAAACCGGCGGGGGACAAGATGGTGACCTATACTTATGAGTCACCGAATGCCGGGTTGATTCGCGTGGCGGCTCCCTTTAACTGGCTGCTGGTGGATTTGCCCGTGACTGTTTTGGAAAACGGCGTTGCCATCGCTGCCGTTGCCGGGCTTCTTTATCTGGCGACACATGATGATGAAGATTGTGATGACGATTGCCACGAGCATCATCACCACCATCACCGCCATTGAAGTCCGCTTAGTCAATTCGGCGGGCAGGAAACGTGTGAGTCCGGGAGCTCTGCCCTGAGTGTGGGGTGACGTGCTGTCCGAGTTCTCGGGGTATACGTGTCAGTTTGTCCTGAAGTGAGGATGGTGTACCAAATCGTCGATGCCCGTTCGCCCGAATGAGTTCGGCTTTGGGGTGAAAGCGCCACATGTCGTTTGACTCAAATGTCACGCGCTGCGGAGGTTTTGCATACTGCGTGGGTAAGTGCGTCAGCGGTAGGGCTCGGCGTTGACAGATGCAGGGCACTGCGGTACAATCCGCTGCATGAGAAAGCTCCTGAGTTGTCTGCTTTTGCTGGTGTTCGGTGTCATGGCGGTACAGGGCAGGGTGAAGGTGGCGAGCCTGCATCCGCTGTTGAGCGAGATGGCGCTGACGGTGGGCGGTGAACAGGTGGAGGTGGTGGACCTCTTCCCCAAGGGCGCGGATTTGCATACGTTCAATCCCACGGCGGCTGATTTGGCTCGGGCAAGCAGTGCTCAGCTGGTGCTGGCCTGTGGTTTGGGGGTGGAACCATATCTGGAGGATTTGAAGGAATCCCTGCCTTCTGCCCAAGTGCTGGAGTTGGGAAAGAACGTGCCCCCGGTGTTGTTGCCCGGGACTCAGGTGGCGGATCCGCACTGGTGGAATGCTCCGCAGAACATGAAACGGGCTTCCCGGGCGCTCATGATGGCTCTTTCTGCCCTTTCTCCCGCGGATACAGCCGTTTTTCGCGGCGGACAAAAGGCATACGCCGCTGAGATGGATGCGCTGGACCGCGAGGCGCGGCTGATGCTGAGCCGCATTCCGCAGGAATCTCGGGTGCTGGTGGCGGCACACGCTGCCATGGGACATTTCGGCAGGGCATACGGGTTCCGCCAGGTGCCGGTACATGGGGTTGCCCGGGAAAGTGAGGGTGATACTGCAACCATGGCGCAGCTGATGCGGCACTTGAGGGAGCTGAAGGTGCACTGCCTTTTTACGGAGGCAACGGGCTCTCCCCGCGCTCTGGATACCCTTGCCGAGCAGGTGGGGGCTGCCACCCGCCCGCTGGTCATGGATGGTATTCACCCGGACATGCCGACCTACCGTGAGATTTTTCGCTTCAATATCCGCCACATTGCGGAAGGATTGGGAACTCCTGCCAAATAACGCCGTATGTCTCCCAAACTGACTTTGTTGCTTACATTTGCCGGGGTATTGGCTGCCGGGGTGCCTCTGTTGTGGCTGACGCAGAAGCCGGAGTCTCCGCAGATGTCGGCTTCTGCTGCCGCTGAGCAGCCAACGGAACCGGTGTTTGCTACGCTTCGTGCCACCGGGACTCCCTCCGAAATTGCATTGCGGTACCATGGCAGGCTATTGGCGGAGATAAAGGATGCATGCCCGTGGGAGGGCGAATTGGCCTTGCCGGCGGAGATTTCTGCTGCGGATATAGAGGTGGAGGTGCTCTGGCCGACTCCGGGTGAGCAGGCGGTTACGCTCACTCTGGAACCCGCCGGGCGGGAAGCCTGCTCCTGCACACGCTGGGCTGATGCAGGGGTGGGGAAATTGCACGATATTTTCACGTTTGTATGGTAGAGAATCATGACCACATCTGCTGGGGCGGCGGGCATAGACACGCCGCTGAGCACTGCCTGGAGCTTTCCGGTATCTGTGCCGGTTATGCTCCCGGGCTGGATGTGCTGGAGGATATCAGCTTTTGCACGCACTGCGGGCGGCGGGTGGCTCTTATCGGCCCGAACGGGGCAGGAAAGTCCACTCTGCTGAATGTTCTTGCCGGGCTCATGCGGCCCCGCGTCGGCAGTGTGCTCTGGAATGGGCGCCCCCTGCATGAAACCCCGCATGAAATTGCGTTCATGCCGCAGCGTTCAGAGGTGAACTGGGCATTCCCCATCACGGTGCGTCAGCTGGTGGAGATGGGTCGTTACCCGGCTCTGGGAAATTGGCGGGCCATGCGCCGCCATGACCGTGAGATTGTGGATAAATCCCTTGAAACGCTCAAGCTGGAGCACTTGCAGCGCCGCCAGATAGGGGAGCTTTCCGGGGGGCAGCAGCAGCGTGTGTTTCTGGCTCGTGCGCTGGCTCAGGAGGCTCATATTTTGCTGTTGGATGAGCCTTTTACCGGGCTGGATATGCCCGGTACGGAATCTCTGGGGCGGTTGCTGAAATCTCTGGCGGCTGAGGGCAGGTTGGTGATTGCTTCTCACCACGATTTAGCAACTGCTCCGCTGATTTTTGACCGTGCGCTTTTGTTGAATCGGCGGCTGATGGCTTCCGGGGCTGTGGATGAGGTGCTGACGCAGGAAAATATCCGCCGGGTTTTCGGTGAAACATACGACAGATATGCATGATTTTATTCAGTTTTTGGGAGAACCCATTGCGCAGCGCAGCCTGTGGGCTTGCGCCATTATCGGTTTTTCCAACGGTTTTGTGAGTGCGCTGGTGCTGCTGAGGCGCTCCTCTCTGCAAATCGGCACGCTTTCCTGCGCTCTGTTGCCGGGGATTGCGCTGTCCATCCTGCTGTTCGGGCTGACCCTCATGAGTATTCTGCTGGGGGCGGTCATGGCAGGGTTGATGGTGGGGCTCGGCTCGCTTTTTGTCTCCCGCACCTCACGCATGGATCATGATACGGCGCTCTCCGTGCTGCACACCACTGCCTTTGCCGTGGGATACATCATCCTGATTCGGTTGGGACTTCAGCAAAAGGTGGATGACTGGTTGTTTGGTAACATCATGAGCATGGGAGATGCTGATTTGTGGATTGCATACGGAATAGGGGCTGTGGCGGTCCTGAGCATCACGGCTTTTCACCGCCCGCTGCTCATTTGCCTCTTTGACCCGCGTGCCGCCCGCGCCATGGGCTGCCCCACGCGCTTGATTCACTACGGGTCTTTTGCCCTCATCATATTGGTGCTGGTGTCCTCACTTCAGGCTGTCGGGGCATTTCTGACCCTTGGTTTGCTGGTGGCTCCGGCTGCGACCATGTATCTGCTGACAGACCGGGCGCAGCTCATGTTCTGGGGCGGCGGTCTCATCGGCGGGCTGGGCTCCGTGCTTGCCTTTTTCCTGTCCTATCCGCTGGGGTGGCATCTGGGAGCCACTATCATTGTTGTACTCGGCTTGGTGTTTCTGGCGGCATATATTTTCTCCCCAAAATATGGATTGATAAGGCGCAGAAACTGAAAAATACACTCGGATTCGCTTGTAGCAATCGCGGATGCACCTTTTCTACTTGCCTCCCCCCCTGCATATATGGTAGTATAGGCGCGTATGAAAATGACTTTCCGTAACTATCAGCACAAAGGCTTTACTCTGATTGAGCTTCTTATCGTCATCGCTATTCTGGGGACTCTTGCCGGCATTGCATTCCCTGCCTACATGAGTGTGCAGGCTAATGCGGCTCGCTCCGCAGCCAAGAAGGTCTGCACCGATATTGTGGAGGGTTGCACCCGCTTTGGTCAGGATAACAACGGTCTGATGCCCTATGACCCCAATGAGGTACGCGCTGATAACAATGAACAGATTTTTCTCACAACCGTTGCCGGTAAGGATGGCAGAATGATTGAAATCCTCACCAACCGTGAAGAAGGGGATGAGCGCATTAATTCCGTCCGTGAAACATACCTGCGCTCCGATGAGCAGGAAAAGCGCGCTGACGGTCTCTATGTGGATGATTCCGGTAATGCGAGCTTCTATGACCCGTGGGGGCAGCCCTACTATGTGGTGCTTTGTGAGGAAGATAAGGGATGTGTTGACCCCTTTGTCCGTAAAAAGCGTTTGCGCGGAAAACACTGCATTGCTTATAGCACCGGTCCTGATCAGGTGGGTGTTGCCGGCGGACATGCCGGACGCGGTAAGGGTGCCTCTAAGGATGACTCGACCGTTGCGGACAACGTATACTCTTGGAAAAAAGAAAAATAAATGAATCATCCGATTACTGATGACGTTCGTATCACGGACATTCGTCCGCTGATTTCTCCGGCCATCCTCATGGAGGATTTTCCGGCAAGCCCTGCTGCTTCTCGGTTGGTGTATGAAACGCGTGAGGCTTTCGGGCGCATTCTCCATGGTGAGGATGACCGATTGGCGGTGATGGTGGGGCCGTGCTCTATCCACGATTCCGCTGCCGCCATCGACTATGCGTCCCGCTTGGCGGAGGCTCGGGAAAAGTATGCAGAGGATTTGCTGCTCATCATGCGCGTGTATTTTGAAAAACCGCGTACTACTGTGGGCTGGAAGGGTCTTATCAATGACCCTTTCATGGATGAGTCCTACAATATCAACAGCGGACTTCGCATGGCACGCGGTCTTTTGCTGCGATTGGCGGAAATGGGAGTCCCCTCTGCCACGGAATTTTTGGATGCCATCACGCCGCAGTACATCAGTGATTTGATTACATGGGGTGCCATCGGTGCACGCACCACGGAGAGTCAGGTGCACCGTGAGCTGGCCAGCGGTCTTTCCATGCCCATCGGCTTCAAGAACGGCACTTCCGGCAACGTGCAGATTGCTGTGGACGGTATCGTCTCTGCCGCGCATCCGCACTGCTTCCTTTCCGTGACCAAGCAGGGTGTGTCCGCTATCGTCTCCACCTCCGGCAATGATTCCTGCCACCTGATTCTGCGAGGTTCTTCCAAGGGGCCGAACTATGGAGCGGAGCATGTGCAGCGTGCTTGGGAAACTCAACAAAAAGCCGGTATTTCCAGCCGCATCATGGTGGATTGTTCTCATGGCAACAGCCACAAGAAGTGGCAGGAACAGCCCATTGTGGCAGAGGATATTGCCCGCCAGCTGGCAGCCGGTTGTGACTACATCGGCTCTGTCATGATTGAGAGCAATATCAACTCCGGCAATCAGAAATGTGAGCCGCCGTTGCAGTATGGTGTCAGTATCACGGATGCCTGCATTGACTGGCCCGGCACGCTGGGTATGCTGGATGTACTGGCGGCCGGGGTTCGCGCTCGCCGCAAGCGCAAAATGGCCTCCTGCTGAGATTGATGAAAGGAACAGGCACTTCCGACAGGGAAGTGCCTGTTCTGCTTGATATGCATTCCGGGGAAGTATCACAACCGCTAATCCGCGATGCAAGATTAAAAACTGAGCGTTGCAAATATGAGGAAAGGCATACTTTGAGCTTGAAAATGCGGTGTAATGGAGTAGAATGACGCTGTTATGCTAGATATCCGTGTTGTCAGGGAAAAACCTGAATATGTCAAGGAACGAGTCCGTCTGCGCGGCGGAGATCACTGGATGCTTGTGGATAAGGTGCTGGAGTGTGATGTGAAGCGCCGTAATGCTGAAACGGAGAAGCAGGCTCTCTCTCAAGAGCGTAACAGTACTTCAAAGCTCATCGGTCAGATGATGAAAGAGGGCCGCCGCGAGGAGGCCGAGGCTCTCAAGAAGCGCATGGGAGAAGTGGGCGACCTCATCAAGGAGCTGGATGCGGTGGCAACTGCTGCTTCTGAGGAACAGGAGGCGCTGCTGCTTTCCATTCCCAACATGCCGCATGACGCTGCACCCGTGGGCAGCGACGATTCTGCCAACCCTGAAATTCGCCGCTGGGGTACGGCTCCCGAGATTGAGAACCCGAAGGACCATGTGGAACTCGGTACTGCTCTGGGGTTGATTAATTTTGAGGACGCTGCGCGGGTTTCCGGCTCCGGCTTCATCGTGTATCGCGGTTTGGGTGCGCGTCTGGAGCGCGCGCTCATCAACTTCCTGCTGGACACGCAGACGCAGGAAAACGGCTATCAGGAAGTGGGTGTGCCCTTCATTGTGAAGCGCGACTGCATGTACGGCACCGGTCAGCTGCCCAAGTTCGAGGAGGATATGTACGGGCTGGAGGGCAACAGTATGTTCCTGGTGCCCACGGCTGAAGTGCCCGTGACGAACCTCTGCCGCGACCAGATTGTGAAGGAAGCCGAGCTGCCCATCAAGATGACCGCCTATACCCCCTGCTTCCGCCGCGAGGCCGGTTCTGCCGGCCGTGAGAACAAGGGGATGATTCGTGTGCACCAGTTCGATAAGGTGGAGCTGGTGGAAATCTGCCGCCCGGAGGATGGCTTTGCCGAGCTGGAAAAGCTCACAAGCCACGCCGAGAGCATTCTGCAGAAGCTGGGGCTGCACTACCGAGTCATTGAGCTTTGCACGGGCGATGTGGGCTTCTCCTCTGCCAAGACCTACGATATTGAGGTGTGGGCACCGGGGCAGGGCAAGTTCCTGGAGGTTTCCAGCTGCTCCTGCTTCACGGATTATCAGGCTCGCCGCATGAAGCTGCGCTACAAGGATGCAGATGGCCGCATTCGCGTGCCCTACACGCTCAACGGCTCGGGCACGGCGCTGCCGCGTCTGTATGTGGCTCTGCTGGAGCAGTGCCAACAGCCGGACGGCTCTGTGAAGATTCCCGCCGCTCTTGTTCCGTACTTCGGAGCGGAAGCCATCACGCCGCGTGCGTAACATCTCTTCCCGCAGGTGCCGTAGATGCGGGCGGCACCTGCCTTTCTCTCTCCTCCGCAGAACAGACTTACACAACCAACGGAAACATTCACTACTATGCGCGAAATGATTGCCACCATGGGGCCTATATTCTGGCTCATCATGCTTTTCGCCGCCCTGTCACTGGCAGTGGTGGCTGAGCGTTTGTTCTATTTCCATCGGGTCAACATCAACTCGGGTGATTTCCTGCGTGGACTTTCCTCGTTGCTGCGCTCCGGTCAGTATGATGAGGCGCTGCACGAAGCTCGCATGCTTCCCGGTCCAATGGCCCGAGTGGTGGAGGCGGTGTTGACCCGCCCACGTTTGGCCCGTGGTGAATTGCGCGATATAGCGCTGGAGGCGGCGGACATGGAGGTGTACCGCGTGGAGCGCAATATACGCACCATTCAGGCGTGTGCTACGGTGATGCCGATGCTGGGGATTCTGGGTACCCTACTGGCACTGGTCGCTTTTTATGAGCAGCCGGGAGTTACGGATGGCGCGGCAGCGCCGCCTTTGGTGGCAGAGACTCTGCAGCAGGCTCTCATGCTTTCCGCTGTCGGAATTGCCTTGTCTGTTCCTGCATATCTCTTCTATATGTATTTGGCAGGACGCGCCCGCCGCATTATCAATAAGGTGGAAAGAGCCGGTTTGGAGTGCGTGTATATCATCTGTGATGCCCGTGAGCAAAAAGAAGAGGAAACTTTAAGGCATCCGCAGAGAGGAATATGCTGCTCATTGACCTCATCGGTTGAAGCAGAAAAATAGTATCGGGACATTATTTCACCAGTTGTTTGTACGGCATGCGTAAGGTACGTTCCAGATTAACCGGTGGGGGAGGAACCATGTTGGTTCTTATAGGCGCAAACCTCTTCATTCTGATGTGTGTGTGCGTATTACTAACCAATCATCTTGTTCCGCGATACGGTTGCAGGGTGAATCCTGCGGAATCTCATTTCGTCATGGGTGAATATGCCCGTGACACGTCTCATATTGTGTCCATATCTGCGGGGGATGCCCCGCGTATATACAATGGTTCTCTGTTGGTAGAGGGTGGTGTTGCCGGATTGGAGGCTCTGCTGGAGAAGTGGAAGCGGACATCTCCTGCTTCCCGGAAAGTTCATGTCGTATTGGTGCCGGATAATGCAGTTTCCATTGGTACCTTACAGCAGATTACGGATATGATACTGAGTTGCGGGTTTACCTGTAGTTACGCAGCCGTTCCTGCATGGATGCAATGAGTGAGAAAACAACAGAAAAGCCGGTTAGGGTTCAGTCTCTGCATGGGTGCCTTCCTCTGTTTGTACTGCTTGCCGCCGTTGTGATGGGAGTCGGCTTGTGGCTTTTGCCGGTGGTCAAAAGCTCGCGTTTGCGACCATCCGGTGAAGGGAAGATTTTTTATCATACCAGCGGGATAATTAATTATGAGGCTACCCGGAAAAGCCCGCTGATACTGCCGGCTCATATGGTGGTGAATGACTTGTTTTATCAGGATTCCCGGAAGATGCACGGGAGTATCAAGCGGGATGCGGTACTTCGTAAAGCTCCACCCATGGATATTTTGCCTGTCGTGCCGGATTCTGCTGTCATTTCGCGTGAAGTGCTGTTGGAATTGCCGCCGATACCTGACAGTTCCCCGGAACAGGAAAGTGCTTCACAAGGTGAACCTGCTATGGAACAGGAGGTGATGCCATGAGTATCTTCCCTCTTTCTCCTCAAGAGTTTTTCCTCTTTCTCATGCTGGCCGGATTGGTGCTACTGGTCTGTGTATTTATCCCTGTTCAGCTTGCGTCAAAAATTCGGCGTATCAGGCGTGCCTCCACTCACATCACCTGCCGGATTTGCGGGTATCGGTACTTGATAGATTCCCCTCGAGCTGAAAACATATGTCCACACTGTGGTTCAAAAAATTGATGTATTTGGTGAATGTGGAATCATCAATCATACATCTCTGTTAGTCTGTCTTTCTAAGCAAGACAGCCTGGACAGTTACGCACAAAGTGCCCGGGTGAGATTTCCGTGAGTTCCGGGCGTTGCTCGGTAAGACAAAGCTCCGGCTTGCCGATGATGTTGCGCGGGCGGAAAGAGCATCCCTGCACGGGGGAACGCAGGGTAGGAGGAAGCCCGGGAATGGTTTGCAATCTACTTCCTTTGTTCTGCGTCGCAGGGATAGATGCCATGAGGGCTCGCGTGTAGGCGTGCCGCGGGTGGTGTAGTAAATCCTCCGTGGAGGCGCTTTCTACGATGCTTCCGGCATACATGACCTGAATGCGGTGGGCGTATTGACGCACTACCCCCAAATCATGAGTGATGAGGATGATAGCGGTGCCGAGTTCCTGCTGCCGGGTCTTCAGTAAATCCAGAACTTGTTTCTGCACGGTGACATCCAGAGCTGTGGTTGGTTCATCCGCGATGAGAATTTGCGGGCGGGTGATGAGTGCCATGGCTATCATGACGCGCTGACGCATTCCTCCGGAAAATTCGTGCGGATAAGCTGCGGCTCGTTTTTCCGGCTCCGGGATTCCGGTGAGTGCCAATTCCTCAATTGCACGCATTCGGGCCTCTTTTTTACTGAGTCCATGGTGGATGATGAGAGGCTCAGCTACCTGATCACCGATGGTCATGCAGGGATTTAGGCTGGTCATGGGATCCTGAAAAATCATGGAAATGCTCTGCCCTCTCAGCTTGCGGAACTGTTTTTCGGTAGCCCGTAGTAACTCGATTCTGTTGAAAATGGCTTTTGCTTCTTTGGGTATGAAAGCCGGAGGACAAGGGAGCAACCCCATGAAAGCAGAGCAGGTTACTGATTTGCCGGATCCGGATTCTCCCACTATCCCCAGCGTTTCTCCTGAGTGTAAATCAAAGCTTACATCATTCACCGCATAGTTGACTCCGGCGCGGGTATGAAACTCTACGCTAAGATTACGTACCTGAAGAATGGGGGCAGACACGGGCGCTCTTGTTGGGTTAGATACGGATGATAGCAAAGGGAATTTGATTGAGGGTGGTCTGCCCCATATCTAATCCCAGAACAATGGCTCTCAATGCTGCCAGAGAGCCGGCTGCATCAAATAGGGCATCATGCCAGCGTTTCTGCGGAACCATTTGCTGCACTTCTGCGGTGATGCGCAGCGCATTGCAAACGCTGCTGAGGGAGTGGTCGGCCAGCGTGGGCATGGCTTGTCGGGCAAGTGCCAGCGTGTCCAGCCATGGGGTAAAACCATGCCCGGGAAATGCTTTCAGAAAACGTATTTCAGTAGAGGGATTATGCCCAACCACTACGCAATCACTAAGCAGTTCTTTCAACTGAGGCCAAAGTGAGGTAAAAGCCGGGGCATCAGTCAACATTTCAGATGTAATCCCGTGTACCCTTGCTGCGCTCCAACGTACAGGGCGGTCGCAGGCTATATAGGAGGTGAAGGTGCGGATTTCTGTCGAGAACAATTGTTCTATACGTACGATACCTACCTGAATTGGTTGGTCAGTCTCCCCCGGAGCTGACCCCGCAGATTCAAAATCAATAGCGGCAAAGGGCAGACTTGCCAGCGGTGTGTTTAGGATTTCTTGACCCATGTGATTGCTTGTTGAATTTCATCCCGCAGAGCCGTGTAATCACAGCATAGAAACTGTCCATCCCGGTATAATTCTTTGCCGTCGATGACGGTAAGCCTGTTTTCTGCCCCGGTGGCAGCGTATACGATGTTAGAGACAACATTGTGGACAGGTTGCATATTGGGGGATTCCAGAGACAGGGCTATGAAGTCTGCGCGCATGCCCGGCTCAAGCGTGCCGATATATGGGTCATGCAGGGCGGCGGCTCCGCCGCGCGTAGCCATATCGAGCGCTGCCTGTGCGGGACAGGCTGTGGGACTCAAATCATTCACTTTCTGCAGCAGACTTGCCACATACATTTCCCGCACCATATTCTGTGCGTTGTTGGAGGCCGGACCGTCTGTTCCTAATCCGACAGTTATGCCTGCCTGCTGCATGGTATCTATGGAAGCGACTCCGCTTGCCAGTTTCATGTTGGAGGCGGGATTGTGCACCACAGCACTGCGTGAGGCGGCCAGCAGCTTCATTTCATCCTCCGTTGCTTCTACCACATGGAAGAAAGTGGAGATGGGGGAAAGAAGTCCCAAATCATGGCAGTAGGCGATAGGGCGCTTTCCGAATTGCTTCAGACAGGTTTCCGTTTCTGTCTGTGTTTCCGCCAGATGCATGCCGAATAGTGAGCCGGTTTCCTCTGCCAGACTGTAGCAGCTTTGCAGAAGTGCCCCGGTGGTGGTATATGGAGCATGAGGAACAACCGCCTGACGTATTCGTGGGTGGTTCATCCACTCCATGGACTGTTCTCGAACCAGTGCAAAGTAGGCTTCAGCATCCCGGCAGGAGAGGGAGGGGAAAAATTGGGTGACGCTTTCTCCCAGCACGGCACGCATGCCCATCTTATCCGCTGCACGGTAGACGCTGCGTTCCAGCATATACATGTCGTAAAACGCTGTGGTGCCGTAGCGCAGCATTTCTGCCATGCTGAACATAGCTCCCAGTTCTACCAATTCCGGAGTAAGTTTGGCTTCCTGCGGAAAAATGTCCTGCGTGAGCCAGTCCATCAGCGACTTGTCATCGGAAAATCCGCGCAGCAGGCTCATGGGTACATGCGTGTGCCCGTTGATAAGTCCCGGCAGGATGGCGGAGTGTCCCAGATTAACTTTTCGTGCATCCGGGTACATGATATTGAGTATCTCGGCATGCCCGACACTCAGAATGCTGTTCCCGGAAACCGCTACGGCACCGTAGCGTATGATATCGCGGTTGTCATTCTGCGTGAGAACGTAGTCTGCCGTGTATAGCGTATCGCATTGATTACCTGTCATGGGGCGCAGAGGGGGGGCTTTACCAGAAAAGAACGGCGCAGCTGAGTACGGCAACGCCGTATACCAGCCCGAGCCATGCTCCACAGGTGTAAACCGCAGGATGTCCGGTCAACCAAGCAGCCCAATCTCTCAGCAGATAGGGTTTGACTATCCAGAACATGGCCGCCGTGAGCACAGGGTACCACCATATGGGAATCAGCAGACGCGTGACGGGGTCTTTAAGAAAAGCGGCGCTAAGCGGTACAATCGCCATCAGAAGCAGAAAGAGCCCGAGAGCGCGTGCAAACAGATGCTCCGTGGATTTGGTACACATAACAAAGCACACCAGAGGCGCGGCAAACAGCAAGTAGGGACGCACAGCCTCAAAGGTGAACAGAGGCATGCTCAGAGGATTCCAATCCGCTTTGATGAGCAGCAGCACAATCCACACGAAGTCGATACACATGAGTAGAGCTCCCCACTGCGGTCTTAGGTGGGTGACGCTGAGCGCTCTTTTTGTCTGTTCCGGCCACTTGAGGGCAACCAGATGCAGCAGGATGAGGATACACCCCATTACGATGCCCGTAACGCTCAGTGGCAGCCTGTCGTACAGGTGAGAATATTGCTCGTACATTACTGCTGCTTTTCTTTCGGCGCAAGGTTAATGCGGAAATTTTTCTCTGATTCGGCACCCCAGATGGCGCACCCCATTGTTCCGCTCAGCTTTCCTTCGGCATCCAGATAGAGAACCAATTGCCCGTCCCGGGCATCATACACCTCTGCAGTGGGTTGATCCGGGTCATACTGGCCGTCGTAGATGATGATTTTAATGAGCGCTCCCTGTTCAGAGGGGGCCAATTCACAGCGCCCCTCGATATCCAGAGAGGCTTCCGGTAATTTTGTGTCAAAGATAGAGCCGAAGAATTGGATGGACGATGCCCCGGCGATGAGTTTGGAGGAACTAATACTCAGGGAGAGCTCCCCGAACTTGTCTCCTCGTACCCATTCACCGGAAAATTCGCAACCTTCGGCAAGTGCCTTCAAGCAGTGGGTTTGGTGCTGTTCCCTTTTTGCCACTGCGGCTTCTTCCTCTTCTCTGGCCTTGGCAGCTTCTTCTTCTTTTTGGGTCTGTTTCTGGGTGAATGCGGCTCTGGCTGCTTCCTCTCGACTCAGGATGTAGGGGCGTGCGGAATCGTTAAACGCCTTGGATTTTTCTACAATAAGCTGTTTGCGCAAAGCCTCGAATTCAGGGGTGAGGATGTTGTCCGTGTCAGGATTCAGTACGGATTCGGGGGTGAGGGCATCAAGTGCTATCAGGTTGGCGTTGTCAAGCACGATGTTGTCATAAATCCATGCGCTGTCTTTGTAGCTTGCGTGGAAATTGATGGAGACAGTCACCTCTTTCCCGGCATCTACGGTTTTGCGGTACACCGAGCCGTCTGCCAGTTCCTTAAGCTCGTTGAGTTGAGACTGTAAATCAGCCGGCAGCGCCTTGGCACTGCGGTCTTCATCTGTGATATAGTCAGTCGGAGCGCCAATCTGCATCAGGTAGAGAGCATCCGGTTTCATGGCCGCATTGGCAGATTCGTTGACAAGCTGACGTTCTTTGTTGAACTCCTCAGGCGCTGCTTCCTTGGTGTAAAGATTCTCCTTGACAATCATGCTCAGATGAGCGGTTATGTTGAGGCTGCCGTCATCATTTTTTCTCGGTTCCTCACAATTGAGCTCTCCTGACGTAGCTCGTTCACAAACGGGGAGTTGTTCAAGAATCAGACGGCTGATTTCCTCATTAGTAGGCCGCAAGGGGGGAGCCGGTTTTGTCGGTTCCTCTATCGTGACAGGCTTAGCCGGCTTCTCTTCCTTTTCAAAGCAGGATGCGAGCAGGAGTGCTGAAGCAACCAGTGATGTGGTGTAAATCAGTTGTCTTTTCATAACTACCTTTGTTGCGATGCTGTCAGTCAGCACCTTTATTTTGCCTTATTTTGTTGAGGATGTCAAGAACACACAGTCAGAGCTTGCTCCCGGATGTCATTTTTCCGTGCTCTTTGGTGTTGTAGTCGATTGAAGCGGCGCATGGCAAATAGTGAATTTAGGGACTTTACTCTTGATAATGGAGAAAATCTTTGCTAGCATGAGGCGGTTTCCATTGCTGCAATGGGGTGTCGAGTATACCGTTTTTCAGGAATTATGTTTCCATTTCTTTCCTTTTTGCGCAAATCTTCGGATGATGTCGGTTCTGGTGTACAGAGGCGGCACGTTGGTGGCATGTCAGTTGTCGTTCTCGGTTTGTTTCTCATTGGTCTGATGTCATTTTGGATGTCAGCGGATGTCATTGCGGGGTTATATCGTTTGGTGCGCCTGCTGATAGCTTCTGTGGCAGTTGTGCTGCTTGGGTATGCTTTTCGTCTGCCGATTCAGATGAATTTGCGCCGTACTCTACTGATGATGGTGGTGGTGGTGGTGCAATTGTTGCTGACAATTGCCGTGAATTCACTCTGCGGGGATATTCCCGGGTACAATACGCCCGGACAGGCTTTGCTGTGGATGCCCTATATGTTGGCACCCACAGTCATGGCTGTGATGGTTGGTAGGCGTGTCGGCATATATGCCGCGCTGTGCTGTACGATGTTTGGCTACTCTCTGTTTCCGGAAGAAACTCCGCTGGCTGTGTTGTTCAACTACGGCGCGGTATGTATGCTGGTGGGTATTGTTTCTGCACGCATAAGTGGGCGGGCGCATAAGCGGGAACGTATTCTTCAGACAGGGTTGGTGGCGGCTTTGGTGGTGCTGCTCTCAGTATTCAGTCTGGTTGGGTTACAGGACTCTTCGCTTGAAAGTGAGATGCAGCTGGCAACATTTCGTGAGGGGTTCCATTTCTCTGCTCTTGCGGGGGAATTGGGGGTTACGGTAGGGGTAAACTTCGTGTTGGCCGCTTTTATCGGCGGTGTGATGCCCGCTCTGGAGCGAATTTTCAACATATCCACACCCATTACTTGGTTGGAGTGGGCTGACATGAATCACCCGCTTCTTCGCAAGTTGCAGATTGCCGCCCCCGGCACTTTCCACCACAGTCTGGTGGTTCAGCGTTTGGCTGAGGCTGCAGCAGAGGCAATCGGAGCAGATGTAACCCGAGCCGGAGTATGCGCCCTTTACCACGATATCGGCAAAATTGAAAATCCTCAGTATTTTGCGGAAAATATAGTGGATCAAAATGTTACGCCTCATTCGGAGTTGACCCCGGAAACCAGTGCTAGAATTATCACCGGGCATGTGACAGATGGTGTGGAGTTGGCGGAGAAATATGGTTTAAATATCCGTATTGTCAATGTAATTCGGGAGCATCACGGCGTTTCTACTGCCTACTTCTTCTACCGCAAGGCTCAGGATTTGTATCAGCAGGAGTTGCAGAAGTTTGAGCAAGGTCTTATTGATACCTGCCCGGAGGAGGTAGACATGTCTGTGTTTACTTACAAAGGCCCGATTCCGCAGACCCGCGAATCCGGTATCGTGAGCATGGCAGATGCGGTGGAAAGTGCCACCCGCTCGCTCCAGCATCCCACGGAGGAGGATATCCGCTCCATGATTGACGGTATTTTCCGAGGTCGCATTCTGGATGGTCATTTGCAGGATTGCCAGCTGACGCTGGGCGATATTGCGGTGATGAAAGAGACGTTCTTCAATACCATTCGCACCATGCATCATAACCGCATCTCCTATCCCAAGCCGAAGGCGGATGCCACGCTGGCTCTGGCAGATAAACGTCAGGCAGAAAAAGAGAAAAAAGCAGAGGCATGAAGCAGCAGTTGCGCAGCATCTGCATGATTCTGGGCTTCCTCGTGGGTTCCGTCTTTCATGAGGAACTCGGTTTCCTCATGCCCATTCTGCCGGTGGGTATTGCTATCATGCTCTCCATCACCTTTATAGGGATGGATACGTCGCGGCTCAAGCCCCGTCGTAAGCATATCTCTGTGCTTTTCTCCATCTACGCCATTGCAATGGTCAGCTGGTATGTTGTGTATCTGGCGGGCTATCCCTTGCTGGCAGAGGCTCTCTTCTTCTGCGCTGCTACCCCCATTGCTTCGGCCAGCCCCATCATCGTGAGTCTGTTGAAGGGCGATGTGGAGTTCAGCACCACCGCCATGGTGCTCAGTCAGGCCGTGTTCTCTGTTCTTATGCCTCTCCTGCTGCCTCTGGTGGTGCAGGCGGCTGATGTCAGCTACGGCGAGCTGGCACTTCTCTCTGCTTCACAGATTGCCACCGTGCTGGTGGCTCCGGCCATCATAGCCGTGCTGCTGCGGTGGCTGTATCCGCCCTGTCGCGCCTGGTCGGCGAAACTGCGCGATGTCTCGCTGGGTATCTGGGTGTTCAATCTTGTGGTCGTGGCAGCGGTGGGTGTGGAACGATTGCTCCGTGCGCACACTTCACTCTGGGACATGCTGCCCATCATGCTGGCCGCTGCGCTTCTCTGTGCGTTCTGCTTTTTCTTCGGCTACCGTCTCGGTGCACCCAATCTGAAGCGCGAATGTTCCCAGGCTCTGGGGCAGAAGAACACCATCCTCTCCCTCTACATGGCCACCCAGAGCTATGCTGCACCCATGGCCTACCTTGGCCCTCTTATCTACGTCTTTTGTCACAATATCGCCAACGCCGTCCAGCTTTCCCTCGCTGCTCGCGAAGAAAAGAAACAACAACGTAATTGACCGATGCTGATTCTTTAAGCGTCACTCTTCCTCGGGTTCGGCTTTGAAGCCCGGGCGGGTGGTGACGATGATGAAGAGGATGCCGATGATGACGGAGAGCGCTCCGTAGATGAGGAAGGTGGAGGTGGCGGCGGGGTCGGAGACAAGCCCGGTCATGTAGATGACCAGGAAGTTGCCCAGAGTGCTGGTGAGGAACCAGAAGCTGGAGACGATGCTCTTGAGGCTCTTGCCCGCTGCGGTGTAAGCATACTCCAGCCCGGTGGTGCTCACCAGAATCTCTGAGATGGTGATGAGAAAGTAGGGGATGCACTGCCAGAGGATGCTGAGCGTCTCTCCGGAATCCAGCCGGTGCTGCAGCCATGCCACGGCTCCGTAAGAGATGCCCGCCAGCACGATACCGATTCCCATGCGCTTGAGCGGGGTGCTCCATTTGCCGATGTAGGGGTACACGCACAGGGTGATGAGCGGTACGAATATCATCACCAGCAGCGGGTTGAAGCTCTGGATTTCCTCTGCGCCGAATCGGAAGTTGATGGCGGAGAAATACACCGGGGTCATTTCCTTGCCCTGGATCACCCAGCTGGACATGGTCTGGTCAAACAGACTCCAGAAGGGGATAATCATGGCAAAAACCGCCAGCACGCGCAGCAGGTTGCGGGTGGCGCGGCGGTCTTTTTCACTGTAGCGGGCGGCGGTCAGCTCGCTGCCTCGGTAGAGCCGCGTGCCCAGCACGCCCATGAAGCCGCGCGCGTTGAAGGTTTCTGCCAGTTTCAGCACGGCTGCCAGAATGGCTGCCACATAGAGCAGGAGGGCTGCCAGCCCGCAGAGTGCGGCAGCGGTGCTGCTGCCGCCGCTCAGGGTTACCAGCTGCTCACCGCCGTTCTTGGCCCAGTACCCCAGCAGAATGACGATGGGGGCTATCACGATGAAGCCGGCGATGCCCAGTGCGGTGTTGGTGGCGGCATTCACGGCAGCGCCGCCGAAGCGTTCACAGGCCGTCGGTGCCCCGCGGAAGATGCGGCAGAGCAGGGCGGGCAGGAAGGTGGGCTGCGTGGGGGCTATGTGCCGGTACTGCTTGCGCCCCAGCCAGAAGATGAGGGTGGCAAGCCCCATGAAGATGCCCGGAATGCCGAATGCCCAGCTGTATCCCCAGGTCTGGCGCACCCACGGTATCACCAGGAAGGAGAAGAAGGAACCCAGGTTGATGGACCAGTAGAAGGCGGCATACACGCGGGTCATGACGGCGGGCTCCTTTTTGGCATCCACCTGGTCGCCCACGAAGGCGGAGACGCAGGGCTTGATGCCGCCCGCGCCCAGTGCGATGATGAAGAGCCCCAGGAAAAGGATGTAGCGGCGCATCTCGATGCTCTCTGTCAAATCCGCCGTGGCCAGCACGCCGTGCCCCAGACAGTAGAAGAGGGAGATATAGAGGATGGTGCGGTAGCGCCCCAGAAAGCGGTCGGCAATCCACGCTCCCAGCAGGGGGAGGATATAGATGCCGGCTAGGAAGAGGTGTGCCACCTCCACGGCGGCGCTTTCCGTCATGGCAAGCATGCCGGTCATATACAGCACGAGGATGCTGCGCATGCCGTAGAAGCTGAAACGCTCGCATGCTTCATTGCCAACGATGAATTTGGTCTGGGAGGGAAGGGACATGGTGGTGATATTTCTTTCGTGGGGGAAAAACACATGCACAGCTCCGAGTGGTGGGCGCTGTGCATGCCTGAATAGTCAAGAAAGGGGCGGGGTTATTGCTCGTTCTTACGGGGCAGCGTCACTTCAAACCTGCGGTAGGCATTGCTCAGCCAGTCCACCAGCAGCATGCCTTTCAGCTGTGCATTCTGCTGAGGAATCATGCTGAATGCCTTCATGGCGGTGTACTCCGGG
The DNA here is from genome assembly GCA_045579245.1 of Akkermansia sp. GTDB lineage: Bacteria > Verrucomicrobiota > Verrucomicrobiia > Verrucomicrobiales > Akkermansiaceae > Akkermansia. The sequence continues at coordinate 38,560 of JAZNLU010000024.1, forward strand.
GAATCCTCGCAGGTGCGACCGGTCACGGCGGTGATGCGGGCACCGTCAGGGGTGATGACGATGGGAGCCAACTTGCCGCTGGGCACGCTCAGCAGAGCCTGCGTGTCCAGGTGTGCGGGCAGCTTTTCCGGGTCTGCCATGAGCCCGATACCCACGGGCCCGAAGTCCTCCACCGTGGCACCGGCAGCGGTAGCCTTGGCAAAGACGGCATCCACTCCTTCCGCCGCTGCGGCTTCCATTTCCTCGTAAAGCTTCTTGGCGGCGATATCCAGCGCATTGTCGGCGCGCCCCTTCATCAAATCGGCCTTGGCTCTCTCACGGGCAGCCTCATAGGCAAGCACCTGCGGAGTCTCAATAGCTTCCACACGCAGGAACACCAGCTTGCCGTTGTCGGCGCTGAAATAACCGCGCACCTGTGTGATACCTGCCAGATTATCGGCATTCCCGGCCTTGGCTGCAGCCTCATATTCAGCGGGAGCAGGTGCGGCATCCACCTCCGTGAAAGCGATCTGAGCCAGCGGCACGCGCTGTCCGTTGTGATTCACCTCTGCCTGCAGTTCGGCGGGGGCTTCTGCCTGTGTGCAGAGCGGGAAGGTCACGTGGGAGCTGCCGTCTGCCTGCAGATAGGTAAATGCTTCATTTTCAGGATTCTCCGCGGCAGCTGCCAGCAGTTTGTCGAACCCCTTGCCATTGGCAAGAGACAAGTCCTGCATGAGGATATCAGCCGTTGCCATGAGCGCCTCAATGGAGGACTCCTTGTCCGGGGTCAGCGTATAGAGAGAAACAATGCGGCGCTCCGTGCTCTTGTAGTCGTCCTTGTGGGTTTCCCAGTAAGCCTTGATTTCCTCCTCAGAGGGTTCAGCCGGGGCAGACACGGCAGCGGCGGGCAGCCAGGCGGTCTTGCCGGTGATTTTCTGCGTCAGGGCATCGATGAGATTCCCGGTGGCTTTGCTGTTGTAGCGCAGGTCGTCCGTCAGCATGGCCGTGAGCGTCTCCCAGACCATCATATCACTGATGAGGGAGCGGAATGCCTTCTCCTGACTGTTGTTGGTCACGCCCTTATAGGTGCCGACCATGCGGTTGTACAAATCGGTGTCGAAATTGCCGTCTGCCTTGCGGAAAGCGGGAATGGCCTGAATATAGGCATCAATCTGTTCCTTGGAGGGGGCTATGCCCAGCAGCTCTGCCTCGTGATGCAGCACCGCGCGGTTCACGGCGATATTGGTCTCCGCATCCTCATTGATACCGTAGCACCACATCCGCAGCGTATCCTGCGCCACATTCACAAAGTTATCATACTCCGGGTGTTGCTGGGCGTACGCCTGCATGGCGGCGTTTTCATCCTCACTGAGACGGTCATCATCATTGGCGTCAAAACGGTCGCGCAGTTTCCCGTAAGTGGCCTGGCTGAGCTGCTGGATGTATTCCTTTCCGTTTTCTCCCAGACTGTAAATCTCCGGGTAGGAATAGCCCGTGCCGTTGACTGTGATATAGGAATTACCGCCAATCATGCTGCCCTTGTCGGCGTAGTCCATCATGATGAGACCCACGCCCACGCCGAACACGGCGACAAGCACGATGATTGAGTTCTTGCGAATCAGTTCAAGTACGCTCATGGTTTTATTGTTGAGGAAAATGGTGTAGCCCGCACGCGCGGGAGAAATGCTTAACGCGCCTATTCTAGCGGATTCTCTACGCGTTGCAAGCAAGAAAACGCCTCCTTGTGTCATGAGACAGCGCGCTACCGCATACAGCAGCTTTTTGAAGCAAAGTTCGGTGCTGCCTTCATTGCAGGAAGTTTCCGTTTATTTCTAAAACGGCGTAAGCCGCTTACTTTTAATTCGTCATTTGTAAATCGTCATTCGTAAATCCACGTGTCTCAAATCTTTGGGACACGTATGGTGGAAATCAGGCGGTTTGTAATAATTATTCTTGCGGTTTCGTGCTGTTGCTGCTTAAATAGGCAGGTGAATGGAAGCAGAGAAGAAAGCAGAAAATGATGATTCATCGGCACCGGAAAGGGGGGGGAAGAGAGTACCGCCGTCCCACCGACTTCCCCGAGTGCTCAGGGGCAATGTGTTCATTTGTGTTCTGTTGTCTCTGGCTCCCATCGCCGGAGTTTTACATGTCGCCGGTCTCGTTCATTTGTTACACCTTCGCGTGAGCGCGGAAGAACTGTGCTACCGCAGCAGTATGCCGCTCATTGGGTGCGTCCTGCTCACGCCGATGGTCTGCCTGTTACTGAGAATACTGCGCCGGATGATGAAAAAGCTCCCGTACCGGCGCCTTGTACTGCTCGTCGGGAGCGGATTGCTGCTTGGTTTCTGCATGTTGGCACTCCCGGGAGAACGCGGACTTTGGCTGGGCGCGGGAATCATCCTGTGGGGGCTGTTGCTGCGTCGCCTGATACGGCTGAGCACCGGCAGCAGGACAGGGCAGTCTTGGTGGCGTGATTCGCGTTTGAGCTGCATCCTGCTGGCGTATCTTCCCGCCGGGGTGATATTGCAGGCGAGTGAGGGGCAGGCGGATTTGTTGGTTTTTGTGCTCCATCCGCTTATATTGGGGGTGCTGTATCTGTTGACCTATTGTGCACAAGGCTACCGCGGCGGCAGCAACCCGGTGCGGCGTGTTTTGTTCGTGTTGGCAGTATCGTGTCTGTCAGCAGGTGCATTCATGTGTATGTGTTCCGTCAGCAATTTTTATGTGGTTTATATGCTGGGCCTTTCCCCCATAGCCATCCTTCTTCTGTATCAGCTGGAAAATCGGCAGATGCTTTCCCGAACTGCCCGCTGAAGCATGTTGAACCAACAACGATGACGGATGGTTCTGCCTGCATTCTTTCCGGCACCCTTCGGCAGATTTCCTTGCCTTACCGCAGGTTTTGGGGTAGAGTGAGTGCACGGCAAAACTGACACCTGATACGTTCACCAAAGGCAAGTCGCTGGCACATTATTCTGTTCACCCTGTCAAGGCCTCTGACTACCATGTGTTCGAAGTGGATGGAGAACCTGTACTTCATATTCGTACATTCAGCTCCCCTGATCGCAAGAAAGAGGGAAAGGCGTGCCAAAACATCCAGATTGACCGCGATATGGCAAAAGTTCTTGTCAATATCATGAAGGAATCAGGACTTCTTGATTGATAGTTCTGTTGCCCTAAAAGTAAAATTTCCCTTGCCGGAAGCATGTGCATCCGGTACAGTTGGTGCATGACTATTGATTGTGCCGAAATGCCCGATTCCGTATTGACATTGAGTATTTAGCAAAAGCTTTGAAATCGGCTTCCCCTTTTACCTTGGTGTCCAGATAACCGAGCGACTTACCTTTATCTCCGCTCTCCTTTCGATTCTTCCTACACGCGCCTTATCCTTCATAACCGCTGGGCATTTCGGCGGCACTTGCTGGAACATGCCAAGTTTGTGGCTGGCTGAGTATCCGCTATCGGTGAATTGCAAGTTCAAATGCGACACTTTTTGAAAAAAGTGCATATTCAAGATTTTGCAGGATAAAAATCCAGGCCAAGTTCTTTCGCTTTGTCTTTTGCAGACATGCCATCGAGGATTTTTCGGGGGTTTTTATTCATC
>JAZNLU010000025.1:0-1924 GCA_045579245.1 Akkermansia sp.
GGAGCGTCTGGTGCTGAAGCTGGATTTAGGCGGTGGGAAGTTTTTTGAAGCACGCTGGCACCACAAAAAGGTAGAGCAGCGCAATCGGCAGGAGACGCTGGTGTATTACTTTGCCCTGTCAGAGGCAGACAGGGAACAGGCATGGGATATGGTAGGGGCTAACACCGTGGCGGAGTTACATTATCAGGAGGCAGAGGGGGAGGAAGTGCTCTATCTGCACAAGCATGAGTTGGCGAGCGCGGCCGGGACACGCGTTTTTGAATCCTGGGAAGAGCTGGTGTCGGCACTTCGTCCTGAGTATGAAATCGTCTTTACGGGAGAAACCCATATCTGTCTGAGAAAGAAGCCGTAATCCATGTGGGGGACACTGCTGATAGTCTTTTATCTGGCGCGTGATACCATTTACCGTTGGTTTACGCGCCTGTCGAGTCCTTTGGCGCGGCTGTCCGTGGTATTTTTTTGAGCCTGTGCGGACTTATTTTCCTGAGCAGCTATGTAATATCGGTAAAAGTGCTGCGGCAGAGGATTCACCGCAGCGGGGCTAACCTGGTGGTGGCGGCGGAGTATATGGAGCGCGGAAGCGTGCACCGCAGCGGGCATGAATTAGTGCAAGCCGACCCGTCGCGATATGATTTGTATGTGTTTCATGAGGCTTTTGTCGGGGCTGTGACAGGCAGGCAGCGCTACAGCCTGGTGGAATACATGCCGATGGGCACGAACCTTTTCCCCCGCACGGAGAGCAACGGGATGTACCTGCTGCCCGCCGCCCCGGTGCAACAGGCAGGCCCGGAGGAAGTGAGCCTGGACGGCTACAGCCTGCGTGCCGTGACTATCCCGGAGAAGCATGCGGGCATCCTGCGGCGCTTGTACCGGGAGGGCGCGGTATTTATTCCCTACGGCAGCCTGAGTAATATCTGGCAGAACGGCTACATGCGCCGCTATGTGATGCGGATGAAAAATCCTACGGCGCAACAGGTACAGGAGCAGGAAGCCGCCCTGAGCCTGCTGGGTAAACTGGACAAGCGGCGGCTCAACATCCTGAGCAGCGGCAAGCTGATGGAACAACTGGGAGAGCTGGAAAACACCCAGTACAGCTTCCGTGTGTGGATAACACTGGGCATCTCCACCATCATCTGTCTGCTGCTCACCAGCATTTCATCGCTGGAATTCCAGCAGAACCGCTACATCTACGCCCTCATCGGCAGCTTCGGTATCAACCGCTTTCTGCTCTTTGTGAGTTTTATCATAGAAAATGCGCTGCTGGTGGCACTGGGATTTGCCGCCTCACTGGCAGCGGTGTGGGGCGTGCGGGATTATATTACCCGAGTGCTCTACAAAAGCCCCGATATCACACTGTCCCTGTGGGAACTGGAAAATGACATCCGAACCTTCCTGCTCGCCTTCGGAATTTGCGTATTGATATCAAGCATCCCCATCGGAATCGCGGCATGCCGCCCCATAGGAAAAGTACTTAAATAAAGAAATGAAGAAGATTTCAGCGATTATATGGCTCACCGCAGCGGTACTGCTCAGCGCTTGCTCTGTAACCGAGCGGGTGGGCGATGCGCAGGCGGAGCTGATGGAGAGCTACAGACAGATGCCGGATTGGGAGAGCCTACCGGTGCGCAGCCTGAGCTGGGAGCGAGCCGTAGCCCTGCTGGAGGCGCAGAATCTGGAGATGCAGCGTGCGCGCAAAACGGTGAAAGAGGCACAAAATCAGCGTGACCGCGTGTACCGCCAATTCATCCCGCTGGTGGATATTGGTTACTACTTTAACACGGCTCTGATGAAGAGTGAGGGGCGCAGCTATTCCAACTATTCGAATTTCGATGTCAATATCATCTTCAGTCTGCCGGATTTGATGCGACTGCCGGTGGATCACTACACCCGGAGTCTGGCACTGTTTAAGGCGGAGAAAGATTTG
>JAZNLU010000026.1:0-23243 GCA_045579245.1 Akkermansia sp.
TGTCGGTCTCACAGTTAGGCGGGCTTATGCCCATGCACTCGACACCCGGTTGCCATCCGGGTTGAGCCCACCTTCGCACTCCTCCGTTACTGTTTGGGAGGATACCGCCCCAGTAAAACTGACCGGCTGACACGGTCCTTCTACCTGATTCAAGGTCAGAAGTTAGATCCTCCAGCTTCAAAGGGTGGTGTCTCATTGGCGGCTCAGATACCCCCTAAAGGGTATCCTCTTTGCCTCCCACTTACTCTGAGCATTAAAACCGAAGAAACAATGACAGCTTACAGTTAAGGTCTATAGGGTCTTTCCGTCCTTCTGCGGGTGGCCGGCATCTTCACCGGCGTTACAATTTCACTGAGCGCCTGGTTGAGACAGTGCCCAACTCGTTTCACGATTCGTGCAGGTCGGAACTTACCCGACAAGGAATTTCGCTACCTTAGGACCGTTATAGTTACGGCCGACATTCACCGGGACTTGGGTTCACAGCTTCGATTTTACTCTAACCGCTTGCCTTAATCTTTCGGCATTGGTCACGTGTCACATCCTATACGTCGACTTGCGTCTTGGCAGAATGCTGTGTTTTTGATAAACAGTCGGTTGGGCCATTTCTCTGCGGCCATGTCTCCATGGCACCCCTTTTTCCGAAGTTACGGGGCTAATTTGCCGAGTTCCTTAACCAGGGTTCACTCTTGCGCCTTGGTATATTCTACCCACCCACCTGTGTCGGTTTGCGGTACGGGTTCCTTAGCATACGGAGGGGCTTTTCTCGGCACCTTGTCCGGTACTGCGCTTCGGCCGTAGCCTCTGCTCGCAATTCATTAAGCTGTGTACCTTTCTTGATGCGTCCTCCCTCTTTAAGGTTCGGAAGCTACAGATTATTAACTGTATGTCCATCGCCTACGCCTCTCGGCCTCGACTTAGGTCCCGGCTGACCCAGGGTCGTACATCGTTGCCCTGGAAACCTTGGGTTTACGGCGGATACGTATTTAACGTATCTTTACGTTACTCATGTCTGCATACTCACTCGTTTACTCTCCAGGTTCAGTCGCCATCCCCCTTCTACGTATAAACGACGCTCTCCTACCACTCCATCTTCAAGATGAAATCCGCGGCTTCGGTATCATGCTTATCGCCAATCATTTTCGGCGCAGGACAACTCGATGAGTAAGCTATTACGCATTTTTTAAATGGTGGCTGCTTCTAAGCCAACATCCTCACTGTCCATGTCATCCCACATCCTTTCCACTTAGCATGATTGAGGCACCTTAGCCGGCGGTCTGGGCTGTTTCCCTTTTGACGACGAAGCTTATCCCCCGCCGTCTCACTGCCACACTCCATTGAACGGTATTCAGAGTTTGATAAGGGTTGGTAGGCGGGTGTGCCCCCTTGCCTTGTCAGTGCTTTACCCCCGCTCATCAGCATGTGACGCTGCACCTAAATGCATTTCGGAGAGAACCAGCTATCACGGGGTTTGATTAGCCTTTCACTCCTACCCTCAGCTCATCGGAGAACTTTTCAACGTTCACCCGTTCGGTCCTCCACATGGTTTTACCCATGCTTCAACCTGGCCAAGGGTAGGTCACCTCCGCTTCGGGTCCAGTACCCGCGACTTGTCGCCCTCTTCGGACTCGCTTTCGCTACGGCTGCGTGCCGGAAGCACTTAGCCTTGCCACGAACACTGACTCGCAGACTCATTAAACAAAAGGCACGCCATCGCAACTAACGCTGCTCTGACACTTTGTAGACTTACGGTTTCAGGTTCTGTTTCACTCCGCTCACAGCGGTTCTTTTCACCTTTCCCTCGCGGTACTTGTTCACTATCGGTCGCCAACTAGTATTTAGCCTTGCGCGGTGGTCCGCGCGGTTTCGCACATCGTTCCACGTGTGATGTGCTACTCAGGATACTCATAGGTGTTCAAAAGGATTTCGCTCACGCGGCTTTCACGCTCTCCGGCTTACCTTTCCAGGTAATTAAACTATCCTTTCGAATGCACCACAGCTGAGTCCTACAACCCCGGAAGATTTTTACGTCTTCCGGTTTGGGCTCTACCGCTTTCGCTCGCCACTACTTACGGTATCGATTTCTCTTTCTTTTCCTCCGCTTACTGAGATGTTTCACTTCAGCGGGTCTCGCGTTCATAACCCTATGGATTCAGGTTATGACGATGTGGCTTTTCCACATCAGGTTACCCCATTCGGATACCCCCGGGTCTTAGCTCGCTTGCAGCTCTCCGAGGCTTTTCGCAGCTTGCTGCGTCCTTCTTCGCCTGTTGGCACCAAGGCATTCACCATAAGCCCTTGGGTTCCTTTATCGAACCCCGGTGACTCGCTTCTGAAATTCTTTCGCGTTGATTTTCTTCCAGAGCGAATCCGCTTTGTATGCTTGATTCTTGTGTGTGTGCTCTACATATTTGGAAATTGTATTTTCCCACAAAATTGTTGGAGTATCAATCATTTCTGATTGATATCTGTAATTTTGCCACGCGGATGTCAATCTGCTGCCTTCCGGCTGCCACTGCCTGCGGTTCCGTTGAGAGGGTTAAAGAGCTGTTCCCTTGCGGGGATGGAGGTAAGGAGATTCGAACTCCTGACAACCTGCGTGCAAAGCAGGTGCTCTACCAACTGAGCTATACCCCCTTTATTCGGAAGAAAAGGGCCGTGATGCGCACCGTCGCCTCCGCTGTTGCGGGGTCGACCTGAGAACGTCTTGCGTTCTCTTACTCCATAGAAAGGAGGTGATCCAGCCGCAGGTTCCCCTACGGCTACCTTGTTACGACTTCATCCCAGTTACCAGTCTCACCTTAGGGCCATGCCTCCTTGCGGTTGGCCCCAAGCACTTCGGGTGCGACCGGCTTCCATGATGTGACGGGCGGTGTGTACAAGACCCGGGAACGTATTCACGGCGCCGTAGCTGATGCGCCATTACTAGCGATTCCGGCTTCATGGAGGCGAGTTGCAGCCTCCAATCCGAACTGGGCCCACTTTTCGGGATCCGCTTGCGATCGCTCGCTTGCTTCCCTCTGTACTGGGCATTGTAGTACGTGTGCAGCCCAAGGCATAAGGGCCATACTGACCTGACGTCGTCCCCACCTTCCTCCCAGTTGATCTGGGCAGTCCCGCCAGAGTCCCCGACTTTACTCGCTGGTAACTGGCAGCAGGGGTTGCGCTCGTTGCTGGACTTAACCAAACATCTCACGACACGAGCTGACGACGGCCATGCAGCACCTGTCTCCGTGTCTACGAATAGAAAAACTGCTTTCACAGTCGGTCACGGGATGTCAAGCCTTGGTAAGGTTCTTCGCGTTGCATCGAATTAAGCCACATACTCCACCGCTTGTGCGGGTCCCCGTCAATTTCTTTGAGTTTTAATCTTGCGACCGTACTCCCCAGGCGGCACGCTTAACGCGTTTGCTCCGGCACGCAGGGGGTCGATTCCCCGCACACCAAGCGTGCACCGTTTACTGCCAGGACTACAGGGGTATCTAATCCCTTTCGCTACCCTGGCCTTCGTACCTCAGCGTCAGTAAATGTCCAGGAACCCGCCTTCGCCACGAGTCTTCTTCTTGATATCTACGCATTTCACTGCTACACCAAGAATTCCGGTTCCCCCTCCATTACTCCAGCTCGACAGTATCATGCGCACTCCAGAGGTTGAGCCCCTGCCTTTCACGCACGACTTATCAAGCCGCCTACGTACCCTTTACGCCCAGTGATTCCGAACAACGCTTGAGACCTCTGTATTACCGCGGCTGCTGGCACAGAGTTTGCCGTCTCTTCCTCTTGTGGTACTATCAAGCTTGCGCCTTGCTCCCACATGACAGGGGTTTACAATCCGAAGACCTTCCTCCCCCACGCGGCGTCGCACCATCAGGGTTTCCCCCATTGTGAATGATTCTCGACTGCTGCCACCCGTAGGTGTCTGGACCGTGTCTCAGTTCCAGTGTGGCCGGACATCCTCTCAGACCGGCTACCCGTCATCGCCTTGGTGGGCCGTTACCCCGCCAACTAACTAATAGGCCGCGAGCCCCTCCCTGAGCGTATTGCTACTTTACTCTTGCGAGACTATCAGGTATTAATCCCAGTTTCCCGGGGCTATCCCTGTCTCAGGGGCAGGTTGCTCACGTGTTACTCACCCGTGCGCCACTCAGTGACCGAAGTCACTCCGTTCGACTTGCATGTCTTATCCACGCCGCCAGCGTTCGTTCTGAGCCAGAATCAAACTCTCCATAATATATTAATTAAGAAATTGCTGGACCGATGAACCTTCTTTTCATCCGATTCACCAGTGCCGTGTATTACCCCGCTCAGAAGTTCCGCAGAACTTCGTCTTCGCATGAGACCACGGCACGCGTCACGACCTTTTTCTTCCCTCTCTTTAGCCTCTCCGGCACCCCTCATGGTAAGGTTTACCATTCGTTCCGCAATCGCTGCGGTCCTGTGGTGCCACGGAAAGTCCGTGCATTGAAAACTGCCTCGCCCGGCTGAGCCTGCCCCGGTGAACTTTCACCGTCGGCTTGCTCTTTCGAGCCGCCCCGTAGTGGGTGCGGGACAGACTATACACGAATCGAACCGAAACGTCAAGCATATTTTTGAAGAAATTTTCATTTTTCTTTTCACCGTTCCGGAAACAACGATGCAAGGCATTGAAATGTGATAGGGTTATAAAAAACGAAAAAAAATCGCTGTTCACTGGTGTCAGGCTGAGCAGCGACTGCGGGAAGAGGTGCAGGCATTCCGGCAGAAAGGAGTGTTCGTTTTACTGCATTTCACATTGGGTAGATTTTTCTTGCTTCGTTACGCGAGAGATGCTATATCTCTCTCCGCATGCGCAACTCAATATGCTGTATTAACTTATAAAAATTAGTAGTTTCCCATGAATAAATTGATGATTATCTTCGCCGTCATGTGGGTTGGGCTGAGCAGCTGCCGTTCCTACATAGGGAAGAACTGCTTCGAACGAGCGGAATACGATGCTTTCAGTCTGAGTACAGACATCTCTCCTGTCGGCGGGAGAAAAGTTCTTAGTGACGGTAAGCGGTACTATATCCAACTACCGCGCTATCGCCGGGCATCCCACACATTCAACTGGGCAGAAATAATGGGTGATAAGTTCCGCAAGTCTAATCAGACAGTACGCGTGCCCGGGGAGGAAGATGTCTACACGCTGCACCCGGAACTCGCGCTTTACGTGACGGGACAGCGCGACAAACTGCCGTCAGATATAACGAAACTGTGTACCCCGGCAGAACATCCGGCTGATATCCTTCCTCTCTGTACCAAGAGCCTTCCCATTGTAAACACTCCGAAAAAAGACTCAGGTGGCATGGTACTCGGATACCGCCGCATCATCTCACCGAATGCCGATTTTCACCGTGCAATGGGGTATACCTCAGGGCTGTTGTTGGATATACCCCTGACCGTTGCGCAGAATGCATCACTCGTTGCTGCCGGAGCTGTTGGCTTTGCCGGCAGTGCCATCGTTGCTCCTGTATTCATCCCTCTCCTGCAGGGGCAGCCAAAACCTGCCGAAGAACCGCATCCGTCAGAAAATTGATACCTGCGCATGGGCGGTGGATTTCCGTTACGGACCGCCCATAACAGATATACGTTTGCCCATGCCGTGAAGCGGCATCTTTCCTCTCATCAGCGCTATCAGCGCGGAGGACTGTAGACGGGAGGGAATGAGATTCACCTCATCCCCTCCCCCACACGATTAACGGGAAAGAGTCAGATATCCCCCACTGAGGTGACGGGCGCTGAAGTTGAGGTTAGTCAAGAGCGCGGTGGCGGTGTGACCACGCACTCCGCTTTGGCAGAACACCAGCAGCTCTTGCTCCTGCGGTAGTTCTGCCACGCGCTCGCGCAGCTCTGAAAGCGGTATATTGACCGCCCCGGGATAGGGAGCTCGAACCACTTCCGCGCGTTCCCGCACATCGAGCAGGAAACTCTCCGGGCGAATATCCTCCCGGTGAGCAATCGGATGCAGCCCTTGCAGATTGTTCACCGCCGCCAGCGCAAGCTGATTAACGGCATCCTTTGCCGAACCTTCCTGCGGGGAGTAGCACAACTCAGATTCCGCCAGATGATACACCGTGCCATTGTTTCCCATCAGAGCGGCTACCACGTCTGTCCTCCGCGCGGCTCCTTCCTCGCCAATGGCAGTGTAGCCCAGCAGCTTCCCATCGCTGCGGCGGTATACCAGACGCGCATGGATGGGACTTGCCCCCGGGTAATAGCCTACATGCTGAGTGTGATGCCCGTCAACGTATTCATAATCGGTCTCACCGCTGCGCGCCAGCGTGTCGATATTCAGTCCGGTCATGGCAATCGTGGTTCCGAAAAGCCTCAGCACGGCAGTTCCCAGCACACCCCTGAACTCTGCCGAGCGCCCCGAGATATCATCTGCCGCCACTCTGGCCTGCTTTTGAGCCACGCCTGCCAGGGCTAACCTTGTGGGCTTCCCGGTAAGGCGATTCACGGTCTGCACGGCATCTCCCACCGCCCAGATACCGGGAACACTGGTGCGCATGTGCTCATCTACCCATATTCCCCCGGTCTCACCTATGCGAAGCCCCGCGCTCTGCGCCAGAGTAGTCTCCGGTCGCACACCTATGGAAAGTAAAATCAAATCTGCCTCGGCACTGCTCCAGGTGTCGCTGTACGCCTGCAGCCGCCCATTTTCACAGCGGCGGATTCCCGTTGCTATCCGCCCGACTTCAACACTTATCCCGTGAGCTGCCAGCAACTCCTCCACGTAGCTGGACATGTGGGCATCCAGCGGAGGCAGGACGTGGCTGCCGCCTTCCACTATACTGACTTCAATACTGGCATGGTGCAGATTTTCCGCTACTTCCAGCCCGATAAAGCCAGCCCCAATCACCAGGGCACGCCGCACACCGTGTTCTGCAATATATCGGCGGATAGCGTTGGCATCCGGCACGGTGCGCAGCGTCATCACCCCCGGCAGGTCAATACCCGGCATAGGCGGGCGCAGCGGAGCCGCCCCCGGAGACAAAATCAGTTCATTGTAACTGAGCTGCAACTGCTCACCCGTTTCCAGATTGGTGACACTGACCGTTCTCTGCTGCGGGTCGATGGATCGAACCTCATGCCGCAACAGCACGTCTATACCGTAGCGTGTGCGGAAAAGTTCCGGCGTGGCCAGCAGCAGAGAGCTTTCTTTCTCTATCACGCCGCCAATGTAGTACGGCAACCCGCAATTCGCGAATGAAACGTGCTCCCCGCGCTCCATGATGATAATTTCGCGGTCGACTCCCAGTCGGCTCAACCGCGCTGCTGCCGTAGCACCACCGGCCACGCCCCCTACGATGATTGTTCTCTTTCTGCTCATAAGTCTATGTCGGGTTAAGTGTTTCTATTTTCTTTCTATCTGTTCCAGGGCATGCGCGCCAGAATGAGAGCCAGCCCACAGGTACCGGTGGCTCCGGCAACCAGCAGCCCGACACCGGTGAATACCGGGATGACCAGCCACCATGGGTCGATACTCAGGCCAAGCCCCACCCCAAGCAGATTCATACTGCCCACGATAAGCTGCACCTGGCGCATGAGCGAGATACCGTGCCCGCCCTCCTCTTGCTCCTGCGGCAGCCCGGCTGCGCTCCAGGCATTCATCCCACCTTCCAGCACCGCTGCTTCCACGCCGCGGGACTGAAGCACGAGCTGTGCCTTTGCGGCACGAATCCCGCTCTGACATACGATGACTAATTCGGCGTTACCGATATCAGTAGTCGGCATCTCCCCGCGCTGCAATGCGTCCAACGGCAAGTGTTCTGCCCCGGCAATGTGCCCCGAGCGCCATTCTGCCCCGGTACGCACATCCAGCACCCGCGCGGTTCCCGCCCTTATTCTTTCCTGTAATATTGTTGCGTTCATGTCTATATGCGTATATTGCGATATACGTAAAATACACTTGACTTTTCATTCTGTCAACGATAAAATGCGGGCGTGACGAAAAAATTAACATCAATCAAGTTCAGCCCGCAAATGACAGAAGAGGTAGCGGGCTATTTCAAAATGCTCTCAGAGCCGGTACGTCTGCATATGTTGGGGTCTATTTGCAGCGAGGGAGCTGCAACGATAGGCGAGCTGACCGAGCGTCTTGGGCTGTGCCAGAGTGTCGTTTCCCGACACATGAAATTGATGACAGAGCACGGAGTGGTCTGCAAAAAGACAGAGGGAGGCCGCACTCTGTACTACTTTGCGGATGACTGCCTGTGCAGCATCTGCGCCCCGGTGGTGGAGAAAATCCGCGCCCGCGCCGCAGAACAGAGTCGGCTTCTGTAAAAAAGATAGCTGAAAAGAACGCCTCCCGGATACTATCCCCGGATAACACACGGAAACGGCAAAGAAACTGCCAAACCCAGCAAATACCACCCCACACCAAAGATTCCCATAAATGGGCAGATAAACCCATTTTTTAACACACAAGTAATTTACGCTTGACAATTTTCTGAAATTTCAGAAAATAAAGGCATGCAGATTTCGGATACACAGAAGCGTTTCATCCGCCGCTGGGGAGAGATGGGGACACGCTGGGGGATTGCCCGCTCCACGGCCATGGTGCATGGCTATCTGTATCTGTGCCAGGAAGCGGTAAATGCAGAGGATATCTGCAGTGCGCTGGAGTTGGCACGATCGAATGTCTCCACCAGCCTGAAAGAACTGGAACAGTTCCGACTGATTGAACGCGAAAGCAAATCGGGCGACAGAAGGACCTTTTATGTGGCGGTGAGCGATGTCTGGGAAATGGCACGCCGCATACTGGAAGAACGGCGCCGCCGCGAAACGGAGGGAGCCGTTGCAGCTGTGAACGAATGTCTCCGCGCAGCGAAAGACGAAGGAGATTCCTTCACCGTTACACGCATGGAAGCCATGCAGGAGCTGCTCAGCACGGCCGAAAACGTGGCGGATGCAGCCCGCCGTTACCCCACCTCCCTTTTCCGCAAGGCCGCGCTCATGGGCGGCAAATTGCTGGGGCTCATCGCCAAATTATAATACAACTTTTTATTTATCTACTAATTTCTCTGATTTCAGAAATATGAAAACAATCGCTATAACAGGAGTGCTGGGTTACAGCGGGCGCTACATAGCCCGGGAAGCGGTAAAGCAAGGTTGGCGCGTCATCGGACTGACCAATTCCGCAGGGCGCCTGCCCAATGCTGAGGGCTGGGAACTGCGCCCGATGCCCTGGAGCACGCAGGAGGAAGTCCTCTCTGATGTAGATGTGCTGGTCAACACCTACTGGGTACGATTCAGCTATGCGGGCGGGAGACATGCCGCCTTCAGCCACGAAGAAGCGGTTCGGAACACCAAAGAGCTCTTTTCAGCAGCGCAGCGCGCCGGCGTGCGCCGCATCATTCACACAAGCATCACCTGCCCGGATGCCGTAAGCCCCCTGCCCTATTTCCGAGGAAAAGCAGAGCTGGAGACCGCACTGCAAACCACAGGAATACCGCACAGCATCCTGCGCCCGGCAGTGTTGTTCGGAGACAGCCCGCAGGAGTCCATCCTCATCAACAACATGGCGTGGAGCCTGCGACACCTGCCCGCCGTGGCAACTTTCGGGCGGGGAAAATATCAACTGCAACCCCTGCATGTGCAGGATTTTGCCGAAGCCGCACTGAGAGAAGCCGGGCAAAAGGAACAGCACCGCATCATCCACGCCACCGGGACAGAGACATACAGCTTCCGCGCGCTATGGAAACTGCTGGCAGAGGCCATGGGTATCCGGCGGCTCATCCTGCCCGTACCGGCAGGCATCGGCTATGCTGCCACCACTGTGCTGGGGTATTTCATGAACGACATCATGCTCACACGGGATGAAATAAGCGGACTCTGCGAAAACCGACTCGCCGTCCCCGACAGCGGTATCGGCAGCCGCCCGCTGAGCCGGTGGGTGCAGCAGCATGCAGACACTCTGGGGCGCACCTACGAGAGCGAATTAGCGCGCCGCCGGTAGTAAGCAGAAATCAGCCTTCCTCTTCCGGCGCTTCCAATGAACCCGATGGGCGAAAACCGAACACAGAGGCAAGAGCTCTGCCCCCGGGTGTTACAAGAGCGGAATTGTATTCCTGTGCAGCTCGGTTAAAGAGTTTGGTGCGGTGTTCCTGCTGGTAAAGCGCCATGGACATGAGTCCGCAGAGCTGTTGAAATTCCAGATGCGTATGTATTTGCGGCATGTGCTCCGCAGCATCCATGGATTCATGCAATGCCCGTTGCAGCATCCACTCAGCCCCCGGCATAAACGACTGCCCCGAAGCTCCCCAACGTGGTTCCTCCATGGCGCGCAGACGCCGCTCGGAATCATCCGCCAGACTGCGCAGCCGGCGCGGCACAAGACTTCCCTGCGGCAATACGCGGGCAAACACATCGGCAAAATCCCCCAACTGCTCATTACGGCTACGGGTTGCCAACACCCACTGCTTCCATGCTCCCAATACCTCCCGCCGCAGATGATACAAACGGTTGTACACCGAAACAACCCACGCCAATACCGCCACCAACAGACCGACTGAAACCAGAATTTCCATGGCATCATTATCACCCTTTACTCACAGAGAGCAAGAAGTTAGTGCTAGCTAATAGATTGCAAAACATACAACTTCTGATAACAGCGCATGCAGATACATGAAACAATACTGCGGCAAAGTTGGTACCCATCATGCGCTGCAAAACGCAAGACCCGGTTCCATTGATGCAAAATTTTCTGCTCGCCATCAGGGAATGAATGTGATACAATGCGCGCGCTATGTTATCAGATCGTACGAAGTTGGGAAGAGAGCGCGCACCGCATCGCAGCCTGATGCGTGCTACAGGCATGACGGATGAAGACATCCGGAAACCGTTTATCGCTATTTGCAATTCCTTCAACGAAGTGATTCCCGGTCACATCCACCTCAACAAGGTGGCTGAGCTCATCAAGAATGAGGTTCGCAAGGCCGGCGGCACCCCGATTGAGTTCAACCTTATCGGCGTATGTGATGGTATCGCCATGGCTCACCAGGGGATGAAATTCTCTCTCGCCAGCCGCGAGCTGATAGCCGACAGCGTGGAGACGATGCTCTCCGCCCATGCGTTTGATGCCTGCATCTGCATCCCGAACTGCGACAAGATTGTGCCCGGCATGGTGATGGGAGCCCTGCGCTGCAACATACCGACCATTTTCTGCTCCGGCGGTCCCATGGCAACCGGACGCGGGCGCAACGGAGAGGCGCTTGACCTCAACAGCGTGTTTGAAGCTGTGGCAGCCTGCACCGCCGGCAAGATTTCCGAGGAAGAGCTGCACTTTGTGGAGTGCAACGCCTGCCCGGGAGCCGGTTCCTGCTCCGGCATGTTCACCGCCAACTCCATGAACTGCCTCTGCGAGGTAATGGGGCTTGCTCTGCCGGGCAACGGCACTCTGCTGGCACTCTCCGAGGAGCGCAAGGAGCTCTGGAAAGCCGCAGCCCGCCGCGCCGTGGAGATGGCCAAACAAGGAGGTCCCCTGCCCCGTGACCTCATCACGGAAAAGAGCATTGACAACGTGTTTACCTGCGACATGGCCATGGGAGGTTCCTCCAACACGGTGCTGCACACCCTCGCCTTTGCCGCAGAAGCCGGTCTGGATTACGACCTGCACCGCATTGATGAGATTTCCAAACGCACCCCGAACATCTGCAAAGTTGCTCCCAGCTCCCGCTACCACATGGATGATGTGGAGCGAGCCGGCGGCATCATGACCATTCTCGCCGAAATCAGCCGTATTCCCGGCACGCTGAATCTCGATGTCCCCACTGTGAGCGGCAAAACGCTCGGCGAGCAGATTGCCGGGCTGGAAACGCAGGATGCCACCGTCATCCGCACGCTTGATAACGCATACTCCAAGGACGGCGGTCTTGCCGTACTCTTCGGCAACCTCGCGGAACAGGGTGCCATCGTCAAGAAAGCCGGCGTACTACCGGAAATGATGGTTCACCGCGGTCCCGCTGTCATCTTTGAGAGTCAGGAAGCCGCATGCGCCGGTATTCTGGCAGACAAAGTGAAGCCCGGAGACGTAGTTGTCATCCGCAATGAAGGGCCCAAGGGCGGTCCCGGCATGCAGGAAATGCTTGCCCCCACCAGCTATATCATGGGCAAGGGGCTGGGCAACTGCGTGGCACTCATTACGGACGGGCGTTTCTCCGGTGCCACGCACGGCGCCTGCATCGGTCACGTCTCACCGGAGGCGGCAGAGGGCGGTCTCATCGGTCTGCTGAAAGACGGCGATATCATCTCCATCGACATCCCGAACCGCAGCCTCTCTGCCGAGCTGAGCGAAGAGGAAATCGCCGCGCGCCGGGCCGTGTGGCAACCCACCATGCAGGAAATCGGCGGCAAATGGCTGAAGCGCTACCGCAAGCTGGCCACCAACGCCAGCAAGGGCGCCGTACTGGAGTAAACAGATTTTTACCCCACCGACAACACATAGCAAAACACCCATTAGCAAACAATGAGTAGTTCCACCACCAAGCCCAATCCGCTCGTCAAATACTTTTCGGAGTTCGGCGTGCTGAAGGACTGCGGGAAGAACTTCTGGCTCACGAACTTTATCCAGTTCTTTGACGGGCTGTCGTACTTCACGCTCATCATCGTATTCACCCTCTTCCTGAACAAGTACTGCGGGTTCAAAGATGCGGATGCCCCCTACTGGGTGGGCATGTACACGCTCTTTATCTCCATGTTCGTGTTCGCCGTGGGCACCATCTGTGACATCATCGGTCTGCGCCGCACCTACCTTATCGGCTTTATCCTGCTGATTGGAGGACGCGTCATTCTGGGCATGGGCACGGATTTCGGCACGGATATCTGCGGTTTGTCGCAGGATGCCTCCCGTTACTTTGTGATGGCCGGCATCAGCATCATGTCCTTCGGCACAGCGTTCATGAGCCCGTGTATCACCACCTCTATCCGCCGATTCACCACGCTGCGCTCACGCCCGACCGGGTTCAACTTCTACTACCTGTTCATGAACATCGGAGCACTGTTGGCGGGCTTCGCCATCGTTGACCCGCTGCTGGAGTGGCAGGGAGATGTAGACGGGCTGCTGTGGGTCATCAACTTCGGCACCTGCTGCAACGTGATTGCCTTCATCTTCACCCGCTTCATTGATGATGACTTCTACGCCGTGCCGGAAGAGAAGCTCAGCCGCAAGGAAACAGCCACGCGCCGCCCGCTGCAGCTCATCGGCGAGGTAGCCCGCGAGAAAGCATTCCAGAAACTGATAGTGTTCCTGCTGCTCACGCTGGGCGTGCGTCTGGTATTCACGCTGCAATTCCTCATCATGCCGCAGTATTACACCCGCACCATTGGTGATGACTTCCAGCTCGGGTTCATGAACTCCATCAACCCCTTCATCATCATCACGGGTCTGATTCTCATCATCCCCATCCTCAACAAGTTCTCCACGGTGAAGCTGATGATTTCCGGCATGTCCATCTCAGCCCTGTCACTGGTGCTCATGGCCGTTCCGCCGCAGTGGTACTTCATCATCCCCGGCATAGAAACCATCGGCCAGGCCTATTTCGTGGCCATTTTCACCCAGATAGTGGTGTTCGCCTCCGGTGAGCTGCTGTTCAGCCCGCGCTTCTCCGAATACGTGGCGCGAGTTGCCCCCAAGGACAAGGTAGCCTCCTACATGTCACTTTCCGCCCTGCCCATGTTCATTGCCAAGCCGATTAACGGCGTGGTGGGCGGGCTGCTGGTCTCCTACCTCTGCTTCGACGGCATTGCCGCCAAGATGGACACCGGTCACATTTCTTTCTGGCAGTCCCCTGAGTTCATGTGGACCATCTACCTCATCATGGCACTCATCTCCCCCATCGCCATCATCCTCACTAAGGACAGCTTTGTCTCCGACCACCCGGAAGAGGATGCCGCCAAAGCTCCCGAGACGGAGGAAAAGGAAAACGCCCCCGCAGAAGCCTGACAACCCGGAACCACCATTCATACCATGTCTGACAACAACAACACGACAACAGAGAACGAGGTTCCCAAGACTCAGTGGGGCCCCATCATCAAGGATATGTGCATCCTGGTCTGCGTGATGGCCGCGCTCGGCTATCTCTGCAAGCTGGCTATGGTGCCCTTTGAGCACACCTCTCCCACGGATTCGCTTGTCTCCATCATCCGCAAGGGTGCTGTCACCAACGGCAAGGATGACACCTTCATCAAGGAAATGAACCAGGGCATGTCCTCGGTGGAAGACTTTGTGAACTATCCGGACAACACCGGGCGCACGCCACTCATGTGGGCCGCCTACTGTAACTTCAATAACACGGAAGATGCGCTCAAAAAAGACATCTCCCGCCTGTACTACGTACACGCCCTGTTGGCCACACCCGGTATCAACGCCAAGGCCAAGGATCGTGACGGCTTCACCGCTCTGCACTGGGCTGCATGGAGCGGCATGCCCTACACCGCCGTGCTGCTGATAGATGCCGGGCTGGACATCAACGCCCAAGACAGCAACGGTTACACCCCGCTCATGCTCGCCGCTCTGCGCGGCAACGAAAAAGTGGTGACCACCCTGCTCTCTCTGGGTGCGGATGCCGCAGCTACTAACCGCGACGGCAGAACGGCCAGCCAACTTGCGGTCGAAAACGAAGCGGCGTACAACAAACGCGTTGCCCGCATCTTCAGCTGGACCGGCATTCCCGTTCTGAAGGATTTCAACCTGTTTGAGCTGATATACGCCCCCGCACGCGAAAGCTCCTACATCGGCACCATCAAGGCCTTTGACTCTGCCCCTACCCCCACAGACATTTCTGCTCTCAAACGCGAAATGGAGGAGGCTGAGCGCAAAGCCGCTGCTGACGCGGCAAAAGCCGCAGCCGAAGCTGAGTAACAGCTGAGAGAAATCCCCCCCTTTTCCCGCGCCGCATTCACTTCCGAATGCGGCGCGTTTTTACTGGCGGCAATCGGTCTTGCAAAGCAGAAAATATCTGTTAAAATTCCGGGAGCAACTATGGAACTTTCCTTGAAAACAATGCTGTATGTGGGCTGCGGCTGCTTTGTGGGCGGAGTACTGCGTTATATCACGGCAGTGGTCATCAGCTCCGGATGGGGTATCACAGAAGTGGATATGCCCTGGCACACGTTGATCATCAATTTTGGCGGCTGCCTGTTCATGGGAATTTTCTGTGCCTTGGGCGTCCACGGGATAGTGGAATCCCCGCACCTGCGCGCCGCGCTCATGACGGGGCTCTGCGGCGGGTACTCCACTCTGGCCTCCTTTGCTCTGGAAAACACCTTTATCTTCCGCGCCGGGCACCACCTGACTGCGCTGATATATATCACCGCCACACTGGTGGGCAGCATTGTCTGTTTTATTCTGGGGTATCTGGCGGCAGGATGCCTCACCCGGGGGTGATTCCGGCAAAGTACACCCGGTCCCATTCATCCGTACAGGAATAAAAGCTGCCGTCCGCAGCCAGACATAATCCAAAACGCTTCTGAGCCACTTCCCACGGTTCAATTCTCCAGTTACCGTTCCACTCCAAGCGGTAGCAGACAGTCTCCGGCGAAACTTCCGGCAAGGATTCCCGATAATGCAACTCCGGCAGCACCCTATCCGGGGCATGCAGAAGAGTCATGCACAAATCATGGGAAGGATGCTCCAACTGTGCCGCCAACGCCGGCGGCAGCAGCTTCCGCACCGCCAGAGAATCCAGCAGTTCTTTCGGTGCGGGAACGGGGGGCAGATGCTCGTGCTTCAGCTCAGGCAGCTCACCAAAGGTCTCCTGCATCCACTGTCTCTGCCGGGGCAATCTGCGACACGCTCTTGCCTGCTCCGCAGAAAGAGGTGAATAATAGGCGGCGCGTTCCAGGCGTTCCAGATAGCGTACTTCCAACGCAAAAAGATATTTTTTCTGCTCCGGGGTCAGCCTGCCCGCCGCAGCGGCACGGCGCAAGGCTGCCCGATAGCCGCGGGAATAGCCCGGGCGCAGCCAGACTTCTCCCCCCAGCACCTCCAATGCCAGCTCCACCGCCTCCTGTTCACCGGATTCCACAGCCGCTTTGAACTCATCCCGAGCTCTGCCGCCACAGTAGAAAAAAGCAGCCTGCTCGCTCTCCGGCAGACGGAGTGCCGCCCCTGCGCGCTGCTCCATACGCGAGCGCGCAGGTTGAAATGATTTGGGCTTTTTCATCAGTCAATCACGGGTTATTTTTCCAGCAGATACAAGTGCTCCTGCACATGCAGTGCGCGGGAGCGCAGATTGCGGCAGCCGCGGAAGGTGGCGTAATCCGTCACCATCTCCTGCACCCGCCCCAGCGGCGTCAGCATTTCCCGCATTTCCGGCGGGGAAATGAACCCTTCCGAATTGTAGGAAAGCAGAATGAAGCGCGCGGGAAGCTCCGCCAACAGACTTCTCAGACTCTCTGCCGCCTCTGCACGGCGATTGTAGGACGAGCGTTTCCAATCTGAGGGAATGCCGGAAACCTCTGAGCAGTGCCGCGGCATCTGATTACTCAGCAGAAGATTCAGCATGAAGTAGTTGGAACCATACGGGTGCTGATTATAGGGCGGATCAACATAGGCGATGTCCAACTCCGGCAAAACGGCAGGCAGATTCGCGGCATCCCCCTGCAGCACGTGGTGCTCACAGTCAAAGCGGGAGAACACCGGCAGCTGCAGCTCGATATCCGCACAGATGCGTTGCAGCGCATTGCGGGCGCGCCCGCCGAACTGCCCTACCCCCTCCGCATTCTTATAAAAGCCTTTGAATACGCCGGAGGTGTTGGTATGCACGGAGGCGGCATACAGCAAGGGTGCCAGAAAAAAGGGCTGCACCTCCTCCGGCTGTTCTCCTATCAACCGCCGCGCAGAATCCAGATACACGGCATTGCGGCGGGTATAGAACACACGCTCCCCGGGGCGGATTTGTGCATCATCCTGCGGAGCATAATGAGCAGCCAGCAGTCCGGGTGCAAGCTCCTGGGGTAATCTCTCCGTCAGCGCAGCAAATCGCTCCGGCAGCCGGGCTTCATGAACTGTTTCTCTGTTCGCCAGATAGCAGGTATTGAGCACGCGGGCGTAGTCCTCCAAATCGTTCGTGTACAAACACGCGGAAAAATGCTTCAGGTAGCGGGACACGATACCGGAACCGGAGAAAGCGTCCAGACAGCGCAGTTTGCTGCGCCCCAGACGCTGCTGTACAGTCCGCACCCCTTGCCCAATGAACTCCAGCAGATGACGCTTGTTGCCCAGATAGGTGATTATCTGCTCCTGCAGATAACGCTCATCCTCCATCTGTGCTTCCGGTTCCATCCCAAAAATTCTAGCAAAACGCTTCGTGAGCGTCAAGCGCAAAGCCCTGCGGAAAAGCTGTTTTGACACCAAAACTCCCGCCGCTGCATCTAAGCTTCAACACACCCCCATATAACAAGATTATGCATCGCACATTCTTATTTCTTCTCACCCTCAGCATGGTTGTCGGCACGGTTCATGCCGACAGCAATATCCTGCAACCCATCATCGACGGTGCTCGGGATTACTCACAAGACCGAGCCCGCGAAAAACGCCGCGAAGCCCGCGAAGACCGCCGCGAACGGGAGAGGCGGCATGACCGCCGCGATGACAGGCGCGATGACCGCCACCACCGGCGCCGCTGATTTTCCGGGACTGTTCCCACCCCGTGCGCCCGGAAACAACGCGGGAGTCCGGCATGCCGGACTCCCGCTGATTGTTGAAACGAGTGTAAAATGATGTTATTTCTCAGGCTTGAGCACGGCAATCTTGCCGGAGCGAATGACCATCTGCACATCGTAATCCTCCATCAGGTTGAGGAAGCGGTTGATGCGGAACTCACCGCCGGAAATTTCCAGCGTGACGGTGGAGCGAGTGGCATCCAGCACCTTGGCGCCGAAGATATTGGCCGTCTCCAGAATGGAGCTCTTGCTCTCCCCCTCTGCAAAGCCCACGCGCATGAGGACAATTTCGCGATAAATGGTGGGCTCATCACGGAAATCGATTACCTCTACCACATTCACGAGCTTGCTGAGCTGCTTGATGACTTGGTCGAGCTTCTCACCGGCTTCCTTCACGTCAATGTTCATGCGGGAAAAACGAGGATCCTCGCAGGGGGCGACGTTGAGGGAGTGAATGTTGTAACCACGGCCGGAGAATAGGCCGGCCACGCGGGAGAGCACACCGAACTTGTTTTCAACCAGGACGGAAATAGTATGTATCTGTTTTGTTGAAGGCATAGCGTGTGTGTGTGAGGTGTAACACAACATACCTGATTCTGCCCCCCGCGTCAAGCCGTAATCAACGCATCTGACAAAATAACAGCACTTTTTCCACTCCAATTTCTGCGCAATACCTGCAAGCATGAAAAGACCTCCGTCTCCAACGGGAGCGGAGGCTTTATCATGCTTGAAAATCGGATTACTTCTCGATGCGGTTCACCTCACGGATGAGCTGAAGAGTCAGATTGACGGTTGCCTGCAAATCACGCTCATCCAGAATTCCGTTATGAGAATGAATATAGCGGGTAGGCACACCCAACACAATGGATGGCGTGCCATGCCACTGCGGGTAGGAGGCTGCCGCATCCGTGCCGCCCGAACGACGCACAGTCGGCTGGCAGGGAATGTTGTGCCGCTGCGCGGTCTCCAGCACGAAATCCGCAAAAGCGGGCGGGGTGATATTGGTAGGGTCAAACAGGCGCACCTGCACCCCCTTCCCCAGTACTCCCTGGCGGCAGACTCCGCTCTGTCCATAGGTGTCATCCGCAGGAGGGGCTTCCAGAATCACGGCATAATCCGGCACAAAGGCCTCCTGCAAAGCGCGGGCACCGCGTGTACCCACTTCCTCCTGCACCGTAGCAATAGCTCGCACCGTGCATGGCAACTCTGCATCACGGAGGGCTTTCATCACCTGAATCATACAATACACCCCGGCACGATTGTCAATGGCCTTGCCCATCCAGCGGTGATCCACGGCCAACGACTGCAACTTCACATCCGGCACGATACAGCAGCCAAGCCTGATACCCAGAGCCTCCACCTCTGCTTTGGAGGAAGCGCCCACATCCACAAAGAGCGCGTCATCCGGCATGACCTGCTTGCGCTGAGACTCCGGCAGGAGATGCGGCGGTTTCGTTCCAATCTGCCCGGGGATACGTTTTCCCTCGCGGGTGATGACCTGCACCCGCTGGCTGGGCAGCGTATGATTCCACCACCCACCCAGCGGCACCAGCAGCAGATAACCATCCTCCGTCACCCCCTGCACCATGAAGCCTATTTCATCCATGTGAGCCACCAGTGCCAGAACCGGCGCCCCCTCCGGCCCCTTTTTCTCGCAGATAAGATTGCCTGCGGTCGTCTGGCTTATCGTTCCGCAGTCGGACAGTTCCTTGGCAATCAGGCTGCGAATTTCATCCTCAAAGCCGGAAACGCCGACGGCGTTACTGCATTTTTCCAATAAATCTTTGTTGAACATAGTCGAAAAGCTTGTCTACTGAGCCTCTGCCGCACCAATGAAGATGCTGAATGCCAGCAAAGGGATAAGATATTTGCGGTATTTCATCGGCATGGAACCGGGCCGGAAAATTCTAGTCTGGAACATGTCGAAGCCATCCTATCAAACAAGCTCGGTCTTGGCAAGCAGCAATTCTCTGCGCATACTGATACGGCCATTCGAACGACCGGTAAATGAAGAATGCTCACGCCTTGACCGAGCCGCGACTAAATTGCTGCAAAATAAGTTGAAGACATCTATTTCCATTGCACCCGGCTCAGATGTGTGCTACCATCAGCGGACAGATGACAAACGAATCCCCCTTGCCTCCCGTTCCTCCGTCACGCCCGGAAATGCCGCCCGTGCCTCCCATGAGCAATGCACTGGGCATCTGGGCCGTTGTTCTCACCTTTACCGGTTGCTGCACCCCGCTGGGGCTCATTCTGGGCATTATCGGCATCTGCAAATACCCGGCGGGCAGTCCCGGGCGCACTCTGAGCATCATTGCCACGGTTCTCTCTATCCTCTTTTCAAGCGGAGGGATGCTCTTTCAGGATACTTTGCTGCACTATGTGCAACCCTGAGTTTCTACTTCCTTTCTCGATTGATTAAAAAAACCTCCAATCCGAAAATCGGATTGGAGGTTTTAAATTAAATGCTCTGCGTCGGTTTTATCAGCCGGCCAGCACAATCGCGCCGGCGAGGACAAAGATAGCGATGATAATCCAGATAATCACCAGCCCCTTACCCTCTGCAGCCTGACCGGTGCCCTGCAGGTGGCTGTACTTACCGCGAATCTTGCCCTTCTTCATGAAGCCGTCATAGTTGCGCTGCAGCAGCGTAGCTTCCACCTGGCGCATCATGTCCAGCAGCACACCCACGAGAATCAGCAGGGACGTACCGCCGAAGAACTGCGTCACCAGCATGGGCAGGTTGCCGAACACGGACAGAAGGCTGGGCAGGAAGTAAATCAGCGTCAGGAACAGAGAGCCGGAGAATGTAAGGCGGCTCATGGTCTGGTCAAGGAACGCAGCGGTGGGAGGACCGGGACGCACGCCGGGAATGTAGCCGCCGGAGCGCTTCAAATCCTCGGAAATCTGCTGCGGCTGGAACATGGTGGCCACCCAGAAGTAAGAGAAGAAGTAAATCATCACAGCGGAGATGATGTAGTACCAGATGTCATTCGGGGACAGCCAGTTGTTCACCATACCAATCACCCAGCTGTCCTGATCAAAGATAGCCTGAGCCATCATCTGCGGCAGAGCCATGATAGCCGTGGCGAAGATAACGGGCATCACGCCGGAGTAGTTAAGCTTCAGCGGCAGGTACTGCGTACCGCCCTGCATCATCTTGCCATGCCCCACCACGCGCTTGGCGTACTGCACGGGGATGCGGCGCTGTGCCTGCGTAATGGTCACCACAAGAGCCACCACCAGCACCATGAAGAGAATAAGAGCCACCATGCCGAGGGAACCCAGCGGGTTAATCTCCGTACCGCGCATCACGCAGGTCTTCCATGCCACGGAGAAAGCACCGGGCAGCGCGTGAATGATGTTCACGGAGATGATGAGAGAGATACCGTTGCCCACACCGCGCTCCGTAATCTGGTCACCAATCCACATCAGGAACATGGTACCGGTCACGATGATGAAGATGGTGGTCAGCGTGAACACAATACCGGGGTTCATCACCAAATCACCCACGTCCAGCCCGATGGAGGACGGGTTGCGCAGCGTCTGAGTCAGGAAATAGCCCTGCACCACGGCGATGATGATGGCGAGGATACGCGTGTACTTCGTCATCTTCTGGCGGCCGCCTTCCTCGCGCAGCATCTTCTGCCAGGAGGGAAGCACCGCACCCATGAGCTGGGTCATAATGGAAGCGGAGATGTAGGGCATGATACCCAGAGCAAAGATACCGCACTGCTGGAGACCGCCACCGGAGAAGATGGTCAGAATCGCGCCGAGCGCACCAAGCGGGCTGTCACCGTCCTGCGTGGCCTGCTTCATGTATTCGGACAGAGCGGCCACGTCCACCCCCGGCAGAGGCAGATGCACGCCGAGACGCACAATCACAATCATGGCCAGGGTGAACAGGATTCGGCTCCGCAGCTCGGGAACCTTCATGGAGTTAGCAAAAGCAGATATCATGATTTCCGGTTTCTTTTGTTAAAAGGTTATTGAAGTGGGACGTGCAGCGGGGTAGGAAAGACTCCGAGCGGGACGAACCTTTCACCATTGATTCAGCATGCAAGCAACGGCGGGCGGCTCAGGAGTGCATCCCGGGCGGGAAGAAGCGGGCATTTCTGCCCCCTGCCCCTTCCCACACAGCCGCCGGACAGCGCTGCGCTGTCCGGCTCTGTGTTGAGATTTTTCAATCGAACCCGGCTTGCTGCCGAGCCCGGATGTCCTCAGGCTCAGGCCTGAGCGCTCTCGGAAAGCACCGTCAGGGTGCCACCGGCGGCCTGAATCTTGGCAGCGACGGAAGCGCTGGCAAAATCCACGGTCACGTTGAGAGCCTTGGAGAGGTTGCCATTGCCGAGCAGCTTAACAGCGTCGACAGCGCCCTTCACGAGACCGGCTGCGCGCAGCTCGTTCTCCGTCACCGTAGCACCGGCTTCGAAGAAAGCCTCGAGCTGGCACAGGTTGATGATGGCGATGTTGGACTGGAAGCGGGCGTTGTTGAAGCCCTTCTTCGGCAGACGACGATGAAGCGGCATCTGACCACCTTCAAAACCGGGACGGATGGAACCACCGGAGCGAGCCTTCTGGCCCTTGTTGCCCTTGCCGCAGGTCTTGCCCAGGCCGGAGCTCTCGCCGCAACCCAGACGCTTCTTGCGATGCTTGGCACCGGGATTCGGCTTCAGTGTATCAAGTGTCAACATGATAGTATTTTCGGTGTTTGGGGGTTAAACTCAGATGGAGGAATCCTTCTTCTGCTTGCCGCGGGCGGAGAGAACCTGGTCAGCCGTGCGCATCTGCAGCATGGCTTCCATGGTGGCCTTCACCACGTTGGCAGCGTTGGAGGAACCCAGAGACTTGGCGATGACGTTGCTCACGCCGGCAGCCTCCAGCACGGAACGCACCTTGGCGCTGGCCACCAGACCGGTACCGGAAGCGGCGGGCTTCAGGATGATCTTGGCACCACCGAACTCGGTGTACACCTCGTGAGGAATCGTGTCGTTGACCACAACCACCTTCTTCATGGCGCGCTTGGCAGCCTCCGTACCCTTGCGGATAGCGTCGGACACCTCGTTAGCCTTGCCGAAGCCGTAGCCAACCTTGCCCTTCTGGTCGCCCACCACGATGAGAGCGGAGAAGGAGAAGCGACGACCACCCTTCACCACCTTGGCGCAGCGGTTCACGTACACGACTTTCTCCATGAGCTGCGGACCCTCCTCTACGGGAGCCTCGTTGCGGCGACCACCTTCACGGCGGGGGCCACGGCCACCACGGCCACCGTCACGACGGGGACCACGGCCACGCTGGGGCTGGGGAGCGGCGCTCTGCTCTGTTGCGGGAGCCTTTGTTTCTTCAGTCATTGTATTAAACCTTTCTGTTTAGAATTTGAGACCGGCCTCACGAGCAGCGTCGGCCAGGGACTTCACCTTCCCGTGGTAGAGGAAACCACCGCGGTCGAACACAACCTCAGTGATACCGGCTTCCAGGGCCTTCTTGGCAATGAGCTCGCCCACCTTGGCGGCGGACTCGACATTGGCCTTCTTCATCTCCACGTTCTTGGTGCAGGC
>JAZNLU010000027.1:0-40075 GCA_045579245.1 Akkermansia sp.
CAAAGAGGAGTTGACGAGCCGTATATACAAATACTTTGACGAAATCAATAAAGAGCCCGTTGTATTTCGCTGGACGTATAAAATGAAAGACATTGAACTTCCATTCTCCGATGAGAGTCCAAATACTTGCCGAACGCTATACTAGCGACCATACCATCCGCTGTGAAATCCAAATCATAATCATTAAATTTCACAGCCACGTTTCGGAGGCATAAGCTGCTAGTAAAACCCAATCTCAACTAATTTACAACAGGTATCACACTCAATTTCCCATACAGGAAAAACATTGACTCTCCTGCGGAATTGTGGCATGATACACGCGTTATGTTAAAAGGTATTTCTCCTGTCATTTCTCCGAATCTGCTCAAAATTATGGCCGAGATGGGTCATGGTGATGAGATTGTCATCTCCGATGCCCACTTCCCGGCCCACACATTCAACGACACCGTCGTGCGTGCCGATGGTGTCGGTGCTGATGCCATTCTGGCAGGCATGATTCCCCTCTTTGAACTGGATGCATACGCCACCCCGGTCATCATGATGGCCGCCGTGCCGGGCGACACCCTTGACCCCGCAGTAGAGGCCAAGTACCGCGCCGCTCTCGGCTATGAGGGCGAAATCGAGCGTATGGAGCGCTATGCTTTCTACGACCGTGCCAAGGCCGCCTATGCCGTGGTAATCACCGGCGAAACGGCCAAGTACGGCAACATCATCCTGAAGAAAGGCGTCACCCCGATTGCCTGATACCCCCCATGTACCGCATCTGCAAATGCATTGAGCTGGAAAGCGGACATCTGCTCTCCAAGCACCCCGGCAACTGCCAGTTCCCGCACGGTCATACCCGCAGCGTGGAGCTGGTATTTGCCGCAGAAACGCTGGATGACCATGAGATGGTGATGGATTTCAAAGCCATCGGCGAGATGATGAATGAGTTTCTGGAGCAGTTCGACCATGCACTCTGCATGAACACCGCCGACCCCAATTACAAGGCTTTCCGAAACATCTACGGCGACCGCATCATCCCCTTTGAGCAAATGGACCCCACCAGCGAGGCCATGGCGCATGCTGTCTTTCGGCATGCACAGGCGGCTCTCAACAAAGCTAAATCCGGTGCGCTCCGCTACCCGGTGCGCGACTGCGTGAAACTGGAGCGCGTCCGCGTCTGGGAAACCAGCTCCTCCTGGGCTGAATACGGGGAGTAAACCTTTTTCCGACCATGCAGGAAACCTGGCTCAGGCACGATGAATCCAACCCGGATTTGGTCATCTTCATGCTCGGCTGGGCTGCCACGCCCAATGCCGTGTGCCACATCGCCCCGCCGGGCTGCGATGTACTCGCCTGCTACGACCACCGCGGCATCGCGCCGCTGGAGTCTGCCCGCTTCACCCGCTACCGCCGCATCTACCTCTTTGCCTGGTCATTCGGCGTGTGGGTGAGCGAGCAATGCTGCCGCGAGCTTCCCCTGCACCGTGCCGTGGCGCTCAACGGCACCCCCTGCCCCGTGGATCCGCGCTACGGCATGCGACTGAGGGTTGTGCAGCGCACCATGCGCACCCAAATCCGCAACGGCGGCATCAACACCTTCGCTGCCGACGGTGAAGAGGGACGCTACATCCCCACCGGTCCCTACCCTGACCGTACCGCTGAAGAAAAACTCGAGGAGCTCAACCTGTTGGCCGAATGGAGCAGCGCCGACTCCACACCCCACCTGCGCTGGGATGCAGCCTATATCGCCACCCGCGATGAAATCTTCCCCCCGGACAACATGCGCGCCTGGTGGAATCCTCTCGGACTCGGCACGGAATTTGACAGCTTTCACTACCCATTCTCGAACACACAGCTTATTATCAATGAGTTAAGCCTATAACACCTGTTCTTTTTTTCAGCGCATCCCGCACCGCATACTGTTTTTTAAGCTTGCAATATATTAAAAACACTGTAGAATGGGCGCGGCGCAGAACATTTATCCGGCATGCCCTGACAGGTCATGCATATGCAGCGCTACTATCCGACATGCAGAAAGTATTCATTACCAATATACTCGAGCAAAGTACGCCGTCCCTTTCCGAACAACTGAAGGAAAAGGAGACGGTGTCCGTTGCGCCGTTGCATTCCGCGGGCAGATTGAACAGCCGGGGGACAACCGCCTCCGTGAGAATTGAGAGATAAATGAACATTCGTCCTAAAGTTCTGGTTTCCGGCTGCTATGATGAACTGCACAGCGGTCATGTTGCTTTTCTGAAAGAAGCAGCGAGCCATGGTGATGTATATGTCTCTCTGGGGTCGGATGCTACCGTGCAGGCTCTGAAAAAACGTAAAACGGTCTGCTCGGAAGAAGAACGCCGTTATATGCTGGAATCTCTCCGCTTTGTCAAAGAGGTTCACATTGGTCCGGACACAGGTTCGCCGCTTGATTTTGCCCCCCTGCTTGACACCATCAAGCCCGACATCTTTTTTGTGAATGCCGATGGGAGCACGGAAGAGAAACGGGCTCTGATAGAATCCAAAGGCATCCGATATCTGGTCAGCCCGCGTGTCAACGCAAAAGCAGAAGGTGAAAGACCTTGTCCCTCCCTCGGTGCCACGGAAGAGCCAAAGAACAGAGAACTGCCGCCCATGACCTATACCGCCGGTGAGCAGGATGAACGCCCATGGGGGCGCTGGCTGGTTATGGATGCCATGCCCCGCTCCGTGGTCAAAAAACTTACCATTCTCCCGGGGTGCCGTCTTTCCCTGCAGCGGCATCGCCACCGCTCCGAACTCTGGATTGTGGTGGATGGGATTGCCGAGGTACAGCGCGAACAGCAATACTTCACCCTCCGCCCCGGCGAACAGATATTTCTGCACAAAGGCTGCCTGCATCGACTCGCAAATGACTCAAACACCCCGCTGACGGTCATTGAAATCCAATTCGGCAACATCCTGAGTGAGGCAGATATCGAACGCTTCAACGATGATTACGGACGGAATACCGAACGAGGCTGACCGCTCCATTCCCTCACCTTACCATCAACCGCTGCCGTTCCCGACACCGGTTGATGTTCTTTACGGTCAGAAAGTACACTCCGCGAAGCCGTGGGTGCGGAAAATGGTGCGGACGCGGTCGGTGAGTTCGGGCTCAGGGGGCTCAGTGTCTGCCAGAGTGTAGTCGAGTCCAAGGTCCTGCCATTTGTAACGCCCCATCTGGTGGAAGGGCAGGACATCTACTCTTTGAATATTGCCCAATCCTGCTGCGTAACGGGCAAGACTTTCAATATCAGACAGTTGGTCAGTCAGTCCGGGGACAAGCACATAACGCAGCCAAACAGGTTTCCGCATGGCTGACAGCCTCTCGGCAAAATCAAGCGTGGGTTGGAGAGGCTGAGCTGTCAGCAAGCGGTACTGCTCAGGATTCCAGGCTTTGATATCCAGCAATACCAAATCGGTAAGGGAAAGCATCTCTTCATCCGCATTGCATCCCAAATGCCCGGAGGTATCCAGACAGGTGTGCAGACCCATGGCCTTGCAGCCACGCAGAATGGCACGGGTAAATTCCGGCTGGAAGAGGGGATCACCGCCGGAGATGGTCACACCACCGCCCGCATTCACCAGAAAATCGCGGTAGCGGGAAATTTCCTCCAGCACATCCTCAGATGTCCGCTCCGTACCCCGGCGGGTGTAGGAGGTATCAGGGTTGTGGCAGTAGCGGCAGCGCAGACTGCAGCCGGAGAGAAACAGCACAAAGCGTATGCCCGGCCCATCCACGGTGCCGCAGGATTCGACTGAGTGAACAAGACCCATATGGAATTACGATTTTAGAATTACGACTGACGAATTCGATATTCGCTGCGCTGTCACGCAGATATTTTCAAGTAACAATGAGCGCCATTCATCGTTCCTCATGCAAGCAAAGAGAGCGGAACTTTGAATTTGTCCATCGTACATTTGACTTTGTACTTTTCGACAAAGGGAGGGATGAAAAAAGGAAGCTCGGCGGGCTTACCCCCGCAGGTGTTACCACCTGAGCCTGCGCTCCGAGCTTCCTGATTCAGATTGTTACGCCTTTACTTGGTGTGGAAGGTACGGCTGATAACCTCCAGCTGCTGCTCGCGGGTGAGCTTGATGAAGTTCACCGCATAACCGGACACACGGATGGTGAGCTGCGGGTACTTCTCCGGGTGCTCCATGGCATCAATCAGCGTCTCACGCTCCAGCACGTTCACGTTGATGTGGTGGCCGGTGGCGGCAAAGTAGGCATCCAGCAGGGAAACCAGCTTGCCCTCGCGCTCTGCCTCGTCCTTGCCCAGTGCACCGGGAACGATGGAGAAGGTATAGGAGATACCGTCCTGCGAATCATCGTAGGAAAGCTTGGCCACGGAAAGCATGGAGGCCACGGAGCCGTTCTTATCACGCCCGTGCATGGGGTTGGCACCGGGGGCGAAAGGCTCGCCGGCGCGGCGTCCGTCCGGCGTGTTGCCGGTTTTCTTGCCATACACCACGTTGGAGGTGATGGTGAGGATGGACTGCGTAGGCATGGAGTTGCGGTAGGTGTGCAGCTTGCGAATCTTGTTCATGAAGTTAGTCACAAGCGAGCAGGCAATCTCGTCCACACGCGGGTCGTTGTTGCCGTAGCAGGGGAAGTCACCCTCCGTCTTGAAGTCCACGATATAGCCTTCCTCATTGCGAATGGCTGTTACCTTGCCGTACTTGATAGCGGACAGGGAGTCTGCCGCCACGGACAGACCGGCGATACCGCAGGCCATGGTGCGCAGGATTTCCGGGTCATGCAGCGCCATCTCGATGCGCTCATAGCAGTACTTGTCGTGCATGTAGTGGATGACATTCAACGCATCAATGTAGGTCTTGGCGAGCCAGTCCTGCATCTTGTCGAAGAGCTCCATCACCTTGTCGTACTCCAGCACATCACCCTCGTAGCGCGGGGAAACGGGAGCCACCTGCTTGAACTTGACCTCGTCCACACCACCGTTGAGGGCGTAGAGCAGACACTTGGCCAAGTTGGCGCGGGCGCCGAAGAACTGCATCTGCTTACCGATGCGCATGGCTGACACACAGCAGGCAATGCCATAGTCATCACCCCAGTACGGGCGCATCAGGTCATCGTTCTCATACTGCACGGAGGAAGTTTCGATGGACACCTTGGCGCAGAAGCGCTTGAAGCCCTCCGGCAGCTGCGTGGACCACAGTACCGTCAGGTTCGGCTCCGGAGCCGGTCCCAGATTGTAGAGTGTCTGCAGCATGCGGAAAGAGCTGCGGGTTACCAGCGTGCGACCGTCCTCACCCATACCGCCGATGGATTCCGTCACCCAGGTGGGGTCACCGGAGAACAGGTTGTTGTACTCCGTGGTGCGGATGAAACGAACCATGCGCAGCTTCATGACGAAGTGATCCATGAGCTCCTGGATTTCGGCTTCCGTGATGCTGCCCTGCTCCAAATCGCGGGTGAAGTAAATATCGAAGAAGGTGGACACGCGGCCCAGAGACATGGCTGCACCGTTCTGCTCCTTCACCGCAGCCAGATAGCCGAGGTAGGTCCACTGCACAGCCTCACGGGAATTCTGAGCCGGGCGGCGCAAATCGCAGCCATAGGACTCACCCATCTGAGCCAGTTCATCCAGCGCGCGAATCTGCTCGTTGAGCTCCTCGCGCAAGCGAATGACATCATCCGTCAGCACCAGATTCTCACGGGCTTTCAAATCCTTGCGGCGGCATTCGATGAGTTTGTCGATACCGTACAGTGCCACGCGACGGTAGTCACCGATGATACGTCCGCGACCATAAGCATCCGGCAGACCGGTCACAATACCGGCAGAGCGGGCTGCACGGATGGAGGAAGTGTAGGCATCAAACACGCCGTCATTGTGTGTCTTACGCAGCTTCTTGAACGCATCCAGAGTCTTCTTGCTCATGGTGTAACCGTATGCCTCCAGAGCATGGTGAGCCATACGCACACCGCCGAAGGGCATCAGAGCACGCTTGAGCGGTGCATCTGTCTGCAGACCGACGATGGTTTCCAGTTCCTTATCAATATAGCCCGGAGCATGGGAGATGATAGAGGAAACTACCTCTGTGTCAGCATCCAGTACGCCGCCGGCTTCTATTTCTTTCTTGAGCAAGTCCTTTACCGTATCCCACAGCTTCTCCGTGCGGGAAGTCGGACCGGCGAGGAAATCATCGCCGCCCGTGTAGGGCGTGTAGTTCTGCTGAATGAAATCACGCACGTTGATTTCACTCTGCCACACACCCGGTTTGAAGCCCTGCCACCCCTCAGGAGCGCAGGCTTTTACCTGTTCGTCTGTCGTAGTGCTCATATGTTGAATGTTTTTTTGGAATATTTACAAATTACCGATGGCAATTCTACCTGTTAAAGGCTTTCTTATCACAGAACATCATAACGCAACCACCACCATTGTGTCAAGGGTATTCAAAGAATCCCCAACAGAATTTTCCGTTGGGGGCGGCGGCATAACAAGCTGCTGTCAGCTACTCAAAAAGTAGGCACTCTACTTTTCTGCTTCCTCCCTGTAGCGGGTAATGGATTCATCCAAAATCGCCTCAGCTTTCTCCACACTGAAGAAATCACCCACCTCGGTTTTCTTATTCTGAAGTGTCTTGTAAGTGAGGAAGAAGTTCTGAATCTCGTGGAGGTAGTGCGGAGCCAAATCCTGGACGGTATTTACATGCTCATAGCGCGGGTCTCCTATATTGACAGCGAGGATTTTCACATCCGGCTCACCGCAGTCAATCATATCCATCCCGCCGATGATGCGGCAGTCCACATAGCAGCCCGGAAATGTGGGGGCAGAGGTAAACACCAAGATATCGAGCGGGTCACCGTCCAGATATCGGGTTTCTTCCACAAAACCATACTCGGCCGGATAGTACACGGAGGAATACAGCACCCGATCCAGTTTGATTTTTCCGGTTTTTTCATCCACCTCATACTTATTGCGGCTCCCCATGGGGATTTCAATACGTGCTTCAACCACTCTCATGCTCCCATGCTAGCAGACCTCCCCTGTTCCGTCAAGCGGATTTTGTTCTCCTGCATGATGACGGGTTGCCATAACCAGAAAAAGCAAGCCCCGCATCTGAAAGAAATGCGAGGCTTGCCTAAATCCGAAGAATGTCCGATATCAATAATGACCGCCACGGGGACCGTTATGCCACTTCCAGGCAGTCTCCACAATCTGGGTCACATCCTGATACTTGGGAATCCAGCCCAGGATTTCCGCAGCCTTACGGGAATCGGCAATCAGGCGGGGCGGGTCACCCTCGCGACGGGGGCCGTAGGAGACCGGGGCTTTCATGCCCGTCACCTTCTCCGCAGCATCGATAATCTGTTTCACGGAGAATCCGTTGCCGGTTCCCAGATTGAACCAGTTGGTCTCACCGCCCTTCATCAGGTAATCCAGCGCGCGCAGGTGGGCATCAGCCAAATCATCCACGTGGATATAGTCGCGGATGCAGGTGCCGTCCGGGGTATCATAATCCGTACCGAACACGGTGATACCCGGGCGCTCTCCCTTGATTGCCTGCAGAATCACGGGGATAAGGTGGCTCTCCGGCTCATGGTCTTCGCCGATGGCTCCATCCACGGAGGAACCGGAGGCATTGAAGTAACGCAGGAACACGCTCTTGAGGCCATAGGCGCGGTCGCAATCCTTGCACACCTTTTCCAGCATGAACTTGGAACCACCGTAGGGGTTGATGGGATCCTGCTTCTCGGTTTCGGGAATCGGTATCTGCGTGGGCTCACCATAGGTGGCACAGGTGGAGGAGAACACGAAGCGCTTGGTGCCCGCCAGTATCATGGCACGCAGCAGCACCAGCGGCTTGGCGATATTGTTCTCATAATACTTCAGCGGGTCTGTCACAGACTCACCCACCTGAATGAAGGCGGCAAAGTGAACCACGGCATCGAACTTGCCGTTGATGAGCAGCGGGTACACCACAGCGGGGTCACCCAAATCACCTTTCACCAGGGTCACTTCCTTGTCTACAATGGCAGCCTGATGCCCGTAGACCATGCTATCCAGAACCGTCACGTCTGCTCCGGCTTTCACCAGCTGACGCACCGTGTGGGAACCAATATATCCGGCACCGCCGGTAACAAGTACTTTCATCGTTAGATTCAGATTGAAGTTAATAATGTAAAATTACAGCATGGATGCCAGCAAAGCCTCCAGCTTGCGTATATCGGCAGAGAACTTGCGGATACCCTCTGCCGTCTTTTCCGTGGCCATGGCATCCTCGTTGAAGAGGAAGCGGAAGCTCTTCTCATCGGCCGGGATGCGCTCAATATCGCTGGCCTGCGCAGCCTCCGGTGTCAGCACCGGCGTCACGGGCTCCTCACTGCCGGCCAGCTCTGCCAGCAGGTTCGGGGAAATCGTCAGCAGGTCACAACCGGCCAGCGCCAGAATCTCACCCGTGTTGCGGAAAGATGCACCCATTATCTGCACAGGGTAGCCAAACTTCTTGTAGTAATTGTAAATCGTGCGCACAGAGATAACACCGGGGTCAGTCTCTGCGGTGTAGTCCTGCCCGGTGCTGCTCTTGTACCAGTCCAGAATACGCCCTACAAACGGAGAGATGAGACGCACGCCGGCCTCTGCGCAGGCCACGGCCTGCACCAGGCTGAACAACAGCGTCAGGTTGCAGTGAATACCCTCCTGCTCCAGCTGACGGGCAGCCTGTATGCCCTCCCAGGTGGAAGCTATCTTAATCAGCACGCGTTCGCGCGGAATCCCGGCGGCCTCATACAGCGCCATAATCTCGCGAGCCTTGGCCACCGTCCCCTCGGTATCGAAGGAAAGGCGGGCATCCACCTCGCTGGACACACGACCGGGCACGCGCTTGAGAATCTCCAGACCGAACGCCACAATCACGCGATCCATCAACTCACCCACGCGCTCAGCGGGATTGCTCACCGTAGCCTTGAATTCGGCCACCACTGCATCCAGAATAGGACGGTACTCCGGCTTGGCCGCTGCGGCCAGAATAAGGGAAGGATTCGTCGTAGCATCCTGCGGAGAGAACTCCTCCATCTGGCGGAAATCACCCGTGTCTGCCACTACGGTCGTATATTTCTTCAATTGCTCAAGCTGTGTTGCCATAACGTACTGATTTGAGGTTGGCTCATTGTAACATAATTGAGCGCCTACTTCAAGCCTGCAACACCTCTGTGCCTCTTTTCAGTTCAGATTCTGTATCGGCGCTGAGCTGTGATTATTCGATTTTGTGTCGCGAATATCGTTTTCTGCGTGTCTGTTTCTATCAATCAGAAGCCTTGAAATAATCATCGCAAATTCTCATATCGCGCGGTTTTTATTCATACCTGCAATAATTTTTTACAGCAAGAAGAAAGTTAGTCTCCATAATCCATCTTTATTTTCTATAAAATAATTTACTATTCCTGTAATTTTCATTATAATAACGGCAGCTAATATTTTTTGATATTATTTCTTTCGTCTTTTTATTTAATATTGGTAATTGCTATCGTTTCTTAACTCTATTTTTTTACCCTTTTACTGCATCGAGAAAACATCCCGCAAAAGCGCTCTTCCGGCAAAAACTCGGCACTCTTGCGCCACTCAATAAACAGACCGCAAACAATCAAATAAACAACGCTCAAAATCCACGAACTTTACCCCCGACCATGTGCGCATTCAGGCAAGCGGAGCGTTCTTCCTATTAACAGAAACAAGATACCCTACAAAGAGCAACGCAAAAGAAATATAACTTCTGTTATATATTCTTGCTCTGCTTATTATATTTTCTTATTTCCGACCGTTTCTCTTTCTTTAATTTCTATAATTGTTTCCGTTGTTAAAATTTAATCAAGCGTAGAATTTTGCACCGAACAAGCGCTCCTTTTATCCTCAGCAAAACATCACGATGATTCGTCCTTGTCAGCAGGAAAAAGCTCTCAAAACAGACGAGTAAAGCTAAAATCATCCTCTCAACAAGGCTCTATTTCCCGCTGAATCGCCCCTTCCATTTACGAACCAAAGGACACATAAAAAGTAAATTTTCGCGAAATTTTGAACATTTCTAGTTATATGTTGATTTAATTTGCTAATATAACACACTATTAACATTCTCTCAATCGTTTCTTTCGTTTTATTACATCGGATTGATTAGACTATCAAAACACCTCTGCCTCTATTATTTCTACATACGCCCAAATACCTATCAAGCAAAACTCACCTTGCAACAGCTTAAGCTTCTCCGATACGAAGACTAAACACCATACAGTCCCCCTTAGCCCCGGCAAAATCTCCTTTTTTAGCACACCTGAGGCACTTTTCGCCTAAACAACTAAAAGTAAGCACTCTATGACAAATATCAAAAACACCCGCGAGAATCGCATATTCCGTACAGAATCACGGGCGCGTTTCAAATTTTCGATTCTCGCGGCACTTTAAATTCCGAAGAAATCCGCCGAATCCCACCTTCAGGACGTTTCCCGGGACTCAACTTCCGCCGACATCCCATGAAGCACAGGCACCCACAGAATTGGACTGGTACATTTCAATGGTAGGGAGCGAATTGATTTTACAGCTCGCGGAAGAACTCTTTCACCGGCACAGAGGGACCCGGA
This sequence comes from Akkermansia sp., assembly GCA_045579245.1. Lineage (GTDB taxonomy): Bacteria > Verrucomicrobiota > Verrucomicrobiia > Verrucomicrobiales > Akkermansiaceae > Akkermansia. The sequence goes on from JAZNLU010000027.1 coordinate 10,601, forward strand.
ATCGGCATATTGCCCAAATCTATCACGGTTTCGTTCTTAAAATCGAAGAGATGCAGCGCACCGGATTTCTGGCGAAGGTACAGCTCCGTGGGGTATTTTTTCCAAGCTGCCTCACCTCCCTGAAAGCCGATGCAGGTATACCAGGGCTCAGGCCCATCACTCAACCCGTCTGTCGGGCGGACATTGACACTGTAGAAAGTTGTGCCGTCAATGTCATACGTGTGCATATACCAATGACGATCACTCCCACTATAAAGCGTCTTCTTGCTGAGCCACGAACTCACCCCAACAGCAACAACTAGTATACTAATCACCCCGAAACACCCCAGAGAACACCCATGCGAACACCCGCTCTTCTTCCCCTTCATACGCTGCTTTAACAACACTCGCCAAATGATAACCAACACCGCCCCCCACACCAACAGCGGAATGTATGATTGAAGATAGTACCACATACTTTTAAGATGAAATGATTTATATCTTTTCCTCACATAGCGGATATCGGGAATGCCTTATGCCCTTTACCGATGGAGAACATCTCCCTTGCGGTGCAAAGAACGATGCCGGGCTGCATTTCGGCATTACCGGTGGGGATGCCGCCCACCGCTTTTAAATCAGCCGATGTCGGACTGCTGCCCCGCTTGACTTCCATGGGATAGATTTTCCCGCTGTGTTCAAGCAGGAAGTCCACTTCGGCTCCGTTGCTGTCCCGATAGTAGCTCAGCCGAGAGCGCAGTCCGCGGCTGCTCAGAGCACGGTATAATTGCCCGAACACCCAGGTTTCCAGAATAGATCCACTCATGGCTCCGCTTTGCAAAGAGGCCGGTGTAGGCCAGCTGCAAAGCCATGCACACAGCCCGGTATCCATGAAATATAGCTTGGGGGATTTGCTCAAGCGCTTAATCGTATTGATTGAATATGGCTGCAGCAGAGTGACGATACCACTTGCTTCCAGAATACTTACCCAGCTTTTTGCCGTCTTGGGAGAAATCCCGGCATCCTTTGCCAAATCAGCATACACCAGTTGCTGCCCGGTTCGCGCGGCGGCAGATTGCATGAGCACCATAAACGCATTTTTGTCACCTACCTGAGTCAATGCCTGAACATCTCTCTCCAGATACGTTTGCAGATAGGAATCAAAATATTGGTCTACATTTCGATTGAGATCCCGGTGCAGTGCCGGATAGCCCCCGCGCCAGATGCGTGCATAGAGTTCATTGATATCGCACGAACGACGCGCCGGCATCAATTCCGTCAGACGCTCGAGCGTGGGAAAAAAATCGGACTCGTCGCTTGTACGGGTTATTTCGCGCTGGGAGAGAGTGCAAAGCTCCAGAATCCCCACTCGCCCGGCCAGGCTTTCACTCACCCCCTTCATCATGTGAAACCGCTGGGAACCGGTCAGCCAATACATGCCCGGGCGGTCTTCCTTATCCACCATCCACTTGATAGCTCTCAGCAGTTCCGGTGCATACTGCACCTCATCGATACAGAGCGGTGTCCCCTTCTCTTCAAGATACCCGATAGGATCATTTTTGGCCTGTCGTAGCTCTCGAAAATCATCGAGATTAACATAATTCATATCCCCGGGCATGATTTGCTTCAACATCGTCGATTTGCCCACCTGCCTAGCACCGGTTATCAGCACGCATGGAAAGCTGCGGCTCATTTCCTCAACCGTAGAAAGTGCTTTTCTGGGAATGTATTCGTTCTCGTTCATCTTCCTGTCCCATTCTGCCCCCGCCCGCAGAAATTGTCAAGCAAAATGAACCCCGCTTCTATGCAAAACGGGAATTAGATTCCCGTTTTGCATAAAATTTTACCAAATTGGCCCTCCTTTTTATGTAATAATGGAATTAGATTCCCGTTTTACATAAAATCAACCAAGTCATTCAGCTTAAATTCCAGTACGCCTTGGCCTGCTTCACCTGTGGCAGATTCAGGTAACGGCTCAGGAGCAAGCTAGCACTACGGTGCCCCATCTCCAACTGCAGCGCCCCCAAATCCTGAAAATACGCCGCATGATAGCTCGCAAAGGTATGGCGGCACACATCCGGCACCCACCGGTCCGGGGCAAAACCGGCAGCGCGGCGCAGCCGCCTCCAGCGGTTTTCCCAGTTTCCGGGAATACGCAGCGGCACACCGCGCAGCTTCCCCCTGTTGCGCAGCGGCACGGCGCGGCCACCGCCGGTCTTACTACTGCTCGGCGGCACTATGACCCTGCCCTGCTCCGCTTGAATACGGCTTTCATCCAAACGAGCCACCTCCTGCGGACGCAGCCCGCAATACAGCATCAAATGCAGCGACAGCCGCATCGCCCGGTGCTCCGGCTGCTGCGCCGCCGCCTCCAACCGCTTGATTTCTTCCGGACTCAGGGGCAAAATCTCATGTTCCTGCATCCTCGGCACCTCTACCCGCGCCACCGGATTCTCCGCACACCATTCCTGACGAATCCCGTGGGCAAACACGCTGTGTAACATGGCTCGTCCCTTACGGAACGAACTTGCACTCCCTCCAAATGCTGCCTGCAACAGCTCTCGACATTCGCGGGTAGACATTGCCCGCAAGGGTCGTTCACCTACACCCGGCACACGCAGTAAACGCCGCGCATAATGCCGCAAATCACGCCTCGTCGTCGCGCGCCGACACGCCCGAGCCTCTACACTCGCCCACACCGCCGTCTCAAAAGACACCGTATGCTCCTGCTTTGCTAACTCCCCCACTCCCAATCGCAGCACCCTTCGCAGCAACTGCATCATCTCCACTTTTCGCAAACCTTTCACACTTTGTCCCAGTTCCTCCGTCAGCTCCACTACTAATCGCGCAATATCGTTGATACTCAACGGCAATCCCTCTATAATTTCTTCTGCTGTTTTCATGACGCTTTCTTTTGGTATATGGGGTAAGTATTCCGAATACTGGGTCAAGATTTTTCTATCTGTTTTTCTCGAAATGGTATTATATTCGCTACATTACAATGGGTTAAGTAAACAGCCAATAATCGGTCGAGGTTTTTCTCTTCATACCCGCCTAAAAAGGAGCTTTGGGCTGCCAAGGAGTTGCATCTTGCCGACACCGGGAGTATTCGGAAAGATGTATACTGACATTGTTCTGAAAGAAATGTCATTCCACAACAATATAAATCTTGCATCATGAAAACAATTTACTCCTTAATTCTGCCGTGCTTACTGATGAGCGCAGCATCTGCAACGGGGCTCACCTTGTCCTCCTCATTCGAAACGCAGTCTGATCCCACCCCCTTGGCCGCACATCGGCTGAGCGACGAACAATTCGATCGGGAAATGCGTATTCGCATAGCATCCGTCTGCCATCCCACAGCTAATAAGAATAGTTGGGATGGCTTGATGTGGCTGATTAACAACCATCCGCAGCAATCCTATCAATGGATGAATAAAATGCACAGACAATATCCACAGGATTTGCTTATCAAATCACTTCTGGCTGAGATGTATTATGTCGGACACGGAACGCAGATGAACCTTGAGAAAGGAATCAACATGGCCAGGGAGGCGGCCAGGCTGGGGAGTCGAAGAGCACAGTATTTCCTCCGCAGTCGAGGCCTTGGATACTAAGCAACAACTGAACAGTATTATGTCGAAAATAATCAATACAGGTAAAGAACTGCTGCGCATTTCTCCTAAAGACTCCCGACAACTGGAATACTCCAAAAGTGACGGTCGTTTTTGGCATTTACGAGGCGGGCGACCCCAATTTGAGTTTGAAGATTTGATGGTCGGTAACAACGAACTGCTTGCCCAAACAACGGATGGTCTTTACTATTCAAAAAATAATGGGTTGAGCTGGCATATTCGAAAACGCTGAATAAACTCCCTTCATCATGAACCGCCCGGTTTTCAAAGCTGATAAGTATGCGGTGATGGTTATCCTGTTAATCATCACGGCTACTGTACTTCCCGTGATATGCAGATTATTTTCCATTGAAGACTTATGGCTTCAAATGGCGGGGGCAGTACTCGGCATTGTGTTCGGAGCGGTTATCACAAGCGTGATGCTCAAGTGGCAGACCCGATCGGAAGCCGAACAGGAGCGGGACTCAAGAGTATACGAACAGAAACTCCTGGTCTGCCTGGACTTTCTGAAAGAAATCTGTGAGATGCTTCAGGATGGGAAAGTAACGGCAGAAGAAGCTAATAAGCTGCGATTCGATTTTGCCAACGTAGCCATTCACTTGTCAGAAGAATCTCTGCTCGAAATCAGTGAGAGACTGGGGCAAATAGTAGAAAACTGCGGTCGCCCGGGAGAGGAATCAGCCGGACTGGAAGAGCATGTACTGCGTATTGTAACAATCTTCCGCGCGGAAATGTATCGCACGCAGCATTCCGACAGGGCACTGAAAGGCATTGCTGACAATCTTCGCCGCATAGCAGACCAGGTTGAAGAGGAAACGGATAATTCCGAGGACGTACCGCAACGCGATAATACCGCCGGTCAGGCACAGCTGATGGGTACACTCGCTCAACTTCTGGCTGAGCGGGTAAGCACAGACTGGGAAATCAAGACAAAGGATGACGGTGTGGTGGAGATTTTCTACCGTCGAGAGCCCTGGAATACGCCAGAGCAACTGTGTATCCGGCTGACCCATGAATCCCCCGATTTTCACTATTTCCAATGCCACATCAATCTATCGGAGCAATTCGGGGAACGCCGGAATTTGTATATGCCGATGAGAGCGGTTTTCGGAGGTCGCCTGAACAAGTATTGCTGGTGGCGGAGACTCGATGAACAGCACACACGCTTACTCACCTCAGGCTCGCGAACCGAGGAGGAAACGGAGAAGTTGCTTGGCTATCTGGTCCAGGAATTCAACAAAATTATTACCTACGCAGAACGTTTTATCGACACGAACAGGCTCATGCACAGCCTCCGGGAAGAGATGCCACAGAATAGGTGGAGTTGGTCCGGGTATGGGGATAAAGGTATCTTGCTCATCCACAAAGAATCCGGAGCAGTGGTTTGTGATTTTATCTGCCAGCCCGATGGTCACTTTACATCCGTTCGGCTCATCCTGCATGCCCTCTCGCCGGAACAACGTCACCTTTACCTCTCCGCATTGGGAATGAACGAAACGAATGCGGAATCCGTTGTACTGGCAAACGAGGTCAGCGACCTTGAGGAAATGAAAGCACTCCTCCGCAGGCTGACGGCGGTCGATCTTTAAGCCATGCACGACTTCATGTTGCAATACCCGACTGACGAGCTGCAGCTTCCGGACAAAGAGCAGCAGTTCATGGCTGAATGGCAAAAATCGGCAGATGAGAGCTTTACCACAGACGACTGCTGTATGGCATTCAACACTGTTTCCCCGAGTGGTCAGCTATTCCTACGGCACAAACCATTGCACAAACATTTGCCACCCCTTCCGGCATCAGCTGCGCCTTTCTCAACCTCTCCAAAACATCCAATGAGAGTGTGAATTGGGCTACGAATTGGCAGACTCTCCGAACATCTCTTGAGAAAGGCTTACCATTCCTGAAAAAAGAACTGGCATTGCTGAACCCTGACTTGATTATCTCCTCCAATGTCGGTCTGAATGAAGTATTCACCCCCACGCCGCTGCTGCTGAGCCGACACCCGGAGGGGTTACTGGATGCTCACCGATGTGAGCTCAACGGACGCACCGTCTATTGGTTCAACATGTTCCACTTCTCTGCCTATTCCAGAGGACGCGGAAATCCCGGGTTGGATGATTTCCACTCTTTTTACGAGCCGCTCAAAAATGCCTTCGAAACCCACTTCTCGATTTGATGCACTGAGTAAAATTAAAAAAAGCAGCGATTATGAATGCAGATCAGAGCGATAGCCGACAGTGCGCTTGAATGCATCGGCCATAGCATTTTGTTGGGCTTCTGAAATTCCAAAGCTCGGTGCAATGCTCCACCAGGAGGATACTACACATATTTCTCACCATCTCGGAACCTCCGCCTATCTATTGTCCCACATCTGCTAAAAAAGCAAGAGATTTTATGCAGATATGAGACAAACTCTTTCTCAACATCCCTTATCCAAGGGTATTTCTGCCGCCTCACTTAACCCCGTCTCTGAAAAGCTTCTTCAGATGGCAGTGATTCGGTCACTGCGTCAAAAAAAAAAAAAAAAAAAAAAAAAAAAACCACCCCGGAGCCCGTTTAGAGCCCCGGGGTTATTGTTACAGGGTAGTCAGGCAGTGTGACTTTGGGGGATGGCTTACATCATGCCGCCCATGCCACCCATGCCGCCCATGGGGTCGGCACCGCCGTGGGAACCGCAGGAGCAGGACTTCTTCTCCGGCAAGTCGGCGATGAGGCATTCGGTGGTGAGCATGAGGCCGGCGATGGAGGCGGCGTTCTGCAGAGCGGAACGGGTCACCTTCGTGGGGTCAACCACGCCGGAGGTGAGGAGATCCTCATAGGCATCCGTCACCACGTTGTAACCCATGGTGGGGGACTCCAGACCCTTGACCTTCTCCACGATGAGAGCGGCTTCGCGGCCGGCGTTCTCCACGAGCTGACGCAGGGGAGCTTCCACGGCGCGGTAAACGATGGCAGCACCGGTCTTTTCATCGCCGCTCAGTTCGAGGGCGCAGATAGCTTTCTGGGCGCGGATGAGAGCAACACCGCCGCCGGGAACGATACCTTCCTCCACCGCAGCGCGGGTGGCGTGCAGGGCGTCGTCCACGCGGTCTTTCTTCTCCTTCATCTCAGTCTCCGTAGCAGCACCAACCTTGATGACGGCCACACCGCCGGCGAGCTTGGCAAGGCGCTCCTGGAGCTTCTCGCGATCGTAGTCGGAGGTGGTGTCCTCAATCTGGCGGCGAATCTGGGAAACGCGGGCGGAGATGTCGGCGGAGGAGCCGGCGCCTTCGATGATGACGGTGGTGTCCTTGGTAATGACCACGCGCTTGGCCATGCCGAGCTGGTCGATATCGACGTTCTCGAGCTTGAGGCCGAGGTCCTCAGAGATGCACTGACCGCCGGTGAGGATGGCGATGTCCTGGAGCATGGCCTTGCGGCGGTCGCCGAAGCCGGGAGCCTTCACGGCGGCTACGTTGAGGGTGCCGCGCAGGCGGTTTACCACGAGGGCGGCGAGGGCTTCACCCTCGATATCCTCAGCAATGATGAGGAAGGGCTTGCCGCTCTTGGCAACCTTCTCCAGCACGGGGAGGAAGTCCTTGAGGTTGGAAATCTTCTTCTCGAAAATGAGGATGTAGGGGCTCTCCAGAACGGCCTCCATGGTGTCGGCGTTCGTGACGAAGTAGGGGGAGAGGTAGCCCTTGTCGAACTGCATACCTTCCACCACGTCCAGTGAGGTGTCGATACCCTTGGCTTCCTCTACGGTGATGGTGCCGTCCTTGCCCACCTTGTCCATGGCCTCAGCGATGATGTCGCCGATTTCGGAGTCCCAGTTAGCGGAAACGGTGGCCACCTGGGCAATTTCCTTGCCGGAGTCCACGGGCTTGGAGATGTTCTTGAGCTCCTCCACGATGGCGGCGGCGGCCTTGTTGATACCGCGCTGCAGGGAGATGGGGTTGGCACCGGCGGTCACGTTGCGGAGACCCTCGCGGTAGATGCTTTCGGCCAGCACGGTGGCGGTGGTGGTACCGTCGCCGGCGATGTCGTTGGTCTTGCTGGAGACCTCACGCACGAGCTGGGCACCCATGTTCTCATACGGGTCTTCGAGCTCCACTTCCTTGGCCACGGTCACGCCGTCCTTGGTGATGTTGGGGGAGCCGAATTTCTTGTCGATGACCACGTTGCGACCGGCCGGGCCAAGGGTGCTCTTGACAGCCTTGGCAATTTTGGTCACACCGTTGAGCAGGCTCTGGCGGGCGGATTCTTCGAATACAAGTTGTTTAGCCATAATATGAATTACGATTTAGAATGAAAAGTCAGATTTTAGTCGATAACGGCGAGGATGTCGCTCTCGCTGAGGATGGTGTAGGTGGTGCCGTTGTAGGTGACCTCCGTGCCGCCGTATTTGGCGATGAGAACCTTATCATTCACCGCCACGTTGAAGGGGATGAGGTTGCCGTCCTTATCGCGGCCTCCGGTACCGATGGCGCGAACGATGGCTTCCTGGGGTTTCTCCTTGGCGGTATCGGGCAGGAAGAGACCACCCGCTGTTTTGGTTTCGGCTTCTACACGCTCTACGAGCACTCGCTGTCCTAATGGTTTAATCATGGTATGTATGTTTTGGTTATTTGTTGAAATTCTTTTTTAATGGGGTTTACCCCGGGCGGGTGTCTGCGCGCCGCGCCCGGGGTGAAAGAGGTGCTTTACTTGTCATCGTCCACAACCTCGGCGTCCACAACCTTGCCCTTGGCCTTGCGGGGGCCTTCCTGGGCAGAGGCATCAGCGGGGTTGCCGTAGGCGGCACCGCCCTGCTGGGAACCGGCGGCCTGAGCAGCCTGAGCGAGCTCGCCCAGCATCTTCTCCAGCTCCTCGGTGAGCTGCTTGGCCTTGGTCACGTCCTTAGCCTCTGCAGCGGCCTTGAGGGCTTTCACCTTCTCCTCGATGGGCTGCTTGACCTGAGCGGGAGCCTGGTCGCCCATCTCGTTGAGCTGGCGCTCCACGTTGTGAGCCAGAGAGTCGGCCTTGTTGATGACCTCGATGTCTTCGGCCTTGCGGCGGTCCTCCTCGGCGTGAGCCTCGGCATCGCGCTTGGCGCGCTCGATTTCCTCCTTGGAGAGGCCGGAAGAACCCTGAATGGAGATGTTCTGCTCCTTGCCGGTCTTCTTATCCTTGGCGGTCACCTTGAGAATACCGTTGGCATCGATATCGAAGGTCACTTCAATCTGCGGCACGCCGCGGGGAGCGGGCTCAATGCCGTCCAGCTTGAAGTTGCCGAGCAGCTTGTTGTCATTGAACATCTTGCGCTCACCCTGGCAGATGCGGATATCCACGGCGGGCTGGTTGTCAGCAGCGGTGGAGAACACCTGGCTCTTGCGGACGGGGATGGTGGTGTTGCGGTCGATCATCGGGGTGGCAATGCCGCCCATCGTCTCGATGGAAAGCGTGAGCGGAGTCACGTCCAGCAGCAGCACGTCGTTCACAGAGCCGGAAAGCACACCACCCTGAATGGCAGCACCCACGGCTACCACCTCATCCGGGTTCACACCCTTGTGCGGCTCCTTGCCGGCAAGGCGCTTGGCCATCTCCTGCACGGCGGGCATACGGGTCATACCACCCACAAGCACCAGCTCGTTGATTTCGCTGGTGGAAAGACCGGCGGCGGAGATGCAGTTCTTCACCGGGGCGGCGGTGCGCTCCAGAAGACGCTCCGTGAGCTGCTCCAGCTTGCTGCGGGTGATGTTCATCATGATGTGCTTGGGACCGGTGGCATCCATGGTGATGAAGGGCAGCGAGATGTCGTAGCTCTGCGTGGAGCTCAGGGCAATCTTGGCCTTCTCTGCCTCCTCCTTGATGCGCTGCAGGGCATCCGTCTGCTTGGAGATGTCCATCCCCTCGTTGCGCTTGAACTCATCCAGAATGTAGTTGATGATGGCGTTGTCCCAGTCATCACCACCCAGGTGCGTATCACCGTCGGAGGCCTTCACCTCGAACACACCGTCACCGATTTCCAGCACGGAGATATCGAAGGTACCGCCACCGAGGTCGTACACGGCAATCTGCTCATTGCTCTTCTTGTCCAGACCGTAGGCCAGAGCGGCGGCGGTCGGTTCGTTGATGATGCGGCGCACCTTCAGACCGGCAATCTCACCGGCGGCCTTGGTGGCGTTGCGCTGGGCATCGTTGAAGTAGGCCGGCACGGTGATGACGGCTTCCGTGATGGTCTCACCGAGCTTGGCCTCGGCATCTGCCTTCAGCTTGCCGAGCACCATGGCGCTGATTTCCTGCGGGGAGTACACCTTAGTCTCGCCGCCCACTTCCACCTGAATGTGGGCATCGCCGTTGGCGGCCTCCACGATGGTGTAGGGAACCTTCTTGTCCTCTTCCGTCAGCTCAGCATACTTGCGGCCGATGAGACGCTTGGCGGAGAACACCGTGTTGCGCGGGTTGGTGACAGCCTGGCGCTTGGCAGCCTGACCCACGATGCGCTCACCGGACTTGGTGAAGGCAACGATAGAGGGGGTGGTGCGGGCGCCTTCGCTGTTCTCCAGCACCGTGGCCTGCCCGCCGTCCATGACAGCCATGCAGGAGTTGGTCGTACCGAGGTCAATTCCAAGAATCTTACTCATTGTTCTGTGTCTTTCTATTGTTGTGTTGTTTTGTTTAGAATCTTCGTCGCCGCGATTCGGGCGCAGTTCTTACCCTTTTATGTTGCAAATGGCATGCCAACTTTGGCGCGCATTGCGATTATTTGTGCCAACGTTTCAAAAAAGACTCATTTTTCAAGCTTTTGGAGCGCGTCTTACGCTACCTCATCCATCTTTCCAACCACAGCCGAGAACGCCCAAGCGCGACAATTTGTACCACAGTAGTGCGACAAATTGCAACATGCGTCATTTTGTCGCACATTAAATCTCGCCATGACACAGTTCACCCGGTAGGAGTAGGGCGCGGAGGTGATGTTACAGTTCTCAACATGCGTGATGATTCGAGCTGGAAGCCCCACCTGCTGCCGGGTAACGACATTATCTTCCCCTGCCCTTTCAAGGCATCTTATAGCCGACTGTTTTATAAGTCGTCCAGTAACGGTGAATGAACCATTGGCATTGCCTGTTTCCTTTTTTGAGGAATACCATGCGAGCAACTGAGAACACTCAGAACCATGCGCCATCTTCATGAGACCACTTGAGGAGCCATAACAGCTCGGCATTGGTATAATTAAAAATCAAAACTAAAATTTATCATAAAAAAACTGCAATTGCACAACCTGTTTATTTGCGTCGCAATAAATAAGTTCAAACACATACTTGCACAGACAGGCTATTCAATCACAAGGGCCGTTTGACAAGATTTTGGATATATGCAAGTTTTTTCTAAAATTTTTAAACTTCTACGAAAATTACCAGATCAACAATTAAAGCCCACTTATCAAAAGAAATCATCAGATGAGAATCCACTCATCCAAGCACATCTTAACATCGCTCCCTTTCAACCACTCCGCAGGCGCCCAACCCCGCTTCACGCTTCCGGCTGCTTGGCTCAGCACCGCAGCCCACCAGCTAAATGTGCTGTTGGAGATAATGAAATGCTTACATGCCATCATGAGCCGCAATTCCTCATAATCTGGATTATCCAAATCTACATAACGCACATCTGCATCAAAGTTATAGTTGTTGCGTACCCACTCCACATCTTCATGCCCAGTAGAAAAAACGTAGAACACAGGGTTGGTCAATGCCTCACATGCCTGCCGCACGGCTTCTCTATAATAACGCTCATCGCACACTTGCAACTGTGGAAACAAACTATAATCCCCGCGGCGCACATGCAAACACACCGCATTATCCTGCTTTATCTGCTCCAACATGTCCTTGTTAACCTCAGATGCAGGCGTCTTTACAGTAAAAGCGGCCCGCAGCTCATCTTCTATCCCGCGTATGACTTCCGGCGTCTGAAAATAACCAAACACATGGTGGTGTGCCCCTTTGCCGCGAGTCCGGACTCGAGGAACACTATAAATATCGCTCACCACATACACCCCTGCATCACACAATCGCTCCCGGTTGGCGGTCAAAGTAGCACTACGGCCGCGAAGCAACTTGAACACACCTCCAATTCCCAGCAGCTTAGCCAATACTAAAGCACACGCAACAATGCACCGGACACCTTGCCACTTTGTGCACACGTGAGTCTTATCCGTCAACGCAAAATGGTGCAAGCTATGTTGTCTCTTATCCCGAGAAAAGGGATGCAAATGTCCATTTAGATAAATCAATCCATTGTTATTCATCCTCTGCACCTGAAGGGCAAATGCATACTGAAACATCTGATTACCAACGCCACCTTTTGTCAACACATGTACCATACTCAAAACTAAAAAAACAACTGACAACCATCCTTCGACACCTAGAAAGCCTATTCATTGCCCCGACAGCGACGTCCCTGTATTGCAGCAGAAATCCAAGTAACACTGCATATCGCAGCGCGTGTCTATAATGCCGACAAAAGCGGACGTTGACAGAACACTGACAACGAACATGGTTGCCAGCAGAGCTCGACGCAGAGAAAGATTGAGATGGAGCTTCATGTTACGTATATATGCTAGCGGTTCCATCGGGCAAAGCGCAGCTTACCCTACTTACACTTGCCCCAAGTTATCGCATTTCAAATGCGATTGACTCAATTCTATTGTAAATACTCGGAATCTAGGAAAATCGGGATGCTCCGAATCCAGTCTCTGCTCTTTGCTCGGCAGCTTGTAAATTTTGTATTTTTAGTCTGTGGCAAACTTTTGACTTGATATCGCATTTGAAACGCGATGTTTTCCAACAGGTCAGGAGCAATCTGCACGCACACGATTTCGAAGAAAGTCATCACCGTAGAGTCGCCGAAGGTAAAGCAACTGTGCTCCATGCCTTTTTCCACAGTTTGACCGGGGGTGCAGATCTGGTAGATAACACCCACGGCGAGGCAAAGGACATCCCCCGGTTTCTCTGTGTGCAGAACGGTCAGTTCTCGCTTATTAATCCAACGCCAGGAGAACTTGTGGCGCAGGCAGCAGGCGAGACCCTGGCCCGCAATCCGAGAATCTGTACGGGAACCTCCGACACTCGGCGCGCTACTCACATGGGTAACACTTTAGTTCAACTACATAGGTTACACTTTGCGCGAAAGTTTGTACCAATCTGCGGTTTTGTGCACATGTATTCCAAATATTTTTTCTGAGAGGCACAAGCGCAGATAAAACCTAGTGTTTTGTCGAGTCAATCCGTTACAATATTATTGGGGGTGTTTGCACTGCTGCATGCTGCTTCGCGCGTTCTACAGAATCCAATACTTGCTGAGCTGGCTTTTTCCACACAAATGGCTTGGCCGAGTGTTTATTATAGGTCACAATATATTGTCTTAAGTGTTCTCTAAGTTGCTTTACGCTTTGAAATACTTTTCTTTGCAACCCCTTGACTTCTAATCGGGAAAACCAGTTTTCCACAGCATTCAACCATGATGAACTGGTTGGAGTAAAGTGAAAATGATAGTTTGGATGAGCTTTCAACCATTCTTTGACCTCTTTTGTCTTGTGCGTTGAGCTATTGTCCAAGATGATGTGTATGTTCTCTTTATTCTTTCTGCTCTGCATCCGATTATCTATGAGGTTCAGGAATGAGATGAACTCCTTAGCTCTATGTCGTTTATTGGTCTTTCCGATAATTCGTCCTGTAGCTATGTCAAATGCGGCATAAAGACTTGTAGTGCCATTACGTATGTAATCATGAGTATGTTTTTCTATCTGGTGAGGGGCTAATTGCAATAATGGTTGTGTATGGTCAAGTGCCTGAAGCTGTGTCTTTTCATCAACCGAAAGGACTATTGCATCAACCGGCGGAGCCATATATAGGCCTATGATATCTATCCCCTTGTCTGCAAAATCAGGGTTTTTACTGAAATTAAACGTACTACGGAGATGCGGTTTGAGAGCTGCTGCTTTCCATACCTTACTCACAAGATATACAGAAACTCCTACATATTTGCTCATCAACCTTAAAGACCAATGCGTTGCTTCTTTGGGGGATGCAATGCATTGTTTTGTCAAGAATCTCTTTAACCTTATCTCCCTCTAATCGGCTCGGTTGCCCACTACGATAAGCGTCTGTTAACCCGGCAAGACCAAGTTCGGAATATCGCTTACGCCACTTATTGACGGTATGAAAATCAACTTCCAATTCCTTGGCAATTTGATATCCTGATTTATTGTCTGCAAAACCGAGAATTATTTTTGCCCGCAAAATCTCTCTTGATTCGGAAGTTGGGCAACGAAGAATCTTTTGCAGAGTTTGGACATCTTCTGCTGCTATTTCAAGGCTTGCTTTTTTTCATGACGACCTTATTATAGCAGACATACACACTATTGTAAAGGACTAACTAAACAAGACACTAGGTTTACCCATGAATCATGCTTAGGGGTATAATCGGTTGTACTTAGTCTGTCAGTATGCCTTTACTAGTGCACTTGTATGAACAGATATGATCTACGATTGTCCTGATCTTGTCTCCTTGGGATACATAGTATCAGCTTTTTCAAGCCATTCTATAAACACGCTGCTGTTGTGCTTCTCATGGACAAGAGGTATTGCTATACCTGTTTGTAAATCAATGCCTGTAAGTAGAGTCAATGTGCCATACCGGTGTATTCGCAGTCTCTGTGACACTTATTTTTCCCTGTACAGGAGCTCTGTCTTTGGCTCCCCCGGTGACTTGAATCTTTGGCTTTATCGTATGGAATCGCATGCGTAAACTGCCTATCGTAGGGCAGTCCTCATCAAATAGCATTTCTTACGACAAGCACGTCATGCATCTTCTCCTCAAACTGTTCATCTCGTTTTTCACAGTAGTATTTAACCTTAAATGGCTTTGTGCCTTGTTCATTGTGAATAAGATGCACCGTACTCTTCGCAATGATTGAGAGTAGCGGATAGCCCGCTTGTGTCGCATTTCTCCGAATATGTTCTGTGAGCAGCTTGTAGGTTCACAACTCAGCAACATAACCACATTCACATGGTTTCATGCAAGCAATGTTGGTAATTCAGGCTTTATCCTCATCGGTTATTTCTGCCTTTCTACCCCGACCGGGAGCATCATACAATGCATAGCTTAAGCCTTGGTTTTCGGACTTTGACAGAGTTAAAAGGACTGTATTCCTGTGGACATCCCAAGCTTCCGCTATACTATCTATCGTCTTTCCCTCATAGCGGAGCTTGAGTGTCTGTGCCCGGGTTACCACATGATATGATTCCGTGCGGGCACGGCATATTTACTCGATTTCGGCTAAATCCTCGGGACTAATTTCGGTCTTAATCATGGCTGATGCCTTATTATAGCATCATTTATATCAATGTCCGGTATTTGTCGGATGTTGTACCAGCATCTTGTCGAGTTAATTCATTACAATAGGCAAGCTTATTTATTCTTTATAATACAAATGCTTACGTGTTGAGAGTATTGTGTAGGACTAGCTAAACGAAACACTAGCCACAACGCTAACGGCAATTATGCCTTGAAACATAGTCATAGTATTGAATCAAGAGCGACTCATCCGAAAATGGAAAAATCAAGAAAAATTGTATAAGCAAACAACGCTTAGCCTCTTGCTCAAAACTCTTCTGCAAACACCAATGATAAAAACGCCCCTTGACCGCATTCAGAAGATTTCATATCTCCGAATACGCCGCCAAAACAATAGGAGCAGTTCGATTTAGTTTTTTATAAGGTGCACAGATATGAACCCAATTTGCTAAGCAAATTCTTAGCATCACGGTGACCACGGGAAGCAGCCCGCCTTAACCAATAGATAGCAGAAGCTTTGTCCGGACTCACCCCCAAACCGTCCAAGTAGCAGCAACCAAGGCGAAATTGAGCATCGCTGTCATTACGCTGAGCGGCAGCTCGGTATTCCCTGACATTCTGAGATACATCCGCCACTTCCTCAACAGGAGTTCCCTGCCATAAAGAGTGAGAAACACACATATTCAACCCTCCGGTAGCAGCAAAACTTCCAAACACCAACGCAGCGCGGTGCAATCCTTTCCGATGGGGGTGCCTTTTTCTTCTCATACTTGGGGCAAATACTACCATAACTTCCAAGAATTACAAGGCGATTCCCCATCTAACAACATGAATATCTGGCTTTCAATAAGTATCAAAAGCTAAACAGAATATACTTTATTTAGGAAAGCTAAGATAAATATCCCACTTCCTTCAGAGCTTACGAAAATCAATATGCAGGCCACGGGTAGCGGGTCGTCCTCCTTTGCGGGCAGGATGCCTCAGACGATCAGCGGCATGAGCACCCGGAGCACCGGTCAGGCGGTGCTCAAGCTCATCACAAAGAGCGCGGCGGGCAAGAAAACGGTTGATTTCCCGCTCACGCTCACGGTGGCATTTCACAACAATCCCGCTGGGAACATGCACCAGACACACGGCGTTGTTGGTCTTATTCACCTTCTGCCCGCCCTTGCCGCTACCACGAACAAAAGTTTCCTGCAAATCATTTTCCCTCACCCCGAGTCGCAGCATGCGTTGTCGCAGTTCCTCACGCTTCTGAGGCGAAACAGGCATGCAGAAAAACAATTTACCGGGTTATGAAACACGAACCACCCCTCCGCTCAAGTCGGCGTTACATCAACGTGATTCAGCCAATTTCCACATCACCACGCAGAGTTTCGCCGTCAGCAAAGCGGTGGGGACCTTTCACCACCAGTCGTTTCACATGTTT
This sequence comes from Akkermansia sp., assembly GCA_045579245.1. Classification (GTDB taxonomy): domain Bacteria; phylum Verrucomicrobiota; class Verrucomicrobiia; order Verrucomicrobiales; family Akkermansiaceae; genus Akkermansia. Next base: position 26,957 of record JAZNLU010000027.1, read on the forward strand.
AAGCGAAGGCACCCCGAGAGAATCCAGAGAATCCACCAGCTTATACGTCTTACCATCCAAAAGCACCACGGGAGCCACGCCTCCGCACTCAGGAGCCAACGACATAGCACCGGAATCATCAATCTGCACAGCATCCGACCGCAGCAACAGTAAATCCGAACAGGTCTTGACCGGGAAGAATCGGGATCGCGGCACACAAACCGCCCGGGCTCCCGGGAAGCACTCCAAAGCCGCCCCCATGGCCGTTTCCAGCTGGTACACTCCGGGTGTAGAAGCATCGCGCGGGTCAACAGTCTTCACATTACATATAACGGGCAGCGGCATCACACCGCCATGAGCCTCCATGAGCGACTTGAGGGCATCCAGACGAATCCAAAGATTATTCGTATTGAAATAACGGTGTCTTGAAATATCCTGAAAAGCGGGAACATCATCCTCCGGACACTGTGCAATCTCACGCAGCAGAGGCTGACCGTCCACCTTGCGTATCGCCAAATGCCCACCTTTCCTGTCGGCCTCCGTACGGCGGGTTACCTCCATAACGAAAGGTGCACCACTCTCTGCAAACCAGCGTAGGAAACGAGTGTCGAGCTGAGCCCCCAGATTATCGGCGTTGGACACAAAGGCATACTTCACCCCGGCCTCCAACAGCTTATCCAGCCAACCGGAGCCCACCATGGCCGGATACAAATCACCGTGACCGGGAGGACACCACTCTAAATCAGGATTTTTCGGGAACTCCACCGGTTCGAGCGAATCTATCAGCAACTTAGGCACGCGGTTCTGAATCATCTCCACCCGGGCAGGATCATCAAACCCACCTTCAGCATAACGAGACAGATAAGCCATGGTATCAACCGATGTGGAAAATGAATTCATGAGCAGGAGATTCACCGGATAACCGGAACGCTCACGCAAACTATTCATCTGGCGCACAATCAAATCCAAAAATGTAACACCGGGCTTAATTTCCAGCAAACTCTTGGCTTTCTGCAAGCCCATGCTCGTACCCAGTCCACCGTTGAGCTTCACCAGTACCGCCTGAGCTAACAACGCAGCATCAGCCTCCGGAGTGACTGCCACCAACTCATCCCACTGCGCCACATCCAGCGCCGGACAAATATCGGATTCAGGAATCAGCATGGAACGGTCGGACATCAGCACCTCCACACTGTGGCGGAAAGCAACCACCGCTGCCTCAGAAAGCCCTACAGACTGCATTTTCCGCTCAATGGCACCAAAACTTTTCATACGCCGCCAGTATACTACTTCCCACCTTTTCTGGCAATGCAAAATCGTTTATGAAAGCGAGATTTTGCGTTAGATTGAGAAGTGTAAAAACAAAAGCAACACCAAAGAGCCCCCAAAAAAGTCTCCGAAGGTGCCCAAACTGCCCTATCAGCATATCGTACTCATCAAAGATAAGACTCAGCGAAGCGTTATCAGAGCGATCAATCGCCTGGAAAGAAAACTGGGTAAAGACACCTTCTCAACCATTTTTAAAAGCATAACATGTGATAATGGGGTGGAGTTTCAGGATTTTAAGGGGATAGAGCAATCCGTTTACAGCAAGAAGAAGAAACGAACAAAGGTGTATTTTGCACATCCTTATTCCTCGTTTGAACGCGGAAGTAATGTGAACGCAAACAGGCTCATCCGACGCTTTCTACCTAAAGGAAGTACCTTTGATGAGTTAAGTCAGAAAGTAGTTCAACGGTTGGCGAGTTGGATGAATAAAATCCCGCGAAAGCTCTTCGATGGCAAGTCCGCAAATGAGTTGGTGAAGGCTCTCGGGCTGAATTTTGGGGATGCAAAGCACTAAGAGCGCATTTTTTTCAAAAAGTGTTGCATTTGAACTTGCAATTCACCTAAATGGGGTGAGAACATTATTAAAGGTTGCCATAAGGGGGGGAATCTGATAGACTGAGAGAGTATTATGAAACTTCGTCTTCCTGTCATTCTTCGTTGTGGGTTGTTGTCTGTCTGCTTGATGAGTGCCGCAGAGGCTGCGGTTCGGCATACGGATGTGTCGCTGAACACCTATGTGGACTTTGCCAACAACAACGGGCGCTATGTTACCGGTGTGACGAATGCTATGCTGGATTACATTCGTCTGAGGGACGGCGGGGTGCGTATCAGCTATACGGGCGAGCAAGCTGATTACACGCTGGAGCACGGGATGATCAGCTTCGATTCTGTGTCTGACATGGGCAACATGACGGTGGTTGGCTACAACTACGCCGTGACGGTGGCTCATAATTCATCTCAGATGGCACCCACGTTCACACGCAATGATTACGGCATCGGCGCGGAAAACAGCCAGAAATATCTGGCCGCAGAGGAATATGAGGTAGATTCAGCCGGTAACCCGGGGTATACATTCGTTCACCATATTTATTCAGCAACCAGCGATTATAAGTTGTCGCGTCTGACCAAATTGGTAACGGATGCGACGCCGGCGCAGATGGCGGGTGGAGCGAATAGCGACTACAAGGGCGAGTTGGTGTACCGTGTGGGTGGCGGCCAGCAATGGTTGCGGGATGGAAATGAAAAGTCCGATGAGAGTAGTAAGGATGTTTATCTGGTGGGCGGTATAGCCGGTATTACAGATTGGTCACCATCCGGTGCTGATATTCGCCATGCCACGGTAGTGGGTACCACCTCATGGAATAAGGGGGCCGGTGCCGGAGCCGGGACTCCGCTGCCTTTCGGTTCCACGGAGGGAGATTCCGGCAGCCCCTACTTCGTATGGGACGGAAATACGTACAAATTTCTTTCAACTCACAATGGCAGTACGAATGACAACAAGCAGACCCGGAGCAGCGAGGCGAAGGAGTGGACGCAGTCGGTGATAGATGCCGATAGTGTGCGTGTGAATATGGGGAGTGTGAGCGGTTCGCTGGTGATTAAAGGAACGGATGAAGAAATGGATGATAAGGGTGGGATTTCCGGTGTATTCAACGGCACCACGGTTAGCGTTGTTGCTGCCAGAGGTTTTTTATGTGACGCGAACGGAAATCTTTATGACAAGAATTGGAATTCGTTGACATTTAATGGTTTAGAAACCGGGCAGCATACGTGGAAGTCTCTTTCTGCTCTGAAGGATACGAATAACTGGTATGCCTATGGGAATGAGTATCTGAATGCCACGACGAGTGTATTAGTTACGGAAAAGGATGCTGCCGGTAACGGCGGAGAGAAGTACGCGGCAACCGGCGTGACCTATGCCAAGTTGTTCCTGACCCAGAACCTTGTTTTTGAAGCCGCAGAGGATGATGCTACCTATGGTATCAGTGTGACTAAAGATACAGACTTGGGTGCAGGGTATCTGCATTTTGCTGCCAATGGGCATAAAAATGTGCAGTATAACGTGGTATCCGAAGATAATAAGTTGCTCAATTCCGCCGGTTATGTGGTGGATGCCGGAGTGACGGTCAATGTCAGTCTGCGTAATACGGATGACTCATACATGCGCGAATGGCGCAAGGTGGGCGAGGGTGAGTTGAAGATTTGCGGTGACGGGAAGAATGAGATATTCCTTAATCTGGGAGGCTCCGGGCGCACGGTGCTGGCTCAGACTAACGGCTACGCTGCCTACAATGTGGTGGTTAATACCGGCTCCACTGTCGTTATCAGTGATACCGAGCAAATTGCCCGTGACCTGACTTTCGGTAATGGCGGCGGTACGCTGGACATGAACGGCAACAGTATGGATTGGTATACCTCCGGCGGACAGACGAGGGATGGTTTCACTATCCAGGCTCTGACGGAAGAGGCTCTGGTGGCTAACTATAACGGTAAATCCGTGCTGAGCTTCAAACAAGGCGGTAATCAGACTTTTGTCGGCTCATTTGCGGATTCGGACAAGAGCTCTCTGGAGGTGGATTACCAGGGCGGTGGCACGCTGACGCTGAACAGCATACGCACCAGCCTCAGTAACGCCGACAGTGGGTTGACGGTCAGCAACGGCACAGTGAAATTGGCGGGCACTCTGACGGTGCATGGCTATGGTACGGTTCATACCAATTACAAGGAAAATGATACTGCTGATTTCTCTACACGTGAGAACGACTGGCACTATGCCGATGCCGCTATGAATGTGACCGTGAAAGATAAGGCCACATTTGAGCTGGAGAGCCATGCCCGCCTGACCGGAACGGTGACAGTGGAATCCGGCGGTACATACGTGATGCACGAGGGTGTGCAGCATGCAGAGGAGTACGTGGAAGGCGGAGAAAGAACGGAAAAGACGGCAGAGCTGGCAGAGTATTTCGGTCACAAGGGTGATGTGAAGCTGGCCGACGGAGCCATGATGGAAGTGATTTTCGGCGATGACATGGATACGGATATGAGCTATGGCGGTTCGGTGTCCGGCCCCGGCTCTCTGAAGATTGCTCTGGGGACGGATAAGGCTGCATTCCACATGAAGGGAAGCATTGACGGAGTGAAGACGCTGGAGCTGCTGGAGGGCAGCAAGGTGCATCTGTACGGTGCGGTGAACGTGGGGGCTTTGCAGGTGGAAACCGGCTCGGCGCTGATTCTTGAAAGCGGAGCAGAGATGTCTACCTCTCTTACCTCCGTTGCCTCTGCCGGGGAAAGCGGCACAACACAGGAACTTACGCTGCAGCAGTATGGTGGTGGTGATAAACTGGTGATTCAGAAGGACAGCCTTGTGTTACAGGTCGTTTCTGATATGCTGGAGGGTGTATCGCTTCAGGATGGTGCTTCCCTGTCGCTGAACCTGGCAACACTGGGGGATGTGAGTGAGTATGACTATATCCGCCTCAGCTTTGCCGGGGTGGCTCGCAGCAACAGTACCGCAACTTTGTCCGAAAACGCACAGATAACAGCAATTTTGTCCAACGGGCGGAAGCTGATGGGGTATTACGTGCAGGGAGATAGCAGCTCTGCCTATTTTGTCGTGGTGCCGGAGCCTGCCACGAGTACGCTTTCGCTGCTGGCTCTTGCGCTGATGTGTGCTCGCCGCCGCCGCTGACAAGTTGTTGGGGGGGGGGCGACTCAATGCGTGCTTGTCATGGACGGATGTTGGTGATAAGATGCCGGGCGTATGATGGAGCTGATTTATTTGCAGACGCAGGCAATCACGGCAGAGGCGCCGTGGTTGCTGCCGCTGGCGTTTGCCTTGTTTGGTGCCTGTATCGGGTCATTTCTCAATGTGGTGGTGTACCGACTTCCGCGCGGGCTGAGTGTGAATGAACCCTCGCGTTCCTTCTGCCCCTGCTGTAAGAAAGAGATACCCTGGTACCTGCATCTGCCCATCCTCAGCTGGCTTCTGCTGCGGGGCAGGAGCTCCTGCTGTGGTCAGCGTATTTCTGTGCGCTACTAGCTCGTAGAAACGGTGTGCGCAGCTTTGTTTGCACTGATTGCATGGTATTTCTGTCTGGATGATATTTTTACACAGATATTGCGTTAGATAGGCAAAACGACACAGACAGATTCACAAAAACAATACCCCTCTTACGAGCGGAAAGAAAAAGCAGAACCTAACGGCAACGGAAGAATTAGGAAATAAAACCTAAGAGATCACCTACGCGTGCAAAGGTTTCAAAGCCGTTGGCGGTGTTTTCCAACAGGTCGGAAGCAATTTGTACGCGTCCGGGTTCAAAGAAAGTCATCACCGTGGATCCGCCGAAGGCAAAATAGCCGTGCTCCGCTCCTTTTTCCACAGCCTGACCGGGGGTGTAGGTTTGATAGATGGCTCCCACACCGGTGGCTCCTACTGCCAGACAGAGCACATCTCCCACTTCCTCGGTGTGCAGGATAGTCAGCTCCCGTTTGTTAGTCCAGAGCCAGGAGAGCTTGTGCCGCAGACAGTAGGGGGATACGCTTGCCAGCGGGCCGGGGATGCGCACAGGCGCTCCCGGCACACCGGCAACCGGAAAATGGAAGCGGTGGTAGTCCACCGGACAAAGGCGGGAGAGTACAACGGCTCCCGTGGCATATTTCTCCGCCAACTCACAACTGCCCAACAGGGCGGGAAGGTCAAAGCTTTGATTTTTGACAAAGACGCTGCGGATTTGGGAGGCATCCTGCCAGGCGCTATGTCGTCCCTCCGCTGGCAGCGCAACGGTTGCGCCCTCACAAACAGGACGAGCATTCGGTTTGAGCTTACGGAAGAAGAAATCATTGAAACAACCGTATTCTTCCAGAGGGAGAGCTGCTTCCTCCAAATTGATATTGTATTCCCGCACAAAATCCGGAAGCGCACGGGCACTACGACGGCTGTTCTTCATGACACCCAACAGGCGCGAAAAAAAAGCGCGCTTAATGAGCAGATGCAGAGCAAGCCGCCCCGTGGTGCTACCATACACCCAGCGCAGGGAACGCTCTCCCAACACTTTTTCGCGCTCTTTCTGCCCAGTATACCGATTGATGAAGATGATACCGTCGTTGTCCATACATCTGCCCCGCGGATTCTAGCAGAACTAAAGTGTTAAGGCAAGAAAAAACAATCGCATTCAGGGCAAATGACGATTGACGATTCAGATTGACATCCGGCATACGGGAAAAATGCTTGAATTATGAAGAGGAACAGGGTAGAGTGTAACCCATCTGTTATGGCCGAAGCCCCGAAAATCAGCCCGATGATGGACCAGTACCTGCGTATGAAGCAGTCACTGCCGGATGATGTGTGGCTGTTTTTCCGACTGGGTGATTTCTACGAGATGTTCTTCGAGGACGCAGTCGAATGCGCGCAGGCGCTCGGACTCACCCTCACGAAGCGCCAGACGATTCCCATGTGCGGCGTACCGTTTCATGCGGCGGAGGGATACATCGGCCAGATTGTGAAGATGGGGCGTCGCGTGGCCATTGCGGAGCAGATGACCATCCCCGTGCCCGGCAAACTGGTGGAGCGAGAGATTACCCGCATTGTCTCGGCCGGCACACTGGCCGACCTCAGTCTGCTGGATGAGGGGGAACACAACTACATCGCCGCCTGTTACCGACACAAGAACACATGGGGACTGGCCTGCGCCGACCACACCACGGGCGAATTCTCCGTGGCGGATTTCGACAGCGCAGAGGAGCTGACAGACGAAATTGCGCGCATGCACCCGCGAGAGCTGCTGGTGAGCGATGAGCAGAAAGAAGAGTTCTCCCGCCTGCCTGTCACGCTCTATTATGACGGCTATACCTTCCTGCCCGGCGTGGCACGCACGGCGCTGGAAAGCCACTTCCGCGTGCATTCGCTGGACGGTTTCGGCTGTGGGCATCTGCAGGCTGCCCCCGGTGCCGCCGCCGCTATTCTGCACTACCTCAAACACCAGCTGCGCCGCCAAACTGACCACCTTCGCAAGCTCTCCCTGCGCGCCACGGACAACGCCGTCCTCATCGACACCGCTTCCCGCCGAAATCTTGATTTGGTAGAAGCCCGCGGCGGGATGAAAAACACGCTGCTGGGTACGCTGGACAGCACCTCCACCCCCATGGGTGCCCGCAAGCTGCGCGACTGGATTCTGCACCCCATCTGTGACCGCGATGAGCTGCTGCGGCGACAGGAACTCATCGCCGGATTCCTGGCAGAACCCTACCTCATGAGCAAGCTGCGCGACTCACTCAAGGGAGTGCGCGACATGGAGCGGCTGGTCTCCCGACTTTCCCAAGGGGCGGGCAATGCGCGTGACTTGCTGGCACTGGGTACTTCTCTGGCACAGCTGCCGGGCATTGCGGAGGATTTAGCCGCGCTGGTGCAGCACCAACCTCTCTTCGAGCCACTGCTCTCGCGCATGGGTGATTTCCGCGAGCTCACCGACCTGCTGCAACGCGCCATCGTCGTGGAGCCTCCTGTCACTATCAAGGAGGGCGGCATGATTCAGGACGGCTATGATGCCCGGCTGGATGAACTGCGCGCCGCCTCACGAGAAGGTAAGAATTGGCTGGCAGATCTGGAAGCTCGCGAGCGCACCCTCACAGGCATTGACTCGCTGAAAATCCGCTACAACAACGTCTTTGGTTACTATATAGAAGTCACTCGCGCCAACTTTGCCAAAGTGCCCACCGACCGCTACGTCCGCAAACAGACACTCGCCAACGCAGAGCGCTTTGTCACGGAAGAGCTCAAGAAGATGGAGGGCACCATTCTGGGAGCAGACGAGCGCTCCCGCCAGCTGGAATACGAGCTGTTCTGCGAGCTGCGCGAAAAAACCGGAGAATACATCGACCATATACAGGCCACATCCGAAGCGCTGGCAGAGGCAGATGTCCTGCTGGCGCTGGCAGAAAGTGCGCAGCGGCACCGCTACTGCCGCCCGCAACTGGATAACAGCCGTGATTTGCTGATCACCAACGGCCGACACCCGGTCATTGAGCGTGTGCAAACAGACTCCTCCTTTGTGCCGAATGATACGGAAATGGATGCTGATGCCAACCGCGTGCTCATCCTCACCGGTCCCAACATGGCAGGTAAAAGCACCTATATCCGGCAGGTGGCACTCATCACCCTCATGGCACAGATTGGTTCCTATGTCCCGGCGGATGCCGCCCGCATCGGTCTGGTGGACCGCATTTTCTGCCGAGTGGGTGCCAGTGATGATATTGCCCGCGGGCAATCCACTTTCATGGTGGAGATGAGCGAAACCGCCCTCATCCTCAACAATGCCACGGAGCGTTCCCTTGTCATTCTGGACGAAATCGGGCGCGGCACCGCCACCTTTGACGGTCTCTCCATCGCATGGGCTGTGGCAGAGCACCTGCACGACATCATCGGTGCGCGCACCATGTTTGCTACCCACTACCACGAGATGGTGGATTTGGAACACAGCCGCTCTGCTGTGAGCAACTGGCATGTGGAAGTGAGGGAGTGGAAAGATGAAATCGTCTTTCTCCGCAAGGTGCTGCCCGGGCCGGCAGACAAGTCCTACGGCATTCAGGTGGCACGCCTTGCCGGGCTGCCCGCACCCATTATTGAGCGAGCCAAACAGGTACTCACGCATCTGGAGATGAGCGCCTCTGCCCGCGAACCGAAGCAGGTGCGCCGCAAGCGCGTGCGCGAAACCGGATTACCCACGGCAGATGAACCGGATGTCACCCAGCTGGACATGTTCAACATGCTGGATGATGGACTGAACTGATTTTTTTGCACCAAAACTGCCTCAATCAGACAAAAATGAGCTTGACATACGGCGCGCATCATCTATACTCACAATATCATTTTCCACAGCATGAAAACTCTTCCTATTCTCTCCCTGATTGCTCTTGCCGCTTCCGTAGCCATGGCAGCTCCCGTTGTCACGGAAAAAGACATTTCTACGGACTCCCTCAAGTCCATCGCTACTGATGCCCAGAAAGCCAGTCTCAACCGTTGCGAGCGCGCACGCGCCAAAACGGAAAAGAAGCGAGCCGACCTTGCCAAAGAAGCGGCAGAACAGACCAAGCGCAACGATGCCGGCATGAAGAGAACCATCATGAAGCGCCATCTTAACAACATGCTGCCCGCCTGTGACCGCGCCCCGGAGGAACCGCGTGACCCGGGTGACTACACCATCCGCTTCTGATAGCATCATAACCTTTCTAACGAGCAGGCGACCGGGTATCACCATCTCGGTTGCCTGTTTTACTTTCTTCGGACATCTCAAAAAGGACAAATAAATGAAAAAAGGGACACTCTTTTCCCTGCTCCTGCTTCCGCTGCATCTTCTGCTGTGGTGGGGAGCCATGAGTCTCTTACGAACAATGGATTTCGCTTGGGATTGGGTGATTTTCCACTTCATTCTCAGCTTTCCGGCGCTGACAAGCTGCATTCTCTATCTCCTGTTCACGCGTCCTCACACAGGGATGGGCTGTCTGTGGTTCTGCCTCGGATTACCGATGCTGACCTGCTTTGTCGCCTCGATCATCATCATCAACACCCTCTATCCTGCGGAAAGCATGGCAGGCTACGTCATCCTGATGTGCCTCTTCAACAATCTGCTCTGCTGTCTCCTCCTCCCGCTCCTCCACCTCCTCATCGGACGACGAAAAACTTCTGCCTCCGCACCGGATAAATTCTGAATAAGCTTGATTCCTGCCGTTTTTGTGAGATAATATCCTCGGTGTTATCTCTCCTTCCAATATATGGCAGACGATTCTGATGGATTTTACAAAGAGCCGAACCGCAAGGAATGGACGGGCTTCTGGACGCTCGTGGCGGTTCAGGCACAGAATGCTTTTAATGAAAAAGCGGTGCAGTTCCTGCTGATTCCGCTGGGTGTGTGGCTGTGGGGTGCTGACGGCAGCACGCTGGAATATATGCTGGGTGCCATCTTCGTGCTTCCCTACATCCTCTTTGCGCCGCTGGTGGGCTGGCTGGCAGACTGTTTCTGCAAGACCCGCATCATTCAGGTGATGAGTTTTGCACAGATTATTGTGATGAGCTGCATGCTCTTCTGCTTCTACCAGCATGACATGCGCGCCGCCATCATCTGGTTTGCCATCTTTGCCACCCAGGCCACCATCCTATCCCCCGCCAAGAAAGGCATCGTGAAAGATTTGCTGGGCTCGCGCTACATCGGCTTCGGCTCCACCATCATTGAAACCAGCATGGTCTTTGTGCTGCTGGCGGCACAAATCGGCGTATTCTTCTGGTTCAGCCACCTGCTGGAGGGTTACTCCGCCCGCCCGGACGGCGTGGAAGAAGCCGGCTGGAACGCCGTTATCCTGCCCACCTGGGTATTCCTCATCATGGCCGGTGTCGTCACTGCCGCCTCATTTCTGGTACCGCGCTACCACTCCAAACCCACGCGCAAGTTCAGCTGGAGCCTGTTTTACGAGCACTTCGGCCAGATTAAATACCTGTGGAAAGACCGTGAGCTGCGCCTGAGCGAAATCGGGCTTTCCTACTTCTGGTGCCTGGCCGGCTCCCTGTTCCTGATTCTGATTCAGATTGCCAAGGATTTGCAAATTGCCGATCCCACGGTAGACTTCAGTATGCAGAGCGGCATCCTGATGGCGTGGCTGGGCGGCGGCGTGATTACCGGCGGTGTAATAGCCTCCCTGCTCTGCCGCGGCAAGAACGAACTGGGGCTCATCCCGCTGGGTGCGCTGGGCATCACCCTCTGTACCCTGCTGCTGACCGTGTTTGAGGTCAACACCTACGTGAGCAACGCCCTGCTGGCGCTCACCGGTGCCTTCGGTGCCATCTTCATGGCCCCGCTCAACACCTACCTGCAGGACAACTGCGACCCCGCCAACCGCGGCAGCATCATTGCCGCCGGCAACCTCATCGACAACCTCATGGGGCTCGTGGCCGTGGTCTTCATCTGGCTCATGCACCAGTACGGAGCCACCCCGCAGGCGCAGTTCTTCGTCCTCTTCCTGATGAGCGGCTTCATCCTCATCTCCACCCTGCGCCTTATCCCGCAGGAACTCATCCGCATGCTCGGCATCTGGGTACTGCGTCTGCTGTACCGCCCGCGCTGTGTGAATATCAACCGCATCCCGGAACGCGGCGGTGCCCTGCTTGTGGTCAACCACGTCACCTTTGCGGATGCCCTCTTCCTCACCATGGTCTGCCCACGCCCCGTCCGCTTCATCGTGGCAGAGGAATTCATGAGCATGCGCATGCTCAACTGGGCGCTGGAAATCTTCAACTCCCTGCCCATCTCCACCAAAAACCCGCGGGAAGCCATTATGAGCGCCGCGCAGGCCATCGAAAAAGGTGACCTCATCTGCATCTTCCCGGAGGGGCAGCTCACCCGCAGCGGCTGCCTCACCCCCATCCGCCGCGGCATGGAAATGATTGCCCGCCGTGCTAACGCCACCATCATACCCGTCTACATGGACGGACTCTGGGGCAGCATCTTCTCCTACCACCGCAGCCGATTCTTCACCAAACTGCCGCGCGAAATCCCGTACCCCTTCACCGTCTCAGTGGGTGAACCCATGAAAGCAGAAACATTCAACAGCCGCGCTGTCCTCCGCGCCTTCCGCGACCTCTCTGCCAAGAGTCTGGAAACCGCCGACAGCGCAGGGCGCGACCTCTTGCTGCGCACGCTGGAAACCATCGGCTCCTGCCCGCTCGTCTTCTACCCGGGCGGAGAACTCACCGGTATTCAGATAGCCGCCGCCGTCATCAGCCGACAACCGTCAGAAGAGCATCAGGGGCTCGCCCGCAAGTGGCTGGAGCTGCTTATCGAAGGAGCCAATGACCTGCTCTACCTGCACCGCCACTGGATGAACGCCTGCCAGGTGCGCCGCGTGAACGCCCTCAAGGAACGCCGCCACCGTCTCCTCACCACCGTCGGCAACGGCGAGCCGCAGGAACTCGTCCTGAGCGTCCTCTGGCCCATCATCACTCACACCCCCGTGCAGCTCATCGATGCCCCGCAGGAAACCCTCCCCACCAACATCTCCCAGATAGTGGGCGGCAAAGCCATGCGCCGCATCCTGCTCACCACCATCCCGCCGCGTCAGATTCCCTTCTACGACTTCAGCGGCAGCCCCGCCATCTCCACCCCCAACATGCGCTGGCGGCCCTGCCTGGCCACCCCCGGCGGCACCATCATCTCCATGAGCATGTGCCACAGCGTCTTCAAGATGCGCGACGGCACCATCCAACTCGGCGCCCGCCCGCGCACCCGTGGGCTCCTGCTCCCGGGCTACCGCGTCAGCTCAGAACCCGGCGGCGCCAACGCCATCGTGGAAGGCCCCTCCCTCCCCGGTCCCTACAAACTCCCGGAGAACATCTATCTGGACGAAAGCGGCTTCCTCGCAGAACTGGCGTAAAGGAAACATACCAGCTCCCCCCCTTCTCCAAGCCCGCCCTCCCGGCGGGCTTTTTGCTTTGTCTTCATTCCTGGCATGCTATACTCACCATCCAAAGCAAATCAAAGAATCGCCTCCTTGACAGATAGCGGATACTCTGAGAAGTGTAAAAACAAATGCGACACCGGGAAGCCCCAAAAAAAGTCACCCAGGGTGCCCAAACTGCCCTAGCCTGGATGGGGGTGTGGGGGAAGGACGGCAATGAGTCCTTCCCCGGCTAGCCGTGATGAAACAGAAAAAGGGTGCTTTCCGGTGTTGTAGGTGGCATAATGCCAGGACAGAAACATTTACAAACAACACGTACCTATATGGAAAGCACCCAGACGAATTGTACCAAAGCGTTATCTGAAAGCAAGC
>JAZNLU010000028.1:0-22244 GCA_045579245.1 Akkermansia sp.
CGAGCCATGGGAAAGGAGTGGTTCAGGAAACAGGGGTTAGTCTCATTGCAGAGCGTAGTCTGTAAAGGTTAGGAAACCGCCGTATGCCATAAAAGGCACGTACGGTGGTGTGTGAGGGGGCGAAAGCCCCCTACACGATTAGACTGCCGCATCCGTTTGGAAAATGTATTAGCCTGTCTGGGAATGATTTGTAACAATTGATTCTTCTTGAGTATGCTCTATGTTATTGTTTTCGTATCAATGTATGCCGAGTTTTGCTGAGATCTTTGTTGAGATGGTGAATTGTGATTTCTAGCCAAAAATAGGGGCGTTTGGTAGTAACTTTGCTGTCTTGCCTATTGAGTTATGTCTCCATTCAAAATTGCCGAAATCCTACTGAAAAGCCCATATAAAAAACTGATTTTTCAGTAAATGACATAAAAAGATGATAAAAATTCAAAGAAAACGCCCACGAAAGATTTTCTTGCTTGCAATCAGCAGGGAAAAAGAGTAAAAGTAATGGCAGAAACAATTTGTATTTATGGCTAAGAAACACGCAACATATACAGCAAAGGATAAGACGGATATAGTATTGCGAATTCTGCAGAAAGGTCGTGATAATACCATTCAGAAGGTGGCAGCTGAGAAAAATATTGTTCCCACGTTGATATCTCTCTGGAAGAAACAGGCAGAAGACGCTATACTGAAGCGTTTTGAAAATGCTACTCCCGGTCGTAGGAAATCCGCTGACCCCAAGACTTCTGAGAAGGCTGAGGCTCGCACTGCTAAGGCTGAGCTTCGCCGAGCCCGCACTCGCGCCACCAAGGCAGAGAATAAACTCAAGGAGGTTACGGTGCGTCTGGCTACTCTGGAACAGGGAGTGAATGCCATGTCTGCCGCTATGGGTTGCAAGTTGGTGAAGAAGCGTGCTAAGCGAGGCTCCCGCAAGTCTTGAGCTGCGCGGCTTCTGCCGGCGAAAACGGATTCTCACCGGTACACTCTGCGGAGTTGCCGGTGATTTCGTTTCGCAGGAAGACTTTGGGGCTGGTGTTTGTGTCATGAAATAAAAGAAATGACAGAAAGAAGGTGTCTGAACCGTAATTAGGAAAAAGGGGCAGTATGGTTGCGCAGCTGCGCAGGCAAAGCCCACACATTTTTTACGATATGAAAAAGGGTTTTCAACAATGGATGAGAGGTTTGCGGATAGCCGGCATCGCTGCGCTGGCTGCTATTGCAGTTGTGCCTGCACCTGCAGAGCCGGATTATGATTTGATAGGTAAGCAATTTTCGCTGGTGCTGCAGAATGCTCATTTTTCGCGCGAACGCTTTACCCAGGAGCAGTATGCTAAGTTTTTGGAATGTTATGTGCAGACACAGGACCCTCAGCATCTTTTCCTGAGTGAGGATGAAGTGCAGAAGTTGCGGGATTTGTATGCCACCAGCTTTGGTGATTATTTGCTTGCTAATCAGACAGCTCGTCTTGCTGAGGAACTGTATGCTTTCTACAGCGAGAAAGCTCTTGCGCGTATTGCTTTTGCCGAAAAGTTGCTGCGTGAGTACGCGAACAAGATGCCGGACTTTGATTCCGATCGAACCACAGCTCGCACGCGTCGGAAGCTGCCGCGCTCTGCAAACGCTGCTGAGCTGGAGCAGGTGTGGCGTGATCAAGTGGAGGATATGTTGCTTACGGAGGTGCTACGCCGCGAAAATGTTGCCAAATTGGCTGCGGAGAAGGGGAAGCCTGACCCCAATGCCAAGGAGAAATCGGTTGTGGAAAAACTTCTTTCCCGCCTGAAGCGCATGCGCAATGATATTCAGGAAGCAGACCGAGAGGATATGGTGTCTTACCTGCTCAATGCAGTGGCTCATGTGTATGACCCGCACAGTGATTACATGGGTGCCAGAGAAGAGCAGCGTTTCAAAGACATGATAAAAGCCTCTATCGTAGGCATTGGTGCACGCCTTAAGTCTGATGATGATGGTTCTACGGTCATTGAAGGTATTGTCAAGGGTGGCCCTGCTGCCAAGTGTGGTCAGCTGAAACTCGGTGATCGTATCCTAGCTGTTGCCAAGGATGGGGATGAGAACTGGACTGATATCATGTTCCTGAGTATTGATAAGGTGGTAGACCTCATCCGCGGTAAGAAAGGACAGAGTGTCAAACTTCGTGTGACGGATGCCGAGGGTGGCAATGAGCATGTCATCTCCATCGTGCGTGATGAAATCCCCATGTCCGAGGAGTTGGCAAGTGGGCGCGTCATTCACCTGACCGCGCCGGATAACAACGGTCAGCCCCGCAAATACTGTCTGGGTGTGCTGACACTGCCGTCCTTCTATGTGGATTTGGATGACGGAGACGTACACTGCGCTGCAGATGTGAAACGCATCCTGCGCCGTATGATGATGGAGGGCGTGGAAGGTATCGTGCTGGATCTCCGTTTCAACGGCGGCGGCTCTCTGGATGAGGTGCGTAAGATGGTAGGGTTCTTCACCGGAGCCGGTCCCGTGGTGCAGGTGAAGGATTCTCGCGGTCATGTGGAACGCCTGACGGTGAGCGGACGCGCGATTTTCCGCGGTGAACTGGTGGTGCTTATCAACAAACTGAGTGCTTCTGCCTCTGAGATTTTTGCCGGAGCCATGGCAGACTATGGGCGTGCCGTGGTGGCGGGTGATGAATCCACCTTCGGCAAGGGTACAGTGCAGGTGCCTCGCGGTCTTGCGGATTACATGCCCTATTTCTCCTCCCGTGAGGGGTGTGGCATGATTAAGGTGACCACGCAGAAGTTCTACCGCGTGGGCGGTGCCTCTACCCAGTTACGCGGTGTGCCCAGTGATATTGTATTGCCTACAGCTACGACTGGTCTGCGCATCTCAGAGGGTGAGCAGGATTATGCCTTACCTTATGATGAGATTCCGCGAGCCGGGGGATATGTGATGAGCACCCGCATTGCCCGTATACTTCCCGCTCTTTTGGGGCGCAGTGCTGCCCGCGTTGCCAAGGATCCGGATTTGCAGTACATGCAGGAAGATGCCGTTCGCGCAGATGAGCGCCAGAAGAAGAACAGTGTGTCTCTCAACAAGAAAGTGCGTCAGGATGAGAGCAATGCCTTGTTGGCTCGCAAGAAAGCCATTGATGAGGAGCGCAAGATCCGCTACGAAAAAATGGCCGCCGAGGATGCGAAGAACATGGTTATCTACCGCCTCAACCTCACTGACGTGAAGCTTCCCACGCTGCCCATCGCTTCCAAGGAGGATAAGACTGAGTTCATGGATGAGGTGGAAGACCCTGAGGAGGAACTGACGGAGACACCGGAGTATCCCTCCAACCTTGACCCGGTTCTGCGAGAGGGACTTCATATCGTCAAGGATATGATTGACCTGCGCTGAAAACGCTTCTTTCTTTTTAACGAAACGACTTGTCACCCGCAGCGGTGGCAGGTCGTTTTCCGTTTGCCAAGGCAGCGAAGATGTGTTACAATGCTCCCGTGAGAATCCCGGGAACAGTAATAGGTGCAGTGGTGGTGGTGGCAGCGTTTGCCGGTGTGGCAGCCATCCCGCGAGAGTCTCCTGCCGCTGCTTCCGCTCATTGGGATGAGACGGCCATACCCATTTCGCTGCAATGTGCAGCCTGCCACCGAAAAGAATATGATGAGTGGGCGGGCAGCCACCACGCTTGGGCATGGCGAAAGCTGCGCACGCAGGATGCGGCGGCGTTTGATGGTCGCCGCATAACCGCACACGGCATGGAGCTGTGCATGGAGAAGGACGCGCAGGGCAATCCGCAGATTCGTGATGTGCGCAGCGGGAAGGTGTATGCCGTAGATTCCGTGGTTGGTACATCTCCCTTGGAACAGTATCTTGTCCGTTGGAAGGACGGCGGGTTGCAGACACCCAGTGCCGCATGGGATGTGCAGAAGAAAGAATGGTTTGACGTGTTCCGCGATGATGCTCTGCAGCAGGCTTCCGGTGGAGCGGAGCGCAAGCCCGGTGAATGGGGCCACTGGCAGGGGCGGGGCATGAACTGGAACTCCCAGTGTGCCTGGTGCCACATGAGCGGATTCCGCAAGAATTATGATGTGGAAAAGAATCAGTATGCCTCCACCTGGAGCGAGCCGGGAGTCACCTGTGTGCAGTGCCACCGCGTGGCGGATAAACCGGCGGATGATGGCTGCATGGTCAGCAGGGAAGACCGCGCCCTGACTCCGCAGCAGCATGATGATAACTGCGCCTCCTGCCATGCCCGCCGAGAGGAGCTGACAGACCGATTCACCATCGGCGACCGTTTTGATGACCATTATCGTCTGGAGCTCCCGTCCGTTCCGGGTGTGTTTTACCCCAATGGTTTGCAGCGCGAGGAAGATTACTGTGAGACAAGTTTCCGGCTCAGCCGTATGGGGAATACCGGGGTGACCTGCTACGATTGCCACAATCCGCACACCGGGGGGCTGACGGAGTCCATGGAGAACGACCGCCTCTGCCTCCAATGCCACGCAGAGAATAAGGTGGTGAACGGCGTGCTTGCCCCGCAGGTGAAGCGTAACCCGCTTTGCGGTGGTCATGAGAATCGCTGCGTGGATTGCCACATGCCGGAGATGTCCTACATGGGGCGCGACCGCCGCCGAGACCATGCTCTGCACTGGCCTGATCCGCGCATGAGTATGGAGCTGGGTGTGCCGAATCCTTGCCTGGATTGTCACAGGGACAAAGACCATCAATGGGCGGCTGACTATCTGGAGAAACGCTATGGTAAGCGGATGGAGAAGTACCGCTTCCGATTCCGTGCCGCCGGGGCAGCCATGCAGGGCAGGGGCAGTGCGGAACAGTTGTTGAAAGCATATGAGGCAGAGGAGGTGAGTGCCTGGCGCGCCACTCTGCTGGGGCTCATGGCTCAGTACCCCCTGACCCCGGAAGTGCGGGAAACGGCGCGGCTCGCAGCTCAGGATAGTGACCCGCTGGTCAGGGCTGCCGCCGTACAGCTGTTACCTCCGGCAGAGCTTGTGCCTTTGCTGCGGGATGATACCCGGGTGGTGCGCCATGCGGTCGGCTGGCGGCTCTTCCCCCGTGTGACACGCATGCCTGAGGGGCAATCCGTCCTGCGTGAAATGAAAGAAACGGCTGCGTTGCAGAGCGATCAGCCGCCCGGTGCCATGCAGCTGGCCATGCTGGCGGCGGCAGAGGGCAGACGCGCGGAGGCAGAGAAGCAGTATCTCCGCGCTATTGAGCTGGATGCTACATCGGCTGTGGCCCGCATGGATTATGCCGTGTTCCTGGCTCAGCAGAACAGGTTGCGGGAAGCACTGCAGCAAATGCTGGCCTGTACCGCGGCAAACCCGGACAATGCGGAGGCTCAGTACCGTCTGGGAATCCTGCTGGCAGAAGTCGGTATGCCGGAGGCTGCCCGGCGAGCTCTGGAAAAAGCCGTGCGGCTGCAGCCGACGCATGCTGCCGCCGCAGAAACCTTGAAAATGCTGAACCAACAGATGCAACAACGATAAATTTTTATGGAACTGCTACAGAACCACGCATTGCTGATTGTCCTGGGAGTCATCCTGCTTTCCATCCTGTTCTTTGTGATTTTCAAGGGCGTTATCAGGATGATTGTGCTGGCCACGGCTGTCATCTGTGCCGTGGCGGCGTGGATGTTCCTGCAACGCAACGGTTTCACCTATCTGGCCTTTGTTACGGATACTCCGCATCCCTGGATGGTGCAGGTGCTGGCCTGGGGCGCGGCTATTTTCATCCTGCTGCTTTTCTTTCACATCATTTCCTGGTTTACGCAGTTATTCTCCTGGAAGAAGAAGCTGAGCACCGGCGGGGTGCTGACCACTATTCTGATGAGTTTCCTGATGCTCTGGGTTGGGGTGATGGGCCTTTCCTACTATGGCAGTATTGCCAAAATCCGCCATTATCACGAACTGGCAGACGCCCAGCTTAACGGTGCGGCACTTCCGTCTCTGCCCTGGAGTACACAGGCTTGCGAGGCTCTGCGGCAGCATCCTTGGACCGCCTGGGTATCAGCCATTGATTTGATGGAAAACCGGGAGCAGACCAATCTGGCCTGTCTGGTGGCCTTCGGCTGCACGCTGGATGAACCTACCTACACCGCCTTCTATAATGCCCAGCTGGCGCAGCGGGGAATCCCCCAGCCCACGCGATTCCTGCAGCTTTTTGCTGACCAGGGATTGCGCACTCTGGTGAAAGAGGGACGTTTTGTCACCCTGCTGGAGAATGAGCACCTGACCACCTTCCTCCAGTTCCGCGAGACGGCTTCCAAATTCCGCGATATCCTCTGAGAGTGTCCATCAGAAATCGATTCCCGTTTCGCCCAGAATATCCGCCAGCTCTGCATACGAAGCTACGCGGGAGAGCCGGGGACGCAGCGGCTTGGTGCCGGGTATACCCTTGGCATAGGCCAGCAGCCGTGCCCGCATGGCGCGCATGGTGATAAGCTCATTGCCGTAATGCCCGCTGTCGATGGCCATGCGCGTGTGGCGCAGCATGAAGGCGATGCGCTGTGCGGGTGAGGGGGCTGCCGGGATGGTGCCGGTGGTCAGATATTCTCTCGCCTGGCGGAAGAGCCAGGGGGCGTTCATGGCGGCGCGTCCAATCATCACGCCCGCCACCGCCGTTGATTCGCGGGCGCGTTGCACATCCTGCGGGGTGCAGATATCCCCATTGCCGATGACGGGTATGGAGACGCTGCGGGCGCAGGCATCAATGATATCCCAGTCGGCCTTTCCCCCGTATTGCTGGGAGCGGGTGCGGCCGTGGATGGCGAGTGCCTGCACCCCTGCATCCTGTAACCGCGCGGCGGCTTCGAGCGCGCAGATATGCTCCGCATCCCAGCCGATGCGGATTTTGACCGTCACGGGACAGTCGTTGCCCAGCTCCTGCACCACGGCGGCGGCAATGTGCTGCAACAGCGGTAAATCTTTCAACAGGGAAGAGCCCCCGTTCTTGCCCACCACTTTCGGAACAGGGCATCCGGCGTTGATATCCAGAAAATCCGGGTGCATGGCATCCGTAATGATGCGTGCAGCCTGTGCCATGTGCTCCGGCACGGAGCCGAAAATCTGAATACCCAGCGGGCGGTGCTCCTCCGCAAACTCCACATAGCGGCGGTTGCGTTCCCATGCCTGCAATACACCCTCGGAGGAGACAAACTCCGTCACCATGACATCTGCCCCCTCCTCCTTGCACAGCGTGCGGAAGATGGGATCTGTGACACCCGCCATGGGTGCCAGATACAGGGGGAAGTCTGAAAAATCAGGCAGCGGCATGTGCCGAGTCTACCATATTTCCCCTTTGCAGGCAAGACATACTCCTTCATGATGGAGGTTCGTTGTATTTGAGTGCAATGACCGATTTAAGGAATTGTACGTGAATCCAGCTAAGCTTCACCGCACTATTCGGTATTTTTTGATATGTCAGAGAGCGCGCGCGTACAGGTCAAGTAGTCATGCACTGAATGAACGCTATCGGCGTAGATATCGTAATTTCATTGCATACCCAATTCTTTTCATCAACCCATTGAGATTACGTGAAAAATCACAGTTACACTTATTCTCCTGTAATGCCAATTGTAGTACCTGGGGTGGATATAAACTGATTTCCAATTAACGTGGGTAATTTACGTTTACACATACTAAGATGTCTGTTGGCAAAACTAAAGAGGAAAGTTATTTCATCGTAGCAGGAGCTGCTCTTTGTCCAGCTCGGTGAGGTCACTCAGGCGGCGGAGCAGGAAACGCATGACCAGAATGAGGGTGCACATGAGCGGTACGCCGATGACCAGATAACCCCACCATGTCATGCTGCTGACAGCGTAGTTATATTCAAGTATCTGCTTTTCTGCAGGTTGGCTGAGTACCGGGAGCAGAAAGTACAGGGATAGGCAGAAGTTGGCGGCTGCTGAGCAGAACAGGGTGCCGGCGGTGAAAGCCGAGGCTTTCCATAAAAGCGCATGGTATTCAGTTTCCTTTTGCTTTTCCTGTACGGATTTTTCGATGCGGGAGATGTCAAACAGGCTGTCGGAATAGATGAAAAGGCGAAGCAAGGAATCGCGTCTGCGGGCTGTCACCAGCATGGCTCCGCCCAATAGCGCTGCGATGAGCGCCTCTTTGGCTGCGTACCACCATGGCGTGTCCGGGCGAATGGCTGCTCCGTCTCCCGTATTGGCGTAGATGGTGACCACCCCGGTGAGAATGGTGCCCAGCAGCCCGAAGAGAGTGATGGGGTCAATCTTGCGCTTTTCCAAAAACATCCACACCCCACAACCCAGCGGCAGGGAAAGAGCCACAACCATGGCCCACGTGGTGCCCAGCTCCAACATGCTGGGGCCGGCGGTGGAGCAGTGGTCAAGAATGAGTACGGGAGCCAGAACGCTCAGTAAGACATTCAGCAGACTTTTGGTTCCGTTGTCCATGTCTGTGTGTGGGGGCTGTTATTTCATGGAGGCAATGGCGGCGGCCATATCCGGTGCTCGGAAGGTGGAGGAGCCGGCGACCAGACAGTCTGCACCGGCTTCACGGCAGAGCGGAGCCTGAGTAGTACCGATGCCGCCGTCCATTTGGATGATGAAGTTGAGCCCCTTGGATTTGCGCTCTGCATCCAGAGTGCGCACTTTTTCCAGTACGTCACTCATGAAACTTTGCCCGCCGAATCCCGGCACTACGCTCATAATTAGAACCATGTCTAACTCCTCCAAATAGGGCAGAACTTTTTCCACCGGGGTGGCAGGGTTGACAGCCAAACCTGCCTGCGCACCGCCGGCGCGGATGGCTGCAAGGGTGGCATGCAAATCCACCGAGCCTTCTCGCTCTACGTGGATGGTAATCATGTCCATGCCGGCTTTAATGAAGCGGGGCAGGTAATGATCAGGTGCATCAATCATGAGGTGGGCATCCAGAAAGGCATCTTCCGGAACGCTGTTACGGATGGCCGCACAGATATCCGGACCAAACGAGATGTTGTCCACAAAGGATCCGTCCATCACATCCAAGTGCAACCAGTCAGCCCCGGCTGCAAGAGCGCGGGTGGCTTCAGATTCGATGCGGCGGAAATCGCAGGCGAGCATGGAGGGTGCTATCAACATAATATTAAGGATTGAGTAAGAGTGTTATGATTACCATGGAAGAGTGTAACAGCCGCGTGGAAATGAATATGGGGGTGTTATGAAAGGGCGGTTCCGGGAATCCATTCCAAACAGGCTGATTTCAAGTCCTGTTGGCGGAGATTCAAAGCATTGTTTGCCACCGTACGAAAAAACAGCTCCGGGAGTTAGTACCGGTTGTTGATTGAATACGTTTGCCGCTTCCACGATACGGGTTTTGCCGTTGCGCTCGCGGAGTACCCATTTCCGACCTACGAGTCGGACGCTGTGCCGGCTGATGTTGTGTAGCCGGAGTCGGAAGGCGAGGCGATATTCCGGTCGGGGGGTACGGGAGATGCTGATGCCGGACGCGGCTACACCCATGTCCAGACAATTCAGTACCGGTAGGATTCGGGAATTAGTGCTCATATCCTGCTCCCACAGCCAGTGTGGAAAGACGAAGCACCGTCTGGTGGATGGCGCGCACTTTTTCTACCGTGGGCATTTCGCCGTGGTGGAGCGTCATCAGCCCGGTGAGTTCTTCCAAAAGTACCTGCATCTGTTCCACTTTCAGTCTGCGAGCCGTGCGCGGAGCAAGCCCGTGCAGAATCTCGTTGAAATACTCCGGGGCTTCCGGGTAGAAAATGGCGGCAGCCTGACGGGGGTCAAACTTTGATTCAATGGCAGCAGCGGCGGCATCCAGTGCGCGTACCCAGCCACCCAGGGCCAGCAGGTGAGCCAAATCCGGGTCACGCAGCGCGGTGAGCTCTCCGTTGACATCGCTCTGTGTAGAGGTTAAGATGCGTTTGAATTCTTCCAATTGACCTTTTTCGGCATGCTCCAGCAGAGCTGCGGAGTGTACATTCATCCTTTCCCCCACCCCCATCGCCTTGCCATAACGCGTCAAATCCAGCGCGATGGGTTTCACATCGTTCATGTGTCCGCTGCGTACGGCGATAAAGCCATCCGCCAGCAGATAACCCATTTCCAGAGCCAAAGATCCGGCATCTATGGGGAGCTTTTCCGGTCGTTCCCTCAGTACATAGGGCTCAGGGATGGTGGGTAGGTCATCCAGCTGAGCAAAGATTTTGCTGATGGATGGTGCGGTATAGACGTTGATGCCAAGCTCACGGTTGGAGTGAGATTCATCCAGCATGGAGTCATCCCGGAACATGGCCGGGACCTCACCCTCTTTCCGTTCTTCCTCAATGGCAAAAATATCCGCAGGAGCGCCGCCGACGGCTACATCGCCAATCACCACTTCTTCACTATCCGGCGATTCTTGAGCACTAACCGTAAGCGTACACACCAGAGCTGCTGAGATAAGGATGCGGTTCATTTTCATTAAGATGATAAAGAGAGTGGATGATAATTTAGACTTGACTCCACAACAAGTTTACATTACTATTTGCGCGCGTCAAGCGGCAAGCGCGCTGCTGACGCGAAAAAATAGTCAAGGGTGGCAGCCGTGCACCCCGTTCGCCTTCTTATCTTACCCCTCTTCAATATGGAAAAATTTCAATACTGGTTTACCCTTTGCTGGCTTGTTGCTTACTTTATTGTCTGGATGGCTCTGGCAGGTTACGGATTCCACCGTCTGCTGATGGTGATGCTGTATTTCCGCCACCGCAAAGATGTACCCAAGGCTGCCGGGCAGTGGGATGAGTTGCCGCATGTGACAATACAGCTGCCCATGTTTAATGAGAAGTTTGTGGTGGAGGGGCTGCTCCGCAAGGTAACAGCTATTGATTATCCCAAGGATAAGCTGGAGATTCAAATTCTGGATGACTCTACGGATGATACCTATGATCTCTGCTTGCAACAGGTGGAGCATTACCGGGCGCAGGGCTTTGATATCGTGTGTCTGCACCGCACGGATCGAACCGGTTACAAAGCCGGAGCGCTTGAAGCTGCTGATGAAGTGGCCAAGGGCGAGTTTCTGTTGATTCTGGATGCCGACTTCCGCCCGGAACCGGATATTCTGAAAGTGACCATCCCGTACTTCACTGACCCGAACGTGGCGTTGGTGCAGACCCGTTGGGGGCATATCAATCGCAATCATAATCTGCTGACCCGCCTGCAGAGCGTGTTTTTGGACGGTCACTTTGCTCTGGAACAGACCTGCCGCAATCGCTCGGGACGATTCTTCACTTTCAATGGCACGGCTGGTGTGTGGCGCAAGTCGGCTATTTATGATGCCGGCGGTTGGGAGCATGACACCATCACGGAGGATATGGATTTGTCCTACCGCGCTCAGATGAAAGGCTGGCGCTTCGTCTATCTCAATGACTATGTGACTCCTGCTGAGCTGCCGGAGGATATGGACGGCTTCAAGGCACAGCAGCACCGTTGGACAAAAGGCTGTATCCAAGTCTGCCAGAAGATGTTATTTGACATCTGGCGCTCCTCTGCCCCGCTGAAAGCCAAACTGGAGGCTACTACACACCTGACCTGCAATTATTCTTATCTGGTACTGGTGCTGCTCTGTTTCTTGGTGCTGCCTATCGGAGCCGGAACCATAGCGCCCACGGGCGATTGGTCATGGGATTCGCCGCAGATGCTGGTGCTGACCTTCTCCCTGTTTTTCCTTGCCACGATATCCGTTTGTGCGTTCTATGTGCTGGCGGAAATTATCGTGAAACCGAAGCGCTGGTGGATGGTGTTTATCCTGCTGATGCCGCTGCTGGCACTGGGTATCGGCATGGCGGTGAACAATGCCAAGGCGGTGCTGGAGGCAGTATTTGGGCAGAAGAGTGAGTTTGTGCGCACGCCGAAGTTTGGTGAATCCAACCAAGGGGCTCTTTCCATCGAGAAACGAGCCGCAGGGTACAAGGCTCTCAAATCCGTGCTGGTACCCGTGCTGGAGCTGATGTTTGGCTGTTTCTTTGCCTGGATTGAGGTTAAGAACCTGATGGGCGCTAATTACCTTGGATTTGTGCTGACGGCACCGTTCCTGGGCTTCTTCTACACCGGATTCTGCTCGCTGGGACGCCTGATTGACGGTGTTATTCAGCGCCGCCGCGCCTGCAAGAGCGCATAACTGTTTACTCTGTTAACGTATCACCCTTATAAAATATCATATGTCTTCCCTTTTCACGATGCGGACGATAGCCGGGTTGGGACTGGCTGTCTGCGCGATGTTGGCTTCCTGCCGTTCCGGGCAGTATGGGCGGGATATTCCGCCGCGTGCCGTGGTGCGCGATGGTGTGGCGATTACTCTCTGTGATCAGAAACTCACGGTATTCCGTGATGGTCGCAAGGTGAAAGACTACCCCATCAGCTCATCCAAGTTTGGAATCGGCGGGACTCATGGAAGCCGCCGTACGCCGCTGGGTATTCACGCCGTTTCCGACAAGAAAGGCGAGGGGCAGCCCAAGGGTATGGTGTTCAAGGGCTGCTCCCCCACGGGAGAAGTGGTGGGGGTGGATGCTGCCGGGCGTGACCCTATCGTGACCCGTATCATTCAGCTTGCCGGCTTGGAATCCTTCAATAAAAATTCGCACAGACGCCGCATTTACATCCACGGCACGCCGGAGGAGCGCAATATCGGACGCCCTGCTTCCTATGGCTGTATCCGTATGAAGAGCGATGATATCGTCGATTTGTACCGCCGGGTACACCGCGGCATGCCCGTAGCTATTGAGAGCTGTACTCAGGCTACCTATATGAAAGCGGAGGCAGACGCGACCAAGCGCAGCATTGAAGTGCCCGCCGCCGTGGCTGCCAACCTGCCCAAGGATGGTCCGCGTTACGTGCCTTCCCGCAAGCGTTACAGCCGCAGTCGCTACAGCCGCCGCTCCCGTCTGGCGCGTAACAAGCGCTACAGCCGCAGCAAAAAGAGCTCCCGGCGGCTCGTCAGTCGGAAACGTCGTCACCGTTGAGAATCTTCTGATTGATGCAAAGACCGCCGAGCGTTTACCAATGGGCGGTCTTTGTGCTGCTTATCTGACCGCTCAGTAGTGGGCGTGGACTCTTTTCCGCTCGTTGACCATAGAAGAGTTTTGGCATTTAGACTTGCCAGATGGCGTGGGTCTGGTGTAGAATGACGGCAGCATGAAAATAGCCGTTATCGGAAAAGGTGGGCGCGAGCAGGCGCTCGTGGAGACTCTGGCTGCAAGCCCCTGCAAGCCGCAGATTTTTTCGTTCCCGGGGAGCGATGCCATTTGTGAGACTGCTACACGTATCGATGCCGCAGATTTTGACGGCCTGATGCAGTGGATGGTGGATAACGGGGTTGACCTCTGTGTGGCAGGAGAGGAAAGCTACCTTGTCAAGGATGAGGGGCTGGCTAACCGCTGTGCCGCTGTGGGGATTCCCTGCTGGGGGCCGCCCAAGGAAAGCGCCCAATTGGAGGCTTCCAAGGAGTTTGCTAAGAATTTCCTGCTGCGTCACCATATCCCTACGGGCGGGGCTGCCGCTGTGGCCGGGTATGATGAGGCGCTTGCCGCCATCGGCGGCAAATATCCCACGGTATTGAAGTTTGACGGTTTGGCTGCCGGAAAAGGCGTGGCAGTCTGCCCGGATGTTGCCTCTGCGGAGGAATTTCTGCGCGAGGTATTCATTGAAAAACGCTTTGGTGAGGGACGTTTGCTGGTAGAGGAGTTCCTGACCGGACCGGAGATTTCCATTTTCGGGGCAATATGTGATGATAAATACCTGATTCTCTGCCCCGCCCGTGACTACAAGCGGCTGATGGACGGGGATGAAGGTCCCAATACCGGCGGCATGGGGGCTGTTGCATCCCGTCAGTTGGCTTCTCCCGAACTGCTCCGTACGATTGAGGAAACGATTGTGGCCCCCACGGTGCGGGGGCTGCGGGAGGATGGTCTGCCCTATCGTGGATTCCTCTATTTTGGGCTGATGCTCACGCCGGACGGTCCGAAAGTGATTGAGTACAACTGCCGATTCGGTGACCCTGAGTGTGAGGCTGTCATGCCGCTGCTGCGTGGGGATTTGGCATCATTCTGCCTGGCCGGAGCCAAGGGTGAATTTGCACCTGAGCTGATTTCCTTTGATAACGGTTGGAGCGTATGCTGCATTCTGGCTTCTGCCGGATACCCGGCTTCCTCTCATTCCGGGGATCTTATTTCCGGTTTGGACAACTGTGCCGCCCGCGTGTTCCACTGCGGGACGAAAAAGACACAGACGGGCTGGGTGACCAACGGCGGGCGCGTGTTAGCCATCGTGGCTCAGGGAGATACGCTGGATGCGGCTCGCACCGCTGCGCATGTGGAAGCCGCCAAGGTGGATTTCGCCGGCTCCCAACGCCGCAGTGATATCGCCTACCGCAACATGTAACCCCCTTTCCCGACACCCCGCTTCGGCGGGGTGTTTCTTTGTATTTTTTTACATTATCTGAACCATGGACGACATCTCATCCGAATTCCTGACCGATTATCTCAATACGCCCACTCCCACGGGTTACGAGATGGATGCCCAGCGTATCTGGGCAGAATATATAGCCCCCTATACTGATGAGCAGCAGTGCGATGCCTACGGCTCTACTTGGGCGGTACTGCGCAGCAAGTGTAAGGATGCTCCCACGCTCATGCTGGACGCTCATGCCGATGAAATCGGCTTTTCCATCCGGCATATAGATGACAACGGCTTTGTGCGCGTGGAGCGGCTCGGCGGCACGGATGCCGCCATTGCCCGCGGGCGGCGAATCCGCTTTTTGGGAACGGATGGTGAGGTTATCGGTATCACGGGTAACACCGCTATCCATATCCGAGATGACGGTGACAAAGCTCCTAAGGTCTGGGATTTGTACGTGGATTTGGGCTGCGATTCCCGGGAGGAGGTGGAGGCACTTGGCCTGCGTGTGGGAACACCAGGCGTGTATTGTGATGGTCCTCTGATGCTCAATGACGGGCGCCGCTTGGTCTGCCGCGCGTTGGATGACCGCCTGTGCGGCTATATCATTGCTGAGACCGCCCGTGCGTTGAAAGAGCAGGGGGTGGAACCGGAGTGGAATATCGTCTTTGCCAACACCGTGCAGGAGGAAGTAGGTTGCGTGGGGGCAGGGATGCTCGCTTTCAATTTGGCACCGGATGCCGCCATCTGTCTGGATGTGACGCACGCTACGGATTCTCCCGGTCTGGATAAGGGGCGCTACGGTGACATCCGCTTGGGTAAGGGGGGGTGCCTGTGCTATGGCCCTGCCTGTCATCCCAATATGAATGCGCGCTTAGAGCTGGTGGCTGATGCTGAGCGGATTCCCATGCAGCGCGAAACAGCCGGACGCTCTACCGGTACCAACACAGATGCGGTGTACCGCGCGCGTGCCGGCGTGCCCGCTGCTTGTTTCTCTCTGCCGCTGCGCTACATGCACAGCCCGGTCGAAACGGCAGACATGAGAGATGTTCAGAACTGTATTGACCTCTTGGTGGCATTTATTCGTTCTCTCAAGTGCACGGACTGTTTCAAACACCGCTTGTAAAGTGAAAAAAATGATTGATATCACATTTTTTCCTTGTTTTTATGGCGGTATGTGATAGAGTCATTACCACTAGGTACTCATCCTTATATTTTCAATCGATATGAATAAGACTCTCTTTTCCGTAGGTGCTCTTGTTGCGGGCTGCTTCACTCTCACCGCATGTAGTGGTGGCGCTGAAGGTAATTCTGAGAACAACGTTGGTGTGCTTTCCGGTCGTACAATTGTTTTGGAATCCCCCGGCAATATGGTGGGTTCGATGTTTATCGATGTTCGGGAGCGTATTTCCAACAGTAACAAGTGTAATGCCGTGTTCAGTTTCGGCTCCAGCGGAGCTGACTCTTCCCGTGGTACTGTCACGATTATTTCCTCCAAGAAAAATGATAATGGGTGGGAAAAGTGTGAATTTGATTTCCATATTTGGGAATCTGAAATCTCTGAAAGTGTAGAATTCAAGGCGTTCTTCGGGGGAATTATGGAGTTCTCCTCAGCAGGTAACGACAGTAACAGTAATAATAGCGGCAACAACGGCGGCGATGATAATGATGACAATCAGGGATCAATCGGTGGTTCTGACGTTGGTGCTGAGGATTACATCATTGCTGTGGAGCCTGTGCGAATTAAGTGCACATTTTCAGGTAAAGGTAGCTCTTCAGGTACTTTCGTCGCTGAACCGACAACTGTTTATTTGGATGAGACAGAACGGCCTGCTCAAACTAAACGATTTGACGGTGAGTTTGTCATCTTTGATTAAACTGAGAGTTTTAATGAACTATAAAATGGGTGCGCTTCTTTCCGGAAGCGCACCTTTTTTCGGAAAATAAAAAGCCATGCGATAATTGCATGGCTTTTTGGCAACCAATGTAGAAACCTGTTATTTTGAGACATTGAAACGGAATTCGACCACATCGCCGTCTTTCATCACATATTCCTTGCCTTCGATACGAAGTTTGGCGTTTTCCTTGGCTTTTTGCAGGCTGCCACAGGCCACTAAATCGTCGTACGCCACTACCTGAGCAGCGATAAAGCCACGCTCAAAATCGGTGTGGATGACACCTGCTGCCTGAGGTGCCTTGGCTCCGGCCGGGATGGTCCAAGCCTTGGTTTCTTTGACTCCGGTGGTCAGGTAGGTACGAAGCCCCAGCAGGTGGTAAACAGCGCGGATGAGGTCACTCACTCCGGAATCCTCCACGCCGATATCGCGCAGGTACTCTCGGGCCTCTTCCGGGTCAAGCTCGGAGAGCTCTTCCTCGATTCGGGCAGAGATGACAATCGCCTCGGCATGGTGGTGCTCTGCCACGTACTGCCGAACGGCAGCAACAAAGGGGTTGCCATCGGGATTCTGCAGCGTTTCTGCCAGCTCATCCTCGCTCACGTTGCAGGCAAAGATGCTCTTCTTGTTGGAGAGCAGGAAAAAGCTCTGCAACAACTTGCGCTCATCATCGCTCAGCTCCAGCGTGATGGCCGGATGCCCGGCATCCAGATGCGGCAGGAGTTTTTCAATGAGAGCCACCTCCGCCTTGGCTTCCTTATCACCACCACGCGCCTTTTTGATGCGGCTCTCCTTGCGCTTTTCCATGGCGGCCAGGTCTGCCAGTATCAACTCGGCATTGATGATTTCAATATCGCGCACCGGGTCAACGGAGCCCAGCTCGTGGATGATATCATCGTTTTCGAAGCAGCGCACTACCTGCACGATGGCATCCGTCTCACGGATGTTGGACAGGAACTTGTTGCCCAGACCGGCACCTTCTGCTGCACCTTTCACCAGACCGGCGATGTCCACGAACTCAATGGCGGCGGGGACGATGCGTTCGCTCTTGCTCATCTCTGCCAGCACGGCAAGGCGTGCATCCGGCACCTCCACCATGCCGACGTTGGGGTCGATGGTGCAGAAGGGATAGTTTGCTGCCTCAGCCTTGCGGGAGCGGGTCACCGCGTTGAAAAGCGTGGATTTGCCCACATTCGGAAGTCCTACAATACCTGCCTGTAACATAACGCGGCGCATTATACACCAACACGCTCACGCATGAAAGCCTAAACTGCGGGAAGTGTGTCACTTGTTTTCTGTTGACAACACCATGGAAATAACATACCATTCCTGCATGAAAACTACCTTGAAAGAAGCAACACTGATTTTGAACTCTCGCTTTGATTGTGTGTGGTTACAGGGAGAATCCGTGCTGCCGAAGCGTGCGTGGGATTGCCGCGCGTTTATCTGGGATGATAAGGAGTTTCTGCTGCGGCGGGTGAATAAATGGTGGGATACGTTTCTGGGCAGATTGGTGTGGCAGGTGGAGGCCGCTGACGGCACGGTGCAGGGGCGGATTGTTTTTTCGGGCTGTAGGAGAGTGAGTGTTTCACTGCCGGGAATGGTGGAAGAGGTGTCACTGATGAGGTGGCTCTTCTTCCGGCGGAAACAGTTTTTTATCGGGCAAACCCGTTATGCATGGGGGATTCACGATGCGCTGGATTGCTATAATGAGGCGGGACTGTCGGTGTATGATTTGCTGGTGGGAGCCTGCATTCTGCACCGCTGCAGGTATATCATTCGTGGTGGTGGCGGAAGCGGAGTTGATGCCGATGGCGACGGTGGGGAGGGAGACGGCGATTGAGATTGACAGTCTTTGATTTATCGCTACAATGGCAGTATGCGATATCTCGGAACCTCAGTGGTATTGTGGGTGGGTACTGCCGTGGCTCAGGCGCTGACGGTGGAAACCCGGCAGACTCATGGTGTTTTCTATGCCGGGCTGGAGCGGCAGGCGCTCATGCAAATCAAGGTGTGCTGTCAGCCCGGGGAGCAGATTCGCGGGCTGAATTTCAGCCTTGGGGATACGGATAAGGCATCCGATATCAAACGCGCCCGATTGTTCTCCTCCGGCACGAATCCGGGATTCGCCCCGAATGCTCAGGGTGGGAATCAGGCCAGAGAGCTGGATAAAGCCGTGATTAAGGAGGGTAAATTCAGCTTTGATTGCACAATCAAACCGGAGTCACCCACCACCTATTTGTGGCTGGCGTATGATATCTCAGCAAGTGCCGGAGCCAATAACAGGATAGATGCCGTCTGTGAAATGGTTAAAACCGGCGAGGCAGAGGTGGTGCCGGAGCAGAAATGCGGCGATGCGGTGAAGAAGCCTCGCGCGGCGCGTATATACCCCTTTACGCATCGTATTGTGCCCTATTACCGTCCCCGCTGGGTCAAGGGGTGGGGCAACGCAGCAGAGGCGGTACACCTTACCCCGGAGCATTTTAAATGTTTCACCGATATGGTGCATTTTGCCTACACGGTGAACCATGCGGGTGAAGTAACGCTGCAGTGGGTCGGGGAAGGTGCGGATGCCTCCACCGTAGTGGAGGAATCGCTTGCTGAAATCAAACGGCTGAAGGGTAAGAGCGCCTCCCGACTCATCGCCGGATTCGGCCACATGGATGAACCGATGACAGCCGTGGTGGCTAATCCCGATTTGCGGCGTACGCTGGCACGCAACATGGCCGCCTGGGTGCTGGACAGAGGTTACCGTGGCGTGGATATCGACTGGGAATACCCCGATACCCCGGAGCAGTGGCAGAATTTCGGTGCGTTTCTGGCAGAGTTGCGGGAGGAATTGGCCGGCTCTGCCACCTCCATCAGCATGGCGGCTTCCGTCACCTACAAAGTTCCCATTATTTACACGACAGATCAGCTGGATTTCCTCATGACCATGTCGTATGATGATCTGGCGGCAGAGCATTCTTCCATGTGGCGCTTTCAGAACGATGCCAACAAGTGTCTCAACGACTTCAAAATGCCCAGACAGCGCATCGTCGTGGGGCTTCCGTTCTACAGCAATGAAAAAGGAAAACTGACCGTGCAGTATGGCTATTCGCAGATTCGTTCCTGGTATCCGAATCTACCGCCCACTGCCAATCACTTCATTGCTAAAAATGAGGATGGCTCCCATGGCCCGGAACACAGCTTCAACGGCCCCGCTCTCATCAAGGAGAAGTGCAGTTGGCTCAAAAAGAACCGCTTTGGCGGTGTGATGATTTGGGCCTATGATACGGATGTGAAGCTCACCCATAAAGCCTCACTCGCCCGCGCCATGTACTCCGTCCTCAAACAGAAAAAACGCAGCGGAGGAAAAAAAGAAAAATAGACCGGCACTAACGTGACGAAAAAGCCCGCTTACATCAGCGGGCTTGTTTTTTCAGGCCTCCGGGGTCCACTCAATCCGGTTTTCAGGCTTCCAGAACTCTTCCAGATTGTAGAAGTCACGGACTTCGTCTGCCATGACGTGAACCATGACGTCGATGTAGTCCAGAACGGACCAGAGCGCATTGGGGGTGCGCTCGGCATAGATGGGCTCCAGATTGTACTGCTCACCGATTTCCTTGTCCACATCGCGCAGGACGGCGCGGAGGTGGGGGACGGAGGTGGCGGTGCATACGATGGCGAAATCGGTGATGGAGGAAGTGCCGCGCAGGTCGTACACGGCGATGTCGGTGGCTTTGGCATCATCTGCGGCTTTGGCACAGGCGAATGCGAGTTCCTTGCTGGTCATGTGTTTCAGAGGTGTGTGGTTGATTTACGCTTGTTTCTCTTCCTCCGTTGCCGGGGTGTCAGCAGGAGGCTCATCGTTGGGAGTCTGGAGGTCTGTGGGTGCATCCGGCTCTGCGGGGATTTCCGGGGGAAGCTGGCGCAGGGGCGGGTCGGTCATCTCGCCTGTTTCCAGCAGCTCTTTCACCTGCTTTCCGCTGAGGGTCTCAAACTCAATGAGTTTATCTGCAATGAGCAGGAGGCGTTCCTTGTTTTCCGTCAGGATGCTCATGGCGCGGTTATAGTTTTCCGTGACGATGCGGTGAATTTCCTCATCAATGACACGGGCGGTATGCTCAGAGAAGTTGCGGGTGCTCTGGGAGATATCGCGCGCCAGGAATACCTCGCTGTGGTTGGAGCCGTATTCCACGGGGCCGAGCTTGTCGCTCATGCCGTACACACAGACCATCTTGCGAGCCACGGAGGTGGCCTGGTGGATATCGCCGCGGGCTCCGCCGGAGTAGTCGCCAAAGACGACTTGCTCTGCGCAGCGTCCGCCCATGGTGACGACAATGTAATCAAGCATCTCACTGCGGTATTCGCTGTGCTGGTCTTCCTCCGGCAGCATCATGGTGACACCCAGTGCCGGGCCGCGGGGGATGATGGTGACCTTGTGCAGCGGGAGGGTCTTGGAGAGGTCTGTCTTGAGCAGGCAGATGGCGTGGCCGGCTTCATGGATAGCGGTGTTGTACTTCTCCTTGTCCGTGATTTCCAGAGAGCGGCGCTCGCGTCCCCAGCGTACCTTTTCGCGGGCTTCCTCCAGGTCTGCCTGCTGCACGGTCTGCTGGTTGCGGCGGGCGGCAATGAGGGCGGCCTCATTCACCACGTTGGCGAGCTCTGCACCGGAGAATCCGGTGGTGGCACGGGCGATGGGGCCCAAATCCACGGAGGGGTCGAGCTTGACCTTGCGGGCATGCACGCGGAGAATCTGCTCACGCCCTGCGGCATCCGGCAGGTTGACGGTGACCTGGCGGTCAAAGCGTCCGGGTCGGAGCAGGGCGGGATCCAGCACGTCCACGCGGTTGGTGGCAGCAATGACGATGACATTTTCGTTGGCGGTGAAGCCGTCCATCTCCACCAGCAGAGCATTGAGCGTCTGCTCACGCTCATCGTGACCACCGCCCACGCCGTGGCCGCGGTGACGCCCCACGGCATCAATCTCATCAATGAAGATAAGGCAGGGGGAGTGCTTCTTTGCCTCGGCAAACATGTCACGCACGCGGCTGGCACCCACACCCACGAACATTTCCACGAAGTCGGAGCCCGAGATGGTGTAGAAGGGGACATTGGCTTCACCGGCAATGGCGCGAGCCAGCAGGGTCTTACCCGTGCCGGGAGGCCCTACCATGAGCACGCCTTTGGGAATGGTGCCGCCGAGGTTACGGAACTTCTTGGGGTTGCGGAGGAATTCCACAATTTCCCATACCTCTTCCTTGGCTTCGGAGATGCCGGCCACGTCTTTGAACGTGACTTTGTTCTTGGAGGGGTCAAGCAGGCGGGCGCGGCTGCGGGCAAATTTCATGGCGCTGCCGGGGCCGCCGCCCTGGGCTCGGAAGAAGAAGAACAGGAGCAGCAGAACGATGGCAAAGGGCAGGATGTTGACCAGGAACATGCTCCAGGTGTTGCTCTCCACCACGTATTTAACCTGGTTACCCAGCAGGTTGCGAACCTGCTCTCCCTGGAAGGCGGAGTTGAACTCCACCTGCACGGGCTCCAGATCCTTGAGCTGGGCCTTGGTTGCGGGCGGCAGCCGGTATTCGCCCACAATCACACCCTGACCGGAGCTTTCGTAGATGACCGGGCTGCTGCCAGTGGTGATGATGCGGCCTTCAGCACCCATGCGTGCAAAGTCTTCTGTTGACCAGATTCTGTCGCCTTGTGGCTGTGGTGCGTTTTCCACGCGGGTGGTGGTGATGCCGAATCTGTTGCAGAGCGCCCGGATCTCATCCGAGTGTGTGAAGGGCATGTAGAAGGCGGCCTTCGGGAACTGGGGCACATTGCGATACTCAAACGCGGTGATCGTACCTTCGGAGGAAGATGAGTTAAGTGTTACCTCGATCGGGAATTCCTTAGGCTGGCTCAGTACGACTTTGCCGGCTTTATAGTCCTGGCGGAATTGCTCCAGCGAGATACTGCGTCCGGGGGAGGCCAGGGTT
>JAZNLU010000029.1:0-3827 GCA_045579245.1 Akkermansia sp.
ACGAGAGAAAAGAGCCAACAGTTCATCGCAGTCTTCTCGCGGTAACTCCGGAGCAAATGACAGACTTATTAAACCATCATTGAGGTAATCGAACGTATAAGTATCCGGCGCCAGAGCTTGAGCAAATTTGCCACGAAGCCACTCCACTGACACCGGCAGCAAATCGAATTTCACACTCTCCGCAGCACCGGCAGCAGAAGCGGCAGAGGCGGCAGCGGACTCGGCAGAGGCGGAGGCAGAAGAAGCAAAGCCGGAAGCGGACTCAGCAGAGGCGCGGGTAAGTTCCAACAAGGAGCTCGCGGTTAATGCGGCACCGGTTGCTGTGTTTGCCTGAGCTAATGAGAGATCCGCAGACTGCGCCGCAGCCTTAGACGCAATGCCGGCTGTATCTGCCGCCGTTAACGCAGCCTCGGCAGAGCCGGAAGCGGACTCAGCAGAAGCGGAGGCAGAAGCGGAGGCAGCCTGTGCGCCCTCCAACTCTTCCACCCACTCGGCTTCTGAGCCTGCGTACCCGTGTTGCACCGCCACCTCATAGGCAGAGAGCCCTTGCGCACCCTGTGGTCCCACCTCACCGCGCGGTCCCGGATTGAGTACAAAACAGACAAGTGGCAAATCAATCGTCACCACAGAAAGCACCTCAGAATAGCCTCCCCAGAGAGCAGAGGGGCGCACCTGCAGCTCTCCATGCATCAGGACGTTCTCCTTCAGGCAAAAATCATACAGGTACCGCCCTGCGCACAGCGGCGGCAGGAGCACAGAGGCGGGTTCTGCAGCAGACGGGGAGAAGGATTGCACGCCGGCATCCGTGCGCACATGGAGCTCTACCTCCGTTTTCTCCGGTTCAGGAAACAGGCGAAACACCAGGCGAGTGCGGGCTCCGGCCGCGGTTTTAATATCGTACCTCATACTAATGGCTTAGTTATTCCCGTTTTCTTTCTGATTTTCGGTTTCCTGTTGTTGCTGCGGTTGCGGCAGCACCGGCGGGGCAGCCCCGGCAGGTGTTTCCAGCAGCTCCTGCGGTGTGAATCCGTATTTTTCTGCAATTTCTTTTTCAGCCATGCGCTCGCGTGCCTTGAGCTCCAGCAGTTCCTTGTAAGACATGTCATAGTTAGCTTCCGTGAAGAGGGATGCCGCCGTGAGATTGTTGCCCTTCAGCGCAATAAAGGCGTTGATATCCCGCCCGTAGTCAATAGCCCAGGCGGAGCGAGCCGTCCACTTGGGATACCACATGTGCTCAAAGTCACGGCAAGGGCGCAACCGCCCGGAGGCAATAGCGCAGGCAATGAAATGCTGCCACCAGAAATTGAGCATGTTGACACGGTCCCTGTTGCGTGAGTCAGCCAAATCCTTGGTCTGAGAGAGCACAAAGCGGGCAGACGCGCCGCCAAGCGTCTCCGGGGCGAAGGCTACCTGGTGCAGCAGGCCGGAGGCCGTACCGTAGGCAACGGAGTTCAGCTGGTCGCCGTAAAAAGCCCTCACCTCGCTGGAGGGGTTGGAGTTGTGGAGCATTTTCAGATCCCGCCCGGGGGTGAGGGAGATGGCTTTGTTGCCGTCGATGTAGAGCGGTTTTTCCGGCTGCTCCTGTGCCGTGGTTTCTGCGGGTTGCTCCTGCTTCTCGCGTGTCATTATACGATTATTAGTTTCCCCCGGCAGCCCGGAAGCAGAGGGAGCAGGGTCTTGCAGGCTCTTGGTTTCGATGAGCCCGAAGGTGGCACCGATTTTTATCTGCCCCTTGTGCAGGCGGTTGATCTCCAGCAGGTCCTGCGCGGTGGGGATAACGGCCACCAGTTCGGAGACGTGGCGAGGGTCTGCGGGGTCGTTGGAATGGCCGTAGAGGAAGGCGCGGTAGGCGGGGATGAGAGCCACCTTCTTGCAGGCGAAATCAAACACCTCATAAAACGTCACACGCCCGTCCGCGCCCAGACGCACCCCGGAGCGGAGGCGGGAGGAGTCCGGTGTGCGAGGTGCAGGGCGGTCATGAGCCGTGCCGGAGGCGGTGAGCTGCGGAGCCTGGTAGAAGCGGATGCGGGGTAACCCCTCCGGGGTGGTGCAGCTGACGGAGAGGACATCGCCGTCGATGATGGCGCGGCGTTCTGTCCACTCTTGCGCCTGGATGAAGTTGAGCCGCCCGGAGACATCGAAGGTGGAGGGGTTGAGAGCCCAGCGCAGGAAGAGCTCACGGGCGCGGCGGTTCCATTCCTCATCCTCTGTGACGGGGCGCGGGGTCATGTAGCCCATGACCTGCACGGTGGTGCGCACCACTTTTTTGACGGCGGGGTTGTTTGCCTCCAGCGCGCGGGCGCGGCGGTAGATGGTCATAAGGTCGAAGTCGGAGACCGGTTGGCGCGGATCCCCGATTGGCCAGAAGGAAAAATGCCGCTCAGGCGACCAGGATGCGGCATCGTAACCGCAGAGCATCCTGCTCTCCGGCACGGGAGAGGGGGCGGGATGCACCGGGGTGAGAGCGGGAGGGACGTGTTTCTTTTTTCGTTTTCGAGACATAGCAAAAGAGAAATCAGTGAGACCAGGAGACTACAACCGGGTGCACCTGTGTGGTGTCGTTGAGCATGGGAAGCCCCTGACGAACGCGCACCGCCTGCTCATAGAGCTCTACCAGCTCTGCAGGCGTGGCGTTGAGCCGCTTGGTGTAGGCAGCCCCTGCCCCGGTGGAGGCGGAGATAATCTGATCCGGATTCTGCAGCAGGGCGGCCACGGCTGCCGCCCGCGCCTCCTCCAGAGCCTCCAATGAGGGGAAAGAATCCGCTACCGCCTTGACTATGGTATAGGTTATTTTCATCTTCTACTTAAGGGGTGATTTATTCCCTGAAATTTCAAAATTTTCTACATTATTATCTTGCTTTGTACGCACAAATATGATATAATAACTGCGCTGCACGGTGCAGCTAGGTCGAAAAGGAAACAACCCGGAAAGGAGGTGAACGAAATGAGACCTATCACGCCAATGGACGCGGCACTGATTCAGACTCTGCTAGAGATGCTCTGGTTGGTGACGCGTTAAACCAAAAGCCCCTCTCCTGCTGACACGGGAGGGGGGCGAAAAAAAAGAGTTGACAAACGGCTCTTTTCTGCTTAAATGGTCACGTCCATTGGTGTGAAAACATCATTTATCACCTCCTTTAAGCCACCGGGTGTCAGACCGGTGGCTTTTTCTTGTTTTTATTATCGTTTTTCTTGCTTTGTTCGGACAAACAAGATATAATACACCCGCCGCAAGGGTTTTTCTTTTACCGCCATGAACAAGGAAACAAGGATATACATACGCGTCAGCGAGCAGGAGGGGGACGGGCTGAGGAAGCTGGCAGAGCAGCGTGGGCTGACCCTCAGTGCGCTGGTGCTGGGGCTGTGCCGCGCGGAGCTGGCAGCCGCCGGGTATGAGGTGGCAGAGAGCCGCCATTGGAAACGACGCGGGCTGCCCGCACCGGAGAAACCGAAGAGGCCGAGGGGAAGGCCGAGGAAGATTGGGTGAATTGCAAGTTCAAATGCAACACATTTTGAAAAAAATGCGCTCTTAGTGCTTTGCATCCCCAAAATTCAGCCCGAGAGCTTTCACCATCTCATTTGCGGACTTACCATCGAAGAGCTTTCGCGGGATTTTATTCATCCAACGCGCCAGCCGTTGAACTACTTTCTGACTTAACTCATCAAAGGTACTTCCTTTAGGTAGGAAGCGTCGGATGAGCCTGTTTGCGTTCTCATTACTGCCGCGTTCAAACGAGGAATAAGGATGTGCAAAATACACCTTTGTTCGTTTCTTCTTCTTGCTGTAAACGGATTGCTCTATCCCCTTAAAATCCTGAAACTCCACC
>JAZNLU010000030.1:0-33005 GCA_045579245.1 Akkermansia sp.
CTCAATGGTGGACAGGTGGGCCACGGCAGCCAGGTCCATAGCTTCCTGAACGGAGTTAGAGCTCAGCATGGCGAAACCGGTCTGGCGGCAAGCCATAACGTCACTGTGATCGCCGAAGATGCTCAGAGCGTGAGCAGCCAGGGCGCGGGCAGAAACGTGGAAAACACCGGGCAGCAGTTCGCCGCTGATCTTGTACATATTGGGGATCATCAGCAGCAGACCCTGAGAAGCGGTGAAGGTGGTGGTGAGAGCACCGGCCACCAGAGAGCCGTGCACAGCACCGGCAGCGCCGGCTTCAGACTGCATTTCTGCTACGTGCACAGTCTGGCCAAACAGGTTTTTGCGGCCCTGAGCAGCCCATTCGTCTACATACTCGGCCATGGTGGAGGACGGGGTGATGGGGTAGATAGCGGCCACTTCCGAACAACGGTATGCCACGGAGGCTACTGCCTCGTTGGCATCAATGGTGCTGTATGTAGTGTTCATGTGCTATAATTAGTGAATGTTGAAAAATCAGGTGACGGGTGGAGACAGTACTCCCTCGACGGAAGCAGAGCTTCACTTGAAGTATACTACACCCCCAGGAGTGTAAAATCAACAGCAAAAGGAGAAAAATCCCGCATTATGTCCGAAAAGTTTCTGTTTTGGAGAGGCGAAGCGTGGCGAAACAATCCGAACGTGGTTTGTAGATGACGTTATCAGCTATCATCGGGGATTGTGGATGATATGCATGAGTTCTTCCTGAGTCCAGTAATCCTTGTTTTTTAGCAGCTGTGCAATGTATGACGAGTATACCTGACCTCCTCGGACACTCATGTGTTGAGGGGTGTCTGAATATGCATCGTTGTTTTCCCACGTGCCCAGATGGGGGTCGCGTAACACAGGGATGCCTAATTTAGTCAGATAGAGTGCAGTCTGTGCGTAGGTCTGACGGTAAATTGAGGAGCAACAGTGTCTTGGCAGATATACGATGAGCTTGGCGCCGCGAGCGTGGCATGCTTTTTTTGTTTGTTCCATCAGGGAAGCAATGCCGGAAAAACAAATAACAGGTACATTTTCGATTTTTTCTGATGATTTTGAGGGAGATATGTGTTGCTTGCGGATGAATACTTCGACTCGCCCGCTTTCACTTATCCTCGCATTTTTTTTGCAGGAGTATCGATAGATGCAATGAGGGCGCGTCAGTATGCGAATGATATGGGTGCTGTAGCATGAACTATCCCCGAAGAGCAAATGAGAAATGTTGTGGGAATTAGGTAAAACGATACCATCGGCAAACATTTGGGGACCTTGCTGAGTATAACAGAAATTAACGCCACTGTGAGAGGAATTTTCTCCAATGGAGGTTACGTCTGGGAACATACTTAACACCAGTGTGTCCCCTTTTTGAAGGAAGTCTAGGGCGATTTGGATGTTGCACCTGGTTCCATTACCTGCTTGAGTAGCGGCATTAATGGCTCTTACTCCGTGCTCCTTAAGCATGGATAAGGGTTCGATACTCATGCGCACCTCAGAACCTCCGGCAAATACATAGCAAGGTTCTCCCTGATTGCGAACTTTTTTTTCCCATTTCCTGGATGCCGACAGGCAGTCACTGAAGAAGAGACTGTCCGGACGAAAGTGATGTTCATAAACTCTGTTAAGGAACAGAGATAGCAGCAGGCTCGCAATGAGGTAAATGAGTACTTTTTTCAACATATCAGAAAGCAAAGTAAATGAATTGTGATTGCTGTTGAGAATGAAACATAAAGATGAGCAACAACATACATCCGCAAGCCGCCGGATTCAGTAATATCTGATACGGATGTCCATATGTTTTTATAGAAATATATTCCAGGAAGATGATAACAAGGGATAAGAAACAGAAGACGATTAAGTGTGACCCTTGCGTGGCATTGTTTTGCATGAGGGAGATAAAGTCGCCGGCATCGTAGGCTGATGGAGAAAGGATGGTAAGGAGGTTGCTATATACGATAGACATGTTTGTCTCATAGAAAAACATCCAGATAAACATCATTACAGCTATGGTTATACACCAGCCGATGAATCCGGGAAGGGGTTTATTGAGTTGCCGAAATGCTCGATGAATTACCATGGTGATACCGGCAAGTACACCCCAAATGATGAAATTCCACCCGGCTCCATGCCATATACCGGATACCAGAAACATGAAGATAATGTTGAACCACCAAAAGCGTGTGCGGCTTCCGCCCAACGCAAAATAGATGTAATCTCGAAACCATTGCGTCAGTGATATATGCCATTTACGCCAAAAATCCGTTACATTACTGCATGTATAGGGACTGAGAAAATTAAGGGTTATATTTACACCCAGAGATTTTGCGATACCGTAAGCGGTCAGCCCGTATCCGGCAAAATCGAAATAGATACGGAATCCAAAAGCAATATTATTTGCCCACACCTGAAAAGCATTGTCTCCTCGGTATCCTATATGCATGGCTGTTGCCAGATTATCGGCCAATACCATTTTGAAAAAGAGACCGAGAATGATATAAGGTATGCCTTTCGCAATTGTATCAGCATCCCACTTCCAATGTATTGTCTCCATTTGGGGTAACAGACTATCCTTTCGCTCAATGGGACCTGCTACAATTTGTGGAAAAAAGCTGCAAAAGTTCATGTAATCCAGAAAATGCGGTAACTTCTGATTGCGTTTCAGGGTGTCAATGCAAAAGGCAATCGTTTGGAATGTATAAAAGGAAATACCGATGGGAATGATTAGGTCACGAAAAGTATCCCACGGAAGATTCAATATATCCTTTGTCACAAAATGCGCATATTTATAATATGCCAGGGGAAGCAACAGCAGGAAAATTAGAAACGCTAACAATATATTTTTACTTCTTTGACCATGTTTATACATGTATCGACAGCCTGCGTATGCCAATATGGTAACTGTCAGAAAAATCAACAACGTATTCGGACTTGCTGTGTATAATAATGTAAGGCTTAATATGCAGAGTCCTAACTTGCCGATCGTGCGCCTCATTTGCTCAGTCTTGATAAAATGACTGATACAGTACATAAAGCACATGGCTGGTAACATGATTAACCAAAATGAAAAAGTTGTAAAATCCATATAAGTATGATACTCTTTCCCCTGGGAGTATATAGTATTCTAAATGCGATGTCCAGAAAAATATGTTATAATGTTTATAAATATTCAGTTACGCACCTTGCAAGCCCCATTTTTTGGACAGACGCATTATTTTGTGCGCATATATAAATGCTCAATCATCAATATAATAAAGCATATCGCATTTAGAATGAGATATACACTACAATAGTTTCTTCTACACATATCACGCTATGCGACAATCAGAGTAGATAGCGGTATGGTATCATACATTCCGAATCCTGTTTCCCAATTATCTTTTTCAGCCGAAGATTTTCAGACTTTTTTTATCTTCGGCACGCAGTTCCTGCTGTGCGTATATGACAATCATCGAGCGAATACAAACAACACCCGCCGCCTTGCAGAGCGCAGGGCGGCGGGTGCGGGAAATAGCGTTGTTTGCGTTCAGCTCTGTTTATTACAGCAGAGAGAAGGCGATGTTGAGACCGGCTGTCACGATGGACACCATGCTCATGAGCTTGATGAGGATGTTCAGGGAAGGACCGGAAGTATCCTTGAAGGGGTCACCCACGGTGTCACCCACAACGGAGGCGTCATGAATGGGCGTGTGCTTGCCGCAGAAGGAGGCATCACCCGTTTCGATGTACTTCTTGGCGTTATCCCAGGCACCACCGGAGTTGGCCATGAACACGGCCAGCACGAAGCCACCGGCAAGACCGCCGGCCAGCAGACCGAACACACCGGGTACACCCATGATGAGACCCGTAGCCACGGGAACCACCACAGCGATGAGGGAGGGAACAATCATCTCGCGCTGGGCACCCTGAGTGGAGATACCCACGCAGCGGGCATAGTCAGCCTTCTTGCGACCCTCGAACACATCCTTGTCGCTGAGCTGGCGACGCACTTCTTCCACCATGCTCTTGGCGGCGCGGCCCACGGCATTCATGGTCAGACCGCAGAACAGGAAGGAAAGCATGGCACCGATGAAGATACCCAGCAGCACCTTCGGGTTCATGAGCGTCACGTCGAATGCGGCCATGAACTCAGCAATGTTCATCTTGGCAACCTCGGCGCTGTTGAGAACGGTATCACCGAAGTAGCTGGTCTTGAATGTCTCACCGTAGTTAAGGGCGGCAATCTTGAGCTCCTCGATGTAGGAGGCGAGAAGGGCAAGAGCGGTCAGAGCGGCGGAACCAATGGCGAAGCCCTTACCGGTAGCGGCGGTGGTGTTGCCCAGTGCGTCCAGAGCGTCCGTGCGGCTGCGCACGTCGTCACCCAGGGCGCTCATCTCGGCGTTACCGCCGGCGTTGTCGGAGATGGGACCGTAAGCGTCTGTGGCCAGAGTCAGACCCAGCGTGGAGAGCATACCCACGGCAGCGATACCGATACCGTAAAGACCCATGCTCATGTTCTCGGCGGAGAAGGTGAACTCACCGGCGGAGCAGAGGTAGGCACCGATGGTACCCAGAACGATGAAGATAACCGGCCAGCAGGTGGAAATCATACCCACGCCGATACCGGAGATGATGACGGTTGCCGGGCCGGTGGTGGCGTTTTCGGCAATGAACTTCACGGGCTTGAACTCGAAGGAGGTGTAGTACTCCGTCACCTTACCGATGGCGATACCCACCACGAGGCCGATAACGATGGAGCCCCAGATACCGAGCCAGTTATTGATACCCAGCACCCAGAGAATCACAGCGGAAAGAATGGCGATGAGCACGCCGGAGAAGTTGATACCCTTGTTGAGGGCAGCCATGAGCTGCGTCTGGTTGGCACCCGGCTTGGTGCGCACCATGAACACGCCCAGAATGGAAAGGATAGCGCCCACGGCACCGATAATCATCGGAGCCATCACGAGCTGCAGACCCTGCTCGTATGCCCAGCCGGCACCGGCGGCAGCGGCGGCACCCAGAGCAGCGGTAGCCAGAATGGAACCGGCGTAGGACTCGTACAGGTCGGCACCCATGCCGGCCACGTCACCCACGTTGTCACCCACGTTGTCAGCAATCGTAGCGGGGTTGCGGGGATCGTCCTCATTGAAGTGGTACTCTGTCTTACCCACCAGGTCAGCACCCACGTCAGCAGCCTTGGTGTAGATACCGCCACCCACACGGGCGAAGAGAGCCTGCAGGGAAGCACCCATACCGAAAGTCAGCATGA
This sequence comes from Akkermansia sp., assembly GCA_045579245.1. Lineage (GTDB taxonomy): Bacteria > Verrucomicrobiota > Verrucomicrobiia > Verrucomicrobiales > Akkermansiaceae > Akkermansia. Next base: position 5,264 of record JAZNLU010000030.1, read on the forward strand.
TGGTGGTGATGGTCACGAGCTTGCTCACGCCCTCGCCTGCCACCATCCAGTCGCAGTTGTCCAGAATCAGATACCAGCCGGAAATATCCAGCAGACCGAAGCCCACCACGGTGAGACCCAGCACAGCGCCGGAACGGAAAGCCAGCTGCAGACCCTTATTCAGACCGTCCTGAGCATCGCGGCAGGCCTGAGCCACACGACCGGAAGCATAGGTAGCCGTCTTCATGCCGATGAAACCGGCAAGACCGGAGAAGAGACCGCCGGTGAGGAAAGCCACGGGAACAATCTTGTTCTGCAGGCCGAAGTAGGCCATGACACCGAAGATAACGGCGATAATGACGAAGAAGATGGAAACAACCTTATACTGCTGCTTCAGGTAAGCCATTGCGCCCTCACGAACGTAACCGGCAATCTCCTTCATGCGATCCGTACCCTCATCTGCTTTCTTCATGTCGAAGAAGAACTTGGCCGCACAGGCCAGAACCAGAAGAGAGGCAACGGGAACGATCCAGAATAATGTATTGGGGTCCATTGTCTGATTTGGTTTATTTAGCTTAAATTGCTTTCTTGAGACAAAAAAGCGCGTCATTCTACACCTCAAAACCTGTTTTGGCAACCCTAAAGTTTGGATTTGATAAGAATTTCCCCCGAAATACAGCAAAAGTAGAGTACTCTCCAGTTTTGAGAGGTAAATGAGCGAATTCCCTTGACTTGAGCAGGAGAGTCCGTTAGGATTAGGACAGTCAACCAAGCTGTAACAAAATAAGATGAAAGCTGTTTTACTGTTCCCGGGACAAGGTGCTCAGAAAGTGGGCATGGGTAAGGATTTGTATGATACATACCCGGAGGCACGCGCCATGATGGAGGCTGCGGATGCCGCGCTGGGCTATTCACTCACGCAGGTGATGTTTGAGGGGCCGGATGCGGAGCTGACCCGCACCTGCAACTGCCAGCCCGCCCTGTATCTGCACGGTCTGGCTCTCTACAAGATGCTCAGCAGTATGGTGGACATTGAACCGGTGGCAGCCGCCGGGCTGTCTCTGGGTGAATTCACGGCACATGCCGCTGCCGGCACGTTCAGCATGGAGGACGGGCTCAAGCTGGTGCAGAAGCGCGGCGCGTTCATGGAAGATGCCTGCAACGCCGCTCCCAGCACGATGGCTGCCATGATTGGCGGCAGCGATGAAGCCGTGGCCGCTCTTGCCGCTGAGTGCGATATCGATGTGGCCAACTACAACTGCCCCGGTCAGACCGTAGTATCCGGCTCTGTGGAAGGTGTGGACAAGGCCGTAGCGGGTGCAAAAGCCGCCGGGTTCAAGATTGCCAAGAAGCTCAACGTGGCGGGGGCCTACCACAGCCGCTTCATGAAGAGCGCTCAGGAGGCTCTGCGTCCGGAGTTGGAATCCACCCCCATGCAGACTCCCGCTGTTCCCGTATACTGCAACTATGAAGCACGCCCTGTGACCGGGCCGGAGGATGTGCGCGCCATGCTGGGCGAGCAGGTCTGTGGTTCCGTGCGCTGGGCTGCCTGCATGAAAGACCTCACGGACAAGGGTGAACGCCTCTTCATTGAGATGGGGCCCGGTAAGACGCTGGCCGGCATGATGGCTCGCATCTGCAAGGAAGCCACCGTCATTTCCATCGAGGATGTGGCCACGCTTCAGGCTGCCGTGGAAACGCTCAAGGGTATGGAAAGCTGATTCGGAAGTACGAATGACGATTGACGAAGTACGAATTTTCAGTTGCGCACGCTTCTGTCTCCGGACGCCGCACTGATTTCTCATTCGTCATTCATTTAACGTGGATTTATGCCTGTGAATAAAAAGATTTTAGAGGTGAAGAAACCGCTGTCGTTGGTCGTGCCCGGCGTATTGATGGCGCTGGTGGCGGCCGGTGTGGTGGTGGTGACCAACTGCTCCAATGAGAAAGTGGACGGCGGTTATGCCGCCTACGTCTACACCAACCCGATTGTGGGGGTAAAGGAGTTCAAAAGTATCATCAAGGGGCCGGGCGGTACGGGCTATGTATGGCGCCAGAAATCCATCAAAATCTGCGTGACTCCGTATACCATGACGGAGGATTTTGATGATATCCGCGCAGCAGACCAGCTCAAGATGACGGCACAGGCCTATCTGGTATACCGCATCGACAGTAATAAGATTCGCGAGTTCGTGGAGCAGTACGGTGCCATTGCGGATGTTCCCAACAAACCGGATGAAATTGCTCAGGATGCGTATGAGTCCTTTATCCGCCAGCCGTTCCGCACGGCGGTTCGCACGGCCATTGCCCGTTTCCGCGGTCTGGATGCCCCGGCTCGCATCCCGGAAATCACCCTCATGGTGGAAGAAAGCCTGCGCAAGCAGTTGGAGGGTTCCCCCTTCATTGTGGAGTCCGTCACCATCGGCTCCACCATGCCCCCGGAATCCGTGACCGCCGGTATCACTCGCAAGGTGGAGGCTTCACAGGAGTACGAGCGCCAGGCCATCATGCTGGAAATTGCCAAGCGTGCTGAGGAAATTGCCGATGCCGAGGGTCGAGCCAAGGCCAACAAGATGAACCAGGAAGCGCAGGGCGAGCTGCTGCGTGCCAAGGCAGAGGCAGATGCGAAGCTCTACGCCAAGCAACAGGAGGCTGCCGCCCTGCTGGCCATGAAACAGGCCGAGGCAGAGGGTATGATTCTGGAGGCTAAGGGTAAAAAGGCGCTGGACGAGGCCATCGGTGAGAACATCATCCGCATGGAAACCATCCGCAACATGGATAAGATTCGCTTCCCGCACATTCTGGTGGGCAGCGAGGCGGTTTCCCCGCTTTTTGATGCGATTCGCCGCATCGTCCCGCCGGCAGCCGCACCGGCACCGCAGCCCCCTGCGCCGCAGCCGACCGCTCCCGCTCCGCAGCCGGCCCCTGCCGAACCGCAGATGTGACCGTGATGAATCCGCAGCCCGCCATCACCGTGCCGGACTATGCGCTCGCCGTAGTGGAGCGTCTGGAGAGCCGTGGCTATGAAGCCTACGTGGTGGGGGGCTGTGTGCGCGATTCTCTGCTGGGGCGACAGCCAAACGATTGGGATGTCTGCACCAATGCTTTGCCGGAGGATGTTTTGCGCGTGTTCCGGCGCTTCCATGTCATCAAGACCGGGCTGCAGCACGGCACCGTCACCGTCATGTCCGACAAGCAGCCGGTGGAGGTGACCACGTTCCGCATCGACGGCAATTACAGCGATAACCGCCACCCGGACGCCGTGAGCTTCGTCTCCCGCGTGGAGGAAGATCTGGCACGACGCGATTTCACCATCAACGCCATGGCCTACAGCCCCACTCGCGGGTTGGTGGATGCCTTTGGCGGGCAGGAAGATTTGGCAGCCGGACTCATCCGCTGTGTGGGGGAGCCGGATGCCCGATTCAACGAGGACGGGCTGCGCATCATGCGGGCGCTGCGTTTTGCCGCGCGTTTCGGCTTTGCCATTGAGCGAGAGACGGCGGCTTCCGTACGCCGCAATCGCCACCTGCTGGAGAATGTGAGCGCGGAACGCATCTTCAAGGAACTGAAGGGGATTCTCATTGGCTCCGGCGTGCTGGACATGCTGTTGGCCTTCCCGGAGGTGTTCAGCTGCATCATCCCGGAGCTGGCTCCCTCCATTGGCTTTGACCAGCATACGCCTTACCATTGCTACGATGTGTGGACGCACAGTGCCTATGCCGTGGCGGCTGCCCCGGCAGATGAAACGCTGCGGCTCACCCTGCTGCTGCATGATGTGGGGAAACCATCTTGCTTCTCCATGGGTGAGGACGGCAGGGGGCACTTCTACGGTCATCCCGCTGCCGGAGAAAAGCTCACCAAAACCATTCTGCAACGCCTTAAGAGTGACAACGCCACCCTCTCCACTGTCTGCACCCTGGTGCGGGTGCATGACATGACCATGCCCACTACCGTACCGGGGATGCGTCGTCTGGTCGGTAAACTGGGGGTGGAAAATGTACGCCGACTGCTGGATGTGCAGCGCGCCGACCACGCCGCCCACTCAGACTACGACCACGCCTCCGGTGATGCCCTCATTCGTGATGCCGCAGAGCTGTTGGAGGATGTACTGGAGATGGAGCCGGCCTTTACCGTGAAAGACCTTGCCATCAACGGCAACACCCTCATGCAGCTGGGAATGAAACCCGGCCCCGCCATGAAACAGGTGCTGGAGGCTCTGCTGGCAGCCGTGCAGGAGGGAGAGCTGGAAAATACGGCAGACGCCCTGATAAAAAAATCTGAGAGACTGATAGCTGCCGTCAATTGACTTGATTCCCGGCAGCAGCTTCTGCATATACCCGATTCAACACCTTCATCTTGGCATCCCAGGTGAAATCCTTGCTGCGTTCATAAGCCCCGTGGGCAAGCCTGAGACGTAAATCCTCATCCTCTGCCAGTCGGTCTAATGCCTTAGCAAGTTGTACAGATATTTCCGCCTGAGACTGTATGGGGATTTTAATGCCGCAAGTGTCATCAATAACGGATGCAAAGCCACAGTGATCCAGAGCAACTATGGGTAAACCACCCTGAAGTGCCTCAACAGTAATGTTAGGAGTGCCGCCTTCATGAATACTGGTAATACACATAACGTGACATGTTCGCATTACCCGATATATTTCAGCATGAGGAATGAAACCATTAAAATGAACGCAGTGTTCGAGATTTAAGTCTTTTACTAACTGTTTCCACTTATTCTCTTTATTTCCTGCCCCCAACACTTCTAACTGCACATGTGCTTTACATATAGTCAAAGCATTGAGTAACAATGGTAAAGCTTTTAATGTAACCAATGTTCCGGCCCAATATACTCTGAGGGGAGTTCCGGGGTTGTGCTCACATATATCCGGAATATCTCCAACTTTGTAGGTCCCGACTTCTTTCATTATTATGGAATTTCTATTCCATAAGCTTTTTATGACTTTTTTTCCCAATGGATCTGAAACCAAAATTGTATGGGCAACTCGAGAAACTGTCTTAGCTGCCATACTGAAACGTTTTTGATAAGAATTAATGATATTTCTCAGAGAGAAATAAATAAAATCTCGAATTTCCAACCCTTTTAACAAACATAATGGCATATTTTTAAAGCCACCCAATGGTCCCCAAATGAATGGCTTTCCCAACTTCCACAGATAGCCGGGTTCTCTGTAGCCTACCATGCTGACCTGGTGTACGATGTCAAAATTCTCTTTCTTGTCCAGCTCAACGGCGTATTGATATGCTCTCTTGTGCCAGGCTCTGTAAAACCAATAGTAGCTGGGAGGCCATATTTTTCGGAGTGTTTCATGATGATCTCGCGGTACGAAATGAAACGTAATGTTGCGAACAATGTCCGGATTCTCTTGTGAAAATTTCTCCAGACTTTCCCGGAACTCTCCTTCTTCCACGATGGCATGAACGTCGTGATAACGGGAAATGTTGATGGCAAAATTCCACCCCGTGCCCGGCTCTGACCCCCTGTGAGGGTCACATGCATAACATCCCAAGAGAACCTTAAGTCTTTTGTGAGATTGTTTTTCCATATCATCCACTCCTTTTGCTTCCTTTAATCAAGTAAACCAACTCGTGCAGGTTTATATCATGTATCTGTGGTTATTGTCAAACTTAAAGATGATAATATTGAACTTTTGACTTCCGAGTATGTCTAACACAGCATGTCACAATCACCTCGTTCCCGATTTACTACGCTGTTGCTTTCCCTGCTCATCCTCTGTGGCTTTGGCGGTGTGCACCGCATTTACGCCGGAAAGGTCATCAGCGGTATCATCCAATTCCTGACTTGCGGTGGATTCATCATCTGGCAGGTTATCGATATCATCCGCATCCTCTGCGGCGGCTTTGATGACAAGGAAGGTCGCACCATCTGAGGCCTTATCACATCCTCATGGCCATTGAGGAACATAACTGTAATTGCCCGGCCTGCGAACTGATGCTGGCGCCGGAGGCCGAGTATTGCCCGGAATGCGGGCTGCGTTTCTGCCCCCGGAGGCGCAACCCCTGGACTTGGTATTGCCGCAGCTGGCAGCTCTGGCGCAGCACCGTCGGGCGGGCTACTCCGCAGGAATTCTACGCTTTTTTTCTTCCCAATCTGGCACTGTTGGTGTGGTGGTGGGCAGAGGTGTGTCGCCTGCAGCAACCGGGGTCTGATTTCCTCTGCAGCCTGTTGGTGATAGGGCTCAGCATCTACCACCTGCTGGCCATCGTGCCGTTCTGTACTCTGCTCACCCGCCGTCTTCACGACCGCGGTGGCTCCTGGAGCGACCTGCCGGAGCAAATCCGGGTGGCAGTGGATGATCACGTGAATTCCCATGTCTGGTGTGCCTTTGACCATCTGGAGCCGATGGTCTGGCTATGGATGGCGGTGCATGTGCTTCTGCGGGAGATATTCTGCGACACCATCCCAGGTCCGAACCGTTACGGCCCCTCCGTCCGCTATCCGCGCTACAACAGCCACCTGCGCTGATTTATGCTGCCCGGCGGTGCAATCCGCTCGACATCCGGGAGCGGCGATGCTATAATCCGCGCAGGATGATGTACGACAGGATTCTTTCTCTGATAAGCTCGTATCACCATATAGGTGTCATTTCTCATTTCCGACCGGATGGTGATGCAATCGGCTCCACGCTGGCACTCGGGCTGGCATTGGAGAATATGGGCAAGGCGGTGTGCATGTGGAATGAGGATGCGGTTCCTGCGCGGTATGCTTTTCTGGAGGGTGCAGAGAAAATTCAGCCGCTGCCGGATACTGTGCCTGCGGAATTGGAGCTGCTCATCTGTGTCGATACCGGGGACTGGAAACGCCTGGGTGACCGCGCGGCGAAACTGTTTTCAGGATTTCCCCGCATCATTAATATAGACCACCACGGAACCAACTCCTGCTACGGGCATGAAAATCTGGTGGAGGGAGGCGCAGCTGCCTGCGGATTTGTTCTTTACAAGATGCTGCGGACGGCGGGTTGTGTCATCACACCTGCCATTGCTTCCGCTCTCTATGCCGCCATCAGCACGGATACCGGCTCTTTCCAGTACGCTTCCACCACTCCGGAGGTGATGCAGGCGGCGGGTGTGCTGCTGGCAGCCGGAGTGGATGTGGGTGACATCAACCGCCGCATCTACCAAGAAATTCCCCTCTCCACCATCATGGTGAATCGAGAGGTGCTCAACCACATGGTGGTGGAATGCAGCGGGCAACTTTCCCACTATTCCATGCCCGCAGGACGCAAAGCTGAACTGGGTATAGGCTTGGAGGATACCAAGGATCTGGTGGATATCATCCGCACCGTGCAGGGCGTGCGTGTCTCCATCATCTTTGAAGATTTGGAGGACGGGCGCATTCGTATGTCGCTGCGCTCGAAAGATCCTCAAATCAGCGTGGCGGAGATTGCCGCACAGTTCGGCGGCGGCGGACATGCCATGGCTGCCGGTATCCGCATGAAAGGCGAGCTGGAGGACGTGCGCTCCCGCGTGCTGGGAGCTATCCGTGAACGATTGAATGCGAAATAAGACCATGACTACCGACCAACCCAGCGGGGTACTGCTTGTGGACAAAGACCCAGGATTCACCTCTCACAACGCCGTGGCACTCTGCCGCCGCGTCCTGCAAACAAAAAAGGTGGGACACTGCGGCACGCTTGACCCCATGGCCACGGGCATGCTCATCGTCGTCATCGGCAAGGCTACTAAAATGCAGGACATGCTTATGGGCGAGGATAAGGTGTACACCGCCACCATGAAGCTGGGTGTCGAAACCAACAGCCAGGATGCGGACGGAGAGGTGGTGGAGGAAAAATCCACGGACGGAATCACGGCAGAAGTCATCCGCGCTGCCTTTGAGTATTTCAGCGGAGAGTTTGATCAGGTACCGCCCATGTACTCTGCGGTAAAAATCAACGGCGTACCCTGCTACAAGCTGGCACGCAAGGGAAAAGAGGTGGAGCGCAAGTCCCGCCGGGTGAAGGTTCTGAGTTATGAAATCAGCCGCATTGACTTGGAAAAGGCAGAGGTGGAATTCACCGTTCATTGCTCCAAGGGATTCTATGTGCGGACCTATGCACATGATATTGGGCAGCGGCTGGGCTGCGGGGCGCATCTGACCGCTCTGCGCCGCATCCGCTCCGGGCGCTTTGACATTTCACAGGCGGTGGATGTCCCCACGCTGAAAGCCGCCGGGAGAGAGGAGTTGCTGGCGCGTTTACTCCCCGTCGAACAGGTGCTTGCCGACCGCTCTGAGTAAATATTATCCTATTACGCAACATGAAAATCATCAGCTCCTTTGATGAACTTTGCACGCTGAACCGACCGGTCCACTGGGCAATGGGATTTTTTGACGGAGTGCATCGCGGACATCGCCGCGTGATTCAATCAGCAGAAACGCCCGGTGTCCTGCGCGGTGTGTTCACCTTTGCGGAGCATCCACTGGCGCTGCTGTGGCCGGAAATTCAGCCTAAGCTGTTGACTCCTGATGCTGAACAGAAAGCGCAGCTTTTGGAACAACTGGGTGTGGAGGTTATGCTGCGGCTGCCGTTCACCCGTGAGATTGCCGCCCTCAGCCCGGTGGCGTTTCTGGATACGCTGTGCGGAGCATGCCCGGTGGCGGGTATCTCTGTGGGTAGCAATTGGCGGTTCGGGAGAGACGGTGCCGGCGATACGGAGCTGGTGCAGGAATATGCTGCCCGGCACGGTATCCGCGCCTGTGTTCAGCCCCTGCTGGAGCAGAGCGGAGAGACAGTATGCTCCAGCCGCATCCGCTCCTCCCTGGCTGCAGGCCGCCTAGCTGAATGTGAAGAAATGCTGGGGCACCCGTTCTGCATCTGCGGCACGGTGGAGCACGGTCAGCATCTTGCGCGCCAATTAGGTTTTCCCACAGCAAACATTACCCTGCCGCCCCATGCTGCCCTGCCGCCCTTCGGCGTGTATGCCGTCACCGCGCGCTGCGGTGATATTACCCTGCGCGGCATGGCCAATCTGGGACTGCGCCCCACCATTGATGAATCCGAAAAGCCGGTGCGGCTGGAAACTCATTTTATTGGCTGGAGCGGAGATTTGTACGGCAGCAGATTGGAGGTGGCGCTCAACCGCTTCATTCGCCCGGAGCTGCGTTTTGACAGCATAGAATCGCTCAAAAAGCAGATAGCGCTGGATTTGAGCTCCCTTCAAGTCTGACCGTAACGCTTTTTTTTCTTGTCAAGGCGGGGCAGGGGGGGTAGGATAGTGCCATATAGATATTTCCGGAAACGGATAGTGTTTTTTAATATAACATATATCAGCATATTATGGCAAATCTGAATAAAGTAATGCTTATCGGCAATCTGACGGCGGATCCGGACGTGCGGACCACGCCGCGCGGTACTCCTGTGACGGAGCTTCGAATAGCGGTCAACCGTGTGACCAATGGTGCCAATGAGGGAGAACGCCGCGAGGAGGCAACCTATCTGGACGTGACCTGCTGGGGACGCACCGGGGAAATTGCCGCCCAATACCTTGCCAAGGGACGTCCTGTTTTCATTGAGGGGCGTCTGCAGCAGGATACTTGGGAAGATAAGCAGACCGGACAGCGCCGCAGCCGCATCCGCATCGTGGCGGAAAACCTGCAGCTGCTCGGCAGCCGTGACGGTGCTTCCCGCGACGGCGGTAACGGCGGCTACCAGCAGCAGCGCTCCGGCGGTTACAACAACGGCGGCACCTATAACAACGGCGGCGGCTATGGTAATGGAGGCTCATACAATAACAACGGCTATCAGCGTCCTCCGTATCAGCAACAGAACCGCCCACAGCAGACTCCCTCTCCCATGCCGGCAGAGGAGGAGGACGACATCCCGTTCTGATATCACACATGCTTATTCCGCGCAGGAACCCATGCTTGCTTCCTGCGCGGATTTTTTTTGTTAGATGCTCATGAAAATTCGTTTATGTTCAAAGGTTTTTGTTCTTTTTTTGCTGATGTCCACAGACCTGTGGGCAGAAACTCAGCAGTTGGAGGATGACACCATTGTGGACATGGGCGAATCTGCCCCTGCTGAGCCCTCACCCACACCGCCTGCACCGCCGGAGAAAACGGCAGAACTCGCCGCAGAACCCGCACCGTATGTCTCTGAGGAAGAGGAAGCCTTGCTGAGAGAGCTCGCCGCCGCTCGAAACGCAGCAGTTCCCGGGGTACCCCCGCAGGCGGCGCGGGCAGACCAGCATGTTGTTTCCCAGAGCCGGCTCTTCTCGGTCAGCGGCGGCGATTCTCTGCGCATGGGTGCCATTGCATCCCGTGCGGATGACGTATTCAAGAGGGTGTGTCATCTGCTGACTTTTGACACCACTTGGAAACATGCCATCTCCATCCGCCTGCTTGGGCAGCATTCCGATCCGCCGCGGCTGAATCCCATTCGCATGCGTGTCCGCATCATCGGCGGTCAGCCTAATTTTCAGATCCGCATCTACCCCGGCGGAGGAATTGATTTGCAGAAGCTGGATGCCGCTATCATCTCTATGGTGCTGTATGAGAGGGCACTGCGTGATCTGGAAGCAGATGCCTACCCGGACAATATAAGGCTGCCGGAGTGGTTGCTGGCGGGCATTCAGCAGGCGGTGCTCTGGAAAAACGGGCAGATTGACCGGGAGCTGTACCGCAATCTTTTCAACAGAGCGGAAATGCTGCCGCCGGAGGAAATCATTTCCATGGAACATCCGGGGCGATTGGATGCCGCCACGCGCCGGGTGTATGATGTTTCCTGCGGTGTGCTGGTCATGAGCCTGCTGGAGAGTCCCGGCGGAGCCATCCAGCTCAAGGCGCTTATCACTGAGGGAGCATTGGAGGAGAGCAGCCCCCGAGAGATGATAACGCGTTATTTCCACGAACTGGGAGTGGATGAAAACATGCTTGACAAGTGGTGGGCGTTGGAGTTGGCAGCCCTGGCTCTGCCCAAAGCCTCAGAGGCTCTCACCCCGCTGAAGAGCGAGGAGCAGCTGCTGGAGGCACTCACTCTTGTCTATTTTGATGATGAACTCGGCATTGCCCGCTCCGTCAGTCTGGACAATGTGTACCGTCTGCAGGAGCTGCCGGACTGGCAGAATCACCTGCGCCCCTGCGTGGAGCGGCTGGTTGCGCTCAGTGCCACCTGTTTCCCGGGCTACAGACCCATTGTCATTGAATACAGCCGTGTGCTGGGAGATTTGCTCAGCGGCGCTGACCCGGATAAATTGCAGGAAGTATTGGGACCGCTCAGTGAGCTGAGACGCGCTTACGTGGCAGCCTCTGTGCGCGGGCGTGATTATCTGGATTGGTATGAAATCACCCACCTGGGTCATACCAACACCCGCTCATTTGATTCCTATCTGGCGGCCATGGAGTTGTTGCGGCGTGAGGAAGCTGGAGCGGAAACCCCTCTGAGTCAATATCTGGAGGATATAGAAGCTTTGCATCTCCAAAAGGCAGGTGAGCCTTTGCCAAGCCGTTTGCTGGAGCAGATTAAAGCTGCTACCACTCCTCCCGAAAAGGGGCAGAATCCCGAATCCAATGAAAGCAATGCCTCGATTGAAAAAGACTGAAATCCCCCTCCCTGTTAAGGGTATGCCGGATATGCAGCACGAGACCGCTGCCCGGGAGCTGGGTTACGTCCGAATCTGCGGAATTGATGAGGCCGGTCGCGGACCGCTTGCCGGTCCTGTGGTGGCAGCGGCTGTCATCCTGCCGCCGGATTTTGAACTCTCCGGGCTGAACGATTCCAAAAAACTGACCGCTCGCCGCCGGGAACAGCTTTTTGATACACTCATGGCAGATGATACCGTGTTGAAAAGCATAGCTCAGGCCAGTGTCCGGGAAATAGATGAACTCAATATCCTGCGAGCCACCCATCTGGCTATGCAGCGAGCCGCATGCGGTCTGATTCCGACTCCGGATTTTTGCCTGATAGACGGTCTCGCCGTTCCTGGATTTCCTCTTCCGTCACTCAATCTGGTGAAGGGTGATGCCCGCTCACTCAGCATTGCTGCTGCCAGTATTTTGGCCAAAGTAACGCGTGACCATTACATGACTGAGCTGGATACCTTCTACCCGCAATACGGCTTTGCCCGACATGCCGGGTATGGAACGAAAGCACATTTGCAGGCTATACAGCAATATGGAGTTACGGAACATCATCGCCGCTCGTTTGCACCTGTTGCACAGATGGAACTGCCCCTGGGATTCTGATGCTCCTCCTCCTGTGCGCTATCGTGGTGCTTACGCTGAGCTGGTGGCGGCTTCTTGGCTGAGGGCTCACGGACTCAAAGTCCTGCGCCGCAATTTTCGCTGCGGACGCTCCGGGGAAATTGATTTGGTATGCAGAGAGGGAGACGCTCTCGTCTTTGTTGAGGTAAAAAGCACCATCCATCCTGAGCACGGTGCGCCTTCCCGTGCCGTCAACCGCCGCAAACGCCGCCTCTTGCGCCGCGGAGCGCGCAACTGGCTCTACATGCTCGGATTTGCCGTTCCCGTGCGCTTTGATATTGTGGAAGTTGTTCTGCGGTGTTCCGCCCCGCCTCTCGTTATTCGGCGAACCTCTGTTTTTAGTCTGCTGAGGGACTTCTCCGGTTATGAGTTATTTTAATTCTGCTTCTCTCTTGTTCAAAGTATCTGTGCCTAGCATTTTGAGTAGAGAGAATGATACATTTAACGCTTGCCGGAGCGAATGCCCGCAGCGCGGGTGAAAGAGGCCGGGCGGGGGGGGACTTCACTGTCCCCTTACGCCGGAACTTTTTCGCGCACGAAAGCGTTTACCCTTGCCTCATCGTTTGTGAAGGGGAGGCTTCTTCCTAAATGTTGTTGCTGTTCTTATTGCTTACATAATCTTGAAAGATATGTGGTGCAGCGGTCTAAAATCGTAAATTTTTTTATTGTTTTATGAGGGCGTTTTTGCTATAAATTAGATTAAGCGTACAGGTTAGGCATACTATGCCTGCGCAGCTATCACCTTACTTCTGTTTTAACTTATACAATATCATGAAATTACATCTCCCCACGCGCCTTCGCGCAGCTGTTCTCGCCTGCTTTGCGGTCGTGACTTCTTTCTCTACCACTCTTGCTACCGGTGCCATTGCCGGCGGCGCTTTTGCTGTGACGGTTGCCGCGCTGGTGGCTCCTCAGGCGCAGGGTGCCAATTATACCTGGACAAATACGGAAGAAAGAGAGGTTGATTTGGCACACGGTCCTTGGACAGACGATAACGGAAACGAGTTGACTAACTGGACAAACCAGATACAAGGCATGATTGGTGCCGGAACGAATACACTCGTATTCGTGGCTAATCCGGATGCTGTGACCTATAATACCCGGATCAAGTATACCTTCTCCAATACGAATATAGCCGGTATAATAGTCAATTCAGGAGCAACGGGTTACGTGGTTAATGCAAGCGGAAATGAACGACAGATAACTCTTGGAGCCGGGGCATATACTTTCAATGAAAGCTTTACGTGGAATACTTCCACAGCAGGAACCAAAGGTCAAATAACGCTGAATGGCGAGCAGACCTGGACGGTTGCTTCCGGAAAGACTTTTACTCTGAACTCAGGAAAATATAATGTCGCTCTCAATGGTTCTATCACGCAGAACGGTGGTACGGTGCAGCTGAGTGGTGCCAGTACGGTAACGGGAGATGGCCGCTATACGGTTAACAACGGCACCCTGAATCTTGGTGGTAAAGGGGTGAATGATGCCGATGTAACACTCCGCGGGCAGAGTACCCTTCGCAATGGTACGTTCGGTTCAGGTGTAAACTTTGCCGTAAATGAGAGAGGCCACACCATAGGAGATATCACATTCAATAACGGTGCCTTGGATATTTCTGCTCCGCTGTTGCAGAGACTGGTTCAGAATGATCAAAACGCTTTGCTGAGAACAGAGGGAACCATTACGTTCGGAAGTAATGTAAAGATTGAACTGGGAGAAGGTAAGATTGCTGATACCGGGAATCAGTCCTTGCAGTCTGATGTGGAATACCGAATCTTCTCTAATGGCGGTACTATCAATGGATGGACTGCTCTGAACGGTGATAATTTCCGGGTAAATGGGCAGGCTCTGCCTTGTAATCTCTCTGTGAGAACAACGGACAGAGGCTTGATTCTGGTGCGTCGTATTCGCCCGGATGTGGTGCCTACCCTGCAGGTTGATGGTATCCTGGCCGATGAAGAGGCCAAGGTGTTTACCTGGAATGATGAGACTGCGATGTGGAAAAAGGATCCGGCCAATGATCAGGAGTATCCGGTTGCCAGTAATGAAAATTCCTGTATATTGTTTGATTCCAATGCGATTGTGCGCGTCGGTGATGTGGGTGAGACGGTTACGGTACGAGAGCTGTTTATCTGCGGCTGTGAGCATGATGATACGAATGTCGTATTGGAAGGCGGTTCACTTGAAGTGACCAACGGAATTGTTGTACAGGAAGGTGCTAACTTTATCTTATTCACCGAAGGCGGCCGCCGTGGTGCTGTTCGCGGTGAGGTGACGGTCAAGGATGGTTCCACGATGTGGTTCAAAGCGGAAAATCAGACCGGTTATGGTGGGGAGCATTCCATGAGCAGTATCACCATCGAATCGGGTGCTACCCTTTTGCTGTCGAACAGTGTGGGTTCCGGTTATGAGAAATTTGCCGGTACACTGAATCTGGATGGTTCCCTGCTCGATGATGTCAATCAGGAAGGTATCAGCCGCTGGGATATGTATGGCGGTAATTCCACAATCAACGTCGGTGTCGGTAAAACTGCGGAAATAACTGCCGGTTTGAGGCTTGCACAGACGAACAGCAACATTACTGTCGGTGATCGTTCCTCATTGACTCTTGAGCAGACGATTTCCAAGTCTGCCGATGCCGCCGGTAATCTGATTAAGAAAGGCAACGGTTCCATGACCGTGAATGGAACCGTAGAAGGTATTGGTAATGTGACTGTTCAGCAGAATGGTACTTTGACTCTGAATGGGGCGGTGAATGATATCGGCGATGTGAGCCTCGAGGGTGGCACGGCTACTACTGTGTTCAACGGTGGCGGCAGCATGCAGAACCTTTATATTAAGGGGGGCAATGCACAGGTGCAGTTGAATGGTATTGATGCCGAGTATCACATTAATTTTGTGACGACGAACAGTAACCCCGGTCATGTGAAGAATGATAATAATCGCGGGCGTCTGTTCAGTGTGGGTGATAAGACGGAGGTATATCTTGGTGCAAATGATGCCGGTTATTCTTTCCAAAGTGACTATGGCACGAATATCCACGTGCTTGGAAAACTTCATACAGAAGGCGTGTTTTATTTAAAGGATGCCTCAACGGATGATATTTACGGTTCCGGTGAAATTAATGCAGCCGCTTTGCAAACAAGTAATGAAGGTAAATATAATTTCAGAATTAACACATTCAACGTGACCGGGGCGACCACGCTCGGGCACACTAAGAACACTCTCAATGTTGTGGCAGGTAATGTCAACCTGATGGGATCTATCAGTGGTAATGGCGCGGTTAATGTCGGGTCGGGGGATTCTATCTCACGTCTGAATATCCTGAATGACGGGGAGGTTGAGGCTAATATCCGCACGCTGTATTTGCAGCAGACGTTCGGCGATGTGTATGTTGGTTCTGATGAAAATCAGGAAGCCGCTCTGACTGTAACAAATTCGCATCTTACCAAGAGAATCAATAATGATAACGGTAAACTGACCCTTAGCGGTGATGTCAATATCGTACACCTTATTGATGAGCAGAATCCCGCCAACTCTAAGGTGAATATAACACGCCTTCCGGAAATCGTTTATTATGAACGCGTGCTCACTCCTGTGGAAGATGCCGAAAAAGGGAAAAACGGTTATCGCGCGGACTACAATCACTATGGCGTGGCGACAAACGATGATAATCTCACGTTCGGCCCCAATGCCGTAGGCAAAGTGAACGGAAATACTGAAAACGTTACCTTGGGTAGTCAGGAATTTTATGGTGAAATATATCATGTGCATCACCGTTGGCAGTTTGACCCGAATACCTATTGGGTCAATATCGAGGAAGTGAAGTACAATAGTGAGGATGACAAGTTTGAGCCGGCCACTAACTTGAGACTGAATGGACGCGATACTGCTGCAACTCAGTTGACGCTGGAAACGAATCTGGCTGATGGACTGTTGATAACCATTCAGCAGGACAGCTCCACAACGCTGAGACTTGAAGAGGGTGTGGAGCTGGATTATGACCAGTTGAATTTTGATATTGACCCGAATACGACAATCAAGCTGACGGGAGAAGGGCGTTATGTCCAGCCCTCCGGCAGCATGAACACAAAGGTAACCGGGCTGACCGATGAGGCGAACTGGCATGGCACCATCGTCATGAGCGGTGAGCTGGATAAGGCGAATCTGAATCTTATCGGCAATATTAATTCCACAGTAGAGTTGACCGGTGTAACCGGAACTCTGGCTAGCGGTGAGGAAATAAATGTGAATGTAGGTCTGGTGAATTGGGTCGGTGAGTCGGATGTTACCGCGCGACCCGGCATGAATATCACCAGCGGGGAGGACAATGAAGTGACCCGTTTCAACAGAGTGGTTTCTGGTAGCGGCGATCTTGTGTACAGCGGTAGTCAGGATCGTTCGTTCATCTTTACCAACGAGGTGACCGACTGGACCGGTTCCTTAGTGGTCAGCGGCACGGGGGATACCACGGTGAAGTTCATCGGTGATGATGAAATTAACGTCTCGCTGAATCACCATTCTGATGCCAGCCGTGTGCTGGACGTGATACTGGACAACTCTGCCGCAGAGGTTCTGGTGATGAACGGTGATATCAACGCTTCCACCCTGACCGTGGCAGCCGGAACTACGGCTGATATTACGGGGAATGTGGAGCTGACCGGCAAGCTGACAGTGGATGGCAAGACCACGCTTCACTCCCTCTTCGACACGACCACGGAAGTAACGGATGACCTCTGCACGATTACGGAGGCTGATGTCAACGCTGAGCTCATTCTGGTAGGGTATGCTGATTTCGACACGGTGAACGTGGGTGTCAACGGTGCTCTGACCATGGATTTGAATGCACTCGGCATTGATACTCTGAATGATTGGGACAGCACAAACCCGTTGTTGACAATTGGTACGCTGAATGCGACTAACAGTACCATTAACGTTAATGCACTGGCGGACACCACACTGTTGTTGACGCTGCGTGACCATGACTCCATCGTGCTGGCAGAAATTGAGAATTGCAACCCGGGACTCACGCTGGCTGTAAACAATGGGGAAAGAGTTAACCAGAGTATTGTGGTGGCAGACAATGCCAACTATCGTTACACTTACTCTCTTGTGTCGGATGATACCACCGGCATCACTCAGGTGATACTGTCGGCCGAAAGAACGGCCCTCGGCTGGATTGGTTCGGAAACGGATGAATGGCTTGCGACTGATACAGCGGACCAGGTGAAGTGGGCAGATGACGGTTATGACGGTGAGCCCGAGCTGGACCCGTACAGCGGCGCGGTCGGCTACTTCTCCGGCAACGGCTCTGCCACGGTGAACGTGGGCACGGATGGTGCGCGTGCGGATATGCTGATTGTATCCGTCATTCCCGATACGTTCAACGGAACGACTGAATACACGCTGCAGGGCGGCAAGGTCACGGTAGACGGTGGTGCGGACGGTGAAGACGCTCACATGGTCATTAATTCCGGCAGCCTTGTCATCAACAACGAAAAGGTGGACGTGCTGGGCAATGCCCTCGTTGCCACCCTGCGCAACGAAGGCGTGACCCACGCAGGCAAGCTCACGGTGAAGACCGAGCTGGACGTGGCGGGCAAGATGGACCTGCTGGGTGCAGTAACATTTGATAACCAGGGCATGACCACGGTTGATGGTGCATTCTCCGTTGCTGGTGCGACGGTGACCAACTCCGGCGTGCTCAAGGTAGGCTCCATTGCTGCAGAGGGTATCACCATCACCAGCACCGGAACGCTGGAAGTGGGTGACGGCGGTGGTTCCATCGGCGCACTTGCCGGCACCGGCAGCCTGAAGAACAACGGCGTTCTGAGCATCGCTGCGGATACAGAGCTGGCCGCTCTGGTGAACACCGGAACGCTGAAGCTGGGTGATAAGAAGCTGACGGTAACGGCCTCTGCCATTACTATCGGCGGTATGGTGGAAGCGGGTAGTGCTGAACTGGCCGATGCTTCCTTCACGAAGCTGACGGTGAGCGGTGCCGTAACGGCCGGGAATCTGGAGGTGGACAACGGCAGCATGGGCAGCCTGCAGGCTGACAGTCTGACGAGCCTGACCGCAGGCAAGGTGACCGTGACTAATGATGTAACGGTCGATACGTTTACCACCAATGGAAAATTGGAAGTTGGCGGCACACTTACAGCCCAGAATGATGTGAACACAATAGGTGTGGTCAGTGCAGCAAATGCCAATCTGAAAGGTACTGATTCTTCATTTGATGAACTCTATGTGACCGGTACGCTGGAAGCCATGAATCTGAGCGTCAAACGTGCGGAAATCGGCAAGTTGGACGCAAATACTCTGACCGTTACCGGTGGGGATGTCAAAGTTAACAGCTCAACCGCACTGAGTGCGTTTGCCAATATCGGCAACGGAAGCACAACTATTGTCGGTGACCTGATGGTGAATTCTGATGTGACTACCGGCGGTACCTTAGTCGCGAATAATGTCAACATCATCGGTGATGCGGACTTTGTCTCTGTGACAACTGATGTGATGATGGCTGATTCCGTAACACTCACTAATGGTCGTATTACTACACTTAACTCAAACAAGCTGACGGTGAATGACGGCGGTTTGGTTGAGATAACCAATGATGTGACCCTGATGAGTCTGAGTGGTGGCGGTATGCTGGATGTGGAAAAGAAACTGACGCTTGCCGATAAGATTACCACCCAGACGGATGTGAGAGCCGGACAGATTGAGTTACAGAAAGAAGGCTGCACGTTGGGTTCTGTTGCGGTTGATACCGTCGTCATGGCAGAAGGCATACTACTCAATGAGAAGGACGCTATACTGTATGCGGATTCTTTCTCCCCGTTCAGCGGAGATGTCATCGGTATTGATGTAAGCCAGTCTGCAGTAGATGCTTTCAGAAAGGATTCACTTGGGCATTATGAGGAGGCCGATTACCTGATTCTTGATGGTGTGGCTGATGGTACACAGTTCATGAACATCAATTTCATGCAGATGCAGGATATCCGCCGCTCGGGTATGTTTGCAGACATGAAAGTGAGCGATGGGCTGCTGTCTCTGAGCGTTTCCAAGCTGACGGATGCTGATGGCAATGAGTTGGAAATGACATGGGATACTTCCGGGGGAAATAAAGTCACCAACAACGGATTTGAAATTACCTCCGGTGGGGATGCCTTCTACAAGTCTCTGGACTTCGTACAGAATGTCATTGTGTCTGATGAATGCATTTTCGATTTGTCTACTTCGGAAGTTGGTGATTCTGTGAAGAATAATGCCAGTATACCGGAGATGGGATTGATTGTGCGTAATCTTATCGGCGGAGGTAACCTCATTATCAAGGGTAACGGAGCTTCCCGCGACGTGGTGACCCTGCTGAAGACTCCCGGACGAACTGTCAATACTGAAGACTATGTGACACTTACGGTGGAGGCAGTCACGGCGAATATGGGACTGCCCATGGGTGATCAGGGATTCTTGGACAGCGATAAGGATATGGAGGCTTCTTCCTTGGCAAACCTTTACCTGCGTAATCGGGCTCGAGTGTATGTGAACAGCAGTATTGAAGTGCTGGGAACTACAGAGCTGGATGATTTCTCCCGCATCAGTGTGTTGGCAGACAACACGCTTTCAACTGCTACGCTGACCGGTTCGGCTGAGTCTGAAATCAGAGGCAACTTCCACATCACCGAAGGAGGCACCTACGAGGGTTCTTATGATGAGGCTTACATTACCGCGGCGGGTGGCAGCAAGATGAAACTGCGCACGGGTGGACGCAGTGGACTGGGGCTTACTGCCTTCGCCGGCAGCGGCGTGATTCTGGATTCAGCCGGTGCCCCTGGTTCTCTGATGCACCTGCGTGTGGGGGGAACACCGATTTCGCGTGTTGCCGCCGGTGAGACAACTCTGAATCTGCTCAACACTCTGGCAACTGAAAATGGCATAGAGCATAGCACGCTTACTGTCACTGAACCAAACGGAAATTACATCAACGAAACCAATATCAGCCTCTCTCTGGGTGCTGCTGAGACGGCTCGCACACTCGGTACAGAGTATGCACCCGTGGTGATTGACGGTGTGGTAGATGTGACGAATTGCTCTATCACCGTCAATATGCTCGACAGTACGGTAAAGGATGGCGTGCTTCAGGTGCAGTCCGATGTAGACAAGGATTTAACACTGGCAGTACTGGTGACGGCGGGTGAGTTCTCCGGCAATACGATGACGATGACGGCTTCTCCCGAGCTTTTGAAAGTCTTCAGCAAGTATTACGCCAACCTCCGTCTTGATGATGACGGTGTCATACGTGTGGACCGCGTGACGGATTTCTACGCGTCCCGCTTGACAGTAAGTGAGAATGCTCAGGTCGGTATCGATATGGCTGATAAGGCATTGGTGAAGATTAACCCGCAGGGATTCCGTGATGAATACAAGGACATGGCTGATGTGCTTGATGCACTGGATGCTGTTGCCGCCGCGGGTGATAATGCCGCAGCAGATGAACTCGGGGCTGCCGTAAGCGGTGCATCCATTGCTGCCATGGGAGCTGCCGTGGCGGGAGATGTGGAACGCCAGTTGATGGCTATTCGTAACCGCACTACCACCATGGGGGTGGATCAGAGTCAGGTGAACGAAAATATGCCCTATTTTAACGCCTGGATTAACGCGGAAGGTGACTTCCGCAAACTTGATCAGGATGGCACGGCGGCCGGTTATGAGCTGAGTTCCTGGGGCGGTACCGTGGGCTTTGATGTGGATGTTACTCCTCGTTTGACCTGGGGGCTCGCTGCCACGGCCATGTACGGTGATTTTACCGCCAAGTCCGCTGATAAGGCAGAGGGTGATTTGGACACATACTACGTGACAGCTTTTGCCCGTTATGCTGCCCGCCGTTGGTCACATACCTTTGTGGCTACAGCCGGTATGGCTGATACTTCTCTCAAGCGTACTGTTACCCACTCTCACGGTTCATACAGTACTGAGGGCGATGCTGATGCGAGCAGCTTCGGCTTCCTGTATGAGTTGGGTTACGTGGCAGCCATGAATGAGAGCGCTACCGCTTGTTTGCAGCCGATATTTAATGTGATGCTGGTACACAGCTCCATGGATGGTATGGATGAGGAAAAGAGTGATGCCGGTCTTAAGACTGACGGTGTGGATATGACCACCCTTACTTTCGGTATGGGTGCCCGAGCTCAGGCCATTGTCGGTACCAATCTCTACAACCGTTCCTCCATGTTGGAGGCTCGTGCACTCATCAAGCTGCGCACCGGCGATTTGGAGGCTGAGTCCGATAATGCGCTGGGCATTCTCCCCTCGGCCATGGGGACAGTAACGGCTGC
Source organism: Akkermansia sp. (assembly GCA_045579245.1). Lineage (GTDB taxonomy): Bacteria > Verrucomicrobiota > Verrucomicrobiia > Verrucomicrobiales > Akkermansiaceae > Akkermansia. Next base: position 26,813 of record JAZNLU010000030.1, read on the forward strand.
TGAGATGGGCGCTATCGGTGCAGAATTGGGTGTCGGTATTACCGTTCCCATGGGCGCTGACGGTGGTTCCGTCTTTGCGGATGCATCAGTGGAAGTTGGTGGTGGCTATACTAATATCAATGGTACTGTGGGTTACCGAATCAACTTCTGATCATTAACTTTTCCGCCCCACTGCTTTACAGCAGTGGGGCGTTTGTGTTTAGTACGTCAGGCATGACACGCAACTGGGGTGAAAGTCCCCAATGAACCGCTGACAGGGCAGCAGCTATGGATGCTCACGCCCGATATTCTTTCAAGAGCGCATCCGGGTAAATTCAGCCTGAAATCGACAAGGTGAACTCAGGTGTGATGATGTCATGCCTGAAGAGGAAGATATCTGTTAAGTGGCTGCTCTACAAATGATGAGCTAGTGTTTACCACGTGCAGCAAGACAATAAGCGCGGAGAAGCTCTCAAAACCCGTTTTGTTGGTTGTTGAATCAACAGGAAGTATCTGTTTCTATTTTGTTGCCTATAGTAAGGAATTGCAACAATCTTTCATGGAGATGTCATTATGCTAAGTTAGAGGCTTGATAGCACCAGCTCATTCCATAGATGGCTAGGTGCAAAACAGCGCATCCCGACAGGGGATGCGCTGTTTTGTTCGTTGCAGAAGATTCTTACTTCTTAACGGGTTCCACGGGGGGCGGAGGAACGGGGTCGGAAGGAGGAGGAGTCTGCTGCTGCTGCTGCTGCTGGCAGGAAACGAATGCAGCTGCCGTAAGGGCGAGCATGGTAATGTATTTCATGGTTGTTTTTTTTTTGTGTGTTGTTAATGTGTTCCTCTCTCCGCAATATCACGGGAAAGGAACTGAATCACTATAACATATCCTGTTTGTTTGACAAGATAAAAATTGACGTTTTTTTCTAAAAGAAATAAATCGTGCCCGGTGAAGACCGGGCACGGGGGTAAACTGTCAGTAAGACCTTACTTCTTCACGGTAGTTACCACGATGGGTTCCACCGGGGTATCTACGGCAGCGGGGGTCTGCTGCTGCTGTTGCTGGCAGGAAACGAATGCGGCGCCTGTAAGTGCAAGAACGGTGATATACTTCATTTTGCTTGTCTTTCTTGGTTGTTTTTCTGCTGAAATACCCACTGTACGGGACTTCCAGCTGATATCTTATATAACCATTTTGTAATAATAAAGCAAGCTTAATTTTAAAGAAATATAAGAAAAATATAAAAATTTTCACCATTGCAACTCTGAGAAGGGAGCGTGGGAAACATTCCGGCCGTCGCAGTAAAAGAGAGAGGCGAGGTAATTTAGTGTCCTTCAGAGCAAAAAATATTGCAAAAAGCAGGCAAGTGTGAGAGGATGCAGCCATGTGGAATGCCGACACAATAGCCGCCATGGCGACCCCGCCCGGGACAGGAGCACTGGCTGTGCTTCGAATCAGCGGACCGGATGCGGTCACGGTGCTGCAACGCTGCACGGGTAGTCCTCGCGTGCCGGAAGCCCGCCGCGCGGCATTAGTACGGGTGAGAGATGCTTCCGGGCAGGTGCTGGATGAGGCGGTGGCAACCTACTTTGCCGCTCCGGCCAGTTTTACCGGAGAGGATGTAGTGGAGCTGAGCTGCCACGGAGGCATGCTGGTGAGCCGCCGTGTACTGGAGCGGGTACTGGCCTGCGGCGCGCGACCGGCGGAGCCGGGGGAGTTTTCCCGCCGGGCTTTTGAGAATGGTCGCATGGATTTAACTCAGGCGGAGGCGATTATGGATATCATCTCAGCCGGGAGTGACTTGGCACTAAGGGCGGCACAGAGTCAGCTGCAGGGGGCAATCCGCCAGAGGGTGGAGAGAATAGCTGAGAAACTTATTTCTGTGACTGCGCATGTGGAGGCATACATCGATTTTCCGGAGGAAGATATCAGCCCGGATACGGTGCAACAGCTGACAGACGGACTGGATGAGGCAGCGGAGGGCCTGCGCCGCCTGCTGGAGACAGCAGATGAAGGAAGAATCCTGCGTGAGGGGATATGTACCGCCATCATCGGGGCTCCGAATGTAGGCAAATCCAGTCTGCTGAATATGCTGTTGGGGTATGAAAGAGCCATCGTCAGCAATACAGCCGGAACAACCCGTGACACCATTGAAGAGAGTGTAACGGTGGGTGGTCTTTGCCTGAGACTGATAGATACGGCAGGGTTGCACCACAGCGAGGATGCGTTGGAATGCGCCGGTATGGAGCGCAGCCTCCGTGCCGGCGCTGAAGCGGATTTACTGCTGGTGGTGGCGGATGCATCCGCCCCGCGTGCTGAACTTCCGCTGGAAGAAAACGGTGCCCGCCGACTTTATATCCTCAATAAAGCAGATTTAACGGAGCATACTGATTGGGCAGGGGATTCGGCAATACGTCTTTCCTGCCGCACGGGACAGGGACGGGAGAATCTGGAAAAAGCCATTGAAACATTGTTCCTGCATCAGCGGGTTGAAACGGATTCAACGGCTGCCATCAATCTTCGCCACCGCCACGCGCTGCAAGCGGCACTCAATGCCCTTTTGCGGGCTCGTGCCGCCATCTTGGCGGGAGATTCGCCGGAGTTTGTATCGGTGGATTTGCGTGAGGCTTTGGAGGGCGTGGGTGCCATCACCGGGCGCATTGAGACGGAGGATATTCTGGATCGCGTGTTTTCTACCTTCTGTTTGGGTAAATAAGGTCTGGCGTGTAGTTTTTCATCCGAAATTCCTCATTGTGGAATGCCATTACATGTTGCTGAACATGTATGCGCTGAGAGCTGCAGACACATGGTAGGACTTACCTATCCGACCGGCAGCAAAATCACTGGGAAATATATACATAATCTTCTTGACATTCAGGTGATGCAGGCGTATGTATGTGGCAACTCAATTTATAGTAACATGTATAATCGTGACGAAAAGACTCTGATTCTGTTCAAGCCGGATTGCGTGCGTAAAAACCTTTCCGGTGTTATTCTGCAGCGTCTGCTGGCAGAAGGTTTCCGCCTGCGCGGTATGAAGATGATGCAGCTCAATGATGCTCTGCTTCGTGAGCACTATGCCCACATCATTGATTTGGTGATTGATGACAAGCCCCTGTTCCCCACGTTGAACGCCTTTATGCAGAGCAGCCCGGTGGTGGCGCTGGTTCTTTCCGGCCCCGGTGTTATCAGCCGCGTGCGTACTATTCTTGGCCCGACCAATTCTATGAAGGCCGACAAGGGCACCATACGCGGTGATTTCGGTACTAACAGCATGCTCAATATCTGCCACGCCTCCGATTCCCCGGAAAGCGCAGAGGTGGAAATCAAGCGCTTTTTCGCTGATTCCGAACTCTTTGAAAACGTGGATTGATTGTTCAGTGCATTTTTGCTCATAACCCCGCCCTGTCTCTTGACCGCGGCGGGGTTTCTACATTTTTATGATCGTCTGCGGCGCTGCGCGGGCTTTCTGCGGGAGGCGGGGCGGCGGCGCGGGGTGGTTTTTTTCACCGGATTAGCTTTCTTTTTGGACGGCTCTACTTTGGTAGGCTCTGCAGGAGGCGGAGGAGGCGGGGGAAGCGCCTTGAGTTGAGTCTCAGGATTCATGACCCCGGCAAAGGAAGTAATACCGTCAGCTAATGCCAAGACTAGGAGGTTTTGGTATTCATCACTATTGAGCTGCTCAGCTTCTTCCGGGTGCGTGGCATATCCCAACTCTACCAGAGCCGCCGGGCAGTTCAGTGAGTTCAACAGGCTGTATCGGGCCCGGCGGCATCCCCCGTCTTTCGCTTCAGCTTTGTGCACAAGAGCCGCCTGCAGTGCGACAGCCAGAGCAGCGTTGGCGGCATCATGCTCGTTTGCAGGGCACCCTTGTTCCCCGGGAGCAGCCGGAGCCGCAGTATAAGTTTCCGCGCCGCGTATATCACTGCGTCCGCTGTTGAGATGGAGGCTGATGAAGACAGCATTTTCTGCTTGGCTTGCCAAATCCACTCGTGTCTGGTCGGAAAGATGTCGGTTATCTTCCCGGGTGAGCAGGGCATTCAGACCTCGTTTTTTCAGCTCTGCAACTAGCTTGCCTGCCACCATCAGTACTACATTTGATTCCCTGATGTGGTCAGTGACAGTACCGGCATCGTGCCCGCCGTGTCCGGGGTCGATGATAACGGTTTTGAGTACTCGCCGGTTGCGGATATAGGTGGGGCGCAGCACGGGGTCGATGAGTTTCTGTAAGTCCGTACGGGAAACGAGCAAATCCCCCTTATCATTGAAGCGGGTGGGGTGGCTGAGTGTGCAGCGCAGACCGTGGATGCTCAGCTCACAAGGCCCCGGACCGAAGATGAGGGTGACTGCCCCGTTACCCACGGCGCGGGTACCGCTGCCGCGCGGCTGAGCAATGGGCATGAACTTGTAAAAGCTGCGGATATCCTCCAGCAGGATGTATGAGTTGTTTTCTCCCTCTGTAGTGCTCCACATGGCACCATCTGTGGTGACAGCTGAGCCAATTAGTGGCAGAACTGCCAAAACTAAAAGCAGACGGAGCAGCTTCATCCGCGTTTATTCCCTTTCTGATTGCGGGCACCGATAGTTGTTTTACCCATGCGGGAGCCGGATACGCTGGTGCGCACCCGTCCTTTATTGCCGGGATTGGCGGCTATGCGGCTTTTGCCTTCCGGGCGTTTCCGGCAGACAACGCTGCTGTATCCCATGATACCCTCACAAATGCTCCGTGCCAGTTTGTCTTGATATTTGGAACTGGTTATCAGCCGTCCCTCTTCCGGATTGGAAACAAAACCGCCTTCAAAGAGGATGGCGGGGCGTTCGATGGTGCAGAGCACGGAGAAGCGTGCGCGCTGGATGCCGCGGTCGGTGGCATTGGTGCTTTTAATGGCGCGGCTGTGAACAGCTGTCGCTAGGGCGATATTTTCGCTGTCCTGATCATTACCTGCCAAATCTGCCATGCGGCGGGTGCGGGCAAAGGGAGAGGTGGTTCCGTGCGGAGCCAGAGTGAATGTTTCTATGCCTTCTGCCGCGCGTCGTCCTGAGTTATGATGAATGCTCACGAAGATAGAATCCGGGCAGCGGTTCGCAATGTCCACACGTTGGCGGAGGGTGAGGAACACATCCGTATCGCGGGTCATCACCACCCGGTACCCTTGCTCTCGCAGCAGCTTTCGCAACTTTAGCGCCACTGCCAGATTACAGTCTTTTTCCCGTGCATAGGGACTGACTGCCCCGGCATCGTGCCCTCCGTGTCCCGGATCAATGACTACTGTACGCAGAGTTCCTGCATTCTGCGAAAACTTCGGGCGCAAGACCGGGTCGACCAACTTGCATACATCTGTGCTCGATATCATGAGCCGCCCGGCGTAGCTGCGAATCGGGTATGAAAGCACGTAGCGGTAATTATTCACATAAAAATCCTGATGGTTGTTGCGCAGGGAAACACGGTGTTCTCCTTGGTAGGTCACCATATTCCCCTTGGCTGCCACAGGGCGCAATTGATATTTTCTACAAACTTCCGAAAGTCGCACATACTCCACACCGTCAATGGATTCTGTGTTGTATACATCCTGTGCGGCAACACGCCCGCACAGGCACACTGCCAGAGTCAGTGTGAGTATCAGCCAGTGCTTCATCTGATGAAATCCCATAGGTTACCCTCAGTCTAGCATGTTCACACCCCCGCTACAAGCTGAAAATCCGCAATGACGAAAAGAAAAATGTCACGTAAGCTGTTTGTCTTTTCACTCATTGAAAACAAACACTCTCCCCGGATTAAGGGGAGAGTGTTTCAGCGGAGAGAGTGGGATTCGAACCCACGGTGACATCTCTGCCACGCTCGATTTCGAGTCGAGTGCCTTAGACCAACTCAGCCATCTCTCCATCCCGTGTTAATATCACACGAATGCCTAGTGATTTTGCCTTTTTCTGTGCGGACTGTCAAGCAAAATCCGTCAAATGACGTGGGGATTGCGAGTTGAAAAATCAAATGCGACACCGGAAAGCGCCCCAAACAGTCACCATAGGTGCCCAAACTGCCTTAGCAGGATGGGGGTGCGGGGGAAGGACGGCAATGAGACCTTCCCCCGTATGCCGCGATGAAACAAAAAAGAGGTGCTTTTCGGTGTTGTAGGTGGCATAATGCCTGTGAAAACTTAACTACAAACAACACTTAACGATGATGAAAAGCACCCAAGAAGATTGGGGTGCTCT